>NZ_VFPQ01000001.1:4564376-5216430 GCF_006716785.1 Thermopolyspora flexuosa | reverse complement strand
AGCGCGGCGGGGAACCCGTACTTGCCGACGAGCCTGTCCAGCCCCCGCTGGACGACGTCGACGGAATCGGACGCGGTGGCGTGCCGCTCGGCCGCGGGTACGGCGGAGGCCGCAGGGGCCGCGGTCACGGTGAGGGTCGCCAGTACGGCGGTGCCGAGGAGCCCGGCACGGCGGCGAAGGGAACGAGAACGCCGGATGTCGCGAATCGAGATCATGCCCGGAACGCTACGGGCGGCGACCGTGTCGTCTCGATGGTGCGGCACCGCCAATCGATGGTGGTGCAGGCACCACCTCGGATCGGCGTGCGCACACCCTCCACCCACCGCGGCGTCCCGCTTTAGAGTCACAGCCATGTGGCCCGTGACGGATTCCCCGCACGCCCTCCATCCGGCCGCCCCGACCCCGTCGCGGAGGCGATGATGGGCGCCGAGACGCGCGGCGGCACCTGGCCGTGCCGGGTCCGCCACCTCGTGATCAGCTTGGGCGTCGCGCTCGCCGGGTACGGCGTGTTCGTCCTGGTCCTCCTCGGCGCGGTGGCGTGCCTGGTCGGCGGGCTGCCGCTGTTCGTCAAGGCGGTCGAGCTGAACCGGCGGCTGGCCGATTTCCAGCGGGCCAGGGTCGGGGTCGAACCCGGCTCGCCGTACCCGCCGATGCCGGACGGCACCCTGGCCAAGGTCCTCACCATCCTGGGCACCCCGGCCACCGCCCGCGACCTGCTGTGGGTCGCCCTCCCCGGGCAGCTCTTCCTGGCGGTGATCGGCGCGCTCCTGTGGCTCAGCGGCGTACAGGGCGTCCTCACCGCCGGGCTGTGGGCGATCGGACAGTTCCCCGACGCCGAGTACCTGGGCATGCCGATCACCGGCCCGGGCTCCGCCCTGCTCGCCACCCTGGCCGCCGCGCTCGCGCTCTTCCTGGGCCTGCGCGCCCCCGGCCCGGCGGTCGAGCTGGAGCGGCGGTACTGCCGGTGGCTGCTCGCCCCGACCCAGAAGGCGCAGCTCGCCGCGCGCGTGGAACGGCTGACCCGGACCAGGTCGGAGGCCGTGGACGCCTCCGCCGCCGAGCTGCGCCGCATCGAACGCGACCTGCACGACGGCGCCCAGGCCCGGCTCGTCGCCCTGACCATGAACCTCGGCATGGCCGAGGACCTGCTCGACCAGGACCCGCAGGCCGCCAAGGCCCTGATCGCCGACGCGCGGCAGGGCGCGCACACCGCCCTGACCGAGCTGCGCGACCTGGTGCGCGGCATCCACCCGCCGCTGCTCGCCGACCGCGGCATCGAGGGCGCACTACGCTCGCTGGCGATGAGCAGCGCCGTACCCGTCGACCTCGACATCCGCCTGGACCGCCGGCTCGCGCCGCCGCTGGAGTCGGCCGCGTACTTCACGATGGTGGAGGCCATGACGAACGCGGTGAAACACAGCGGGGCATCGCGCATCATCATCACCGTCAGGGACCTCGGCGACCGGCTGGTGTTGCGCGTCGAGGACGACGGCCGCGGCGGCGCCGACCCGCGGCGCGGCTCCGGCCTGCGCGGCGTGGAACGCCGCCTGGCCGCCTTCGACGGCACGCTGCGCGTCACCAGCCCGGTCGGCGGCCCGACGATCGTGGAGGCGGAGCTGCCGTGCGTGTCCTGATCGCCGAGGACCTCGCCCTGCTCCGGGACGGCCTGACCCGGATGCTCACCGCGTACGGCTTCGAGGTCGTGGCCACCGTCGCGGACGGCACCGACCTCGCCGACCGCCTGGTGGAGATCCGCCCGGACGTCGCGGTCGTCGACGTACGGCTCCCGCCCACCTTCACCGACGAGGGCCTGCGTGCCGCCCTGCAGGCCCGCCGCAGGGTTCCCGGCCTGCCCGTACTGATCCTGTCCCAGTACGTCGAGCACCTCTACGCGGCCGAACTCCTGTCCGACCGATCCGGCGGTGTCGGCTACCTCCTCAAGGACCGTGTCGGCGACGTCCGCGACTTCGTGTCCGCGGTCCGCCAGGTCGCATCGGGCGGCACGGTCATGGACCCCGAGGTCGTCGCCCGGCTCCTCACCGCCGGCCGCGGGCGCAACCGGCTCTCCGCGCTCACCCCACGGGAACGCGAGGTCCTCGCCGTCATGGCCGAAGGCCGCTCCAACAGCGCCATCGCCGCCCGCCTGGTCATCACGGAGAAGGCGGTGAGCAAGCACATCAACAACATCTTCGCCAAGCTCGGCCTACCCCCGTCCGACGACGACCACCGCCGCGTCCTGGCCGTGCTGACCTACCTGAATGAAACGACCTGACCCCGACGCCGGGTACGGTCGCTCGAAAACCCGATGTAGCCGGAATGATGACCTCGGACGCCCGATAACCTGCCGATCGACTCCGGAGAGTGGCGGGCGGTTCGCGCTGGAATTTCCCAATGTTCGCGTGGGCACTTACGCGGCTCAATGATCGCCCTGGAGCGGCACGGCACTCGAGGCCGTTGCCGTACCTGCCGCCGTACAAGCTTCAAAAGCCACCTCCGAAGATCGGAAGTGGCTTTTGATCCGCGCGCGGCCGAGAGGACTCGAACCCCTAACCTTCTGATCCGTAGTCAGATGCTCTATCCATTGAGCTACGGCCGCCTGTATAGAGTTGTTGACCTGCGGCTTCGCCTTGGTCGAGACCTAGGCTAGCACGTCCGCCGATCGCAGTGAGAGCTTATTGCCTCCGCGGGGAGACGGCAAATCGAGGGGTACGGGCGGGAGCGTGGGGGTTCGCGATCGCCCGGGTGGGACGGGTTGGGGGCGGTGGCAGCGGGGGCATCTATCTCGCACGTCATCGCTTGTGGTCGACGAGGCTGGAGTGATTCGCATGGAGCAGGAGATGGCCGGGCTGGCAGGCCTGCTGTACGAGCTCGGTCTGCTCAAGCGGTACAAGCGGACCGGCTGGCTGGTGGCGGGCGTGACGAGTCCGGAGAGCGTGGCCGACCACAGCTTCCGGGCCGCGGTGATCGCGAGTGTGATCGCGTCGCTGGAGGGCGCCGATCCGGAGCGTGCCGCCTTCATGAGCCTGTTCCATGACACCCAGGAGACACGGACGACCGACATCCCGTACCTCGGCAAGCGGTACCTGACGGCGGTGCCCAACCCCGAGGTCACGGCCGAGCAGGTGCGGGACGTGCCCGAGCCGGTGGCGCGCATGATCCAGGACGCGGTGGCCGAGTACGAGGAGAAGGCGAGCCTGGAGGCGATCTGCGCGCGGGACGCCGACAAGCTCGAGTGCCTGATCCAGGCGGTGGAGTACCGCGAGCAGGGGAACCAGAACGTGCAGCCGTGGATCGACAGCTCGCTCGCCGCGCTCACCACGACCACGGCCAAGCGGCTCGCCGACGAGATCCTCCGCACCGGCTCGCTGGAGTGGGTCTCGCGGGTCCTCAACGGCGACCAGAGCCACTGAGAGGTACGGCCGGCCGCCAGGGCCGAGCGGCCAAGGCTCCATCAGGCCGAGCCCTCGGCAGGCCGCAGGCCGTCAACGGCCCGCTGCGGCCGTCGGCTGCGTGCCTGACGTGTGCTGGTGGTCGACCCGCGAGCACATGGTGGGATGGGCCGGAGGCCGCTCTGGAACGGTGGTCGTGAAGCCGTCGGCGGCCACACAGGCGCGGCCATAGGCCGATCGCCGGCGGCGGACGGTGAGCAAGCGGGAGGTCCCCACAGGGGGCATGGCCGTACCCAAGGCGGCTCAGAACCAAATGCCCACCCGCCCGTACGAAAGGTGGGCCGGTACGGCGCGGCGGTGGGGCCTTGTGGGCCCGCCGCGGTCGAGCCGGATGGGCGAAGGGCGATGGCCGACCGGACGCGGCTGTGCGGGCCAACGTGCGGCCAATCAGGGCCGAAGGCCGTACGACGAGCATGGGTGACCCGTCCGGCCGGGCGAGGGCGTGGCCTTCGAAAGCCGCAGGGCGGGTGAGCCCGCGGCCGCCAAGGGGGCCCGGCCGGAGGGTCAGCCGGCGTTGGCGGTGAGGGTGCGCAGGGCGTGCTCGACCAGGGTGATCAGGACCGTCTTGGCGGAGGCGCGGCGGCGGACGTCGCAGTTCATCACGGGGACGTCCGGGTCGAGGTCGAGGGCGATGCGCACGTTCTCCGGGTCGTGCACCTCGGCGCCGTCGAAGCAGTTGACGGCGACGATGAACGGGGTGCCGCGCTGCTCGAAGTAGTCGATCGAGGGGAAGCAGTCGGTGAGCCGCCGGGTGTCGGCGAGCACCACCGCGCCGAGCGCGCCGTACGCGAGCTCGTCCCACATGAACCAGAACCGGTGCTGGCCGGGCGTGCCGAACAGGTAGACCACCAGGCCGTCGCGGATGGTGATGCGGCCGAAGTCCATCGCGACCGTGGTGGTCGTCTTGTTGTCGACGCCCTCGGTGTCGTCGACGCCGATGCTCCGGTCGGAGAGCAGCTCTTCGGTGCGCAGCGGGCGGATCTCGCTGACCGAGCCGACCAGTGTCGTCTTGCCGACCCCGAAGCCTCCGGCGATGAGGATCTTCAGGGCCACCGGGTCGTCATAGGGCGCGGAGGCCATGGATCACTTCCTTGAGAATACGCTCGCTGGGCAGCGGCGAGACCTGAGCCGGCGGGCGGACCTCGATGAGGCCGTGGTCCTTCAGGTCGCCAAGCAAAACCCGGACCACGCCGAGGGGGAGGTCGAGTTCGGACGCGACCTCGGCGACCGTCACCCCCTCCTCGGCGAGCTCCAGGATTCGGTGCTGTTCTGGGCCGATGATGGCCTCGGGCGGTGCCGAGGCACCGGTCGGGACCACCACGGCGATGAGATCGAAGTTATCGCCGGAGGATCTGGTACGACCGCGGATCAGGGCGAATGGGCGAACCACCGGCCCTGCGTCTTCGTCCAGCCACTCCGGCTTCTTCACGACTGGGTCCCCCGGGGGTTGGTTGAGAGGTGCTGTCCGACACGCTTCACCAGCATGGCCATCTCGTACGCGATCTGGCCCACGTCGGCGTCGGCCTCGGCGAGTACGGCGAGGCAGGTGTTCTGGCCGGCCGCGGTCACGAACAGGAACGCCGACTCCATCTCGACGATGGTCTGGCGTACCTCGCCGCCGTTGAAGTGCCGTCCGGCACCGCGGGCGAGGCTCTGGAACCCGGCCGCCACCGCGGACAGGTGCTCGGCGTCCTCTTGGCTGAGCCCTTGTGAGGAGCCGACCAGGAGCCCGTCGGTGGAAAGGATCACCGCTTGACGGACGGCGCCGACTCTACTGATGAGATCGTCCAGCAGCCAGTTGAGTTCGCCGTTCGACGTCGTTTTGCCCGTCATTCCGTACCCTTCTCGGCAGTGATCTGGTTCGCCACATCGTCGTTGGGCTCCTGCTCGTCAGCGTGACGCTCCGAGTCGAGACGCCCTCTCCGCACTCCCTGCTGGAAGGCGGAGAACAGAGCCCGCGCCTCGTCCGGTGAGCGTTCCGGAACGCGCTCCGGCGGGGGCGCGGAGAGCGGTGTGGACCTGTTGCGCAGCTGTGGGGCGAGGCTCGCCTGGCGCACGCGCCGCGGCAGCCCGCGGTAGGTGCCGTTGGTCACCGGCTGCGGTGGCTTCCGAGCGCCGCCCTGCGCGGGCGAGGAGCCCGGCTGCGGCGACGGCGCGTCCGCGTCGGCGCCCGGCGCGCTTCCGGGGAGCACGGTGAGCGAGGGGCCGGGCCGTCCCCGCCGGTCGCCCGGCCTGCGGTCGTCCTCGTCGTCGAGGTTCCGCAGGGCGCTGGGCACCGGCTCGGTGCGCAGCGCCGCCGGGGTGAAGAACGGCGAGGTGTCGGTGGCCCCGCGCTTCTGCTCGGTGCCCGCCTGGGCCGCCTGGTCGCGCCTGGCGCGGTCGTCCTCGGCGTCGGCCTTGCCCGCGTCGGCGTCGGGCCCGGTCTTGCGTTCGACCACGGTCGCCTGGACCGGCTGCGGGGGCGTGGCCGAGTGCCGCGGCACGTACGGCGCGGCCGTGGCGGCGTTCACGGCCGTGCCCTCGATCGCGGCCGGCCCGGCGTCGGTGGCGAGCAGCGAGCGCGGGATGAGCACGATCGCGGTCGTGCCGCCGTACGGCGAGGGCCGCAGCGTGACGGCCACGCCGTACCGGTTGGCGAGCTGGCCCACCACGAACAGGCCGAGGCGGTCGCTGTCGGCGAGGTCGAACTCGGGCGGGTTCGCCAGGTTCTGGTTGATCGCGGCGTACTCCTCGGCGGAGAGGCCGAGGCCCCGGTCCTCGATCTCGACCACGAAGCCGTTGGCGACCTCCTCACCGCGAATCTGCACGGTGGTCTGCGGAGGCGAGAAGCTCGCGGCGTTGTCCACGAGCTCGGCGAGCAGGTGGATGAGGTCGGCGGCGACGGTGCCGTTCACCGCGGTCTCGCCGACCGGGAAGACCTGGATGCGCTGGTAGTCCTCGATCTCGGCCACCGCGGCGCGGATCACGTCCACCACCGGCACCGGGCGCCGCCAGGCCCGGCCGGGGGTGTTGCCGGAGAGGATGATCAGGCTCTCGGCGTGGCGGCGCATCCGGGTGGTGAGGCTGTCGAGGCGGTAGAGGTCCTCGAGCGCGTCCGGCTCGGTGGTACGGCGCTGCATCGAGTCGAGCAGCTGGAGCTGGCGGTTGAGCAGCGCCTGCTTGCGCCGGGCGAGGTTGACGAACATCTGCGCGATGCCCTTGCGCAGCTTCGCCTGGCCGACCGCGGCCTCGACGGCCGTGCGCTGCACCGACGAGAACGCGTGGCTGACGTCGGCGACCTCGCGGGAGTCGCCGGCCTTGATCGGCGGCGCCTCGGCGGCCACGTCGACGTCCTCGCCGCGGCTGAGCCGTTCCACGATCCGCGGCAGGCGGGTGTCGGCGAGCTCGAGCGCGGAGTTGCGCAGCGTGGCGAGGTCGCGCACGTGGCGGCGGGCGAACCGCAGCGAGAACGTGATCGAGGCGACGACCGCGAGCAGACCCACGCCACCGGCGATCACGATGCGCAGCAGGATCGTGGTCGCGGCCTCCTTGGCCTTCTCGGCCATGATCTCGCCGGAGCCGATGTTCACCCGGTCGAGCGCCGCGGCCACCGCGCTCGACGTGGACCGCCACTCGCCGGCGGCGGGCAGGCCGTCGCCCATGCCGCTGGCGTTGACGATCCGGTCCTCGAGCTCCAGGTACCGCTTGTAGGCCGAGGACTCGAACACCCGCTCGTACGGCTGCCGCAGGTCGGTGTGGAGGATCGGCAGGAACCGCTCGTACAGGTAGCGGCGGACGGAGGCGAGGCGGGCGAACTCGGCCCGCTCCTCCGGGGTGAGCCGGTTCTCGACGAGCGCGCCCTCGATCAGGGCGATCTGCCGGGACTGCAGCTCGCGGGCGTTCGCCATCGACTGCAGCGTGGCGGCCTGGCGGAACACGGTGAGGTCCGGGACGGTGACGAGCTGGTCGTACACGCGATTCAGCGAATCCATGATCCGGCTGTACGCTTGCACGACCTCGAGACGATCGGAGGTGCCGTTGTCGACCTCGGCCCGGATCCGGTCGAGCCGGTCGAGCTCGCGGATCATCGAGTCCACCGGCCCCTTCATGGCGGGGCTCATCGCCTGGGTCGCCTCATCGCTCCGCGCCGCCTGCAGGAACTCGGCGAGCGCGACGTCGGTGCGGCCGCGCTGGGCGGTGAGCTCGGGGGAGGCGCGGCGCCCGCTGCTGACCAGGGAGGCCGAGTGCGCGCGTTCGTTCATGATCTGGACGCCGAGCTCGGTACTGGTGGTCCCGATCGTGTTGTAGAGGGTGTTGGCACGGAGCAGGGCGAGACCGTCACCCACGGTGAGGTTCATGACGAAGCCCCACAGCGCGCTGAGGGACAGCAGCGGCAGGAGCAGCAGCATAAAGACCTTGAACCGAATCGACCGGTTTTTCGAACGCATCAGCCGCTCCTCGGGTGCGGGAGTCCAGCCCGCATATATGGGGATAAATGCACCTCCGAAAGATCGAACAAAGGTTAGCACCGAAATGGTTCTAGCGTACGGGAGGACCCGATGATTTGTGTGATCACGGGGGCCGCCGGCGGCATCGGCTCGGCCGCCTCGGTGGAATTGGCCGCACGTGGTCACACGGTGGTTCTGGTCGGCCGTGACCGGGCGAAACTCGAGCGCACGGCGGACCGTGTGACGTCCGTCTCAGGGTCCCGGCCCGACATTCTCACCTGCGACTACGCGTCGTTCGCCGAGGTCAGGAAGCTCGCCGCGGAACTGCTCGACCGCTACGAGCGGATCGATGTTCTGGCCCACAATGCGGGGGTGATGACGCCGCGGCGGCAGACCACCGTCGACGGGCACGAGCTCATCATGCAGGTGAACCACCTGTCGCCGTTCCTGCTGACCACGCTGCTGCTCGACCGGCTGCACGAGTCCGGGGCGAGGATCGTGACGACCGCGTCGATGGCGGCACGGACCGGGCGGATCGACCCGGACGACCTCGACCGCAGGCGCAGGTGGTGGAACGGCTGGCTGCAGTACGGCGACTCCAAGCAGGCGAACGTGCTTTTCACCGCCCATCTCGCCCGGCTGGGAAAGAACATTTATCCCACTTGCTTCCATCCAGGGATAATTAGGACAAATTTCGCATCTGACACCGCCTACATGCGGTTCCTGATGATGATCCCCGGCCTCGCCCGCTCGCCGGAGGAGGGCGCGCGCGGGCTCGTCCACCTCGCCACCCACCCGGACGGCACCGCGTACCCCGGCCGGTACTTCGTGCGGACCACCCCGGCCCGCGCCTCGGCGAACATGACCGACCCGGAGCTCGCCCGCCGCCTCTGGGCGGCGAGCCTCGCCGCCACCTCCGCCTAGCCGCCGTGCCGCCTGGCCGTACCGGCCTCGGGCGCCGGTACGGCACCGCGTCGGGCCCGGTGGCGGGGGTCACCGGCTGCGGGCGGGCGTGAGCTCGTCCACGGCACGCACGGCCACGGCGATCGCCGCGTCCGCGCCGCCCTCCGGCGCCCGGTCCGAGCCGGCGATCACGATGCGCCCGAACCGCCAGTCGCCCTCGATCGGGTCGTCGTGCGGGGAGGCGAACGGCGGCTTGCCGCCGGGCAGCCCGTCGCCGAGCGGCACGCCGTGCGCCCAACGGTTGATCGTGATGGCCTGGATGTCCCGCGCCGGGTCGAACCCGGTCGGGCCGAGCAGCCGGGCGAGCTGGTCGCGCACGGTGAACTCCAGGTGCTCGTACGGCACCTCGGCCAGCTCCCGCCGCCCGGCCACCGCGCCCTCGATCGGGTCGGCGTCCGGCTTCACGGCGAGCCGTACCAGGTGGACGGTGGCCGGCTCGCCGGGGTCCACGGCGGCCCGCTCGCCGGCCTGCGGCACCGCGGGCAGCCGGACGTCGGACCAGTAGGCCCCGGTGAACCGCACCCGGTCGATCCCGGCCGCGTGCCAGGCGCGCCAGTCGCGCACCTGCACCGTGGCGTACAGCATCGGCGCGCGCACCGTGCGCAGCAGCGCGGACCGGCGGTGCTGCGGCAGGTCCGGGACGAGGTACGGGATCATCGCGTGCCAGCAGGCGAGGATCACCGCCCCGGCCCGCAGGGTCCGGACCGTCTCGCCGTCGAAGTAGCCGACCGTCGCCGAGGTCGCGGTCTCCGCCGGGCCGTCGTTGCGCACCAGCACGACCGGGCTCGCGAGGCGCACCCGCACCCGGTTGCCGGGCAGGTCGAGGCGGTCGTAGTCGATGCGGGCGGGTACGGCGCCGCCGTCCGGACGGCCTCCGGCCTCGGGGATCATGCGGCCGACCAGCGCGCGGACCAGGCCGTGGTTGCCGTCCGGGAACAGCTGCACGTGGCCGTGGCCGCCGGGGCGCGGGATGCCCAGCCCGGCGAGGCCCGGGAAGGAGTGGTCGTCGGCGAGCGCGAACGCGTCGAGCGCGCTGATCATGTCGCTGGTGCGGCACCGGTCGTGCACCGGCATCGTGTGACAGAATCGCACCACCTCGGGATGAACACGGCATATTTCGCGGAGAAAGCCGGAGTAGCTGATCCGCGCCAGCCGGGCCCGCTTCTCCGCCACGCTCGCCGCGGGCCACCAGTCCGGGGGGTTGCCGAACAGCGCCGACAATTCGCTTTTCGCCGCGTCGGCCAGCGGCAGCTCGTCGATCCAGCCCGGCCGGAAGGCCACGAGCCGGTCGGTGCCGAAACTCTCCCGGTCGCAGAAGACCGCCTCGCCCATGCCGAGCTCTCGGTACGGCTCGCGCCCGGCCCACCCGGCCCCGGGCGCGCCCTCGGCCGTGCCCTCGGCAGTGCCGAGCTCGATGCCGAGGTCCGCGAGCAGCTCGGCCGTCTCCGGCGAGGGCGAGGAGGGCAGCGCGGGCGGCCCGCCGTACCCGACGAGCCCGGCCACCGGGAACTCGTTGCGGCGGCTGCGCCCGCCGATGTCGTCGTGGTTGTCGAGCACGAGGATGCGGGCCTCGGGGTTCTCCCGCCACCACCGGTAGGCCGCGGCGAGGCCGCTGATCCCGGCGCCCACCACCACCAGCTCGTACTCCTCGCCGGTGGCCTCGGGCGCGCCGGCCCGCTCCCAGAACCGCCGGTCGCGCAGCGCGTGCGGCACCGCCATCGCGTCCGCGGTGTCCCCCTGCAGCCCCTGCCACTCCGGCGGGCGGCCGTGGCCGGGCTCCTCGTCCACCGCCACGTCGTCGCCGGGCCGCCCGGCGCCCGGGCCGGGCACCAGGGTCGTCGCCGTCGACAGCGCGACGCCGTCCAGGAAATCCCTGCGGCTTATCGGGCGTTCCATGCCAAGCGAAGAATCCACCATAATGGCGATAATCGTCGCGATATCAAATTGAATCCCCGCGGCGCACCGTTCGGGGTGCGATTCTGTGAAAGTTTCTTGACGACTTCCTTGCCGATCGTTCAGCGGGAATATTCTCGCCATACCGCGAAACGTCATCTCGATGGGTACGCGGGCCGCCTCGCCGCGCCCGGACCCGGCCCCTTCCTGCGACGACCCCATGATCATCAAACGGCCCGGGCGGGAAAGCGGGAACGGCCGGAACGCCCGAACGCCGATATGATTCCGGGTGAGTCGCGAACAGGAGCTGTCATGGCCACCACAGTGGACCGGTGCTGCGCTCCCATCACGAGCGCGCCCCTGTCGCAGGCCGACGCCGCGGAACTCGCGGTGCCGCTCAAGGCCGTCGCCGATCCGGTACGGCTGCGCCTGCTGTCGATGATCGCCTCCGCCGCGGAGGGTGAGGTGTGCGTGTGCGACCTCGCCGGAGCGTTCGACCTCACCGCTCCGACGATCTCGCACCACCTCAAGGTGCTGCGCACCGCCGGGCTGATCGACTGCGAGCGGCGCGGCACCTGGGTCTACTACCGTGTGGTCCCGGAGACCGTGGCGCGGCTCGGCGCCCTGTTCGCCCCGTTCACCCCGCCCGCCGCCGGAGAGGCCGGGCAAACCGAGCCCGAGAAGACCACCGCCATGGCCTGACGCCGCCGTGCGTCACAGGCGGTCGGGAGGCCGCTCGGCCACGCCGGGCACGTACCAGGCGGCGAGCGCCCGCTGCGCCGTGTGGTACGGCCGGTCGCGGCGGCCGAGCGTGCGGGAGAGCGCGAGCGCCGCGGTGTGCACCGCGGGCGCGATCCGCTCCAGCCGCATCCGCGTCGACAGCCCGGACGCCGACAGCGCCCCCAGCACCTCGCCGCCCCGCCCCAGTACCGGCGCGGCCGCGCACACGATCCCCGGCCCCGACTCCTCCCGGTCGTAGGCCACGCCCTCCCGCCGGATCCGGGCGAGCTCCCGCAGCAGCAGCCCGGGCGCGGCCACCGTGCGCCCGCTCATCCGGGACAGCCCGGCCTCCAGCACCCGCTGCACCACCTCCGGCGGGGAGAACGCGAGGATCGCCTTGCCCACCCCGGTGGCGTGCGCGGGCAGCCGCCCGCCCACCCGCGACGGGAACTCCGGCCCGCCCGGCGCGTGCAGGATCTCCACGTACACCACCTCGGTGCCCTCCAGCACCGCGAGGTGGATCGTCTGCCGGGTCGCCTCCCACAGGTCCGCCATGTACGGCAGGGCCGCGTCGCGCAGCACCCGCTGCCGCGGCACCCGCTGGCCGATCTCGAACAGCCGCAGGCCGAGCCGTACCTCCTGGCCCCGCCGTTCCAGCAGGCCCTCCTCGACGAGCGCCTGCATGATCCGGTGCACCGTCGACTTCGGCAGCCCGGTGCGCCGGGCCAGCTCGGACGGGCCGAGCTCGTCGTCCTCGGCCCGGAACGCGGACAGCACCCGGACGACCCGGTGCAGGTAGGAGTCGCTGGTCATGGCGGAGGACACGCCTAACTTTATTCGGCCCCTTCCGGCAAAACTTCAGGAGGCGTCCCGTCGAGCGGGACACGTTCGTTGCCCGCGCCCGGTCCCGCCCACCAGGGTCTATCCCCGGGACGACGACGAAGGGACCAGCATGGACGACGACAAGGTCCGCACGCCCGCGGGCGTCGTGGACAAGGCCGCGGCGCTGCTGCTCGACGCGTACGCGTCCGGCACGCCGATCGCGCCGCTCACCCAGACGTTCCCGGGGCTGACCGTCGACGACGCGTACGCGATCCAGCTCGCCCAGGTGGACGCGTGGCTCGCCCGGGGCGCCCGGATCAAGGGCCACAAGGTGGGCCTCACCTCGGCCGCGATGCAGCGCCAGCTCAACGTGGACCAGCCCGACTACGGGCACCTCACCGACGCGATGTTCTTCGCGGACGCCTCGCGCGTCGACGCCGGGCGGTTCCTCCAGCCGCGCATCGAGCCCGAGGTCGCGTTCGTGCTCGGCCGGCCATTGCGCGGCCCCGGGGTGACCGCGGCCGAGGCCGCCGCCGCGGTGGACTTCGTGCTGCCCGCCCTGGAGATCATCGACTCGCGCATCGCCGACTGGAAGATCACCCTCGCGGACACGATCGCGGACAACGCCTCCAGCGGCGGCGTGGTGCTCGGCACCCGCCCGGTACGGCTCGACGCCGTCGACCTCGCCCTCACCGGCTGCCTGCTGCACCGCAACGGCGAGCTCGAGCAGACCGGCGCCGGCGGTGCCGTACTCGGCTCCCCGCTCAACGCCCTGGTGTGGCTCGCCAACGTGCTCGGCGAGCGCGGCGTGACCCTGGAGGCCGGGCACGTGGTGCTGCCCGGCTCGTGCACCGCCTCCATCCCGGTACGGCCCGGCGACAGCGTGACCGCCACCTTCGGCGGCATCGGCTCGGTGTCGATCGCGTTCGCGAAGGAGGCGGCATGACCCTCTCCGCCGCCATCGTCGGCCCCGGCAACATCGGCACCGACCTGTTGATCAAGCTGCTGCGCAGCGACTGGATCACGGTCCACTCGGTGGTCGGCGTCGACCCGGACTCCGACGGCCTCGCCCGCGCCCGCGAGCTCGGCGTGCCCGCCTCGGCCGAGGGCGTGGACTGGCTGCTCGCCCAGGACGACCTGCCCGACCTGGTCTTCGAGGCCACCTCGGCCAAGGCCCACCTGGCGAACGCGCCCCGCTACCAGGAGGCCGGGATTCAGGCGATCGACCTCACCCCGGCCGCGGTCGGCCCGTTCGTCTGCCCGCCGGTCAACCTCGACGAGCTGTCCGACGCGCCCAACCTCAACATGATCACCTGTGGCGGGCAGGCCACGATCCCGATCGTGCACGCGGTGTCCAGCGTGGTGCCCGTGCCGTACGCGGAGATCGTCGCCTCGATCGCCTCCCGCTCGGCGGGCCCCGGCACCCGGGCGAACATCGACGAGTTCACCCAGACCACCGCGCGGGCCATCGAGTCGGTCGGCGGCGCCGGGCGCGGCAAGGCGATCATCATCCTCAACCCGGTGAAGCCGCCGATGATCATGCGGGACACGGTGTTCTGCGCGATCCCGGCGAACGCGGACACCGACGCGATCGCCGAGTCGATCCACCGCATGGTGGACAAGGTGCGCGAGTACGTGCCCGGGTACACGCTCCGGGCCGAGCCGCAGTTCGACGAGCCCCGCGACATCTGGAACGGCCACGCCCGCGTGGCGGTGTTCCTCGAGGTCAAGGGCAACGGCGACTACCTGCCCCCGTGGGCGGGCAACCTCGACATCATGACCGCGGCGGCCGCCCGTACCGGCGAGCAGCTCGCGATGCGCAAGGCGTCCGGGAAGGTGACGGCATGACGCCCCAGAAGGTCAGGATCACGGATTCCACGCTGCGCGACGGCAGCCACGCCATGGCCCACCGGTTCACCGAGGAGCAGGTGCGCAACGTCGTGCACGCCCTCGACTCGGCCGGGGTGGAGGTCATCGAGGTGAGCCACGGCGACGGCCTCGGGGGCTCGTCGTTCAACTACGGCTTCTCCCTCGAGGACGACATCAAACTCGTGGCCGCCGCCGTGGACGAGGCCAGGCAGGCCAAGATCGCCGTGCTGCTGCTGCCCGGCGTCGGCACCATCGAGGACCTGAAGAAGGCCCACGACGCCGGCGCGTCGGTCGCCCGCATCGCCACCCACTGCACCGAGGCCGACATCTCGCTGCAGCACTTCGCCGCCGCCCGCGAGCTCGGCATGGAGACCGTCGGGTTCCTCATGCTCTCCCACCGCATCGGCCCCGAGGAGCTCGCCAGGCAGGCCCGCATCATGGTCGACGGCGGCGCCCAGTGCGTGTACGTCGTCGACTCGGCCGGCGCGCTCGTGCTCGGCGAGGCCCAGGAGCGCATCGCCGCCCTGGTGAAGGAGATCGGCCACGAGGCCCAGGTCGGCTTCCACGGCCACCAGAACCTCTCGCTCGGCATCGCCAACTCCGTGCTCGCCGTACAGAGCGGGGCGTTGCAGATCGACGGCGCCCTGTGCGCCCTCGGCGCCGGCGCGGGCAACTCGCCCACCGAGGTCCTCGCCGCCACCTTCGAACGCCTCGGCATCCCGACGGGCGTCGACGTGCAGGGCGCTCTGGCGGCCGCCGAGGAGGTGGTCAAGCCGTTCCTCAAGCGGCTGCCGTTCGCCGACCGCGGCGCCATCACCCAGGGCTACGCGGGCGTCTACTCCAGCTTCCTGCTCCACGCCGAACGGGCGGCCGAACGGTACGACGTGCCCGCCCACGAGATCCTCCAGCGCGTCGGCGAGGCCGGCTACGTCGGCGGCCAGGAGGACATGATCATCGACATCGCCCTCCAGCTCGTCGCCGAACGGGAACGCGCCGAGGACGACAAGAAAAAGGACTGACCCCATCGGGACGGCGACCCGCACCGGCACCACGTCCGGTGCCCCATGGGGAGGCGAGGCAACCCCTCGCGCACGCACGACGCCCACGGCACACCCCCGCCCTGGGCGTCGTCGCCGTGCTTTCGCGGGCTTCGCCGTACGGCGGGGCCACCTCAGGCCAGCTCGCGCCGAAACCACACCGTCTTCTGCGTGCCATCGGACTCCCTGGCCACGCCCCACCCGTTCGACAACAGCCCGACCAGGAACAGCCCGCGCCCGTTCTCGGCGAACGGATCCTCCTTGGGCCTCCCCGGCGGTCCCGTTCTCGCACGTTGTTTCACGTGGCCAGTCCGGCCCTGCGTCGGTGACCCCGCCGGTCAGCGTGTTGCGGTGGCGGTCGAGGGTGAGCGTGACCGTGATGGCCCCCTTGCCGTGGACGAGCGCATTGGACACGAGCTCGCTCAACACGAGGATCACATCCTCAAGGTCCTGCCCGCTCACGCCCCACGAGACCAGCGTCGCCTCGGCCTCTTTCCGGGCCTCCCGCACGTACCTGGCCTCGGGCTCCCAGGTCCAGCTCGCGTTCAGCAGCCCGTCCGCATCGCCGCACTGCGGCGGCTGATCCCGGCACGCGTCCGTCATGGCCGCCCCACACCCACACCTGGCCCACAGCCGGAGGCCCGCCGAGCACCGCCGACCGAGATCACGGTCGACCCATATCGCCATCCGCGTCGGCGTACCGTGCCGTCCACGTCCACCATGACCCGTACTCCACTTCACGTTCAGGGCGGGAGCCGTACGACGGGGGCGGCCGTACGGCTCCCGCTGGCGCACCGATGGCCGCTGTTTCCGACCATCGAGGGGGTTGCGAGTGACATCATGGAGACGCTCTGTAATCGCATGCAGCGAAATCCGTGACCACTCGTGTCACGCGACCGTCACCTACGGAGAGGCGGCATGAGCGGACAGACCCCCCGACCCTCCTCCGCCCAGCTCTTCGGCGCGGTCCTCCGCGCCTTCCGCCGCACCGGCCTGCGCGAGGTGGCCGCCCGGCTCCCGATCTCCTGGGGCCACCTGGCCAGGATCGAACGCGGCGAACAACCGGTACCACCCGACCTGATCCCGCTCTTCGACGTGGCCTACCAGGCCAACGGAGCTCTGATCCAGCTCAGCGAATTGCTCGCCCGCGACAAGGTCCTTACCGAATGGGAGTCCAAGCTCCTGTCGGGTACGTTCCCAGCAAATCCCTCGATCCCTGACGAGGACGACATGCAGCGTCGCGCCCTCCTTCGCCTCCTCTCGGTCCTCGGCCCTGGCGCGGCCGTTTCCGCCTCGACGATCGACGCCGTGCACGTCCGCCTGCGGCAGATCACCGGGGAATGGGTCGATCGCGACGCGGACGACTGGGAGCAGGTCGCCTGGGACTACGCACAGGGCGTGTGGACCGATCTGTCGGGGACACGATCCGCCGATCTCGCCGCCGACATCCACGACCTATCCCGAGATCTGGCCGGCACCGCGGACAACACCGAGCGTGCGTCCCTGCTACGGGTGTACGCGCAGCTGTCGGCGTTCCTCGCGCTCGATCTTCCGCTGATCGCAGGCCCACGCGCCTGTTGGCGCGCCTGGTCGGCCGCCCGCGCCGCCGCCGATGCCTCCGGCGACAAGGACCTGGCCGTATGGGTACGGGCTGAGGAGGCGGCCGACTCGTACTACATGAAACGTCTGGGCTCCGCCACGGAGAACCTGGTCGCCGAAGCCGTCGCGCTCGCCGACGGTCGCCCCAGCATCGGGTTGGTGAAGGCGCTCGACGTCCACAGCCGCATCTTCGCCGATCAGGGGAAAGCCGATGACGCCCGGAGAACTCTCGGCGAGCTGGAGGAGGTGTACGCCGCCCTGCCGGCGCATGTGACAGACGATCACATCTCCGTATGGGGAAAACCGCCGGAGGACGTGCAATGGAGTCAGGCCTGGGTCCTGACCAAACTCGGCGACGTCGGCCGCGCGACTCCGCTGCTGGAGCAGGCGCTCGCGTCCTCCCCGCAGGAGAAGGTGGGCGGCAGAACCAACATCAACCTGGTGCGCATGTGGGGCGCGATCCAGGACGGCGAGGTGACCGAAGGACTCGACCGTGCCGTTCAGCTCACCCAGTCACTTCCCGTCACCCCTGCCCGGCGCCGAATCGTCGGCGAGATCCTGACCTCCCTCCCCGAAAAGGCCCAGGCCCTGCCCGCCGCTCGTGAACTACGAACGCTTGTATCGGCGGCTGCGGCTTGAGCGCGAACCAGGGACGGAGAACGGCTCGCCTGTGATCAGAGGGTGTGCCGGAGCCGGCAGGCAATGCCGCTGCGGATGGGTACCTTCACAGCAAACTCCCCAAGCCTCGGCGAGGACGACATGGAACGTCGCTCCCTCCTTCGCCTCCTGTCGGTACTCGGCCCAGTAGCGGCTATTCCCACCTTCACGCCCGGTGAGTTGCCGCGGATCTCCGCAGAGCCAACCGACCGTGATGTCGATGACTGGGAGCGAGTCGCCTGGGACTACGCGCAGAGTGTATGGATCGATCTGTCGGGTTCGCGTTCCGCCAACCTCGTCGCCGACATCCGCGACCTGTCGAAACAATTGGCCAGAACCACGGGCACCAGCGAGCGCGCGTCCCTGCTGCGCGTGTATGCGCAGTTGTCGGCGTTCCTGGCATTGGATCTGCCCCTGATCGCAGGTGCTCGGGCCTGCTGGCGAGCATGGGCCGCCGCTCGTACCGCCGCCGACGCCTCCGGCGACCGCGACCTGGCCGTGTGGGTGCGAGCCGAGGAGGCGGTGGAGTCCTACTACATGCAGCGCGTGAGGACCGCCACGGAGAACCTCCTCGACGAAGCCGTCCAGCTCGCCGGGAACCACCCGTCTCTGGGCCTCGCGCAGGCGCAGAAGATTCGTGCCCGAGTGCTCGCCGAGGACGGGCGTGTGGAAGAGGCTCGCGCGGCGTTGCGCGAATTCAAGGACACCTATTCCGCGCTCCCTTCGACCGTGACCGACGAGCGCATCTCCGTCTGGGGCTTGGCGTCCGCGGAAGCCAAGTCCGGAGAGGCGTGGACGCTCGCAAAGCTGGGAGACGCCAAGGCCGCCGCGCCCTTGTTGGAGCAGGCTCTCGCCGATCTCCCAGAGGAGAAGGTCGGCGGGCGAGCCAACATCGGACTCCTCCAGGCGTGGTGCCTCATCCAGGATCACGAGGTGACCGAAGGACTCGGCCACGCCGTTCGCGTCACACAGTCTCTCCCGGTGACGCCACCTCGCCGCCGCCTTGTCGGGGAGGTTCTCACAGCCCTGCCCGATAAGGCGCGAGAGCTGCCTGCTGCCCGCGAACTACGGGCATTGGTGACACCCGCAGCCGCCTGACCGCCCGCACTTGGCCGACGCGACTGTGCGTTGGCTCAGGCGAGCGTGCCGTCGGCCTCTGGTCTGGCCGAGGTGCGCCAGGTGACGGGCGTTTGACGTACCCGGCCGCGGGGCGACGTAGATCCCGCTGCCGACAGGGTCTCCTCTGAACGGGCAAGGGAGCAGGATCGGACGGGCGGTGCAGGCTGATCACCAGGTTCGGTTCCAGTGGTGTCAAGAACGGGAGAGCTGTTCGTAATCAACTGATAACGTTGTGTGCATGCCGCGCTTGCAGTACGAGGCACTTAACAGGCTCATCGAGCGCTACCCGCACCTACCCGTCCTCTTGTTGCGCGAGGTAGGAGGAGTAGAGATACCACCAGGTGGGTCGCTCAGCCCGGTCTACGACGAGTGGCATGACCGCGTTGCGGTTGAGGTGGGCGACTACATCAACATCTTCAGCGGCCCAGAACCGAACGCCGAGTACTTGATCATCGTCGAGGTCGCCACGGAGATCTCCGCGGAAAAACTGCATCAGATGGCCCTCGCTGCCGCCCTCCTATGGGTTGAGGCCGGCCGGCGGCCTGTGCACCTCCTGTTCATCACACCCGACCCCGGCGCATCGCGGGTCTCGGGACCGGTGGAGCTGCGCGGTGGCTCTGTCTCGGTCGTCGTCGATCCGGTGATCGTTGGTCCAAGTCACATCCCTGTACTGTGCGACCCCAAGAGCATGGCTGCTGACCCGCTGAGGGCGGCGTTCTCGGCCATGGCGCATGGGCATCGCCGCGAGGTCGCCGAGGCGTTCGTCAAGCTGCTCGACGACCTTCCCGCCGATGATGCGACGGAATTGTTCGGCTACAGCGTTGACATGGCGCCCCCCGAGGTCCGTCGGACTCTGGAGGAGACCGTGATGGCCTATGTCCCCGAGCACAGTTCTTGGGCGCAGAACCTCTACCGTCAGGGCAAGGAACACGGACATCTCGGAGGGTTAGCGGAAGGGCTCAGGCAAGGCCGCGCGAGAGGCCAGGCCAACTCCGTGCTCTCGGTGCTCCGGCATCGAGGCGTCGAGGTCCCGCCTGAGCGGGAACGGCAGATCAGGTTCTGTGACGACCTAGAACGACTGGACGCGTGGCTGCAGCGGGCTCTGACCGCGTCGCACATTGACGACCTGTTCGACGATATCTCCGAATCTCGGTCCGGCAGTAGTACCGGAACGGACCCGCCAGACGCATCCGGCCGGCCGTTCAGCTCGGCCGGCCCCGGTCTGCGCCCTTACTTGTCGTTTTTCTCGGGATTCGTCGCAGTATCGTCTCGGCGTACCACGAAGGACGTGGATGCCAGCTCCTTCCCCTCGACTTCGAACACCCACCTATACCGGTGCCCTCCGTGTAGCGAAGGCAGATGCGCGGTGACGGAGATGGGCACGTGAATGTCCACCAGTCTTACCTCGTCATCCGGTAGTGCTCGCTTCTCGTCGAGCTGCAATTGACCGGTGAATTCGATCGGATCTTCGTCGCTTCGGGCCTGTAAACGGGTTGATCTTCTTCGTCCAGAAGACGGATCCTGAAAGTACGGCGCTGTCCCGCTTCCTCCCAGGGAACGCGCAAGAAAACGGTGACGGCCATCGGCGGTACATTAGGCCCGGTTATTGTCCATCCCGCGCCCAGCAGACCGACTTTCCCCGACGCATCGATCTGCGCCGCGTCACTCAATATGATGAAGGCTTCCATCAGGCGTTCCCGGCCATTGCGACCCGGTAGACCGGAAGACCGGTGGTCGTACTGCCCGTGTTGGCCGTCCCGGGACCTTCGACGCGGACGTTCATTGCCGCGGGCGCGAGAGTGGGCGACTCCTCCTTACCCCGCAGCCGGACGATGTGGATGACCTCAGCGCCGATGGCCAGGGCATAGCGGCGGATCGTCGACAGATGCGGGTCACCGCCGAGTCGCTCGAAGTCGGAGACGGCCGGCTGGCTCCGTCCCATGCGCGCGGCGACCTCGGCCTGCGAGAGTCCGAGCTGCCTGCGAAGACTGACAAGGCACTCGATCAGCCGCATGTCGCGCTCGATCGCCTCGTTCTCGCGCTGGACGTCGGGGTCGTTGAAATCGATCCCCAGCAGGTCGGCGAGTTCCTGATCCATCGCAGCCCACAGCCTCCCCTTATCAGGTCAACCTGATATCCGGCTCCGCCGGTCGGCCGCCACTTTGTTCAAAACCAGTTCTTTAGGGCGCGTCGACCTTGCTATGGTTTTCCTGTTTAGAATGCGAGGATTATTCGCTTGTGCCCCGAGTGGGGATTGATTTTTTTCGTGACATATTTACGATATGTGCTGATCTGGCTCCTTGGTCACCGGTGTGCGATTCATTGCAGTGCGGGCAAAGTGTGTCCAATCACTCTCGGGCAGGTGTCCAGAAACCGATTCGTATGCCAAGCCGAGAACAACGATCAGTAATTGAATGGTAACGTTTCGCGCATGCCATCCTCACGGCATGACGCCTTGAACAGACTCATTCGAAAATATCCCGATCTGCCCATCCGCCTGCTACGCGAGATTGGCGGTGTCGACCTTCCCGTAGGTGGTCAGCTGTCCGTTGGCCCTGGCGATCTGCGCGACCGCATCTCCCGCGAACTGCACGCCGACACGGTGATCTACTGCGGCCCGCGACAGGATCGCTGGTACTCGGCCATCGTCGAAGTCGAGTCCAATATGAGCGAGGACAAACTGCGGCAGACTCTGACCGCCGCGGAGATCCTCTGGCTGGAGACCCGCAAGCCCGTCTACGTGATCTTCTTGACCCCAGACCCGAAAGCGGTCCGATTCGCCAAGCCGGTTGAGGTCTGCGCCGGCTGCATGCGCGTCAGCATGGACCCTGTGATCGTCGGCCCTGGGGATATTCCCGTGTTGACCAGTTCTGACGCAATGCTCAAGGATCCGCTGATGGCGGTGCTGTCGGTGATGGCGCACGGGCATCGCGAGGAGGTCCCCAGAGCTTTCGTCGGCATGCTCGACAAGCTACCCGCCGATGACGCAACGTCTCTGTTTGGTTACACTGTCGACATGGCCGTGCCCGAGGCCCGCCGGGTTCTGGAGGAGACCGTGTCCGTCTACGTCCCAAAGCACAGCCCTTGGGCGCAGAACCTCTACCGTGAGGGCGAGGCCGCAGGAGAGGCGTCCTCGGTGCTTTCGGTTCTCCGCCACCGCGGCATCGAGGTTCCCCCTGAGCGGGAGCGGCAGATCAGAAGCTGCACTGACCTAGACCAGCTGGACCTGTGGCTACGCCGCGCTCTGGATGCCGCTCATATCGACGACCTCTTCGACGACGCCTCCCAACCTCGGCCCTGCTAACTCCCTAGCCCGTCGCAGCTCACTCTGGCGCTGCTGGATCACACGGTGTCTCCAGGCATCACGCCGAGCCGGAAGGCGTTCGAGATTCGAGCTGACGCCTTCTGGCGTCCATCGCCGATTGGTCCGGAAGGCAGAGGCGTGTTCCGTTCGTCGGGACGTTCGCGTTGCCGTGGCCTTGCCCTCGGGCGCAGGCTGAGGCTGCCGCATGAGCGGCGAGCCGAACACCGGCGTCCCCGTTGGGCGATGGTCGTTGCGGACTGGTCGTGGCTGGATCGACGAGCCGGGCGGCCATGGCCACAAGGTGGGGAGCGGCGGGCGGCTGCGGTGGAGAAAGAGGTGTGGCGGTGCCGTGGATCAAGGCCTGTAGTGTTGACGACCTTGAGCCGGGTGGGGAGGGGGTCAGGGTGGACGTCGATCCGCCGATCGCGGTGTTCAACGTGGACGGCGAGTTCTACGCGATCGACGACACCTGCAGCCATGGCCAGTCCTCGCTGGCGGAGGGGTACGTCGAGGGCTGCACCGTCGAGTGCAACTGGCACTTCGCCAAGTTCGACCTGCGTACCGGCCGCGCGCTCTGCCTTCCGGCCACTGTCGACCTGCGGACCTACCCGGTACGGGTGGAAGGCGGCGAGGTCTACGTCGAGGTCACAGAATCGATCGCGGCCACGCTCTCGGACATCGTGTAGGAGAGTGTCGCGGCTCGCGGCCACGTCGGCGGCTGGGTGGACGTGATCGGTCATGGGGTGTGGGTCCCGTCCTCGGGGTGCCCTTGGTCGCGGGCGATCGGTGGGCCGGGTGTTCGTGTTGGGTGTGCCAGGGTGGCATCTTTCTTGGCTCGCCGGTCACTGCGCGCTGTGACGAGAATCCTTAAAAATTTGTGAGAAATCGTTAGCGGTGTACGGCGGCGGGGTGGCGGGGCGATCCAACGGGCGCGGGCCGTGCTCGCGGATTTCCGCTGTTCACGGGGTTTTGGGGGTCGCCCTGCCACGCCGCGTAGCCACCCACGGGTGACGTCACGAGATCGCGGCGTCACGGCTTGCATTTTTGGGTTGTGAAACAAGCGGCTCTGACTGACTTGACCGCGTAAATTTGCCCTGTTTATATTGCCGCTGGTTACGTGATCCGGGCATTCCCGGGCGTTTTTGTCGTGTCCCGTGGGCCGGATCGGCCGGCAGCGACGAGCAGGGGAGAGCGTGAGAGTCTGGAAGAAGCTGGCGGTTGCCGCGGTGGCGGCCGGTGGGCTTGTGATGGGCGTGCCGGCGCCGGCGTCCGCGACCAGTATGGTCTCGTGTTTTGGTGAAGAAGGGGCGCAGGCCGTCAAAATCAATGCCCATCACATCTTCTGCTACGCGGGATCGGGGTCGCTCGACGTCGAGATCTACATCACCTGGCGTATCGAGTCGAGAAACAACAGGGTGCGGATCGACTACGTCTCGGACAACGGCACGGGTACGCCCGGGGTCATCTATCTGGACAAGTACGAGTCCTGGGGCGACCCGATTCCGCAGACCCTTATCAAGGTGGAGCGAATCACAATTTATTAGTGCTCCGGCCGTGCCTGTCGGCCGACAGGTGTTTCGCCTGCCGTAGGTGAGTGCCGCCATGGCTCGGCGGGGCGGCGGCGCTCGTAGACGTGGATCTCGTAGACGTGGATGTGGCGGCGCGGTCCTGGCTTGTTCGGCCAGGGCCGCGCCGTTCACGTATGAGGTTGGCCGGCGAGGTCCGGTGTCGCCGGGTCAGGCCGGGAGCGGGGTGAGTTTGCGGAGGTCGCGGCCTTCCTCGGCCAGTTCGTGGACGTCGACGCGGGTGCGCTTGGCGATGAGGCGCATGGCGGCGCGAACTTCGCGGGGGCGGTTGATGCCGAGGGCGGCGTGGAGGACGCCGTCACGGTGGTAGAAGGCGCAGAACGAGGCGGAGTCGGGGTCGCCGCGGTAGACGATCTTGTGGTCGGGGGAGATGTGGCCGGCCAGCTGGAGGCGGAGGTCGAACTGGTCGGACCAGAACCAGGGGACCTCGCCGTACGGCTCGGCGGCCCCGGCCATCGAACGGCCCGCGGCGATGCCCTGGTTCTGGGCGTTCTGCCAGTGCTCCAGGCGAACCCGGCGGCCGAGGTACGGGTTGGGGGCGTTGGCGACGTCGCCCGCGGCGTACACGTTCTCGAGTGAGGTGCGGCAGTACTCGTCGACGAGGATGCCGTCGGCGGTGGCCACGCCGGCCTCGGCGGCGACCTCCAGGTCGGGCTCGATGCCGATGCCGACGATGACGCAGGAGGTCTCGATGCGGGTGCCGTCGGTGGCCACGACGGCGCGGACGCGGTCGTCGCCCTCGATGCGGTCGACGTTGACGCCGAGGCGGAGGTCGACGCCGCGTTCGCGGTGGTAGCGGGCGTAGCGGGCGCCCATCTCGTCGCCGAGGACGCGGCGTAGCGGGACGTCGGCGATCTCGAGCACGGTGACCTGGCAGCCGGACTGGCGGGCGCAGGCCGCGATCTCGGCGCCGATGAAGCCGGCGCCGACCACCACGATGGGGGCGTCGGGCACCAGGTGGGGGCGGACGGCCAGCGCGTCGGCGAGGGTGCGGAAGTGGGACACGCCCTCGAGGTCCGCGCCGGGTACGGCGAGGCGGCGGGGGCGGCCGCCGGTGGCGAACAGCACCTTGTCCACCCGCAGCGAGCCGGTGCGGCCGGTGGACTCGGCGAGCAGGAGCCTGCGCTCGGCGGGGAGCAGGCGGGTGACCCGGGTGCCGAGGTAGAGGTCGATCTCGTCGGCGGCCCACTCCTCGGCGGAGCGCAGGCGGGTGCGCTCGGGCGGCATCGACCCCGTCAGCACCTCCTTGGACAGCGGCGGGCGGTCGTACGGGAGGTCGGGCTCGGCGCCGATGAGCACGATGCGTCCGCCGAAGCCCGCGCCGCGCAGGGCCTCGGCGGCCCGTGCGCCGGCGAGCCCGGCACCCACGATCGCGTACGTCTCCCGGTCGCTCACGTCGCCTCCGTTTCACCCGTTCCCGGACCGGCCTTCACCGCGACCAACACCGCCGGGGGCTCGGTCCTTCCTGCGGCACACTCTTCGGCTGATCGGTGTGATTCGTCCAACATTGCGTTCTGATGGGCGGAACGTGAGGCCTTGGCGGGTGCGCCGCGATACGTGAAAGTGGCGGCACGGCCGTTCCGCCCAACTGGCGAAACGGGCGAGACGGTTCGGACCAGCGACAGCGCCACAGCGCACGCCAGATCGAGATCTGTTCGGGGTTCTCCGCGCCGAGCCCCGTTGACGACCGGCCGGAGATACGGCCCGGCCTCGGGCCGCCGTGACCAGTCACCTTGGAGGTCATGCAGTGGGCGCTTTGCTGCCGGTGGATCGCCTCTACTCCGTCGGCGTCGTGGTCAAGGACCTCGAGGCGGCGACGCGCAGGTACGCGGAGATCCTCGGTATCGACCGGTGGGAGGTTCGCCACTTCGACGCGGTACGGCTCGGCGACACGCTGGCGTACGGCCGGCCGGTGACGCCGAGCTTCCGTACCGCGACCGGGACCACGACGGTGCCGCCGCGATCGGACCACCCGCTCGCCGGGCCGCTCTCGGTGCCGGTCACGTTCGAGCTGGTGCAGCCGCTGACCGGGGAGAGCCCGTTCCAGGAGTTCCGGTTCGTGCGCGGGCAGGGGATCAGCCACCTGGCGCTCGCCGTACAGGACGAGGAGACATTCGAGCACACCCGGCGGCGGCTCGCCGAGCGGGGGATCGGGATCGCCGCCTCGATGACCGTCGACGGGCGGGTGCGGCGGCACTTCGTCGACACCCGCAAGGCGCTCGGCGGCTACCTCGTCGAGGTGCGGGTGCCGGGCGACGCAGGGGCCGACCTGGGCGACCTGCCGCCGGACGAGGTGTGGGACCACTCGGGGACGTACACCCGGCCGGAGGGGGTCGGGCCGCTGCCGGTGTCGGGGGTGTCGCACTTCGGGGTGGTGGTCCACGACCTGATGGCGACCCTGCCGCGGTACCACGAGATCCTCGGCGTGGAGCGGTGGGCGATCCGGGACTGGCGAACCGAGCCCGGCCTGCTGGAGAACGCCTTCTACCGGGGCGCGCCGGTGGAGCACGAGTACTTCACCGGGCTGACCCCGTTCGCCGACTTCGGCTTCGAGGTGATCCAGCCGACCTTCGGGCCCAGCCACTACAACCGCGAGTTCCGCGACCTGTGGGGCGAGGGCGTGCACCACATGCTGCTCCACATCGACACCGACCCGGAGGCCTGGGACCGCACCCAGCGGTGGCTCGCCGGCATCGGCGTGCCCACGGTGATGGGCGCCGACCTCATGGGCGGGGCGACCGCGTTCTGCTACTACGACACCTGGGCGGCGCTCGGCGGCTTCATCGTCGAGGGGGTGCTGCGCCGGGAGAGGCCCGACCCCGAGCTCGCGGCGCCCGCCTACTACATCGACTTCGCCGCCATCACCGCGTCCCGGTGAGTGTCCCGTTCAGCCCGGAACGTTCCAAATCTCCGCAAGATCAGGAAAGAGCCGTGCCATGACCGTTGACGTTTCGCAGTACATCGACGCGGATCGGGGACTGATCCGGGGGGAGATCTTCACCAGCCAGGAGATCTACGAGCGGGAGCTGGAGCTGGTGTTCGGGCGGTCCTGGCTCTTCCTCGCCCACGACTCGATGATCCCCAAACCGGGGGATTTCATCCAGAACTACATGGGCGAGGATCCGGTGCTCGTGGTCCGCCAGCGGGACGGCTCCGTCAGGGCGTTCATGAACCAGTGCCGCCACCGCGGCATGCGCATCTGCCGCGCCGACCGGGGCAACGCCAAGAGCTTCATGTGCTCCTTCCACGGCTGGACGTACGACACCGCGGGCAACCTCATCCACGTCCCGCACGAGGAGGAGGCCTACGACCCGGAGGTGTTCGACAAGAAGGACTGGGGCCCGATCCAGGTGCCGCGGCTCGCCAACTACAAGGGCTTCATCTTCGGCACCTGGGACACCACCGCGCCCTCGTTCGAGGAGTACCTGGGCGAGATGGCCTGGTACTTCGACGCCTACATCGACCGGTACGAGGGCGGGCTCGAGGCGATCGCCCTGCACAAGTGGGTCATCCCGTGCAACTGGAAGTTCAACGCCGAGCAGCCGGCGAGCGACATGTACCACGCGGAGGTGTCGCACGCCTCGGCCGTCCAGGTGCTCAAGCGGCCCGGCGCGGACAACGGCGCCGAGCGGTACGCCAAGGGGCGCGGCCACCAGTTCAGCTCGCCGTACGGGCACGGGGCCGGCTGGTTCGACACCACCTCGAGCAGCAGCCGCAACCCGGTGATCGCGGCGTGGGAGAACGAGACCCAGCCGCAGGTGGCCGAGCGGCTCGGCGAGGTGCGGGCCGCGGCGGTGCGCGGGCACGCGAACATCTTCCCGACCTTCATGTTCCTCAACAACGGGACCATGCGGGTGACCCACCCGCGCGGCCCGCACGAGATGGAGATCTGGGCCTGGACCTTCGTGCCGGTCGTGGCCCCGCCCGAGGTGAAGGAGCAGTACCGCATCGAGGTGCTGCGCACGTTCAGCCCGGGCGGCATGTTCGAGCAGGACGACGCGGAGAACTGGCTGGAGGAGCAGCGCATCCTGCGCGGCTACATGGCCCGCAGGAACCCGCTGCTCTACACGATGCAGCTCGGCCGGGCCCGCCGGGACGTGGACGGATTCCCCGGCGTCACCGTGCCGCACTGCTACGCCGACGAGGGCGCGCGCGGCATGTACCGGCACTACGCCGACCTGATGTCCGGGCTGTCCTGGCCGGAGATCGTCGAGCTGAAGAAGAGCCGCGAGGCGCAGGCCGCGGACCGCTGACCCCGAGCACCCCAGACCCAAGGAGCGATCATGCCTCTGGTTTCCGAGCGCGCCGCCGGGACCGCCGTCCCCGTCGAGGTGCAGCGGGACATCGAGCGGTTCCTGTTCGACGAGGCCGACCTGCTGGACGGCTGGGAGTTCCGCGAGTGGCTGGAGCTGCTCGACCCCGAGATCCACTACTGGGCGCCCACCCGGGAGAACCGGCTCTACCGGGAGCGGCGCAAGGAGATGGCCCCGCCAGGCGAGTCGGCCTACTTCGACGAGGGGTACGCCGAGCTGGTGCAGCGGGTCGACCGGCTCTACACGCACATGGCGTGGGCCGAGGAGCCGCCGTCGCGCACCCGGCACCTGATCACCAACATCCGGGTCGGGGCCACCGAGAACCCGGACGAGTACGCGGTCGAGTCGAGCTTCTACGTCTACCGGACCCGCGGCGAGCGGGACGTCGACCACGTCGTGGGCAAGCGCTACGACCTGATCCGGCGGGCCGACACCCGGTACGGCTACCGCATCGCCAGGCGGACGGTCGTGTTCGACATGGCGACCCTGCTCGTCAAGAACCTCAGCCTCTTCTACTAGCCCGCCGCCCGCCCTGCCGTACCAGCGAAGGACGACCATGACCGCCATCCGAGCCCTGCACCCGCTGCCCGCGGGCACCGACCCCGCGGCGGCGGCCGGGTACGCGCGGCGCCTGCGGGAGCGGCCGGGCTGCCTGGAGGCCGAGTGCTACCGCGCCATCTCCGACCCGGGCGCGCTCTACCTCGTGGCGCTCTGGGCGGACCAGCGCGACCACGACCGCCACTGGGCGAAGGTGCTCGCCGACCCGGGCGACGACCTCGTCCACGCGTCCGTGCGGCCGGACGCGCCCGAGGGCGAGCCCTCCGAGTTCTACCGCCACGCCCGGTTCCACCTCGACCGAGTGTGGGTGGCGGACCGGTTCGCCGGCGAGCCGCCCCGGATCCACTGGCCGGCGGCGGGCGCGGTGCGGATCATCATCCAGTCGAGCTTCGCCGACCCGGAGGCCGCGCTGCCCGCGCTCGTCGCCGACGAGCGGGCCACCCGGCGGGAGCCCGGCTGCCTGCAGTACCTGCGGGCGCAGAGCGTGGAGTACCCCGAGCACTTCCTGCTGCTCGAGCTGTGGCGGGACCAGGCGGTGTACGACGCGCACTGGCACCTGCGGCTGAAGACCGGCTCGGGCGGGCGGAAGGCGGAGCCCGCGCCGCGCCGCGTCGGGTCCAACGGCCTCGAGTTCTACCGCCACCAGCCGTTCCGCCACCTGTACGACCGCTGGCTGCCCGCCGACGCCGGCAGGTGGTCGGAAACGATCGTCTGGCCGGACTGACCGGCCGCACACCCGCACACGGACGCGGTACGGCACCGCGTCCGGCACCCCTCCCCACAGGTCACGAGAGAGCGTCGTCGGCCCCTCGCCATCGCGGCCGGGACGTCCGCACGCAAGAGGAAGTGGAAACCGTGGCAGACAGGTTCGCCAACCGGAAGAGAGCCCTCAAGGCAGGGGTCGGCGCGTTGCTCAGCGCCATCGTCTGCGCCGCCTGCGGCAACGGCGGCGGCACCGGCACGGCGGCGGAGGGCGACGGCGCGAACCGCCCGCTCGTCCTCGGCTCCGTGTTCGCGCTCACCGGCCCCCAGTCGCAGGCGCCGTACGTCAACGGAGTGCGGTTCGCCGTCGAGGAGATCAACGCGGCGGGCGGCGTCAACGGCCAGAAGATCGAGCTGAAGGAGTACGACGACGCGCTGAACGCGCAGAAGTCCGCGTCGGCCGCCCAGCTCGCGGTCTCCGAGGGCGTCGACGTCGTGATCGGCGGCCCGACCGCGATCCAGACGAACGCGGCCGCCCCGATCTACCAGCGTGCCGGGGTGGTCCACCTCAACATGGCCTCCTCCACCGCGGTGGCGAAGGACGAGAGCTTCGGCGGCGACCTCACGTTCCGCGTGGTCACCCCGATGCCGGAGCAGATCCACGCCGCGGCCGAGTACCTGATCAAGGAGGTCAAGGTGAAGAAGGTCGGGCTGCTCGGCCTCAACACCGACTTCGGCCAGAACGCGCTGCCGCTGTACGCCGAGAAGTTCCAGGCGGCCGGGGTCGAGGTGATCGACAGCAAGCTGTACCCGCAGGACGCCAAGGACCTCACCAACGAGCTGCTCGCGATGCGCGGCGCGGACGCCATCGTCGACTGGGGCTTCCCCAACCAGTTCGCGCTCGCCACCAAGACCGCCTACCAGAACGGGATGGGGGACATCCCGCACCTCGGCCCGAGCGCGGTCGGCATCGTGAACACCCTCGGCCTGGTTCCGGTGGAGAACCGCGACTCGCTCATCGGCATGTCCTCCTGCGACCCGGCCGCCGACACCCGGCCGCACGTGCAGGAGTGGGCCAAGCGGTTCCAGGCCCGGTTCGACGCGGTGGCCGACGCGTCGGCCGCGTCCGGGTACGACGCGGTCCAGCTCGCCAAGGCGGCGGTCGAGGCGGCCGGCTCGCTCGACCGCGCGAAGATCGCCGAGGCGCTGACGACGCTCACCCTCTCGCAGAACACCATGTGCGCCTCGACGTACAAGTCCGACGACCGGCACGAGCTGATGCACGAGGCCGTGGTGATCTCCTACGCCAAGGGCGAGCCGAAGGAGCTGGCCCGGTACACCGCCGCGGAGCTCGCCGGGACCGGCCGCAAGCAGGGATGACGCACCACGTGGACGGCCGTGCCGGACGGGCGCCGGCCCCCGGCGCGGCCGGAACGGAGATCCGATGAGCAACTTCGTCGCGCTGCTGTTCAGCGGCCTGACGCTCGGGGCGATCTACACCCTCGTCTCCCTCGGGATCGTCATCCTCTACAAGGCCACCGGGATCGTGAACGCGGCCCAGTTCGGGCTCGTGGGCCTCGGCGCGTACCTCGCGTTCTGGGCCTCCACCGACCTCGGGCTGCCGCTGGTCGCCGCGTACCTGCTGTCGATCGCCGTGATGGCCCTCGTCGGCGTCGGGCTGGAACGTCTCGCGTACGCGCCGCTGCGCTCCCGGCCGGTCGACTCGGTGTTCCTGTCCACGCTCGCGGGCGGGTTCGCGTTCGTCGGGCTCATCGTGCTGTGGTACGACGCCGAGCCGCGCAGCCTGGCGAGCCCGTTCGGCCTGGAGACCGTGGAGATCCTGGGCGCCCCGGTGCCGAAGCACTCGCTGTTCGTGATCGTGGTCTGCGCGATCGCGGTGGCCGCGCTGTCCTGGGCGTTCAACCGCACCCGCATGGGCCGCCAGGTGCGCGCGCTCGCGTTCGACCGGGACGCCGCCCGGCTGCAGGGCATCCCGGTGAACCGGCTGTCGATCATCACGTTCGCGCTCGCCAGCGCGATGGCCGGGCTCGCGGGCACGCTGCTCGGGCCGGTCGCCGCGCTCACCCCCGAGATGGGGCTGTCGCCGATGCTGTTCGCGTTCGGGGCGGCGATCATCGGCGGGTTCGGACGGTTCGGCGGCGTGGTCGCCGGTGCCGTACTGCTCGGCCTGGTGGAGCAGTTCGGCGGCGGCTACATCTCCACGAACTGGCGGGAGGTGTTCCCGTTCGCCGCCATGCTGCTGATCATCGCCTTCCGGCCCGAGGGACTGTTCGGAGGTGAGGCCCGTGCTCGCCTCTGATCGGCGCACCGGTACGGCCGCGCCGGGCCGGCGCCGGGCCGCGGCCGTCGGCGGGCTGCCCCCGGTCTACGGGCGGCGCCACTACCTGACCGTGGCCGTCGTGCTCGCCGTGATCGCGCTCGCGGGCGCCGGAAACACCGGGAACATGTACCAGATCAGCGTGTTCAACACCGCGCTGACCGCCTCGGTCGCCACGGTCGGCCTCTACTTCGCCTACCAGCTCGGCGGCATGTTCGCCTTCTCCCAGGCGGCGTTCATGGGCATCGGCGCGTACACCTCGGCGATCCTCACCCCCGAGCACGGGTTCGTGTTCGCCGCCGGGGTGGCGCTGATCGTCGCGGCGGTGCTCGCGTACCTGCTCGCCTTCCTGCTGCGCGACGCCAAGCACATGTACTTCGCGATCGGCGCGATGGCGTTCGCGGAGATCGCCGTGCTGGTGTTCCGGAACTGGGAGGTCACCGCCGGGCCGACCGGCGGCGGCATGCTGTACGGCATCGCCCCGCCGAGCGTCGCCGGGTACGAGTTCGCCACCTCCGGGCAGATCTTCTGGTTCCTGCTCGCCGTACTCGGGGTGGTGCTGCTGCTCAGCGTGCTGCTGGAGCGCTCCCCGCTGCGCCGGCACGCGCTCGCGGTGAAGGCGATCCCGCAGGTCACCGAGTCGAACGGCATCGACCCGCGGCGCAGCGCGATGACCCTGTTCACCTACGGCTCAACGCTCGGCGCGCTCGCCGGGGTGCTGCAGGCGCACTCGCTCGGCACGATCGCGCCGGAGGCGTTCGAGGTCGGCGTGGCGATCAACCTCTACCTGATGCTGCTGCTCGGCGGGGTCGGCTCGATGTGGGGCGGGGTCGCGGGCGCGTTCTTCCTCACCTGGCTGCCGGAGTTCCTGCGGCCGGTGAAGGAGTACGAGACCGTGGTCTACTCGCTGCTCCTGCTCGCCACGATCGTGCTCTTCCCCAACGGCATCGTCGGCGGCGTGGCGTGGCTCGCCGGGAAGGTACGGCACCGCCGCCGCGGCGGCGGCCGGTCGAGCGGGGTGACGACGCATGCTTGAGGCGACGGACATCCGGGTCAAATTCGGCGGCAACACCGCGGTCGACGGGGTGTCGCTGCGCCTCGGCCGCGGCGAGGTGGTCGGCCTCGTCGGCCCGAACGGGTCCGGGAAGACGAGCTTCCTCAACGCGATCTGCGGCATCGTCCCGGCCACCGGCTCGCTCACGCTGCGCGGCGTGCCGGTGCCGATGGGCCGGCCGCTCAAGGTGCGGGCCGCCGGGCTGAGCCGTACCTTCCAGACCCCGCAGGTGTTCGACGACCTCACCTGCGTGGAGAACGTGATGCTGTCCGGCGAGCGGTTCCGCCGCACCGGGTTCCTCGGCGCCACGCTGGGCCGCCGCCGCATGCTCCGCGACGAGCACGAACGCACCGAGCGGGCGCGCCGGGCGCTGGCCACGGTGGGGCTCGACGGGATGTGGGACCGGCCCGCGAAGGGGCTCGCGTACGGCCAGGCCCGGTACCTGGAGATCGCGCGGGCGCTCGCCGGGGAGCCCGCGGTGATCGCGCTCGACGAGCCGTCGGCCGGGCTCAACGCCGAGGAGACCAACCGGCTCGCCGAGCTGCTGCGGTCGGTGAGCGAGCAGGGCGTCTCGCTGCTCATCGTCGACCACAAGATCGAGTACCTGAGCCGGATCTGCGACCGCATCGACGTCCTCGAGCTGGGGCGGCTGATCGCGTCCGGCCCACCCGAGCGGGTCTTCCAGGACCCCGCCGTCATCGAGGCCTACCTGGGGACATGAGCATGTTGAGCATCTCGGGACTGCGGGTCCGGTACGGCACCACCGTCGCCGTGGACGGGCTCGATCTGGCCATGGCGTCGAGCGGCGCCCTCGCCCTGCTCGGCGCGAACGGCGCGGGCAAGTCGAGCACCCTCAAGGCCGTTTCCGGGCTGGTGCCGCATGAGGGGGAGGTCGTCTTCGACGGGGTCAGCCTGCGCGGCATGTCCCCCGAGCGCATCGCCCGGCTCGGGCTCATCCACGTGCCCGAGGGGCGGCGGCTGTTCGGCAACCTCACCGTGCTGGAGAACCTGCAGGTCGGCATGACCGCGCAGGGCCGCCGCGGCGGCGGGCACACCGTGGACGACGTGTTCGACCTGTTCCCCGCGCTGCGGGAGATCCCGCACCAGATGGCGTGGACGCTGTCCGGCGGCCAGCAGCAGATGGTGGCGATCGGCCGCGCGCTCGTCGGCAACCCGCGGCTCATCATGCTCGACGAGCCGTCGCTCGGGCTGTCGCCGCTGGTCGCGCAGACCGTGTACGAGGCGCTGCGGCAAATTGCCGGGCGCACCCCGGTGTTGCTGGTCGAGCAGAACTTCTCGGCCGCGCTGCGGATCTGCGACCGGGCGGTGGTGCTCGCCAACGGCCGCGCCGTGTACACCGGCGACGTCGCCGGGCTCGCCGACGGCACGCTGCTGCAGAACGCGTACTTCGGCTCCCCCGAGGCCACGCCGGGCTCCGCGAAGGGCTGAGCCGTACCGGCCGGAACGCCGGTGTCCCGAGGCCGAGGACACCGGCGTTCGCGTGTGCGGCACGCCCGGTACGGCACGCGCGTGGCATGCCGTGGCACGGGTGTGTCACGGATGCGGCGCGGCCGCCTCCGGCTGCCGGCATGGGCGTGGCACCGGTGCGGCATGCGTGTGGCGCCGATGTGGCATGGCGTGCCATCGACGTGTCACGCGCGTCGGCGGCCCGGAAAAGAGGTGGCCGCCGGGGCGGGGTGCCCCGGCGGCCGTGTGGTGCGGCGGAGTCGCGGGCCGGTCAGGCCGGCACCGCCGTGGGGAGGAGGATGAGGTCGGCGAGCTCGCGCCAGGCGGTGACGTGCTCCAGGTCGGCGGTCCGGAGGCGCAGCTCGTCGGCGCGGTCGCCGAGCACCGGGCGGACCGCGGCGGCGAACTTGGCGGCGCGCTGCGCCTCGGTGAGCGGGTGGCTCGGGTGGCCGGGCTGGTGCTCCTGGAAGCGGCGGTACTCCCGGCCGCCGGAGCGGATCACCACCTCGGCGGCGAACCGGGCCTCCGGGCCGTTGCGGCGGTCGGCGATGCGGCGCACCTTCGGCATCAGCGCGCGCACCTCGGGACGGCCCACCGACTCGTCGCTGAACTGCGCCGCGCCGCCCGCCCGGTCCACCGCGGCGACCGCGATCGTGTACTCCAGGCAGTACCGGCCCTCGAGCGCGTTCGCCGCGTCGTGGTGGATGAGCGTCTTGTTGAGCAGCGGGTCGACGTGCACCTCGATCGCGTCGATGCGCTCGGGGGTCAGGTCGTGCTCCTCGACGAGCGCGATCGTCGCCTCGACCGCGGCGTGGCTGCTGCCGCAGCACGCGTACGGCTTCTGCACCAGGCCGACCGGGCCCTCGATGACGAACGTGTCGAACGTGTGGGCGCGGATCGACTCGGCGGCCTCGGCCGGGGTCATCTGCCCGCCGTACGTGGCGAGGTAGCCGTTCGGGCCGAGCAGCCACTCGGCCGAGGCGGTCACCCCGCGGCGGGCGAGCAGCGCGGCGGTCACCCCCTGGCGGGCGGCGTGGCCGGCGTGCAGCGCCTTGGTCATCGAGCCGAAGTTCACCCGGATGCCGCTCGCGTGCGACGCCGCGATGCCGAGGGCGTGCGCGGTCTGGTCGACGGTGAGCCCGAGCATGCGCGCCGCCGCCGCGGCCGCCCCGATCACCCCGATCGTGCTCGTGGAGTGCCAGCCCTTCTCGTAGTGCGGGGTGGCCAGCACACGGCCCAGCATCCCGTTGACCTCGTACCCGGCGACGAACGCCTCCAGGAACCGCCGCCCGTCCGCGTCCCCGCTCTCCGCGAGCGCCCAGCACACCGGCAGCAGCACCGCGCTGCAGTGGCCGTGCATCGGGTGCATGTAGTCGTCCCAGTCGAGCGCGTGGCAGGCCACCCCGTTGGCGTACGCGGCGCCCTGCGGCGCCGACCCGGACCCGGTCGCCCACACCGTGGCCGACCCCGGCGCCTCGGTGGTCGAGGTCACCAGATCTGCGGCGGCCCGCGCGACCGGCTCCCGCGTCCCGGCGAGGCCCACCCCGATCGTGTCGGTGACCGCGACCTTCGCCAGCCGTACCACGTTCTCCGGAAGATCCTCGAACCGCAGGCTCACCGCCTTCTCGGCGATCAGCCGCTCGACGGGGGGTTCGGCGTTCCGCATGGTCACTTCTCCTGAGACGTCACGCGGCCTTCAGGCCGCCGCCGGCAAGGTGGTCGCCGATGATCCAGCCGAAGCCGAGGGCGGAGAGGAGGCCGTTGCCGGACATGTAGCCCTCGGCGGAGGGGCCGGAGATGCCGCAGGCCGAGCCGCCCCCGGCGTACAGGTTCGCGATGGGGCCGCCGTCGCGGTGCCGGACGCGGCCGGTGGTGTCGACGACGAGGCCGCCCTGGGTGGTGAGGATGCCGTGGGTGACCCAGGCGGCGAGCAGCGGGAACTCGAGCGGGCCGTGGTCGAAGCCGGACGGGTCCTCGACGACGGAGACCGCGCGGAAGGCGGCGAGGGTCTCGGCGAGGGCCTGCTCGGGCAGCGAGAACGCGGCGGCGAGCTCGGCGGCCGAGCCGTACCGGGCGAACGCGCCGGCCGCGGCGGACTCGCGCATGAGCTCGGAGTTCATCGCGATCTCGTGCATGCGCTCGTCCCAGATCAGTACGGCACGGCCCGTGGGCTGCCCGGCGATGATGCGGCCGAGCTTGGAGTAACCCTGGGCCTTCTCGTCGACGAACCGGCGGCCGTCCACGCCGACGAGCAGCGCGCCGAGGAACGGCAGCACCGGGTTGAGCCGGGTGCCGTGGCCGGGGACGACGAGGCCGTGGCCGAGGTAGGCGCCCATGTTGCGGACGGCCGCGCCGAGCCCGATGCCCCAGGAGATGGCGTCGCCGGTGCTCGTGCTCACCCCGCCGTAGAACGCGCCGACGGCCTGCGGGCAGTACTCGGCGAGCATCGTCGGGTTGTTGCCGAAGCCGTCGGCGGCGAGCACGACCGCCTTCGCGCCGACCCGGCGGCGTTCGCCGTTCTCCAGCACCTCGACCCCGGTGACCCGGACCCGGCCGCCGGCCGTCTCGGCGATCAGGCCCACGCCGGGGGTGTTGTCGACGAACGCGATGTTGTCGGCCGACTCCACCGCCTTGCGCAGGGTGGCCACGAGCCGGCCGCCGCCCGCGCGGCCGGTGTCGGTGTGCAGCCGCGGCACGCTCTGCCCGGACCGGGCCATGTCGACCCCGATCTCGACCGGGTGGCCGAGCTCGTCGGCGAGCCACTCCACGTACCGGGGCGCGACCCGGCACAGCGCGTGCACGATCGGCGCGGAGTCCGGGTCGCGGTTGACCGCGAGGATGTCGGCGGCGTGCCGTTCCGGCGAGTCGTCGATGCCCGCCTCCCGCTGGAAGCGGGTGCCGCCCGCGGCGAGGCTGCCGCTGGAGAACTGGGTGTTGCAGCCCTCCTTGGTGCTCTTCTCGTACACCGCGACGACCAGCCCCGGGTCGCGGGCCGCGCGCAGCGCGGCCATGAGGCCGCACGCCCCGCCGCCGACCACCGCGACGTCGACCTCGTAGTCGAACCCCGTCACCGGTCACCCCCGAAGTAGAACTTGCGCGCCGCCCGCACCATCGCCATGTCGGGCTTGCTGAAGTACATGCCGGTGCGGGCCGGGCGCAGCCCGCTGCGCCGGTGGAACTCGGCCCGGGTCTCGGCGAGCGCGAGCCCGGTGGCGAGCGAGTCGATCACCGGGACCTCGTCCACCCGGGAGATCCCCTGGTCGGCGAGGAACACGTTGAGCGGCCCCTCCCCGGGGACGATCACGTTCGCCCCGGCGTCGATCGCCTTCCGCGCGGCCCGGCGGAACGCGTCGACCAGCGGCCCGGGGTTGTCGTAGGCGGCCATCACGTCGGTGAACTCGGCCTCGACCTGCACGATCGGGCCGACGAGCGAGCCGAGGCCGTATGCGGCCATGTTGCGGCGGATCTGCGGCTCGAGCGCGGCGATGAAGTTGACGATGCCGACGCAGGTGCCGAGCGTCGCCGCGTACGCCACCGAGGCGTTGCCGAACGCCACCACCGGGATGTCCACCAGGGTGCGGATCTCCTCGAACCCGGTGTCCGGGAGGGTGGCGATGAAGAACGCGTCGTAGCCCTGCTCCTCGGCGGCGAGCGCGGCCCGCACGAACTGCTCGCGGTGGAGGTTCGTCAGGTAGAGGTGGCCGATGTGCACCCCCGGATAGGAGCTCGGGTAGGTGCCGGGCGCCATGCCGTGCAGCTCCACCTCGGTGCCGGGCCGGGCGGCCGCGGTCAGATGCCGGCGCAGCGCGTCCCGGTAGTGCGGCACGTCGTCGAGCACGGTGAAGCTCTGGTGCCAGATGCGCATGTCGGATTCCTGCCGTTCTCGCCGGGTGGCGGGTGGGGGTTCGGTGGGGTCCGTCCGGTACGGCGGGGCGGGCGCGGCCGGCGAGCCCTCAAGATGGCCGCGCCCGCCGCCTCGCCGTGGCCCGGGGTCAGCCCTCGGCGGCCTGCCGCCCGGCGATGCGGCCGAAGACCGCGCCGCGCAGCACCGAGGTGGAGCCGGTGTAGTTCGTGTAGTACATGCCAGTGAGCTCGCCCGCGGCGTACAGGCCGGGGATCGGCTCGCCGTCGGTGTCGATCACCCTGGCCCGGTCGTCGGTCTTCAGCCCGCCGAAGGTGAACACGTTCGACGCGATGATCGGGTACGCCCGGTACGGCGCGGCCACCAGCGGCCGGGCCCAGTTCGACTTCGGCGGCGTAAGGCCCCGGGTGGCGAGCCCGTCGACCTCGAGCGGCCGGAACTCGCCGTCGACGCACGCCTTGTTGAACTCGGCGACGGTGGCGGCGAGCGCGTCGGCCGGGATCTCCAGCTTGGCGGCGAGCCCTTCCAGGGTGTCGGCCTCGATCGGCGGCTGGTCGGTGCGGATCGCCGCGGAGAAGTTCGGCACGTCGGCCCACCCGGCGTCGAAGACCGCGTACGCGATGCCGTCCGGCTGGGCGTGGATGCGCCGGGCCACCCGCTCGTACCAGGCGTCCACCGGGCCGGGCGCCTCGTCGGTGAACCGCCTGCCCTCCTTGTTGACGAGGATGCCGTACGGGAACGCGAAGATCGCGGCCTCGGGCATGCCGGAGCGCGGGTCGACCGGCTCGGCGTGGAACAGCGCGAAGTCTCCGGCGGTGGCCGCGCCGACCGCGAGGCCCATGACCAGGCCGTCGCCCTTGTTGTAGTGGCCGCCGCGCGCCACCGGCCGGGTGTACCGGCCGCCGCGGCCGTGGTAGCGGGCCATCAGCTCGGGGTTGCCCTCGTAGCCGCCGCAGGCGAGCACCACCCGGCCGCGCAGCTCGCCGCGCGAGGTGCGCACCCCGGCCACCGCGCCGTCCTCGACGATCAGCGACCGGGCGGCCGTCTTGTACCGGAACTCGACGCCGAGCCGCTCGGCCGCGGCGGTGAGCGCCTCCACCAGCGCGGCGCCGCCGCCGATCGGCATGAGCCGGGTGGTGGAGGTGGTGAGGAACGGCGTGGGCAGCGCCTCGAACCGCACCCCGTGGTCGCGGATCCAGCGCAGCGTCGGCCCGGCCTGGTCGGCGAGCGTGGCGACCACGTCCGGGTCGACCACGCTGAGCGTGCGGGCGGGCGCGGACCAGGAGTCGCGGTCGCGCAGCGTCTCCACCACCAGGCCCGGGTCGGGGTGGCCCTGGAAGTCGCCGAGCAGCATCTCGGCGAAGTCGTCGGACACCTCGTCGAGCGACTTCATGCGGAGGAACGCCTCGGTGTAGCGGGTGTTGCCGCCCGCCTCGTCCCGGGGCGCCCGCTCGGCGACGACGACGCGCGCGCCCGCCTCGGCGGCGGAGACGGCCGCGGTGAGCCCGGCCACCCCGGCGCCCACCACCACTACGTCGAACTGGGATGTGTCGGTCACGGACATGCCCGCTCCTATCGGGTTGCGTGGTCGACCTCGGCGAGGAACTCCGCCGAGGTGCGGACCGAGGCGAACATGGGGAGGATCTTCTCGATCGCGACGTCGTGCAGCGCCGGGTCGAACGAGGCGCACAGGTCGGCGAGCACGGTGACCTGCAGGCCGCTGTCGGCCGCGACGCGGGCGGTCGACTCGACCGCGAGGTTGGTGGCGACGCCGCCGAGCGCGACGTGCCGTACGCCCTGGGCGAGCAGCATGCCGAGCAGCGGCGTGCCCGCGAACGCGCCGACGGCCCCCTTGTCGATCACCGGCTCGGTGGGCAGCGGGGCGAGCGGGCTGACGATGCGCGCGCCGGGGGCGTCGGCGAGCATCGCCCGCTCGCGCGGGTAGGCGTCGAACCGCGGGGTGCGGTTGGTGCGCAGCTCGTACGACGGGTCGAAGGCGAGCCGGACGTGCACCACGTACAGCCCGGCCTCGCGGGCGGCGGCGAGGGTCTGCTCGGCGGCGGCGATCACGCCGCGGCGCGCCACCTGCTCGGCGAGCGCGGGCATGCGGCAGTGCTCGCCCAGCTCGCACAGCGCGACCTGGTAGTCGATGAGGAGCAGGGCCGTACGGCTCATGCGGGGGATCTCCTTTGCGGGGTTCACCAGGCGGACCAGCCGCCGTCGACGTACACGATCTGGCCGGTCATGTAGCGGCCCGCGTCCGAGGCGAGCAGCAGCAGCGGCCCCTCCAGGTCGGTCTCCGGGTCGCCGAGCCGGCCGAGCATGGTGCGCTCGGCGAACCAGCGCAGCCGGTCCGGGTCGTCGGCGAGCGGGGCGGTCATCCGGGTCGGGTAGAACACCGCCGGTGCCAGGCAGTTCACGGTGACCCCGTACGGCCCGAACTCGGCGGCCATCGAGCGGGTGAGGTTGGCGATCCCGGCCTTGGCGGCGTAGTACGCCGACTCGGGGATCGGGCCGACCCGCTCGGCGTACACGGTGGAGAAGTTGACGATCGCGCCGCGCCGCCGCCGCGTCATGATCCGGCCCGCGGCCCGGTTGAGCAGCCAGGTGCCGGTGAGGTTCACCTCCAGCACCCGCCGCCACTCGTCGAGCGAGGTCTGGTCCACCTCGCGGCGCAGCATCATCCCGGCCGCGTTCACCAGGATGTCGAGCCGCCCGTCCGGGTCGGCGGCGTGCGCCACGGCCGCCTCGGCCTGGTCCTCCCGGGTGACGTCGCAGCGCAGCGCCCGGGCGCGGCGGCCGAGCGCGAGCAGCCTGCCGAGGGTGGCGTCGAGGTCGGCGCCGCGCGACGGCAGGTCGGCGACGACCACCTCGGCGCCGCGGCGGGCGAGGGCGAGCGCGGCCTGCGCGCCGAGGCCGCCCTCGGCGGCGCCGACCACGAGGGCGCGCCGCCCGGTCAGGTCGAACACGTCCGTGCTCACCGATCCGCCTCCCTGGTCGCGGTGATCCCGGCGATCCGGCCGAAGACCGCGGACTTGCCGAGCGAGGTGCCGGTCACGTAGCCCGCGCCGTGGAAGCCGCCGGTCACCTCGCCCGCGGCGTACAGGCCGGCGATCGGCTCGCCGTACACGTCGAGCACCCGGGCCTCGGCGTCGACGGTGATGCCGCCGTAGGTGGCGAGCAGCACGGCGGTGCAGGGGTAGCCGTAGAACGGCGGGGTGGCGATCGGCCGGGGCTTGCCGACCCCGCCGGAGAGGGTGCGGCGGCCGAACCGGTCCGGTTCGCCGGCGGCGATCCGGGCGTTGTAGTCGTCGACCGTGGCCTGCAGCCGGTCGCCGGGGATGCCGAGCAGGTCGGCCAGCTCGGCGAGGGTGCCGGCCTGCTGGAACTGCCCGGCGCGCAGCCGCGGCTCGAAGTCGTAGATCGGCACGTTCGGGTTGGCGTCGGCGAGCACCGGCGCGTCGAAGATCTGGAACGCGATGCCCTCGGGCTGGGCGAGGCAGGCGTCGCCGATCTCCTTGTACGGCAGCGACTCGTCGGTGAACCGCTCGCCGTGGCCGTTGACCGCGATCGCCCCCTTGTAGACCGCGAGCAGGCCGTGGCCCTCCTCGGCGGGGTTCGGCCAGGGGAACACGCCGAAGGTCGCCTTGACGTACGGCAGGTCCGCGAGCCCGGCCCCGAGCTTGCAGGCCATGCGCAGCCCGTCGCCGGTGTTGCCGGAGCCGCCCGCCTTGATCGCCTGCTCCATGCGCGGGGCGAACCGGGAGATCAGCTCGGGGCTGCGGGAGAAGCCGCCGGTGGCGAGCACCACCGCGCCCGCCGCGATGCGGTGCTCGGTCCCGTCCCGGTCGGCCGCGACCAGGCCGGTGACCCGGCCGCCGCCGGTCTCCAGGCGGCGCACCGCCCACCGGTAGCGGACCTCGGCCCCGCGGGCGCGGGCGGCGCGCAGCAGCGCCTCGACCATCGCGGCGGTGTCGGCCGGGTGGGAGCGCGGCACCGACTGGCCGGAGCCGGGCAGCGGCGGGCCGAAGGTAACGCCGTGGCCGCGCAGCCAGCGGTAGGTGGCGAGCTGCTCGCGGCAGTAGGCGTCGACGAGGGTCACGTCGTTGCGGTGCCCGCCGACCTCGAGCAGGTCCGTGCGGAGCAGCTCGACGCTGTCGGACACCCCGGCGGCGGCCTGCTCGTCGGTGCCCGCGTACGCGTTGAGCCCGGAGGAGAGCACGGTGCTGCCGCCGGGGGTGGGGTTCTTCTCCAGCAGCAACACCGCGGCGCCCTGCTCGGCCGCGGCCGCCGCCGCGCTCGCCCCGGCGAGCCCGGCCCCGGCCACCACCACGTCGAACCGCTCAGCCATCGGCGTACCTCTGCTCGACCTCGGTGTAGGCGGCGAGCCCGAACAGGGTCTGCCGGTCGGCCCACGGCAGCAGGTGCGGGGTGCGGCTGCGGGTCTCCCCGGCCGCCTTGAGGTGGGCGAGGGCCTGGCGGCCGGCGTGCAGCATGCTGCGCATCAGGTAGTTGGCGAACAGCGCGATCGAGAAGCCGAGTTCGGCCAGCTCGGCGACGCTCAGCTCGGGGGTCTTGCCGCCCTCGACGATGTTGGCGAGCAGCGGGGTCCCGGCGAGTTCGCGGCCGATCGTCCGCATCTCCTCGACGGTGCGCGGCGCCTCCACGAACAGCACGTCCGCCCCGGCCTCGGCGTACAGCCTCGCGCGGCGGATCGCCTCGTCGAGGCCGTACGCGCTGCGCGCGTCGGTGCGGGCGACGAGCACGAGGCCGGAGTCGCCGCGGGCGTCCACGGCCGCGCGGATCTTGGCGACCATCTCCTCGGCCGGGATGAGCCGGTGGTCGTCGAAGTGGCCGCAGCGCTTGTCGAGCACCTGGTCCTCGAGCTGGACCGCGGCGGCCCCGGCCTGTTCGAGCAGGCGCACGGTGCGCATCACCGCGAGCGGCCCGCCGTACCCGGTGTCGGCGTCGACGATCAGCGGCAGGTCGGTGGCGGAGGCGAGCCGCTGTACGTGGTCGGCGACCTCGCGCTGCGAGATGAGCCCGATGTCGGGCAGCCCGTACTGGGCGTTGGCGAGCCCGGCGCCGGTGAGGTAGGCGACGCGGAAGCCCGCCTCCTCGACGAGGCGGAGCCCGGCCGCGTCGGTGACGCCGGGGGCGATCAGCGTCTCGCCGGTGGCGAGCAGGCGGCGCAGCTCGGCGCGGCGTTCCGCGGGGCTGCGGCCGGGCAGGACGGCGTGGGTCACGGGCGTACCTCCGGGGCGTCGGCACCGGTACGGCCTGCGGCGGCGGCCGAGGCGTCGGCGATCGGCATGGTCAACCTTTCAATTCCTGTAGCGACTGCTACAGGCTGGTGAGTGGCGGGCAAGGTCAGGAGGCGACCGGCTCCCGCAGGCCGCCGTAGCCGCCGCGGTAGAAGATGAGCGGCCCGGTCGCCTTCTTCACGCCGAGGTCCACCACCCGGCCCAGCGCGAGGTAGTGGTCGCCGGTCTCCAGCACCGCGTCCAGGCGGCAGTCGATCCAGGCGGTGGCGTCGTCGAGGATCGGCGATCCGGTCTCGCCCGGCTCCCAGCCGAGCGAGGCGAACTTGTCCGCGCCCCGGGTGGCGAACCGCCGGCACAGCTCCTCGTGCTCCTCGCCGAGCACGTTCACGCAGAACGCGCCCGCGGCGCGGATCCGCGGCCAGGTGGTGGACCCGGAGTCGGGGAAGAACCCGACCAGCGCGGGGCGCAACGAGACCGAGGTGAACGAGCCGACGGCCATGCCGACCGGCTCGCCGTCGTGCATCGCGGTGACCGCCACCACCCCGGTCGGGTAGTGGCTGAGCACCCGCCGCATGGTGGCGGGGTCCACCTCGCCGCGGTACGGCGTGCCGCTGCAGTGCATCGGGGACACGGACATCGGCACTCTCCTTTCTCCTGCTCGTGGGCGGTACGGCCCGGCCCCGGCCGTGGGGTCCGGCGTCCGCCGCGGCCGCTCGCGACCCGAGCGGCCGGTGCCGTGCGGCGGGGCCGTTCGCCCGCCGTCGCCGGTCATCGGCCGTCCCCCCGGGTCCGCGTCGGCCCTGGCTCTGTAGTGGGCACTACAGGCCGTGGTGGCTGGAAACCTAAGCCGGGCCGATCGGCGAGGCAAGGATCGTGTTCCGCAGAGCGGGCACCCAATCGGCGAGCGGCCCCCGTCCCGGCCGCCGCGGCCGTGCCGTACCGGTGGCGACGGGGGCACAAAGAGTCGGGGCACAAAGAAACGCCCCCGGTGAGATCACCGGGAGCGGGCGGAATCGGGATCCGCGCGTGGTGCGCCATCATCGCCTCAGTGGCGCACCGACACGTTGGGCGGGTGAGGCGTCGGCGTAGACGACTGCGTGGCCCTATTGGCCGGCCCGGAGGGCGGCGACCGATTCGACGAGTCCCGCTCTCTCTAGAGCGTCGAGAACGTCATCGACGCTTTCCGGTGGATTGGTCCTTGAATCGGCAATTTGCTGGACACACGCCCAGACCACGCGCCCATCCAGATGGATCAGATCCAATATGAAGTCATCGGGTGACTTGGCCTCAATATCCCAATCGGCGAGAGCCTCTGCCGGGAAGTCGCGAAGGTTGGACGTGACGATGACCCGAGCCTTCGCCTTGATCGCAGCGGCGAGCACGTGCCGGTCCTCGGGGTCGGGCAGTTTCAGCCCTTCAATCAGCGGCTCGTGTCCCTCGACCAGGCAGTCACGGACGGCCGAGTTCATGAGAAGTCGTAGTTTGCGCAGCTTCTCCTCTGGGATGTCGGGACGATTGGCCGCAAGGTTGCGCTGCAGTTCGTCGAGGATGGTATTAGTCCACTTTGCCTGGATTCGCCCTGTCTGGGTGAGGCGGATCAGCAGGTCGCGAAGCGTGTTCCCATAGAGCACGTTCGCGTCGTACACCACCACCAGGCTCATGCTCAGATACCCAACTCCTGGCCAAGTTCGGCAAGCTGGTCGGCGGCCGCGCGACGACGCGCGTCGTCACGGCGCTTGTACTCCTGGAGATCTTCGTACGTGATGCGCCGGTGCTTGCCGACCAGGCGATACGGAATTTCGCCCGCCTCCAGGAGTTTGATCAGATAAGGACGGGAGACGTTTAGCATGTCCGCGGCCTGCTGCGTCGTCAGCTCGGCATGCGACGGTATGACCGTGACCCCCCGGCCTTCGGCCGCCTGCGCGAGGATGAACGCGAGCAGGCTCACCGCTTCACGAGGCAGGATCAGTGGGTCCTCGGCCCCATGCTCGTCGGCCACCTCGATGGTCAGCCGCTCCGGATGCCGCATGAGGTAGTCCTTGATCCTGCGAACGGCGCGACTCGCCACCTCGGCATCGATGGATCCGGGTTGAAGCCGCTTGGCCTGGACATCCGTCATGACACCGACCTCCTAGTCGAATTATCCGTAACAAACGAAACAAACGCAATGAGTGCGGGGTGTCGAGCCAGTGCCAGTGGTCTTCGAGGGTACGACCGCGGGCGGCAAGAGAACGGCTGAGGAGCCGCGCCGTCGGCGTCGGCGGCGGTTCGCGGGCGTGGCCCGGAGCCGCAGCGCGGCCATGAGGCCGATCGCGTTCTCGGCGGCGGTGGGAGGGCGTGGCCGAACTCCGGAGCGCGGGCCGAACCGCCGGTGAGCCCGCGAAAATCCCGTCGCCTCCGGGACAATCCCGGGACGCTGTCACAGGTGCGCCGGGACGCCGCCGCGGTTGCATGCGGGCCATGAACGATCAGGCGAACATCACCGCATATCACCACACAGGTCAGGGGGCACCGCCCGGCGCGGCCACCGGCTGGGCCCGGGAGGCGGAGCCGGCGGAGCCCGGCGCGGAGCGGCCCGCGTCCGGCTTCCGGCGGATCGTCGCCGGAGTCGCGTTACTCGCCTGGCCGGTGCTGGAGTTCCTGGCCTTCGTCACCTCGCCGCCCGGCGCCACGCACGACCCCGTGATCTTCCGCGAGCAGGACACCAAGGTGCAGCTCAGCGCCCTGCTCTACCTGTGGGCCACGATGGCGATCATCCCGACCGTGCTCGGCCTGTCGCACCTGCTGCGCTCGCGGCTGCCGCGCCTGTCGGAGATCGGCGCGGCGATCGGCCTGCTGGGCGCGGCGCACGCGCTGACCCTGTTCACGACCGACTTCTACGACCTCGCCCTCGCGCACGAGCTCGCGCCCGCGCAGGCCGAGCAGGTCACCGCCCGCGCGAACGACCTGTGGGGTTTCGTGTACGGGATGCTGCTCCCCGGCTTCCTCACGCACGTCGGCCTCTACATCCTGCTGATCGGGGCGGCCGTGGCGCGCGTCCTGCCGTGGTGGGCGGTGCCGGTCGCGCTCGCCGGCACGATCGTGCCGTTCCTGACCGTGGAGCTGTCGCCGCTGGTGCAGGCGATCGGCGCGCTGCCGCACATCCTCGTCTACGGCATGCTGGGGCTGCGCGTGCTGCGCATGTCGAACGACGAGTGGCGCTACGTGGCCGAGTGACGGCCGGTCACAGGCCCGCCTCGCGGGCGAGCGCGATCGCCTCCGCACGGTCGGCGACCCGCAGCTTGCCCAGGATCAGGGAGACGTGGTTGCGCACGGTCTTCTGGCTCAGCCCCAGCCGGTCGGCGATCTGCTGGTTGCTGAGGCGGGCGGCCATCAGCGTGAGGATCTCCCGCTCCCGGGGCGTCAGCTCGGGGAAGGGCGGCGCGGCCCGCTCGGGGGCGGCGAAGTGGGCGGCGAGCCGTGCCGCGACCGCCGCGCCGAAGATCGCCTCGCCGTCCGCGACGGCCTGCACCGCCCGCACGATCTCGGCCTTCCGCGCGCCCTTGACGAGGTAGCCGCGGGCGCCCGCGCGGATCGCGGCGGCCACCGAGGCGTCGTCGCCCGCCATGGTGAGTGCGATCACCCGCACGTGCGGATGGTCGCGGACGATGCGCTCGATCGCCGCGACGCCGCCCATGCCGGGCATGGCGAGGTCCATCAGCACCACATCGGGCTGCACCGACGTGACGAGCGCGACGGCCTGCTCGCCGGTCGCCGCCTCCGCCGTGATCTCCATCCCCTCGGCGGTGGCGAGCAGGGCGCGCAGCCCGGCACGGAAGCCCGCGTGGTCGTCGGCCACCATGATCCGGATCATCGGGCTCCCTCCGTCGCGGGCAGCGTGGCCCGGACCAGGGTGCCCCCGCGGGGGCGGGGCACCACGACGCAGACGCCGCCGAGCTCGGCGGCACGTTCCCGCATCGCGGTGAGGCCGACGCCGCCGGGCCGTACCGGGCCGATGCCGCGGCCGTCGTCGGCCACCTCCAGGTGCAGCATGCCCGCCGCCACCTCCAACGTGATCCACATCCGGCTCGCCGCGGCGTGCCGGCGCGCATTGGCCAGGGCCTCGGCCGCGATCCGGTACGCGGCGGTCTCGGTGGCGGCGGGCAGCGGCGGCGGTTCCTCCGGCGCGCGCACCAGCACCGCGGGCCCGTCCGCCGCGGGCCGCCCGTCGCCGCCGCCGGCGAGCGCCCGCAGCGCGCCGACGAGGCCGAGGCTGTCGAGGACGGGCGGGCGCAGGTCGTCGACGAGCCCGCGGATGTCGGTGACGGCGGCCTGCGCGTCCGCGACGATCTCGTCGAGCAGCCGTTTCGCGGCCTCGTCGCGGACGAGTTCCTGCACCGCCTCCGCCCGCATGCTGAGCGCGGCGAGCGCCGGGCCGAGTCCATCGTGCAGGTCCCGCCGGAGCCGCCGCCGCTCCTCCTCCCGGGCCGACATCACCTGCTGCAGGGAACGCTCGCGCAGCACGGTCGCGCCGAGCGCCACGGGCACCAGTGCCATGCCGACGGCCCCGGCGAACTCCCACACATGGCTGCCGCGCGGCCACACCGACCCGGGATCGCCGTCGGCCAGCCCGGCGGCGAGCCGCCCGGCCACGATGGCGGCGTCGAGCGCCGCGACGTAGGCGAGCCACCGCAGCCCGCGCCGCTCGGCGGCGTCGCCCGTACGGCCCGCACCACCAGCGGTATGGCGCCGCCCGCGAACACGACCCCCAGCAGCGCCGTGAACGCCGCCTCGGCCACGGCCGCCGCCCCGGCCAGCGCGGGCACCCCGAGCGGATTGACCACCCCCGCGCCGACCTGTGTGTTCACCCCCGGGCGCAGCGAGCCCAGCATCGCGGTCACCCCCGCCGCGGCGACGACGGCGATCACCACCGGCCGCCACCGCCGCGACGGCGCCCGGCCGTCCGGCAGCAGCGGCGGGATCAGCGCGAACGCCGTGTTGGCCGGCACCCACAGCCAGGTCTGCGGCCACGCCAGGACGGTCCCGAGCGCGGTGCCCGGCCGGTACAACGCGTACTCGCCGCAGGCCTCCATCAGCGCGAACGAGAACCCGCCGAGCGCGAGCAGCCGCCCGACCGCGTTGCCCGGCCTGCCCGTCTCGATGACCGCCGCGACCACCGCGCAGACGGCCACGAACGGCAGGTGCCCGAGCGCCCGCGCGTCCGTGCCGTTGCCCAGGGCGAGCACCGCCCCCACGGCGACCAGTGACAGGCTGACGACGCACACCGGCCACGCCACCCGCCCGCCGACCCGCACCATCCCACCCCGCTCGCTCGCGCCCGAGATTCGTGACGAAGGCGACATTAGCGCCAATACATGTGTGAGGTATGCCGCCGTGTTTCCGTTACGGCGTCTCCGTTACGGCACAGCCGCCTTGGCAGGCCCGCGCCGCACGGGGTTCGCCCAGGTGCCGCCCGTTTCGCTTCCGCCCTGCCGCGGCACGTCAGACGGCATACCGGGGCCGCTGATCGTTTCGGCCCGCGTATGGCCGGGCGTGCGCGGGCGGACGACGTCCCTCCGGACGACGATGGCGCGGGCGCCGTGGTGGCTTCGGCGGGGTGCGTCGTGATCGTGTGGCGCCGATAACCGGCGAGGCGGGTGTGGGTGAAAGAGGTGGCCGAGGCACCGGGCCGTTGGGCGTCGGGAGTGGGGGTGCGGGCGGCCGGTGCCTCGGCCGGGCTTCGGGTTCGTCGTCGCCCGGCCCGTATGTCAGACACGGAATGTCAGACGCGGACCTCCTGGCGGAGGAAGGCGACGTAGGCGATCGCGAACATCACCGCGCAGAGGGCGACGAGGGCGGTGAGCTGGGGCCAGACGAGGAGGAGGCTCTGGCCGATCGGGAGGCGGCTGGGCACGGCGCGGTAGGCCTGCTCGGGCAGGATCACGCCGAGGGTGCGCAGCTCGGGGGTGAGCAGGGCCGCGGTGACCTCCTCGTAGAGGAAGGCGGGGGAGAGGCGGCCGAGGGCCTGCTGCATCTCGGCGTTGGCGATCGTGCCGGGGGTGGTGAACACGCTCGCGACCATCTGCACGATGAGGCCCGCGAGCAGGGAGAACACCAGCCAGGCGCCGATCGCGGTGAGCGCCGCGGTGGCGGCCCGGTGCAGCAGGATCGACAGCATCAGGGCGAAGGCGAGCCACACCCCGATGTAGACGCACGACACCACCAGGTACACGATCAGCCGCGCCACCTGGTCCGGCGACGGCACGATGCCGAGCCGGACGATGCCGATCGCGCCGACCAGCACCATGAGCGCGGTGAGCAGCATGCCGATCACCGCGAGGCCGGCGACGAACTTGCCGTTCACCACGTCGTCGCGGTGGATGGGCTGGGCGAGCAGCCGCGGCAGGGTGCGCTGGGACCGCTCCGAGCTCACCGCGTCGAAGCCGAACGCGATGCCGAGCAGCGGCCCGATCAGGGCCACGAAGTTGACGAACGCGAACGGCGTGTTCTCGATCGCGAGCGTGAACAGGTTGAGGAACAGCGAGGGTTCGTCGGTGGCGGCCTGGGCCGCGTCGCGGATCCGGCCGCCGGCCGCGTAGACCGCCGCCACGCCCGTGATGGTGAGCAGCCCGGCCACCACGAGGAGCCGCGCCGAGTTCAGATGGTCGGCGATCTCCTTGCGCGCCACCGTGCGCCACCCCGGCGGGATGGCGACCTCAGTTGACTTGCTCATGGAAGTACCGGTGGTAGATCTCGTCCAGATGACTGCTGCGCTGCCGCAGGTGCAGCAGCGTGTGCCCGGCGCCGACGAGGGTCTCGGCGATCTTCCCTCGTACGTCGGCGGTGCACACCGCCACGATCAGATCGCCCTCGCGGTCCACCTGCTGTACCGAGTCGAGCTTCGCGATGCGCCGGGCCGCCAGGTCGACGTCGTCGGCCACCGCGATCTCGGTGACGGTACGGCCCTGCGCGAGCCGCTGGGACAGCTCCTCGACCGAGCCGACCGCGACCAGCCGCCCGCGCACGAAGATGCCGACCCGGTCGCACACCTCCTGCACCTGGTAGAGCAGGTGGGAGGAGAGCAGCACGGTCATCCCCCGCTCGTCGCGCAGCCGGCGGATGAGGTCGAGCACGAGCTTGACGCCCTCGGGGTCGATGGCGATGGTCGGCTCGTCGAGGATCATCACCTGCGGGTTCTTCACCAGCGCGTCGGCGATGCCGAGCCGCTGCAGCATGCCGCGTGAGTAGCCACCGGTCCGCCGGTCGGCGGCCTCGGTGAGGCCGACCTGCTCGAGCGCGTCGGCGATGCGGTCCTCGGCGTCCTTGATGCCGTTGAGCCGCGCGGTGTAGCGCAGGTTCTCCCGGCCGGTCATCGACGGGTAGAAGCCCACCGAGTCCGGGACGTACCCCACCCGCTGCTTGACCTTGATCGCCTCCTTGGTGGGGTTCATCCCGAGCACGCGCACGGTGCCCGAGGTCGGCTCGATCAGGCCGAGCAGGGTGAGGATCGTCGTGGTCTTGCCCGCGCCGTTCGGCCCGAGCAGCCCGAACACCTCGCCCTTGCGCACCCGCAGGTCGAGCCGGTCGACCGCGGTGACGTCGCCGTACCGCTTGGTCAGCCGGTCGATCTTGATGACGTGCTCGGGAAGGTCGACGACCTCGGTCGCGGTGCCCTTGGTTTCCGTGCCTGTGGAGACGTTGGCGACGCTGTCGTCCATACGCGCCTCGCCCGGGTCAGCGACGTCCGTAGACGCGGAACACCTGCCACAGTCCACCGGCCACGGCTGCGATCAACAGGATGCCGAGCAGGCCCCACCACTGGGAGGTCTCCACGGTGTACCGGATGTCGGCGGAGGAGGTCTGCCCGTCGCTCTCCGCCCGCAGCGTGACCATGTAGTCGCCGGCGACGGCGTCACCCGACGGGGTGATGATCGCGGTGGCCTCGACCTGCTTCTGCGGCTCGATGTTCACGGTCTCCGGCTCGAAGGTGACCTCCCAGCCGGCCGGCGGCGAGCTGCTCAGCTTCACGCCGTTGACCGGGGCCGAACCCTTGTTGGTGATCACGAGCTGGACGCGGGTGCGGTCGCCCGAGGTGCCCGAGGCGTTGAGCCGCTCGTCCTTGGTGGTGAGCTCCACCTCGCCGGTACCGCTGATCTCGGCGGCGAGGTCGATCGCGGCGTTCTGCCCGCCACCGCTCACGCCGAGCCGGATCGGGTACGCGCCGGCGGTGACGTTGTCCGGCGGGTCGGCGGTGACGCTGATCGTCTCGGTGGCGCCGCCGTCCACGGTGACCGTGGTGGCCTGCGACTGCGCGGACGGGTTCGCGGAGACGTTCCAGCCCGCCGGGCCCTGCACCTGGAGCGCGTACGTGGTCTTCTTCGCGGTGCCGTTGCGCAGTGTGACGCTGTAGTTGAAGGTGTCGGTCGGCTTGCCGGTGAGCTTGGCGAACTCGGCCTCAAGCCCGATCGAACCGGAGCCGCCACCGCGCACCGAGAGGGTGAGCGGCAGGCGGGCGCGCCCGCCGGGGCCGGTGGCGGTGACCGTCACCTTGTTCTTGCCCTTCGCGTCCGCGGGCACGTTGACGTCGAGGGTCACGTCGGTGCTGCCCGCGTGCACGCTCGACACGACGAAGCCGCCGCCGCGCAGCGAGGTCCGCCAGCCCTTCGGCGCGTCGACGTCGAGCTCGACCCGCCCGGCCGGGGAGGCCTTGACCTTCAGGTCGAGCGACACCTGGGACCCGGGCTCGACGACGACGGAGGGGTAGGGGGTGGTGAGCGTGATCGAGGCCGTGGTCTGGCCGTATGCGGGCGCGGCTGCGGCGGCGACTCCGAGAACGGCCGCCAAAACGCCCACGAAGAGGGAGCGGATCAGCGACATCATCACAGCCGTCCTGAGGTCGGATGATGGATACTTGTCGTTGAGTTCGCAGGGAACTTATAAGTCCAGATATAAATTCTTTGCAAGATCGTTTCCGAACCGGTTACCCGAAGGTCATCTGAGCGTGACTTGGCGTGGCACGGGAGAGTCAGCTCCCCGGTGAGGAGGAGGTGTGATGCCGGAGCTGCCGTTCGACGACGAGCACGCGCCGCTGTACTCGCTGGGCCAGGTCGCCGAGATGCTGCAGGTACGGCACGCGTACCTACGGCGACTCGACCAGCATCGGATCGTCACGCCACGCCGTTCCGCCGGGGGCCAGCGCCGCTACTCCCGGCACGACATCATGGTCGTCCAGTACGTCACCCGCCTGGCCGGCGAGGGCATGACGCTCGCCTCGATCCGCCGCATCCTCGAGCTGGAGCGGCAGATCGCCGAGGTCAAGGAGGAGCTGCGCCGTACCCGGGCCCGCATCGCCGAGCTGGAGGGGTGACGCCGCACGTCGGGGTGGGCGGGGTACCGGTCACGATCGCGGACGGGCGCGGGAGGCGGGCGCGCCGGCCGTACGGCACGGCCGGTGCCGCCGGTGACCTCCGAGGGCGAACGGAGGCACGCCACCGGGGCGATGACCGGCGGGATCCCGCGGGGCGACAGGAAGTCGATCATCACCGTCGGCCGACGTCACGTCCGGATGATCACGTAAATCAATTACCGTGCTTTTCTTTATTATAAGGGCCTTTAAATAAACTAATGATTATGAGCGAAACCAGGCTCACGGATCCGGGGCCCGTGCCGGGCGGCACCCGCGGCCGGGTGCTCGACGTGCTGCGCGCCACGGACGGCCCGCTCGGCGTGCAGGACGTCGCGGCGGCGCTGCGGCTGCACCCCAACACCGCCCGCTACCACCTCGACGCCCTCGTCGAGCTCGGCCTCGCCACCCGCGAGCCTGGGGAGCGCGGCCATGCCGGTCGCCCGCGCATGGTGTACCGGGCGTCCGGGGAGGCGACCGGCCGGCGCAGCTACCGGCTGCTCGCCGAGATGCTCACCGCCCTCATCGCCACCCGGCTGCCGGACGCCGAGCAGGCCGCGCTGGAGGCCGGGCGCACCTGGGGCCGGTACCTGGGCGAGGCGCCCGCGCCCTGGCAGGACGTCGACGCCGAGGAGGCGGTGCGGCGGCTGGTCGCGGTGCTCACCGACGCGGGCTTCGACCCGGAGGTGGTCACCCCGAACGGGGCTGGGCCGCACGCGGCGGACGCCGCGGCGGCGAAGGACGGCGGCGGGTACGGCGCGGCACCGGGGCCGGAGCCGGGCGGGCCGGTGATCCGGCTGCGGCACTGCCCGTTCCGGGAGGTCGCCGAGCGGCACACCGACGTGGTGTGCGCGCTGCACCTCGGCATGATGCAGGGCGTGCTGGCGGAGACCCGCGCCCCGGTCACGGCCGAGCGCCTGGTGCCGTTCGCCGAGCCCTCGGTCTGCCTCACCCACCTGGCCACGGCGGGCGGCCCGTCGCCGAAGGCCGGACCGGCGGCCACTACCGGGCGGTGACCTGGAAGAAGCCGTGCGCGCCGGACTCGGCGTGGCGCATGTCGTGGTCGACGAACGGGTAGCGGCCGGGCTCGGGGAAGACGGTCTCGACGAAGCCGCCCTGGGCCGGGGCGAGGTCGAGGGCCTGCGCGCCGCCGGGGTCGTCCGGGCGCAGCAGGTAGGCGCCTTCCTTATATACGGTGTCGAACTGCGTGCCGACGATGTGGAACGCGGTGCCGGAGGCCGGGCCCGCGGCGACGACCCAGACGCGGACCCGCTCGCCCGCGCGGGCGGCCAGCGGCGCGTGGTCGTACTGGGCGGCGGCGCCGTTGAACATCCAGCCGTCGGGGCGGCCGTCGCGCATCTTCGCCACCTGGGCCGCATCGCCCGGCGTGCCGAGGTAGAGCTTGCCCTGGACGAGCACGTACTCGCGGTCGGCGCGCGGCAGGTCCGGCGGATCGATGATCACCGCGCCGTACATGCCGTTCGCGATGTGCTGGAGCATCGGCATCGTGGAGCAGTGGTAGAGCCAGGCGCCCGCGCGCTCGGCCCTGAACCGGTAGGTGAGGCGTTCGCCCGGCTCGATGGTGCGCATCGGCCGGTCCGGGGCGAGGGACCCGGCGTGGAAGTCGATGCCGTGGCCGATCGTGCCGTCGTTGACGAACGTGACGGTGAAGACGTCGCCGACCTTGCCGCGCAGCACCGGGCCGGGCACGGTGCCGCCGAAGGTCCACATGCGCTGCCGTACGCCGGGGGCGACCTCGATCTCCTTCTCCACGACGCGGATCTCGACCTTGTGCTCGGTGCCGCCTGGGGCGGGACGCAGCGTCGCGTCGTACGGCTCGAAGCCGGGGCTCATCGGGGCGGCCAGGTTGAGCGGGCCCTGGTGCGTGGCGTGCGCGGTGTGGCCGGGTGCGGGCGCGGGCGTGGCCTGCGCGGCGGTGCCCGTCACGTTGATGCGGAGGGTCATGCCCGCGGCGCGGTGACCGGCGACGGTGCACCAGCCGTCCACCGGGCCGGTCAGCTCGGGCAGGGTGAGCGTGGCCGACTCGCCGGGGCGCAGCATCGGGGTGCGCTCGCCGGTGGAGAGGCGCAGGTCGTGGCGCCGGCCGTCGTTGTTCGTCACCCGGAGCACGAGGCGGGTGCCGGCCGGGGCCTCGATCACGCCGGGGACTACGCGCATGCCGACGAGGGTGACGTCCACGGTTTGCGTGCCGCCGCCGGTCACGGTGCGGGAGTACGGCTCGGCCACGGTGGTCACCGAGGCGGCGACGGCGAGCAGCGTGGCGAGCACGCCGACCGCGATGCCGCCGGTCGCCGGGGTGATCCGCACGTCGCGCGACCGCAGCACGGCGGCGACCGCGAGCGGCACGAACGCGGCGAGCGCGGCCACCGCCACGCCGAGGCCTGCCGTACGGACCGGGCCGGGCAGGGGGAGCACGGCGGCCGCGAGGCCGAGGTTGGTCGCGGCGAGCCGGGCGCGCCAGAACCGCTCGAGCAGCGCGGCGTTGCGCTTGAGCGCGGCCGGGCCGCCGCCGAGCACGACCGGGAGCAGGAAGGTGAGCGCGCCGATGAGCGTCTGGCCGGTGAACCCGGCGAGCACCGGCGGCAGCGCCGCCTCGATCGTCTCGCCGACCCGCTCCGGCGGCCGGGTCGCGACCACGGCGATGTCGGCGGCGACGGCGAGGACGAACCAGGCGGTGCCCGCGGCGAGCAGGAACGCGGCCGCGCCGTGCGGCGGGCGCCGCCGCGCGGTGCGCAGGAACGGCACGAGCGCGAGCGCCGCGGCCGTCGCGTACAGCAACAGGCCCGGCGCGGCGGCCCACCGCGCTCCGGCGAGCAGGCCGCCCACGGCGAGGGCGAGCCCGGGTACGGCGAGCCGTACCGACAGCCGGGCGATCCGGCCTGCCCCGTCGATGACCTGGGTGCGCAGCACGGTCGGCCAGAGCGTGAACAGCGTGCCGAGCACGGCGAGCCCCACCCAGCCGAGCAGGTTGACGTGCGCGTGCGCGGCGACCAGGCGCTCCTCGGCCGCCCCGGTCACGACCCCGGCGAGCATGATCCCGCCGAGCACGCCCCCGGTGGCCAGCGCCGCTCCGGCCCAGACGTACCAGGTCACCACGTGCGAGAACCGGCCCGCGAGCGCGCCCCGGGCCCGGACCGCGAGCACGGCCACGTGCGCGGCGACCACCGCGACGACCACGGCCGCCCCGGCCACCCCGACGGCGACCGGGCCGGCCGACGCGCCGGTGAGCACGGCCACGACACCGGCGTTGAGCGCGACCAGCCGCCCGGCCCGCCACCGGGCGGGCGGGTCGGCGAGCCGCAGCAGGGTGACCGCGAAGTGCTCGCTCCAGGTCACGATCGCGTTGCTGACCGCGCCGAGCAGGAACAGGTGCAGCGCCGACCAGCGCGGCGCGGGCAGCACGCCCTGCGCGGCCACGGCGACCGCGGCGAGCGCGAGCCAGACCAGCACCACCGCGTTCGCGATCGCGTGCCACCGCGCCCGCCCCGGACGCGGCCGGGGCGTCCCGGGGCGGCGGCGCTCGACGCGGATGCCCACCGAGGTCATGACGGCTCCCTCGGAACGTCCCCCGGAACACGCCTGCGGGCGCGCAGCGCGGCGGCCACCGCGCAGCAGGCGAAGCCCGCCAGCGCCACCTCGCCGAGCACCCCGCCGATCGTGCGCGCCGGGCCGATCCCGGCGAGGTCACCGGCCACCCGGGCGGCCAGGGCGAGGTGGAGCAGCGCGAGCGGGCCGTACATCGCCGGGCCGTACGGCAGGCGCACCCGCAGCACCGCGGGGAGGATCACCGGCGCGTGCCCGAACACCATCGACATCACGAAGCCGAGGAACACCGCGTGCAGCGCCGCGTCGTACAGCTCGCCGTCGGGCCGCCCGGCGACCGCCCAGAGCAGCCCGCCCACGGCGAGCCAGGCGTAGCCGCCGAGCAGGCATACCGCGGTGAACCGGGTCAGCCCGGCCCCGCGCACGGTACGGCGGGCCACGTCGAACGCGGCCAGCCACCCGGCCAGCGCGAGCATGCCCACCCCGGCCACCCGCCACCCGGCGTCCGGCAGCGGAACCGAGATGAGCACGCCCGCGACCAGCAGGCCCGCCGTGGCGATGAGGCCGTCGGCCGCACGTCGCCGCAGGAACGCCACGTGCGCGAGTTCCAGCCGCTCCCCGGCGATCGTGAGGACGAGGAAGGCCGCCGGCCAGGGCACCAGGTCGGCGACCGGGTACCCGCGGAGCCACAGCAGGCCACCGCCGTACCAGGCGAGGGCCCCGGTCAGCTGCACGCCGACCGCGCGGCCGGGCCGCCGCTCCAGCACGACGACGACATAACAGGCGACGAGCCAGCCCGCCGCCGCGGTGAGCGCCACCCGCCCGGCCTCGGCGAGGCCCGCGGCCAGCGCGACCGCGCCGAGGCCGCCGAGCGCGGGTGCCGCGTACGCCCAGCGGCGGCGCAGCGCCACCGCCCGCTCCAGGGCGATCAGGGTGCCGAGGAAGCCCAGCGCCATGAGCGGCCCGTGCTCGGCCGCGAACGCCTCCTGCGGCACCGGCGCAACCTCGAGCCGCGCCAGCCCGCCCCACAGCCCGGCGACCAGCGCGACGGCGGCCCCGGCGAGCAGCGGCAGCCGCGCCACGGCGGGCCGGTACGGCGGGCGCGCCGGCCGTGCGGCGGTCGCGGCGGCGGGCACCCCGGCCGTGCCGGCCGCCGCCATCGGTGCTGAGGCGGCCTCGGTCGCCGCCGTGGGCACGGCGTCGGCCGGTGGCCCGGCGGGGGTCGCGCGGCCCGTGCCGGGCGGGGGCGCGGGAGGCGGCGGGTGGTTCATCTCGGTGGCGGTGGTCCTTCGTCGGCGGGACGGTCGGTGGGACGGAGCGTGGCGACGCACACGCCCGGGCGGGCGAACGGGCGCAGCGACGCGGCGGTGACCGAGGCGCCGAGCTCCTGCAGCGCCCCCTGCATGAGGCCGAGGTGCACGCCGCACACCACGTCCGCGTTGGTCCGGGCGAGCTCGCGGAACGGGCAGTGGCGCAGCTCGATGTGGCTGCCGTCGGGGGCGGGGCGCGGGTCGAAGCCCGCGTCGCGGAGCAGGTCGGCCACCCGGCGCGTGGCCTCGGCCGCGTCGACCGGGCGGCCGTTGCGTGCCTGGGCACCGGCGATGCGGGTGCCGTGCACGCGGCCCGCGGCGATCGCCGCGGACGCCGGGCTGGACAACGTGTCGCCCGACCGGGAGTCCCTGACGCCGGTGAGGTAGCCGACCAGCACCTCGGCGAGCAGCCGGTAGTTGCGGCGGTCGTCCTCGTCGTGCCGCTGCGTGGCCGCGTACAGCAGGCGGGGGCGGCCCGGCCGGTCGCGGTCCTCGGTCCTACCGGTGGCGTAGCCGTACTCGGCGAGCAGGGCGAGGTGTGCCCGCACGGTGTTCGGGTGCAGGCCGACCTCGGCGGCGATCTCCGGGATCGACAGCGGACGGCCCGCCCGGCGGAGGGTCTCCAGGACGGCGACCCGGCTCACGTCCGCCAGCACTCGGTGTGCGCGCGGGTCGATTCGCGCGTCGTGCTCGGTCACACCTTGATTTTGCACAGACGGCATTGTAAATACAAGAGACATCGTAAAAACTATCCTCGACTCTCGGCAGGTGCCGGACCCGGGGAAGGAGCCCGACATGACCGCTCGAACCACCGCAGCCCACGGAGCGCACGCCCAGGAGGCGACGCTCCGGGCGATCCGGGACCACCATCGGCGGCTCGGCCTGACCATGGCCCAGCACGCCGTCGCCCTGCGGCGCGACATCGACCGGCTGCTCTCGCCGTACGACCGCCGGGCGCGCATGGTGGCCTTCTGCACCAAGGAGGTGCTGCCGCACGCCCTCGCCGAGGAGCGCACCCTGTACGCCGCCGGTGCCGATCTCGCCGAGACCCGTCTGCTGGTGCGCGCGATGGCGGACGAGCACGCGGTGCTGCGCGAGCTGGTCGGCGAGCTGGAGCAGGCGACCACGACCGGCGAGATCGCGGGCGCCGCGAGCGCGCTCGACGTGCTGTTCCAGGTCCACCTGCGCAAGGAGAACGACCTGCTGCTGCCGGCCCTGGCCGACGCCGGGGTCGATCTGGCCGGCCTGCTCGACGGCATGCACGAGATCCTCGGCGAGCAGGCGCACCCCGGCGCCGCCGAGGCCGCCCACGGATGCGGCTGTGGCGGCCACGGGCACGGTCACGGGCAGGCGCACGGGCACGCCCAGGCGGACGCCCCGGCGGAGCACCGGTGCGCCTGCGGGGGTCACGACACGGCGGGGGACCCGGACGCGACCGCCGAGCTCGTCGACGGCGAACTCGACGTACGGGCGCTGCCGCACGGCAGGCGGCACGCGCAGATCTTCGCCACGTTCGACGCGCTCCGGCCGGGTGAGGCGTTCGTGCTCGTCAACGACCACGATCCCAGGCCGCTCTACCACCACTTCGCCGCCGAGCGCACCGGCGAGTTCACCTGGGACTACGTGGAGACCGGCCCCGAGCTGTGGAAGGTGCGCATCGCGCGCCTCTGACCGCCCCGCGCGGCGCCGGCCGAGCAGGCCCGCCGTACCGCGGGACGAGCAGCGGGGAACACCGCGCCTCACCTTCATCCGAGTCCGCCTTCCGGGCACCGGCCGGTGGGGGCCGACCGGCTGAGGGCTACGTCACACAAAAGGAACCCGTTCCGCGAGACCGCAACCAGGGTCCAAGGACCCTTTCCGGTCGGCTCTTGGTCCACCGGGGGCCGGGGGCGGGACCGCCCCTCCCACCTGCGAATCATGATCATGTGAAAGGTCGTCGCGGCTTCCCCGGGCGGGCGCGCGGGCGGCGGCGATCAGGACGATCGGTCCACCGTTTCGGGACCAAAGTCCCAGGTGCGACGTATGGGCGGGGCGGCATGCTCGTGGTGGCGCGATCACGACCGGCCCGTACTGGTTTCGGATGCCTCCGCCATGAGTCCCGCAGAGGGGCCGAAGTCCCCGGTTCGTGCCGCCGGGTAGGGAGACGGCTTCGGCCCCGGCCGTGATCGAGCCGCGCTGCACATGGGCTCCGCTGCCCGTGGCCCCCCTGTCCACGGGCAGCGGAGACATGATGGTTGGCCAACGGGGGTCGGTACCGGCCGTACGAGATCCGTGGAAAGGGCGTCTGGGTGACCGCTGCTCAGCAACTCGGCGAGACGGGGCGCCACGCCCTCCCCCGGATCATCCAGGGCGGCATGGGGGTCGGCGTGTCGAACTGGCGGCTCGCCCGCGCCGTCGCCGCCACCGGCCAGCTCGGGGTCGTGTCCGGGGTGGCCCTCGACACGCTGATGACCCGCCGCCTCCAGCTCGGCGACCCGGGCGGCCACGTACGGCGCGCCCTCGCCGCCTACCCGCGCAGGCAGGCCGCCGAGCGCATCCTCGAGCGCTACTACGTGCCCGGCGGCATCCCCGAAGGACGCCCGTTCCGGCCCGTGCCCCGCCTCGGCCTGCGCCCGAACCCGTGGCGCGACGAGCTGCAGGCCGCGGGCAACTTCGTCGAGGTCTGGCTCGCCAAACAGGGCCACGACGGCCCGATCGGCGTCAACTACCTGGAGAAGATCCAGCTCGCCACCCCGGCCTCGGTCTACGGGGCGATGCTCGCCGGCGTCGACTACGTGCTCATGGGCGCCGGCATCCCGAGCGAGATCCCGGCCCTGCTCGACGCCCTCGCCGCCGGACGCCCCGCCAGGCTGTCGATCACCGTCGCCGGGGCCGACGCCCCGCACGTGATCACCTTCGACCCATCGCGCCTCGCCGTACCAGGGGCACCGCCGCCGCTCCGTCCCCGTTTTCTCGCGATCGTCTCGGCGGCGGTGCTCGCCGTCCACCTCAGCCGCAACCCGGCGACCCGGCCGGACGGCTTCGTCCTGGAAACCCCCGTGGCGGGGGGCCACAGCGCCCCGCCACGGGGCCGGATGCGGCTGAGCGAGACCGGCGAGCCGGTGTACGGCCCGCGCGACCGCATCGACGTGGCGAAGGTGGCCGCGCTCGGCCTGCCGTTCTGGCTCGCCGGCGGCTACGCCACCCCGCAGGGGCTCGCCGAGGCGCTCGCCGCCGGGGCCGCGGGCATCCAGGTGGGCACCGCGTTCGCGCTGTGCCGCGAGTCCGGGCTCGGCGAGCACATCCGGCGGCGGCTGCTCCGGCTCGCCGGGCGCGGCGCGCTGCACGTGCGCAACGACCCGTCCTCCTCGCCGACCGGCTTCCCGTTCAAGGTGGCCCGGCTGGCGGGCACGCTGTCGGAGGAGCGGGTGTACGCCGCGCGCCCCCGGCTGTGCGACCTCGGCTACCTGCGCACCCCCTACCTGAAGCCGGACGGCGACGTCGGCTACCGCTGCCCCGCCGAGCCCGTCGACCTGTTCGTGCGCAAGGGCGGCAGCGCCGAGGAGACCGCCGGACGCCACTGCCTGTGCAACGCGCTCACCGCGACCGCGGGACTCGGCCAGACCCGGCAGGACGGCTACGCCGAGCCGCCCCTGGTCACCCTCGGCCAGGACCTCGGCTTCCTCGCCCACCTGCCCGCGCCCGACTACGGGGCCGCCGACGTGGTCGCCTACCTGTTGCGCGGCGGCACGCCGGACGTGCCCGCCGTACCGAACCCGACCGTGCGCCGGTCCGACGCCCTGGCCCCGCAACCCGCGTCCCCCATATGACGGCGGGCCACGGGGGCCGCTCCGGACCGCCCGGCACGCCGTACCCGCCCGTGCACCGGGCCGGGGAGGGCGCCGACCGGCCACTTCTCCACCGGAGGGCATGAATGACCGATATCCGAGGGCTTGCCGTAGCGCTGCTCACCGTGGTCGGCGCGGCGATGCTCACGGCCGGCCCGGTGATGGTCGTCCGTGGCCGCAGCGGGCGCGCCGAGATCCGGCGCGAGCTCGCCGACCAGAAGATCGTCTTCCCCGAGGCGGAGAAGCTGCCCCCGCACCTGGCCCGCCACGCCGGTGCCGCGGTGGCCACCGGCGACCAGGCGAAGGCGTTCGCCGACATGATCGGCGCGAACGTGCGCAAGGCCACCGGCGGCCGCACCTACTCCGAGATCAGCGCCCAGCTCGCCGAGCGCCGCGGCGACGAGGAACTCACCGCCCTCCGCCAGACCGCGTTCATGGGCCAGACCCTGCGCGCCTCGCTGATGAGCGCCTACCAGGCCTGGCACCTGACCACCCTGGTCATCGGCCTCGGCCTCGCCTTCATGGCGATCGGCGCCGCGCTCGTCATGACCGCCGCGGTGCTGGCGACCGGCTCCTGAGCAGGCTCCCGGGAGAACGGCGGCGGGGCGAGGCCGCGCCCCGCCGTACCGTTCCCGCGGCGGCCCGGCCGCGCCGGCGCGGCCGGATTTCAGGCTAGTTTCAATCCCGCCGGGCCCGGAGATCCGTCACGCTCGGTATTCGTTTCTCCCCGGCCGCGGGCCGCACCCGAAATCGCTGCGTGTTTCACCGGCGGCGCACGCGGCGGGTGACCCGCGATAACAGGTGCGCACCGACGCCTGTTCCCGTTCCTTAAGAATTCCTTGACGCCGTCGTCACACCGCGAGTTGAATCTGATCGCTTCAGGCCACCTAGTGGGTCACCGAAAATTGCCCCCGGGGGAGGATGGCCAGGTGAGGTTTTTATTATTGGGTCCACTGGAGGTGCGCAGGGCGGACGGCGGTCGCGTCGAGCTGCGGCGGCTGAAGCTGCGGCAACTTCTCGCCTATATGCTGCTGAATCGCGGCCGGGCGGTCTCGACCGAACGACTTTCCAGCGCGCTGTGGGGAGAGCGGCCGCCGGCCTCCGCCCACGGAAATCTGAAAACGTATGTGTCGATGCTCCGGAACGAGCTGCGCGCCACCGGGGCGTCCATCCGCACGGTCCCGAGCGGCTACCGCCTGGACGCGCCGCAGGACAGCCTGGACGTCGTGCGCTTCGAGGAGCACCGCGCCGCGGGCGCGGCGGCGCTCGCCCGGGGCGACCACGCGGCCGCGGCCCGGCACCTGCGCGCGGCGGCCGAGCTGTGGCGCGGGCCCGCCCTGGAGGACCTCGTCGGCGAGTCCGAGGCGCTCCGGAACGCCGCGACCCTGCTCGACGACCGGCTGATCGAGACGCTGCACCGGCTCGCCGCCGTCTACCGGAGGCTGGGCGAGTACGGCGAGGCGGTCGCCTGGCTGCGGGTCGCGCTGGCCATCTACCCGCTGCACGAGCGGCTGTGGGCGGACCTCATGATCGCGCTCTACGAGGACGGCCGCCGCGGGGACGCGCTCGCCGCCTACCTCCAGTGCCGGGACGTGCTGACCGAGCAGCTCGGCGTGGAGCCGGGGCCCCGCCTCGCCGAGCTCCACCAGCGGATCCTCGCCGCCCGGCCGCCGACCTTCGCCGACGCCCGCGGCGCCGCCCGCTGACCGCCGCGCCGGGCCGGCCGCGGCCGCGCGGAACCGCGGTGCCGGGCGGCGACGGCGCGGTGTATCGCCGGTGTTCCCCCGGTGAACCGGCGGTGGACCCCGCCGGGTGACGCTCTCCCCAGGGAACCCTTTCCGGCATCTTTCCCGAAAGGAGTCAGGAAGTGCCGACGTACACCCCTGCCGAGGTCGACCTCGACCAGGGCGCGCTGGAGATGAGCGGGCTCGCCGAGTACGAGCCCACACTGGTTCCGGAGGACCATTTCGCGGATTTCGAGAAGACCGCGGACGCCGCGGTCCTGCCTTTCGCGGCCGGTCTCTCCTTCACCCCGGTCGGCGATTCCGGCGACGCCGTGATCGCCGACGAGGAGCGGTACCTCCGCGTGTACGCGACCCGGTACAACTCCACCGGTTACGTCTGGATCGACAACGGTTTCCAGTGCATCAACGACTGAATTTCACCGTGCCCCTCGCGCAGTTCTCCTGACCGGGGAACCCTGGGGGAGAAAAGGCCCGTTCACGACACGAAAAGGGCGGTCCGGATTCACCGTGCGTGAGCTGCTCCGCCGGATGAATCCGGCCGGTTCCGAGTGGTTCCGAGGTGGTGCCGGTGCCCGGGGAAACACTTCTCCCGGGCACCGGTTCCGGCGATCGAAAGGGCGGGGAGAATGGCGCGAAGCGGCAGGGGCGACCGGGTGGCGGGCGTGTTCACCGCCGTGTTCGCATGGCTCACCGGCAGCCCGCTCGCCCGCCGTACCGGTGAGCTGCTGCACGGGCAGGCGGCCCGGCTGATCGGCGTCGTCCTGCTGTCGGTGACCGGCTCGCTCGGGGTGCTGGTCACCCCGTTCGTGGTCCGGGCCCTCGTCGACGGCGTCGTCGCGGGGACCGGGACGGCGGCGCTGTGGCCCCCGCTGCTGGTCGTCCTCGCCGTCGCGGTCGCCCAGGCCGGCGTGCTCGCCCTGCGCATGGTGACCACGGCGGCCCTCGGGGAGACGGTCGCCAGCCGGATGCGCACCACCCTGTACCGGCACGCGCTGCGGGTGCCGTTCGGCTTCTACCCGTCCAGCGAGCCGGGGGCGTTCCTCACCCTGCTCGCCAACGACGTCTCCAACGTCCAGGTGGCGATGGCGATGGACATCCCCGCGCTGCTCGCCGGCGCGGCGAACCTGCTCGTCGTGGTCGCGGCCGTGCTCGTGCTCGACTGGCGGCTCACCCTCGTCGCCCTGGTCTCGGTGCCGCTCGCCGTGCTCCTGGTGCGGATCGCCCGCGGCCACGCCACGCGGACCGCGGCCACCCAGCTCGCGGGCCTGCAGGAGCTGATCGGCGTGGTGTCGGACACCACCGGGGTGTCCGGCGCGCTGCAGATCCGCCTGTTCCGGCGCCAGGGCCACGAGGAGGAACGCTTCCTGCGGCTCACCGACCGGGTGCGGCGGCTCGGGATCCGGCGGACCCGGATCGAGGCGCTGGTCAGGTTCGCGGTGACCGTCATGGGCGCGCTCGTCGCGGTCGCCACGGTCGGGGTGGGCATGTGGCTGGTGAGCACCGGCGCGACGAGCATCGGCACGGTCGCCGGGTTCGCCGCCGCACTGGCGAGCCTGTACCTGCCGCTGTCGTCGATGGCCGAGTCCCGGACCCGGCTCGCCGCCGCCGGCGCCTCGCTCACCCGCATCTACGCCTTCCTCGACGTCCCGGTGAGCCGCCCCGCGCTCCAGGTGCGGGAGCGGCCGCCCGCCGAGACGGCCGTCCCGGCCGAGGACCACGCCGCCGGCGGCGAGGTCCCCGACCTGGAGCTGCGGGACGTGTGGTTCAGCTACGACCGCGCCCGGCCGGACCGCGCCGGCCCCACCGGCCCCGCGGGCCGCGACGCCGCGCCGTACCGGCCGGAGCGGTGGGCGCTGCGCGGCGTGAACCTGCGGGTCGGGGCCGGGGAGAAGGTCGCGGTGGTCGGCCCGAGCGGCTCCGGCAAGACTACCCTCGGCTACCTGGCGACCGCGATCTACCCGCCGGCCTCCGGCAGGGTCCTGATCCGGGGGACCGATGCCGCCGACCTCGACGACGACCGCCTGCGCGCCCTGGTCGGCTGCGTGCCGCAGGACCCGTTCCTGTTCAACGACACCATCGCCGCCAACCTCCGGTACGGCAGGCTCGACGCCACCGAGGAGGAGATGTGGGCCGCGCTGGAGGCGGCGAACCTGCACGACACGGTGCACGCCCTCCCCGACCGCCTCGCCACCCGGGTGGGCGCGAGGGGTCACCGGCTCTCCGGCGGCGAGCGGCAGCGCATGGCGATCGCCCGGGCGATCCTGCAGGATCCGCGCATCCTCGTGCTCGACGAGGCCACCTCGCAGATGGACGCGGAGAACGAGCGGCTGGTGAACGCCGCCCTCCAGCGGCTCAGCGCCGACCGCACCTGCCTGGTGATCGCGCACCGGCTCTCCACCGTCGTGGACGCCGACCACATCGTCGTCCTCGCCGACGGGGCGATCGTGGAGCGGGGGCGGCACCGCGACCTGGTGAACGGCGGCCCGGTCTACTCGCGGCTCTACGCCCAGCAGGCCGGGCCCGACCGGACCGACGAGTGAGAAGGAGACGGGTGAGCCCGTGCAGCAGAACCTGACCGACTGGGACGTCGCCGACCTGGCGCGGACCGCCGAGGGCAGACCGGCCCCGACCCGCTCGCGCCACCTGCGCCTGCGGGCCGTCGACCCGGCCGACCACCCGCTGCTCTACCAGTGGGAGAACCACCCCGAGGTACGCGGGCTGCTCGGCTACCGGGAGCCGGCGCCGAGCCTCGGCATCTTCGAGGAGCGCATGCGCCTCGACCCCACCCGCCAGCTCGTCGCCACCCGCCCCGACGGCACGCCGGTGGTCTGGCTGTCCCTGTACAACCGGAACGCCGCCGACGGGTACGCGTGGCTGAGCGTGGTCGCCGACCCCGGCACCCGGTCGACCGGGCTCGGCATCGAGGCGGCCGCGCTGTTCCTCACCCAGCTCTTCCTCACCACCGCCATGCGCAAGATCTACGCCGACTCCTACGACAACGCCCTGCGCCAGTACCGGTCGGGGATCGACCGGTACTTCCGGGTCGAGGCGCGGCTGCGCGAGCACATCTTCCTCGACGGCCGCTACCGCGACCGGTTCACCATCGCCGTCTACCGGGACGAGTGGCTGAAGAAGGCCGGCCGGATCGCCCGCGCCCTGCGGTTCGAGCCGTGGACGGAGGGGTAGCCGATGCCCGAGATCAACCTCGCGAGGCCGCGGGTCCTCGTCCTCACCCAGCCGGACGACGTGCACGCCGACCGCGTCATCGGCGAGCTGCGCGCCCGCGGCACGAGCGTGGCCCGGTTCGACCTCGCCGACTACCCGATGGCCGCCACGCTCACCGCGACGCTCACCGGCGACCGGCCGTGGCGCGCGGCGCTCCGCCACGGCGAGACCGTCGTCGACCTCGCCGAGGTCCGCGGCGTCTACTACCGGCGCCCCCGCGCGTTCGGCCTGCCCGACGCGCTGAAGGGCCTGGAACGCGAGTTCGCCCTCGCCGAGACCCGCCGCGGCATCGGCGGGCTCCTGCGCAGCCTCCCCGCGCGGTGGGTCTCCCACCCGGAGAAGCTCACCACCGCCCAGTACAAGCCGCTGCAGCTCACCGTCGCCCGCCGCAGAGGGCTGCGCGTGCCCGACACGCTCGTGACGAACGACCCGGACGCGGCCCGCGCCTTCCTGCGGGAACGGGACCGGGTCGTCTACAAGAGCCTGAGCGGCCGCCCGGTCGCCAAGGGCGCCAGGGTGCCGCAGGTGGTCATGACCACGGAGATCACCGACGAGCACGCCGCCCACCTCGACCGGGTCCGCGTCACCCCGTGCCTGTTCCAGGAGTACGTGAAGAAAGACCACGAGATCCGCGCGGTCGTCGTGGGCCGGGAGGTGTTCGCCGCGGCCGTGGACAGCCAGGCGTCCGCGCACACCGCCGTCGACTGGCGGTTCGACGCGCCGGGCCTCGACTGGTCCGCGTGCGAGCTGCCCGAGCCGGTGGCGCGCGCCTGCGTCGAGGTCGTGGCCGACCTCGGCCTCGCGTTCGGCGCCGTCGACCTGATCGTCACCCCCGCCGGCGACCACGTCTTCCTCGAGGTCAACGGCAACGGCCAGTGGCTGTGGCTGGAGGAGGAGGCGGGGCTGCCGATCGGCGCGGCGATCGCGAACCTGCTCGCCGGGGAGGGGCCGTGACCGGCATGGACCTCGGCGTCGACCTCGACCTCGCCGCCGAGCTCGGCCGCCGGGCCGCGGCCGACCAGGCGATCCGCGCCGCGGTACGGCGGGCCGGCCCCGGCGACCCGGTACGGCGTGCCCGCCTGCTCGCCCGCATGCACGCGATCGACCGCGACAACACCGCCTGGCTCCGCACCGTGCTGCGCGACGCCTGGCCGCCCCGGTCCCGCATCGGCGACCGCGCCGCGGAGGAACTGTGGCTGCTCGCCCTGCACGCCGACCACGACCGCCCCTTCCAGGCCCGGTGCGCCGAGCTGATGGCCGCGGCCGTCGCCCACGGCGAGGCGAACCCCCGCCTGTACGCGTACCTGTGCGACCGGGTGCTCGTGGCGGCGGGCAGGCTCCAGCGGTACGGCACGCAGCAGGTGCACACCGAGCACGGCGACCGGCCCTGGCCGGTGGCGGACGTGGACCGGCTCAACGAGCGCCGCGCCGCGGTCGGCCTGCCGCCCCTGCCCGCCGAGATCGTCGCCGCGATCCCGCCCGCCTGCCCGGTCCGCCGCTGACCCGGGCCCGCGGCGCCACCGGCCCCGGCACGGGACGGCCGGTCAGCCGGCCGCGCCGGCTTGCCGTACCGCCTCCAGCGGCAGCCATACCGTGAAGGTCGCCCCCAGGCCCGGGCCGGGCGAGGACGCGACGATGTCGCCGCCGTGGGCGCGGGCGATCCCCCGGGCGATGGTGAGCCCGATGCCGCTGCCGCCCGCGCGCGCCGGGCGGCCCGGGTGCTCGACCCGCTCGAACCGGGTGAAGATGCGGTCGAGGTCGGCGGCGGCGATGCCGACGCCGTCGTCGGTGACCCGGATCTCCACGTGCGGGTGCGGGCCGCCGACCGGGCGCACCGCGATCTCCACCCGGCCGCCGGGGTCGCACGCGGCGAGCGCGTTGCCGAGCAGGTTCACCAGCACCTGCCGGATGCGGCCCGGGTCGATCCACGCCGCCACCGGCGGGCCGGGGACCGCGACGAGCCGGATCCGGGCGTCGTCGAACTGCGGCCGCAGCCACTCGGCGGTCCTGCGGGCCAGCTCGGTCACGTCGACCCGGCTGCACTGCAGGTCGAACGCGCCCTCCTCGGCCCGGGACAGGTTCGACAGGTCGTCCACGAGCCGCTGCAGCCGGTTGAGGTCGTCGGCGAGCGAGGCGAACATCGCCTCGTCGGGCGCGAAGATGCCGTCGGCCATGCCCTCGATCTGGCCGCGGAGGATGGTGAGCGGCGTGCGCATCTCGTGGGCGATCTCCGAGATCAGGCGGGCGCGGCGGCGCTCGATGTCGGCGAGCGCGGCGGCGAGCCGGTTGACGTCCTCGACCAGCGTGGCGAGCCCCGGCTCCCGGGGCACCTCGAGCACGTCGTCGTAGTGCCCCTGGGCGAGCCGGTGGGTCGCGGCGCTGACCTGCCGCAGCGGCCGCAGCAGGAACCGGGAGAACACCAGCGCCATGGTGAGCGCCGCGACCAGGCCGAAGGTGAGCGCGGGCCACATCACCTCGGCCCCGGCCTTCTGCAGGAGCAGCGAGGTGAACAGGGCCATCGCCGAGTCGAGCCGGCCGAACGCGCCGAGCAGGTCGCGGTTGGTGATCACATCGATGGCAATGCTCACCGTCACCAGCGCCACCAGCAGCACGGCAATGTGGGACAGCGCCAGCCGTACCGCGAGCGGCAGCGCGATCACCCGTCCGGCCGCCGCCACCAGGCCGGCGACGCGGGACGCCGCGGCGCGCAGCGGCGACGGCACCGCCCGCCGTACCGCCGCGGCGAGCCCGCGGAGCGCGCGGGCGGGGAGGCGTACCAGCGCGGCCGCGGCCCCTGCCACCGGCGCCGGCACGAACGGGGCGGCGGTGGCCCGCATCGCCCCGCCCCGCGCGGCCCGGCGGTGGCGGCCGGTCATCCGACCGGCCGGGCGACGAAGCGGTAGCCGACCGACCGCACCGTGCCCACGAAGCGGGGCGCGCTCGCGTCGTCGCCGAGCGCCCGCCGCAGGGTGCGGATGTGCACGTCCACCACCCGCTCGTCGCCGAAGAAGTCGCGGCCCCACACCTGCTCGATGAGGCCGCGCCGGGTGAACACCCGCCGCGGCGCGCGGGCGAGCGCGAGCAGCAGGTCGAAGTCGAGCGCGGACAGCTCCACGTTCCGCTCGCCGTCCACCACCACGGTGCGCGCGTCCGGGTCGATGACCAGGCCGTCGAACCGCAGCACCCGGTCCTCCGGGGCCGGCTCGGCGCCCTCGGCGCGGCGCAGCACGGCCCGCGCCCGCAGCGCGAGCTCCCGCGCGCTGAACGGCTTGGTCACGTAGTCGTCGGAGCCCGCGGTGAACCCGATGACCCGGTCGAGTTCCTCGCTGCGGGCGGTGAGCAGGATCACCGGCACCTGGCTCGTCGCCCGGATCCGGCGCAGCACCTCGAACCCGTCGAGGCCGGGCAGCATCACGTCGAGGACTACGAGGTCGGGCCGCTCCCGGCCGACCGCGGCCAGGCACGACGGCCCGTCCGCCGCCTCCAGCACCTCGAAGCCGTCCGCCTCCAGGTAGCCCCGTACCGTCATGCGGATCTTGGGTTCGTCGTCAACGACCAGAATGCGCCGCCTGCTCACGTTCGCCTCCACCGTGCCCGGCGCCGAGCAGCGCCGCGGGCTCCGCCGCCGGTATGGTCGTCGACCCCCGGTAGAGGGCCTCGAAGGCGTCGAGGGTGGCCTCGATGTCGTGCCGGGCGATGATCTCGCGCCCGGCCTCGCCCATACGCTCCGCCGTCCCGGCGTCGCCCAGGATCAGCGCGAGGGCGTCGGCGAGCGCCGCGACGTCACCGGGCGGGAACAGCAGCCCGTTGCGCCCGGGCCGCACCAGGTGCGGCAGCGCCATGGCGTTCGCGGCCACCACCGGCTTGCCCGCGGCCATCGCCTCCATCGTGGCCAGGCTCTGCAGCTCGGCGATGCTCGGCATGCAGAACACGTCGCACCGGGCGTACGCGTCGAGCAGCTCGGCCTCGGAGACGAACCCGCGGAAGACGACCCGGTCCGCGACGCCGAGCTCGTCGGCGAGGCGCTCCAGCTCGCGGCGGCGCGACCCGTCGCCCACGATCTCCGCCCGGACCGGGGTGCACGCCGCCACCGAGGGGAGGGCGCGCAGCAGCACGTCCACGTTCTTCTCCGCGTCCAGCCGGCCCACGAACAGCACCGTCCGTGGCCCGGCGCCGTCCGCCCGCGCCGGCGTCTGTCCGAAGTGCCGCAGGTCGAGCCCGCAGGACACGGGCAGCACGGGGCCGCCGAGGCCCTGCTCGCGCAGCAGCCGTACGGCGCGCGGCGTCGGCGCGGTCACCACCCGGGCGCGGCCGAGCACCCGCACGCAGTCCCGCCAGGCGAGCCTCGACACCGTCGCCGCGGCGCGCCCGCGCAGCGGGGTGTAGCCGAGCAGGTTCTCCGGCATGAAGTGGTTGGTCGCCAGCACCGGGATGCCCCGGCGCTGCGCGAGCCGGATCAGGGTACGGCCCACGCCGAAGTGCGACTGCACGTGGATCACGTCGGGCGCGATGCGGTCGAGCAGCCGGGCCGCCTCCCCGCGGATGCGCCACGGCACGCAGAACCGGAACGTGGGGTGGAACGGGGTGGGGTAGGAGGCGAGGTCGTGCACGGTCAGGCCGTCCGGCACCGCCTGGGCGGGCGCGCCGGGCCGTACCGCGGGCCGGATGACGTGCACCTCGTGGCCGCGGGCGGCGAGCCCGGCGGCGAGCCGGTGGGCGAAGTTCGCCGCGCCGTTGACGTCGGGCGGGTAGGTGTCCGCGCCGATCACTATGCGCTGGAAGGACATGGGGTCTCCTGACGTGTGGCGGAGGGAAGGGAGGGGTGCGGGGGAGTGGTGCGGTAGAGGTGCACGACGCCGGCGAACGCGAGGACCGCGGCGGCGATCCCCAGGCCCGCGACCGGTACGGTCAGCCCGGGCGCCTCGCCGAGCAGGCCGACGCCGATGGCGACGGCGACGAGCGGATCGGTGACGGTGAGGTTCGCCACGGTGTTCTCCGGCGGGCTGCCCGCGTGCGCGCGCTGCACCAGCCAGAAGCCCGCGAGCAGCACCGCCGCGAGCCCGGCGAGTACGGCGAGCAGGGCCGGGCCGACGCCCTCGGCCGCGAACCGCTCGGTCGCGGCCCGGACGAACGTGGAGGTGGTGCCGTAGGCGGCGCCGCCGCCCACGGCGGAGATCAGGGAGCGGGCGCGGCCGCCGAGCGCCGAGCCGGCGAGCGCGCAGACCGCGACCACGCCGCCGACCGCCGCCCCCGCGCCGACCAGCGACTCCGTGCCGATCGGCGCGGGCACGGTGTGCAGCGCGGCGAGCACCGCGAACGATCCTGCTCCCGTGAGGATCGCCGCGAGCGCGCACGCGGTGCCGGGGCGCAGCCGCTCGCCGCGCAGCCGGAGCCCGAGCAGGACGGTGAGCACGATCCCGAGCACCCCGGCCGGCTCGACCAGGGTCACGGGGGCGAAGGAGAGCGCGATCACCTGGCACGCCGCCCCCGTGGCCAGCAGCGCCAGCCCGGCGAGCCAGCGGGGCCGCCGGGCCGCCGCGAGCAGCGACGGCGTGGTCGCGGCCACGCCGTACTGCAGCCACGTCCCGGCGGTGAAGCAGCACGCGTTGAGCAGGGCCAGGCCGATCGCGAGCCAGCTCACGGCTTCCCCCGGCCCGCGCGCACCGCGGTGGCGAGCTGGTGGAGCAGGCCGAGCTCGAGGCCGAGCGCCACGCGCTCGGTGAGGCCCAGCCAGCCGCCGACCGTGCGGGCCACCGGGCCGGCGTCGCGCCGCGCCGCGCACTGGTCGGCGACGAGGAATCCGAGGCAGGCGGCCGCGCTCGCCCACGAGGTACGGCTCAGCCGCCGCGCCCGGGCCGCGAAGCCGGGCAGCCGGCGCAGCCGCCGGGCGGCGAGCAGCCCCACGGCCGGGAGGGCCGCCATCGCGGCCCCCGCGGCGTACCGGTGGGTGCGGCCGCTCGGCGTCCGGGTGGCGCCGAGCGGGTCGGGCGGGAAGATCCCGGCGAGGGCGAGCCCGCCGCACCAGGTGCCGAGCAGGGCCGTCGCCGACGCGCCGATCGGGAGCCGGGACCGGACGAGCCCGGCGAGCAGCGCCGCCGATCCGGCGGTGAGGCTCGCCACGGTCCCGGCGAAGACGCGGTTCGCGCCCTTGGCCAGCGCGTAGTCGCTCACGGCGTGCCGCACCGTGTCGACCTGCCGGGCCCAGCCGAGGTGGAGGGCGGTGGCGCCCACCACGGTCGCGGCGAGCCCGGCCTGCGCGGCGACCGCGAGGCTCCGTGAGTGAGGGGATCCGGTCATGACCCGTAGCGAACCGGGCCTGCGTGAGGGAGAGACGTAGGGAATCATGAAGCTTCCGTGAAGCTCGGGCGAGCGGTCAGCGCACCGGCCGCACGCCGACGCGGTCGAGGAAGGACTCGATCGAGCCGAGGCCGGCGGTGCCGACCACGGCGGCGACGTACCCGTCCGGGCGGATCAGCGCCCACTCGCCGGCCTCCAGGCCGTACGCGTCCCGCACGTGGCCCTCGGTGTCGTGGATGTCGGCGCCGACGATGTGGATGCGCAGGCCGCGGCGCGGCGCGATGGTCGCGGTGCCGGGCTCGTAGCCGAGCAGGGTCCAGTGGGTGCCCTGGAACAGGTGGAACAGCCGCACGGTCTGCCCGGCCGCCCCGGTGACCGGCGCGTCGGGGGCCCGGTCGCCCGGGAGCACGCCCTTGTCCCGCCCCGGGCAGGGCAGCCCCAGCGACGAGCCGCGGTACCCGACGTCGAGCTGCATCACGTCGCGGCCGCGCCGCATGCCGCCGGCCTTCGCCTCGCCGAGCAGCCGCTTGGTGAGGCCGAGCATGTCCTCGGCGATCGGGCGCCGCTCCTCCTCGTAGGTGTCGAGCAGCGCCGCGGACGCGCCGTCGATCACCGCGGCGATCTTCCAGCCCAGGTTGTAGGCGTCCTGCACGCTCGTGTTCAGGCCCTGCCCGCCGGTCGGCGGGTGGCAGTGCGCGGCGTCCCCGGCGAGGAACACCCGGCCCACCCGGTAGCTGTCGGCGAGCCGCGCCTGCATGGTGAACACCGACGCCCAGGACACCTCGCGGACCACGATGTCGTCCCGCCCGGTGCGCTCCCGGGCCAGCGCGGTGAGCCCCTCCGGGGTGAGGTCCATCTCGCCCTCGGCCGGGGCCGCGGCCATGAGCTGGTACAGGTCGGTGCCGTACAGCGGGCACAGCGAGAACTCCCGGCCCTGGGTGCCGTCGCCCCAGCGGTGCCAGAGGTCCCAGCTGAGCCCCTCGACCCGCAGGTCGGCGACGATCGCCTCCACGCCGAGGGTCCGGCCGGGGAACGCGACGCCGAGGGTCTTGCGGACGAAGCTCGACCCGCCGTCCGCGCCGACCAGGTACCGGGCCCGCACGGTCTCCTCGCCGTGCGCGCCGCCGATGTGCGCGGTCACCACCTCGTCGTCCTGCTCGAACCCGACCAGCGGCCGGCCGAACTCCGCGGCGTGGCCCAGCTCGGCGAGCCGCTCCCGCATCCGGCGCTCGGTGAGGAACTGCGGGACGAGCAGCGCCAGGTGGTACGGCTCGGCCGGGGTCGGCGGGGGCGGCACGGCGGCCCGGTCGATCGGCCCGCCGTCGGTGTAGACGCGGGCGGTCGGGTACTGGCCGCCGGACGCGACCACCCGGTCGAGGATGCCGAGGTCCTCGAACACCTCCTGGGTACGCGCCTGGATGCCCTTGCCCCGCGACCCGGGGAACGGCTCCGGCGACTTGTCGATCAGCCGGAACGACACGTTCCGGCGCGCCAGCTCGATCGCGAGGGTCAGCCCGGTCGGCCCCGCCCCGCAGATGACCACGTCGGTGTCGTACTTGCGTGCCATCGGACTCCGCCTTTCCGCCGCCGCCCGCCGTACGGGCGCCGCGGCGACCTTCAAGATGTGTGCGTTTTGCACGGAGTATGTGGGCGGTCAGATGCGTGCGTCAAGTGGCCGATCCGGGGCGGCGGCCCGATTGGAACGACGTACATGCACGATGAGCTGCTGATTCAGCTTGTCATGGCAGCCGGGAAAATTCCCTCGGTGGAGTGGCGTGCCGATCGAAGATATGTGTACGATGAGCACATCTAAGTGAGAGGAGGTGATCCGGCATGTCGTTGGCGGACGGCGTGGGACGGCCACGGGCCGAAAGCGGCCCCCGGGCCGGTCAGGGCCGTGCCCGCGATGATCGCCGGTATCCTCCCCTCGACACCGTCGTCCGCCCGCAAGGGCGCCAGAGGCATCGGGTTGCGATCATGACGTCCAGACACCGCCGCGCCCTCATCGGCCGGCGCATCCACGAATCGATCCTCGACCTGATCGCGGTCCTGAACCTCCCGCAACGCGACGAGACCCTCATCGCGGAGACCGGGGTCGACCTCGACCGCGCCCTGCTCCAGGTCCTCGTCGCCATCCGGCGCTTCGGCCCGATCGGTGTCGTCGAGCTCGCCGAACGCGGCGGCCGCGACCACACCACGGTCAGCCGCCAGGTGGCCAAGCTCGCCGAACTCGGCCTCGTGGAACGCCGCCCCAGCGCGATCGACCGCCGGGTCAAGGAGGCCGTGCTCACCGAGGCGGGCCGCCGCGTCACCGAGGCGCTCGACGCGGCCCGCGAGCGCATGTTCCTCCCCGCCCTGACCGAGTGGAGCGACCGCGACCTCCTCGAACTCGACCGCCTGCTGCGCCGGTTGGCCGACGACCTGACGACCGCGGCCACGCTGGCCGAGCGCAAGGAGGACTAGCCGCGGCGGATCGGGGGAGCGCCGGTATCTCTGATGGGCGACAAGATGGACGACAACCAGCGAGCACGTGCCCCCCCCAATCTGGGCCACACCAGCCCGCAAGGTCTGGACGGCGACCGCCCGGTGGCTGTCGCCGTGCGGGCCGTTCCCGTCCGGCCCCGCGGCCGACGAGGTGAAAACTTCCGTCCCGCTACCGCACGCCTGGATCGACACGAACGACCGCGACATCGAGGTCGCGAAGTGAGTATTTGCGGTGACGCGGTTTTCGGTGCTCTCCACACGGAAATCAGGCGGTGGGAACGCCGCCACGCCTCAGCACATGGAGTGGTCGCAGCGGAGGAGCACGCTATGCCTCAGCGAGAAGGACGCGAATGCGCCACGTCGACGTGGCGCCGATCCAGCCACTCCAACACGCAAGGTAACCAATGTGTCGAGGTCGCAGCTTTCGGTGACCGGATCGCATTGCGCGACTCGAAGAACCCGGACGGCCCTGTCTTGTTGTTCAGCAGGACTGAGTGGAAGGAATTCATCCAGCACTTGGGCCGTTCCGCCAACAGGTCGGTAGGCCATGGATCAGGCCTTGGCCGGCCTCGTCTCCGTTACCCGCGGCAACCACCCTGAGCTGCGCTCAGGCGCGCCGAAGTTCACCATGCTCGATGCCCTTGACGAACGCGTCGTATTCGGCGTCGGAGAACAGGAGCGGCGGATTTTGTGGCTGCTTGGAGTCGCGGATGGCCACAAGGCCACGGTCCAGGAATGCCACCTGGATGCAGTTCGTCCCGCCGCTGCTGAAGCTGCTGGTGCGCCATTGCGCGTTTCGGAGCTGTGTTTCGAGCCAAGCCGGGTCGATGGCGTCCCTGCTCATGCCAGATCCTTTCCCGATCACGGCGAGGGCTGGGAGGAACACCCGCGGGAAAGAGGAGTCACCGAAAGTCGAACTCGGAAGCACGTACTCCTGCGAGGAAGGCGTCCCATTCGGCTCGGGTGAATATGATCACCGGGCCGTCGGGGTGGTGGCTGTGCCGGACGGCGATACGGCCGCTGCCATCCAGGAGCGGACCTGCCTCGACGCAACTGGCACCACCGTTAGGGCTGTAACTGCTGATGTGCCAGGCAACCTCGGGCAGCTGATCAGGACGTGACATGCGCCGTCTCTCCGATCGGAGCTAGTTCAGCCTGTCCACGGCCGCTTTGATGAAGGCGGTCGACTGGGATGGATCCAACGAACGCTGACGAATACGGTCATATCTGAGGATAAGCCTCTGTACGTTCTCTGTCTCTACATAGATTCCGCCGACAGGAGTGTCGATGTAGGCGACCTCGGGATATGGGCCGGGCAGGTCGAAGATCATGAATGGGCCTTCAGGGCTTGTATGGGCTCCGGCGGCGAAGGGTAGGACTCGAATATCGATATTTGGGCGGCCGGAAAGCTCGATGAGGTGGTCGAGCTGTTCTTTAAGGACCGCACGTCCTCCGGTTTCGCGGCATAGCAGGCTCTCGTCAAGGATTACTTCGATCTGTGGAGGATTCGGCCTGTCGAGCAGGCTCTGCCGTTCCTGCCGGAACTGCATCCCTCGCGTCTGGGGAGCCTCGTCACCCACCGCCTCTTGCATCGAGGCCTGCATGTATGCGGGAGTCTGGAGCAGGCCGGGGATCACCATGGCATCGAACGACCGGATTCGACATGCGCGGGACTCCAGCCAGGCGAAATCAATGATCATTCTGGGCAGGTCCTGGCTGTAGTTGTCCCACCAGCCCTCCTGCCAGACGTCGGCGGCCAAACGCATGAGGGCGGCGCGTACGTCGGGGTCGGAGACGCCGTACAGGTCGAGGAGCGCCGCAACGTCCGGGGTGCGGGCGGGGTAGATGCCCGCTTCGAAGCGGCTGATGGTGGCACCGTCGCGCTGGATGTACGTTCCGGCCTCCCGCAACGTGTATCCGGCGGCCTCCCGAAGTTCGCGAAGCTGTCGGCCGAGCCATTGGGCGCGGAGCGTCATGCCTCGTCTGGCGGTCACCGCGGCTCCTCTCGGGTGGGTTGGGGCCGTTTGTGGCGGACTTGCGCCACACAACTTTGCGTGATTCTGCTTAAGCACTATGCAGTCATGAGCTGTTCATGACATGCTCTGCGTGAGGGATCGTACACGCAAAGTGGCGATCAAGGGTTACCCATGCCTTGCCCGCAATCCCCCAGCCATGGACATGGAGGCGACCGTGGTTGCCCAACCCGCGACGATCGCGATCGACAACGCCGACCGCGCGCACCCTCAATCGGCCGCCGAGACGCAACGATCGCCGGCTTCTGTGAGCCCACCCTGCGGCTGGCACATCTGGTACGGGCCGTTCACCAGGCGATGGTGGGCGATGCCACCCGCCACGTACCGCCATGCACAGAGGCTCCTCGAAGCCCCTGACCCGCAGGCGCTTGCCACACTGATCCAGCAGGCCGAACGCACAGCAGGTGACCGGGACGACGGCACCGGGACACACCCGCGACGGCACCCGATCAGCACGAGGCCACGGTCAGAACACGCGGCCGTCGGCCATGTACCGGATGGGCGATCGTCATGTTGCGCGGAACGCTGACTCGAGTGTCCTCCCGGGTTCGTGGCATGAGGATTGCGGTCGCCCGCCTCAGAAGCGCCCAGGGACGTCACGCCCGCAGCCAATCGTTCGGTCTGACCTGGTTACACCTCACCGAGCGCCCGCTGTTGAGGGTCCGCCACTTCACGGCGACACCTGAGCAGGTCGGGCAGGCACGCACGTTCGCCCGCCGCGTCGTGGGCGAGCGGCATCCGCGGCTGCATGACGTCGTGCTCGTGGTGAGCGAACTCGCGGGAAACGCTGTACGGCACGGCGGCCAAGGCCCCGGACGCGAGTTCGAGGTCTCCGTGGTGCTGGGAGACGACTCGGTCGTGGTGGCCGTCCGCGACAGCGGACTGTCCGGCACACCCCACCTGCGCTCATGCGACATCGACTGCGACAGCGGACGAGGGCTCGCGCTCGTGGCCATGGCGGCACGGCGATGGGGCTTCCACCGGGATCCCGCAGGCACCGTGGTATGGGCTGAGTTGGATGCCAGACCCTTGCCCGACTGACGAACAGTCGCGAGGCGCAAAGCGTTTGAAGCCGTCGGGGAGGTATCGCTCGTTGTCGCGATCCGACAGGACCCCGACGGCAAGTCGCAGCGAGGCGAGTTCGGTTGAACATAGACCGGCGTGGGCTGTCCCACACCGGCGTGGTGAGTCAGGCTCGGCAGGCTCGTGCAGCCCACCGGCCTAGCCCACTCCCGTGTAGAAGGCGATGAAGGCCGCGCGACATTTGGCGGATTCCGTGCGGCCGGATGCGGACATCGGACGGCCGGCGGCGGGGAGACGGGCGATGACCGCCCGAGGTACCTTTCCCGCCGCCGGCCGCGCCCCTCCCGCGAGCTGGTCAGGTGATGCCCTGGGCCCTGCTGAGCAGGCGCTGCGCGATGACGACGAGGGCGAGGAAGGCGCCGCTGACCACCTGCTGCACCGCGGAGGTGAGGCTGCCGACCTGGTTGATCAGGCTCTGGATGACGCCCATGAGCAGCACCCCGGCCATGGTGCCGGTGATGCCGCCGACGCCGCCGGTGAGCAGGGTGCCGCCGATCACCACGGCGGCGATCACGTCGAGTTCGAGGCCGACGCCGAGGATGGTGACGCCGGAGGAGAGCCGGGCCGCGTTGAGCGCGCCCGCGAGCCCGGCGAGCAGGCCGGACATGGTGTAGACGAGGATCTTGGTACGGGCGACCGGCACGCCCATCAGCCTGGCCGCGTCCTCGTTGCCGCCGATCGCGTACACGTTCTGGCCGAACCCGGTGCGCTGCAGCAGCAGCATGCCGAGCAGGGCGAGGGCCACGGTGATGTACACCGGCCAGGTGAGGCCGGTGCCGAACGGGCCGGTCTGGCCGAGCGCGGCGAAGGCCCGGTCCTCGACCAGGTACGTGGTGGCGCCCTCGTGCGACACGGCGAGCATGAGGCCGCGGGCCCCGAGCATGCCGGCGAGCGTGACGATGAACGGGGCCATGCCGGTACGGGCGATGATCACCCCCTGCACCAGGCCGAACAGGCCGCACACCGCGAGCGGGAGGGCGAGCGCGGTGAGCGTCCCGGCCTGGGAGGCGTACGCGGCGAGCACGCCGCCGAGCACGAACAGCGAGCCGACCGACAGGTCGATGCCACCGCTGATGATCACGAAGGTCATGCCGATCGCGATGATCGCCAGGAAGGACGAGGACACGATCACGCTGATCGCGTTGTCCGCGGTGGCGAACGACTCGAAGGCCACCGAGCCGAAGACGACGAGTACGGCGAGCACCATGAGCGCGCCGTGCTGCTGCAGCAGCCGGCCCACCCGCTCGCGCAGCACGCCCCGCTGCCGTTCGGCCGCCGCGTCGAGGCGGGCCGCGGCGGGCGGCCGTGCCGTACCGGCGGCCGGGGTGGAGGTGGAGGATTCGGTCATCGGGTGCCTCGCTCCCGGGTGGCGTAGACGGCGGCGAGGATGATGGCCGCCTGGACCATCTGGGTCCACGACTGGGGCAGGTTGTGCTTGATCAGCGTTGCGGAGAGCAGCTGCATGAGCAGCGCGCCCATCACGGTGCCGAGCACGCGGATGCGCCCGCCGGTGAGCGGGGTGCCGCCCACCACCACGGCGGTGATCGCGGACAGCTCCATGTAGAGGCCGAGCGAGGTGGGGTCGCTCGCCTGCAGCCGGGCGGTGGCGAGCACCCCGGCGATCGCGGCGAGCACGCCCGAGATCACGTACACGATGAGCAGGGTGCGCTTCACCGGCAGGCCGGACAGCTCGCTCGCCGCCCGGTTGCCGCCGATCGCCACCACGTGCCGCCCGAACGTGGTGCGGCGGACCACAAACGCGATGGCCAGCGTGAGCACGGCCGCGACGATCACGATGATCGGGACGCCCGCGATCGACTCGCCGCCGAGCGCGATCAGGTCCGGGTTGCGGAACTCGCGCAGCTGCGGCACGAGCACGTTCGCCAGGCCGCGGATGCCGACGAGCAGGGCGAGCGTGGCCACGATCGGCTGCACCCCGACGTACGCGACGAGCGACCCGCCGACCGCGCCGACGACCGCCCCGGCGAGCAGCGCCATGGCGATCGCGGGGAGCGCGCCGTACCCGAGGTAGAGCACGACGACGGCGGCGGCGAGCGCCATCACCGAGCCGACCGACAGGTCGATGCCCTCGGTGCCGATGACCAAGGCCATGCCCAGCGAGACGATCACGATCGGGGTGACCTGGACGAGCTGGGTGCGGAAGTTGCCGACGTCGAGGAAGTTCGGCGTGAACAGGATGTTGAAGACGAGCAGGGCGAGCACCGCCGCGTACACGCCGTACTCCTGCAGCCAGGCCAGCACCCGCTCCCGGTCGAGCCGCCCCGGCTTCGCCGCGATCTCGGCCATCAGGCACCGCCCTCCGCCTTCCCGGTACGGCACGGCCGCCCGGCGTACGACGCCGCCGACACCATCCACTCACCGACGCGAAAGCGCCGCAAGGCGGATCTTTCAGACATCCTGCTCTCCTTCTCCCGGGCCGGCGGCGGTGGCGGCGTCCGCGCCCCGGGAGCGGGCGATCGTCGCCATGATCGCCTGCTCGGTGACCTCGTCGCCGCGCAGCTCGCCGACGACCGCGCCCTCGCGCAGCACCACCACGCGGTCCGAGCCGTCCACGAGTTCCTGCAGGTCGGAGGAGATGAGCAGCACGCCGAGCCCCTCCTCGGCGAGCTCGTCGATGAGCGCCCGCACCTCCGCCTTGGCGCCGACGTCGATGCCGCGGGTGGGCTCGTCGAGCAGCAGCACCTTCGGCTGCACCGCGAGCCAGCGGGCGAGCAGCACCTTCTGCTGGTTGCCGCCGGACAGCTCGGACACCCGCTGGTGCGGCGAGGCGGCCTTGATGCGCAGCCGCCGCATGAACGTCTCCACGATGCGGTCGATGCGCTCGTCGGAGACGATCCCGGCGCGGGACAGCCGGGGGAGCGCGGCGAGCGCGATGTTCTCGCGGACCGAGAGCGTGGGCACGATGCCCTCGGCCTTGCGGTCCTCCGGCAGCAGGCTCACCCCGGCCCGAACCGCGGCCGTGGTGGTGCGGCGCCGCAGCGGCCGCCCTGCGACGATCACCTCGCCGTCGTCGAGCGGCACCGCGCCCGCGATCGCCTTCGCGGTCTCGCTGCGGCCGGACCCGAGCAGCCCGCCCAGGCCCACCACCTCGCCGGGCCGTACCGCGACCGAGACGCCGTGCAGCACGTGGCGGCGGGTGAGGTTGCGCGCCTCCACCACCGGGGCCCGGCCCCCGTGCGCCGCGTGCCCCCGCGGGCCGGCCTCGCGTGCGGCCGTACGCGGCGCCGGGTGGCCGGCCCCGTCGCCGCCGGAGCCGGACGCGGCGGGGCGGCCCCGGGTGGACCGGCGCGCCGGCGCGGCGGCGAGGTCGCGGCCGAGCATGAGCGAGATGAGCTCCAGCCGGTCGAGCTCGGCGAGCGGGCCGGTGTGCACGAGGCGGCCGTCGCGCAGCACGGTGACCCGGTCGCAGATGCGGTAGAGCTCCTCCATCCGGTGGCTGACGTAGACCACCGCGAGGCCGCGGCGGCGCAGCTCCGCCACCACGCCGAACAGCGTCTCCACCTCGCGCGGCTCGAGGGACGAGGTGGGCTCGTCCATCACGATCACCCGGGCGTCGACCGACGCGGCCCGGGCGAGGGCGACCATCTGCTGGGCGCCGACGCCGAGGCTGCGCAGCGGGCGGCGCACGTCGGTGCGCACGCCGTACTCGGCGAGCAGCCGTTCGGCCCGGGCGTTCATCTCGGCCACGTCGATGATGCCGAACCGGTTGCGCGGCTCGCGGCCGAGCAGCAGGTTGCGGGCCACGCTCATCATCGGCACCAGGTTGACCTCCTGGTAGATGGTCGAGATGCCGGACCGCTGCGCCTGCAGCGGGGTGGCGAACGTCACCGGCTCGCCCCGGTACCGCAGCTCGCCCCCGTCGGGCCGGTACACCCCGGTGAGCACCTTGATCAGGGTCGACTTGCCGGCGCCGTTCTCCCCGACGAGCGCGTGCACCTCGCCGGGGCGGAGGGCGCACGACACCTCGTCGAGGGCGAGCACCCCGGGGAAACGTTTGGAGACCCGCCGGGCCTCGAGCACCGGCTCCGGGTCGGTGGATACGGGCAACGGTCCTCCCCCGTGGCCGTCTCGTGCATGGTCTTGCGGTGGAACCGCGTGCCGCGCCCGTGGACGCCCCGCCCGGACACGGGCTCACGGGAAGTCCGGACGGGGCGGGCCTCACGGATCAGTACGCGTCGCCCAGCGACTCCTTGGCCGTGGACGTGTCGTACTCGCGGTCGGAGATGATGATCTTGTCCGGGATCTCCTCGCCGTTGAGGAACTTCTGCGCGGTCTCGAAGGCGAGCGGCCCGAACCTCGGGTTCGACTCGACCACGGCGTGCAGCCAGCCGTCCACGATCGCCTGGACCGCGCTGCGGGTGCCGTCGATCGAGACGATCTTGATGTCGCCGGGCTCCTTGCCCGCGCCCTTGAGCGCGGTCACCGCGCCGAGCGCCATCTCGTCGTTCTCGGCGTAGATGCCGTTGATGTCCGGCCGGGACTGGATGAGCTGCTCGGTGACCTGCTGGCCCTTCTCCCGGGTGAACTCACCGGTCTGCTCAAAGACGATCTTGATGTCCGGCGCCTTCTCCTGGATGCGGTCCTTGAACCCGGCGGTGCGCTCGTTGGTGACGTTGTTGCCCGGCGCGCCGAGCAGGATCGCCACCTCGCCCTTGCCGCCCAGGGCCTCGATCATCCGGTCGGCGGCGCGCTTGCCCTGCTCGTAGAAGTCCGACCCGATGAACGTGAGGTAGTCCTGGCACGGCGTGGCGTTGATCCTGCGGTCGACCGTGATGATCGGGATCTTCTTCGCCGCGGCCTGCTGGAGCACCGGCTCCCAGCCGTCGCTGTTCAGCGGCGCGATCACCAGCAGCTTCACGCCCTGGGCGATGAGCTGCTGCACGTCGGTGATCTGCTTGGAGAACTGCGATTGGGCGTTGGTCACCCGCAGGTCCTTGATCCCGAGCTTCGCCGCCTCATCCTTGATCGACTTGGTCTCGGCGATGCGGAACGGGTTCGCCTCCTTCTCCGACTGGGAGAAGCCGACCGGCACCGAGGTGAGGTCGAACTTTTCGCCGCCGAACCTCTCCAGCGTGCAGGTGGACGCGGGCTCGCCGGTGGGGGAGGCCACGACCTGCTGCTGCCCCTGGCCGCCGCCGGAGGCGGCCGGCGGGGCGGTGTCCTCCTCGCCGCGGGCGCAGCCGGCCAGGGCGAGCGCCGCGCACAGGGCGAGCGCCATCCCGGTACGGCGGGCCGTGCGGGGCACGGGACGCAGAGCGGTGATCATGATGGTTCCTTTCCGGGTGGTCAGCACGCGACCGGCGGGCCGTCGATCACGGCGCGGTTGGCCGCGCGGACCTTGCCGGCGTCCGGCTTGAGGATCGCGCGGTCGTAGGTGAGCAGGCCGTTGACCTCGATCTCGACGTCGGTGATCTGCGTGTAGATCGCGGCGGACAGGCCCTTGCACGAGCGCAGCCGCTTGAGCTGCTCGTTGAGCTGCAGGTAGTGCTCGGTGAGCGCGTTCGCGTCGGGCTCACCCTGGTAGCCCCAGCCGCCGCCGGACCAGCTGTGGCCGACCACGAGCAGGCCGAGCCCGCCGTACTCGCCGAGGACGGTGGCGCGGTTTCCGGTCGGGGCGGGCGGGTCGCCGGGGCCGACGTAGATGTGGTAGTCGGCGACGTCGCCGTTGCCGCCGTCGACGGCGCCGCAGCAGTTGATGCCGCTCATGTTGTTCACCAGGCGGGACGGGTCCCACGCCTTCACCTGGTCGGCGATGCGGGCCTGGTCGTACTGGCCCCAGCCCTCGTTGAACGGCACCCACATCACCACGGCCGGGCTGTTGTGGTGCTGGTCCATGATCCGCTTCAGCTCGGCCTCGAACTGGGCGTTGTCCTCGGCGGAGCGGGCGGCGAACCGGGACGGCATGTCCTGCCAGACCAGCAGGCCGAGCCGGTCGGCGTGGTAGAACCAGCGGTCGGACTCCACCTTCACGTGCTTGCGCACCGCGTTGAAGCCGAGGTTCTTGGTCTGCTCCAGGTCGAAGCGCAGCGCCTCGTCGGTGGGCGCGGTGTAGATGCCGTCCGGCCAGAAGCCCTGGTCGAGCGGGCCGAAGTGGAACACCGGCTCGCCGTTGAGCAGGATGCGGTTCATCCCGTCGACCTTGCCGATCGCGATCGAGCGCATCCCGAAGTAGCTGCCGGCCTTGTCGAGGGTGCGGCCGCGGCCGTCCTTGAGCGTGACCTCGAGGTCGTAGAGGAACGGCCGCTCCGGCGTCCACAGGATCGGGTCCTTCACCGGCAACGTGAGCTCGGTGCCCGGGGCGCCGGTCACGGTGCCGACGACGCGGCCGTTCGCGCGGGCGGTGAGCGTGACGGCGGCGGCCTCGCCCTCGGCGGTCACGGTCGCCTTCAGCGCCTTGCCCGGCACGTCCGGGGTGGTGCGCAGGCCGCTGATGTACGCCGCGGGCACGGGCTCGAGCCACACGGTCTGCCAGATGCCGGAGGCGGTGGTGTACCAGATGCTGTGCGGGTTGGGGTGCTGCTTGCCGAGCGCCTGCCGGTCGCGGTCGCTCGGGTCGGACACGTGGACGATCAGCTCCTGCCGCCCGTGCGGCCGGAGCGCGTCGGTGACGTCCACGGTGAACCGGTCGTAGCCGCCCTTGTGCGAGCCGACCTGCCTGCCGTTCACGTAGACGACCGCCTCGTAGTCGACCGCGTCGAGGTGCAGCAGCACGCGGCCCTTCTGCCAGGCGCCCGGCACCGTGAAGGTGCGGCGGTACCACATGCGGTCCTCGTGCCGGCCGATGCCGGAGAGCGTCGACTCGACCGGGAACGGCACGGTGATGCGCTCGGGCAGGGTGCGGCCGAACGGCGGGGCCTCACCCTCCCGGGCGGGGGCGAACTCCCAGACGCCGTTGAGGTTGCTCCAGTCCTTGCGGGTGAGCTGCGGGCGCGGGTACTCCGGCAGCGGCCGGTTCGGGTTCACCTTCTTCGCCCACCTGGTGCTCAGCGTGTACGCCGAGCCGTTCTCGACGAGCACGTGCACGTACGCCGGGAACTCGCCGCCGTCGGCGTACGTGACGCCGCCCTGGCCGTCGTAGGAGGTGCGCAGGTTGTTGCCGGCCTTGGCGGGGATCGGGTACTGCAGGCCGAGGCGCAGCACCCGGCGGTCCCGCGGGTCGAGGGTGGCCGACTTCACCGGCCATGCCGTACCGCCGATGGTGAGGCCGAAGTGGGACGCGGCCTGCTTCGGCACGCGGGCGAGCGGCCTGTCGAAGGTGAGCACGGCCGTGTCACCGGACTCGACGACGCGGGCGGTCACCGGGCCCGGCGGCTCGAAGCCCTCGGGGAGGGTGAACGCGGACGCGGGCACGATCTGCTTGGGCGTGCTCGGGCTCTCCCAGCGCAGCCGCATGTGCGAGCCGCCCCAGTGCTCGAAGAACTCGAGCTTGAAGTCGTACGCCCGGCCGGCCTCGAGCGCGATCGGGGTGCCGACCACCTCGACGTCCCAGTCGTCCACCCAGTGGTCGATGACGAGCCGGCCGTCGATCCACAGCCGGTAGCCGTTGTCGCCGATCGCCGAGAACGTGTACGTCTCGGAGTGCTCGGGCGTGATGCGCCCGGTCCACCGGACGGTCACGTTGTCGTTCTGGCCGGTCAGCAGGGTGAAGACCGGTTCGAGGTCGGCGAACTCGATGTTCGGGTCGACGACGGTCGCCTTCAGCTCGCCGAAGTCGAACCGGCCCGGCCCCGTGCTCGTGTAGTAGTCGCCGCGCAGTCCGGGGCGGCCGTCCGCGGCCTCCGCGGCCGCCGGCGCCGGCGCGGCGAACTGCGCCGCGAGCGTGCAGAGGGCCGCGAGCAGGAGCAGGAGGGGGTGCTTGAGGGTTGTCCTTCCACGAGTGGTGCTCATCGCACGACGTCCTCTCTCGGGAGCCCGTGCCCTAAAGAAAGCACCGCGTGATCGAAAGAGTCAACACTTTCGATCGAAAACGTTCACATTCGTTCAACCTTCGCGGGGTGCTCCCGGCTGTGGCCGACCGACTATGATCGGTAGTGGTCAGGTCCCCGCCGGGGGCGGCGGGGACGTCGGCACGGGCCGGCCGGAGACGTCAGGTGAGGCCGGTGGCCGGCCCGAGGGTGACGCCGGAGTAGGCATGGTGAGCGACCCGCAGGTCCCGGGCGAGGCACGCCGCCCCGTGTTCGCGGCCGAGCGCAGGCAGCGCATCCTCGAGCTGCTGCGCGCCAACGGGGCGCTGTCGCTGCGGGAGCTGGCGCAGGCCGTGCGCTCCTCCGAGGTCACGGTCCGCCGCGACCTGAAGGCGCTCGCCGCCGAGGGCCTGCTCAACCGGCACCACGGCGGGGCCACCCTGCCCGGCGACCTCACCCGCGAGCCCACCCACGCGCAGAAGGCCCAGGTCGCCTCGGCCGAGAAGCTCGCCATCGCGGACCTCGCCGCCTCCCTGGTGGAGGACGGTGACGCGATCGTGGTCGGCCCGGGCACCACCACCCAGGCGTTCGCCGCCCGCCTCGGCCGGTTCTCCGAGCTCGCCGTGGTCACCAACTCGCTCCCGGTGGCCCAGGCGCTCGCCGCGTACCCGCGCATCGAGGTGGTGCTCACCGGTGGCACGCTGCGCGGCTCGATCCTCGCCCTGGTCGGCAGCGCCGCCGAGGCCTCGCTCGCCGGGCTCCGGGTACGGCGGGCCTTCCTGTCCGGCAACGGGCTCACCGCCGAGCGCGGCCTGTCCACCCCGAACATGCAGGTCGCGAGCGTGGACCGGGCGCTGGCCGCGGCGGCCGAGGAGGTCGTCGTGCTCGCCGACCACACCAAGATCGGCGTGGACACGATGGTGCAGACCGTGCCCGCCGAGCGCATCGACCACCTCGTCACCGACGAGAACGCGCCCGCCGAGGTGCTCGACGAGCTCGCCGCCCGGGGCGTGCGGCTGCACGTCGCTCGACTCTGATCGAGTCTGATCGCTCGTAACCGTAACAGTTCCGTTTTATTACGTTCCTGTTACCGGGTGGGCACACGATCGATCACAAGGGAACGTCTCCTCGGGGTGAGGAGGGAGCCTGTGGCCGCCAACCTGCTCGAAGCCGTGGGCGTCCTGAAGTCCTTCGGGGAGGTCCGGGCGCTCGACCACGTCTCCCTCGCCGTGCGGGCCGGCGAGGTGCACACGATCGTCGGCGGCAACGGGGCCGGCAAGTCCACGCTGGTCAAGGTGCTGTCCGGGGTGTGCCGCCCCGACCGGGGCGAGCTGCGGGTCGACGGCCGCCCGGTACGCTTCGCCACCCCGCTCGACGCGCTGCGCGCCGGGATCGGCGCGGTGCACCAGGAGGGCAACCTCGTCCCGATGATGAGCGTGGCGCGCAACCTGTTCCTCGGCCGCGAGCCCCGCCGGTTCGGCCTCATCGACTTCTCCCGGATGCACGACCTCGCCGCCGAGACCCTCGCCGGGTACGGCCTGCACGTCGACGTGCGCCGCCCGCTCGGCTCGCTCGGCCCCGGCACGCGGCAGCTCGTCGCGATCGCCCGCGCGGTGTCCACCGGGGCCCGCGTGATCGTGCTCGACGAGCCCGGCGCCGCGCTGGAACCGGCCGAGCTCGACACGCTGTTCGCCGTGGTCGACCGGCTGCGCGCGGAGGGCCGGGCGATCGTCTACGTCAGCCACCGGCTCGACGAGCTGTACCGGGTGGGCGACCGGGTCACCGTGCTGCGCGACGGCCGGGTGGTGCGCACCGGGCCGCTCGCCGCGATCGACCAGGTGCGGCTCGTCTCGCTCATGCTCGGCCGGCCGTACCGGCCCGCGACGACCGGCCCGGCCGCGGCCGACCCGGCCGGCGAGCAGCCCGCGGACGAGCCCGGCGACGAGCCGGTGCTCACCGCCACCGGGCTCACCCGGCGGCGCGTGCTCTCCGGGGTGTCGCTCGCGCTGCGCCCCGGCGAGGTGCTCGGCCTCGGCGGCCTGCTCGGCGCCGGGCGCAGCGCGACCGCCCGGGCGATCGCGGGCGCGCTGCCGGTCGACGCGGGCCAGGTCACCGTGGCGGGCGCGCCGAAACGCAAGTGGTCGATCCGCGCCGCGATCCGCGCGGGCATCAGCCTGGTGCCCAAGGACCGCCGCACCGAGGGCATCGTGCCGACCCTGTCGGTGCGGGACAACATCGCGCTCGCCGCGCTGTCCCGGCTGTCCCGCGCCGGGATCGTCTCCGACGCGCGGGTGGACAAACTGGTCGCCGACCTGATGGACCGGCTGCACATCAAGGCCACCTCGCCCCGGCAGCGGGTGGCCGAGCTGTCCGGCGGCAACCAGCAGAAGGTGCTGCTCGCCCGCTGGCTCGCCATGCGCCCGCGGGTGCTGCTGCTCGACGAGCCCACCCGCGGCGTCGACGTCGCCGCCAAGGCCGACCTGCGCTCCCTCATCGACGACCTCGCCGTCGACGGGCTCGCCGTACTGCTCATCTCGAACGACCCGCGCGAGCTCGCGGACAACTGCGACCGCGTCGTCGTGCTGCGCGACGGCGCCGTGGTCGGCGAGCTGTCCGGCCTCGCCATCACCGAGCAGCGCATCGTCGAGGCGATCGCCGCCGTACCCGCCACCGGCCCCTCCGGCGCGTCCGCCCCCGCCCGGGCGGCCGGGATGGCCACCGCGGACCCCGGGCTCGCCACCCCCTGAGACCTCGACCGCTCCGAATCGGTCGGATTCGGTCATCATCCGATCCGAGCGGGGACGTCCGGCGAACGTCCCGGCAGGGGAACGGCCCCCGAATCCGGCGGATCCGGGGGCCGTGTCCGTGACGGGGTCCGCGGGTCAGGTCAGGCTCTCGCAGGAGCGGGCGTCGGGGTCGTTCGCCGCCTGCGGGACCCAGCGGACGTTGGCGAAGGAGGCGGAGAAGGCGCCCTCGGTGTAGACGAGGAACGGCGTGTTGACGTTCTCCAGGTCGAGGCCGAGCGAGGCGAAGCAGGCGATCGGGATCTTCACCGTGGCCTTCTCGCCCACCGGCAGGTTCTGGAACAGGTTCGTCGCCACCACCTCGGCGCCGCACGGCCAGACGCAGTGCACGCTGATCACCGTGCGGGCGGCGGGCGGCTGGTGCACGATCGTGTCGAACACCAGCGCGCCGTTCGCATTCAGGTAGCCGCGCAGGTCGCTGCCGCCGGCCGGGTCCTGCATGTAGATCTGCGCGGGCCCGGTGCCGTTCCAGGTGGCGCGCAGCGCGTCCTGTTGCACGTTCACGTCGGACGGCTCGACGCTGATCTCGCTGTGCGACGCGGTGAGGTCCGGGCCGATCTCGGTGCCGCTCCAGTTCTCCGCCGAGCCGATGTAGCCGCGGTACGGGTCGACGTCGGTGCGGTTGAAGATCTCCAGGGGCTCGGTGGCGGTGCCGCCGCCGTCCGTGGCGCCGCACGGCAGCTCGGAGGTGGGCTCGTCGAGCTTGCCGATCTTGCTCGGCTGGCCGTACCGCAGGCCGTACCCGACCGGGAAGAGCGGGTCGTAACCCTTGTCGCCCACGTTGAGCGGGGTCTGGCAGGGGCCCTTCGGCCAGGAGTACGGCAGCTTGCCGGTGTAGCCGGGGCCGCTGTTGCGGCCGCGGACCAGCAGGTCGGCGACGCCGCCGCCCTCGGTGCCGGGCAGCCACGCGACCACGAACGCGTCCGAGCGGTTGAGCTCCTTGTTGACGTAGAGCGGGCGGCCGGTCACGTACACCGTGATCACCGGGGTGCCCTTGCCGCTCACCTTGTCGAGCACGGCGAGGTCGCCCGGGTAGAGCCGCGCCGCCTCCAGGGTGCGCCGGGACAGGTCGCCGACGCCCTCGGCGTACGGCGTCTCGCCGATCACCGCGATCACCGCGTCGTAGGCGCGGACGTCGACGTTGTCGGCGGTCTCGTTGAAGGTGACGTTCTGCGGGCCGAGCGCCTCGCGCAGGCCGTCGAGGATGGTCTGGCCGACCGGGAAGTCCTCGTTGGTGTTGCCGGTGCCCTGCCAGGTGAGCGACCATCCGCCGGTCTGGTTCTGCATGCTGTGGGCGCTCTTGCCGACCACGAGCACCTTCGACCGCGGCGACAGCGGCAGCACGCCCTTGTTGTTCTTCAGCAGCACCTGCGACCGCCGTACCGCCTCGCGGGCGAGCTCGCGGGCCTTGAGCAGGTCGACCTTGCCCGCGGCGTACCGGGCGGACGGCTTGGGCGCCTCGAACAGGCCGGCGCGCAGCTTGACGCGCAGGATGCGGCGCACCGCGTCGTCGATCCGGGACATCGGGATCTCGCCGGACCGCACCTGGGCGACGGTGTTGGTGATGAACGCCTTCCAGTCGTTCGGCACCATCACCATGTCGATGCCGGCCTTGATCGCCTGCGGGCAGCTCGCGTTCGTGCAGCCCGGCACCTGGCCGATGCCGTTCCAGTCGGAGACGACGAACCCGTCGAACCCGATCTTCTGCTTGAGGATCCGGGTGAGGACCTTCTCACTGCCGTGGATCTTGCCCTCGGTGATCCCGAGCTCCTCGTTGGTCCAGCTGTTGAACGAGGCCATCACGGTCTGGGCGCCGGCGGCGATCGCGCCGTAGTAGCCCTGGCCGTGGATGTTGATCATCTCGGCCTCGGAGGACATGTTCACGCCCTGGTCGACGCCCTTGTCGGTGCCGCCGTCGCCGATGAAGTGCTTGGCGGTGGCGATCACGCCGGCCTTGTCGATGCGGCGGTTGCCGGTGCCCTGCAGGCCGAGCACGGCCTCGGTCGCGTACGCGCGGGTGATCCGCGGGTCCTCGGAGTAGCCCTCGTACGTGCGGCCCCACCGGTCGTCGCGGGGCACGGCGACGGTCGGGGCGAACGTCCAGTCCAGGCCGGTGACCCGCACCTGCAGCGCGGTCGCCTGGGCGATCTTGCGTACCAGGCAGGGGTCCTGCGCGGCGCCGAGGCCGATGTTGTGCGGGAACAGCGTCGCGCCGAACACGTTGTTGTGGCCGTGCACCGCGTCGGTGCCCCAGATGATCGGGATCTTCAGCCGGGTGCTCTTCGACGCCTCCCAGTACGCGTCGGCGAGGGCGAGCCACTCCTGCGGCGAGGCGTGCTTGTTCCGGTTCGGCCAGGAGCCTCCGCCGTTGAGCACCGACCCGATGTGGTACTGCTTCACCTCCTCGGGGGTGATGGCGGAGATCTCCGGCTGGGTCATCTGCCCGACCTTCTCCTCAAGCGTCATCTTCTTGAGGAGCTCGTCGATGCGCTTCTCGTCCGCCGGGTCCTTGCGGAACCGGCTGTTCACCTTCGGCCAGTCCCGCAGCTTCGGCAGGTTCTTCGGGATCTGCGTGCAGGCGACCGGGCCCTGCGGCGGGTGCGGGCCGACCGGCGGACCCTGCGGCGGGTGAGGGCCGCCGACGGGCCCCGGCCCGGCCGTGACCGGACCCGGCCCCGGCGGCGTCGTGGCCGCGGCGGCGGGCGTGATCGCCACGGTGCCGCCGAGCAGCGCGACCCCGGCCGCGGTCGCGAGCAGGCGGGCACGGAAGAGGGGGCGCAGGCGGCGCCGGCCGGAGGCGGGTACCGGGCGCCGTGCGTGCGAGCTACCCATGGACCCTCCAAGGGTGCGATGGGACCGATCAAGGAGAGAGCGCTCTCAGCACAGCGTCGGTGTCACTTTTCTCACAGTCAAGGTTTGTGGAAATAACGATTCGTGTTACCCGTGCGTAGCAATCGGGCTAGGCTGAGAGCGCTCTCACGGCAGGGTCCGGGGTGCGGCGACCGCGCTCGCCGCACCCCGGTGCTCGCACGGCCGCGGTATGGCACCACCGCCGTCACGCTTTTGCAAACCGATCTTGACTCATGTTAGATCGAAGGTCAAGTCGGTTGCGATCACGCGAGGAACGGCGAGGCCACCAGCGCCGCGGTCGCCACCGCCAGCGTCCACACCCCCGCCTGGATGAGCCGGTACTTCGTCCGCACCAGCCTGCTCAGCACCGCGATCTGCTGCGCCAGCGCCTCCAGCTCGGTCCGCGAGGACCGCTCCAGCGCGGCGACCAGGGCGTACGGCGAGCTCTGCCGTACCGCGTCGCCGTAGAACCGGATCAGCTCCCCGGCCCGCCCGTGCCCCAGCCGCGGATACACGGCCGCGAGGAACATCACGATCGCCGTGCACGTCAGGGCCGCGCCGCACCACCACAGCCACTGCCCGTCGCCGAGGTAGTGCGGCCGCCAGTCCCCCGCGAACAGCCCGCCGAGCGCCGCCCCCACCGCCACCGCCGTCGCCCCGAGCATGATCGACGCCTTGGTGTCGGCCCGGCTCACCTCGGCCCTGATCTCGCCGAGCAGGTGGCGTGCGTAGGCGGCGGCCTGCTCCGTCGGATCCGTCATGGGACCTGGTCCGCCAACCGTGCGGGCACCGTGGCCGCCGTGACCGGGGCGCCGTCGCCGCGCTGCGCGACCCACGCCTCGCGCAGCCGCCGCAGCTCCTCCGCCAGCGGCTCCGGCTCGAACCGCCGGAGCGCGTCGTCCACCTCCTGCAGCGCGCCGAACTCCGGCTCGGGACCGGTCACGCCGTGCAGCTCGGGGCGGAGCCGGTCACGAAGCGAGTCGGTGCGCCCCGCGGTGGCGAAGGCCGGAGGCACGCCGCCCGCCTTGTCGTGGAAGCCGCGGGAGTAGAGCACGAACTGGTACGCCGCGGCGTACCGCTCGACGATCCGGGCGATCATCTCCTCGCGCAGCGCCTTCAGGTCGCTCCAGGCGACGTCGTGCCGCTTCACCAGCTTTCCCGCCTTGCGCAGCAGGCGCGTGGTCGCCCGGTTCGCCCGCCGCAGCCGCCTGCGGGCGCGGTACTCCTCGCTCACGAACGGGTCGTAGGCGACGATCTTCAACGCCAGCGCGCAGAGGGTGAGCGTGAGGATGAGGATCGCCACGAAGTCCGTGGGCAGCTCGAGGTACGGCACGTCGCCGGCCTGCCCGAGCGAGGCGTTCGCCTCCCGGGTGCGCTGCACCGCCCAGACCAGGGCACAGATGACGAGCATGGCGGGCAGGGTGAGACGGAACACCCAGTACGCGAGCCCGGCGAGCCCGCGGGCCAGGCCGGTGCGGCGCAGCTGCCGCTCGTGGTGGGTCCGGCGGGCGCGGTACACCGGGCCGCCGAGGATCGTGCCGGAGATGAGCAGCCCGACGGTGAGCGCGAACCCGGGCAGCAGGGTGAGGACCTCCTCCAGGGCGCTGATGTCGGTGTTCCCGACGAACTGCTGGAAGACCCCCTTGAAGTACCAGGTGTCGAAGAGGCCGACCGCGATGACCGTGGGCCAGGCGAGCGCCCGCAGCCAGAGCGGCGGCGGTTTCGCCCCGCTCTCGATCCGCGCCTCCGTCACCCGCCGGAGCTCCCGCACGGCCGCGCCGAGTTCCTCGGCGTGCACGAGCGCGCGCAGCTCGGTGAGGGACGCCTCCGCCGCGTGGTACGCGCCGATCAGCCGCTCCCGCTGCGCGTTCAGCCGGTCGGCGTGCCGCTGCACGAGCTGCGACCCCTGGTTCTTGGCGTACAGCAGGGCGTGCGCCTCCAGGTTGTCGAGCTGCTCCGGCCGCCGGGCCGGGGTGCGGTGCAGGTAGGCGTCGAAGTTGCGCTGCCAGCAGTCGCACCCGTGGTGACACAGGTGCACCGGCGCGACGCCGTTCGGCGCACCGGTGTTCGCGCCGGGCGGCACGAGCCGGCCGTCCAGCGCGCCGTCGTCGTCCTGCGGGAACCGGCCCTCCGGCGCATCGTCGTCTCGGTTGAATTCCTTGCCGGTCATGTCAACCACGCACCTTGTACTTGATCTCCACCCGGCGGTTGCACTGCCGCGCCGCGGCGCTCGTCCCCGGGCACTTGGGTGACGTCTCGCCCTTCCCGACGACACGGATGCCGCCGAGCCCGGCGTCCTCCAGCACGCGGCGCACCGCCTCGGCGCGCCGGAGCGAAAGGTCCTTGTTGTACGCCTCGTCGCCCTGATCGTCGGTGTGCCCGGCCACCTCGACCCATTCCGGCGCCTTCGGGATGACCTTTTCCGCGAACGCCTCCAGCGCCTTGCGCCCCTTCGCGGAGATTCGGTCCGAGTCGACGTCGAAGAGCAGGTCACTGGGGAGCGTCTCGGTACGGACCGGATTCGGCGGCGTCGCGATGGGCCGGAACCGGACGGGTTCGTCCGCGGCCCCCTTCGCCGCCGCGGCGCCCTCGGCGAGTTGCGGCCGGTCGGTCGACCTGACCTGGCAGCCGTCCTTGGCGCCGGTGACCTCAGCGCACATCTCCGTCCACAGGGTGCGCAGCCACTGCCGGTGTGGCTCCTCGGGCTCCGGGTGCCCCGGTCCGACCACGCCCACCCACGGCAGCAGCACCTCCCAGCCCTTCAGCTCGGGTACGGCCCGCTGCCGGGCGCAGGCCCGGACGATGCGCTTGGCGTGGCCGATGTCCCGCATCGCGGTCTGGCGCAGGTCGGCGCAGCCGGTCGTGGCGAGTCCGTCGGTGGCGATGACCAGGGTGCGCCGTGCCCGGCTCGTCTCCTGAGTGCCCACCTGGAACGCGGCCATGACGTTGCTGCCCCGTTCCGCGGCGGGCTCTCGGACCGCCTGGCCGATGCGTTCCCGCAGGCAGGCGCTCGTGTTCCCGGCGAAGATCTGCCGGTTACGGTCACCACCGGTCATCCGCGGCAGGTAGATAGGCGCACCCTGCCAGGTGATGCTCTCCCCGCCGTCGATCGTGCCGATCCTGATCACGGCCGGCGTGCCGATCGACGGGATCAGCGCCGCCTCAGAGCCGAAGCTGATCGAGCCGTCCTGCTGCGGCACACCCCTGCCGCCGAAGATCGCCGCGTACCAGTCGGGGCTCTGGCCGGTCTCCGCGTCGCGCATGGAGGGGCTGCGGTCGATCACCACGACGACCTCCTGCGCCGTCGGGGTCTTGTCCCGGGCCATGCGCTCGATCGCGGCGCAGGCGGCACCCGGCACCGGCTCGGCGGTGACGGTCGTCGGGTCGTTGAAGAGCGAACACGCGGACACGAGGAGGAGGCCGGCCAGAGCGGCGGCCGAGCGCAGTGGAGGAGCGTTCATGCGTCTTCCCACGGAAGCCGAGTCGAGGGTTCGGGAACGTGCACACCGAGCTGCCGGAGAGCGACCCGGAGCGCGCTCTCGCTGTTCTTGGCCAGGTCGAACACGTTGACCTGCTGCTGGCTGGCGATGACCTTGTCGAGCGTCTTGAGGAACTGGTCGACGGCCTCCTCGCGCCGGCGCTCCATGTCCTCGATGACCTTCGCCGCCTCGCCGTCGGGGATCTTCACGGCGTGGCGGCTGCGCCAGTTCTCCTCGCACTCCTCGAGGAAGCCGAGCCACAGGTCGCGCTGCTGCCGGAGGGTTCCCACCCGGATGTGGGTGTCCTCCAGCTCATCGCGCCGGTTCATTACCTTGCGGTAGAACTCGCGCCGCTGTTCGCGAAGCTCCTCGCTGAGCCCCACCCACGCCTGCACGGTGAGCTTCACCGTCGCGTTCTCACAGTCGTGGATCGGCCGGAAGAACGCCGCCGCCAGCTCCTTGTTGACCGCCTCCTCAGCCTCGTGCGGGAGGTTGGCGAGGAACTGCCGGGCGGTAGCGCGGATGACGTTGCGAATGTCCCGTTCCACCCCTCGCCGCCTCGCGTTGATCTCTGCGGCGAGATCCGGCTTGGGGTCGAACGTCTTCGGCTGGGCGCACCAGGTGCACCACACCGTCACGACGAAGTCGTACGCGTCGCCGCGAGCGGGCGTGTTGATCACCAGCGGCTCGTCCCACACGTGCAGGCCCTCGCCGGGCGGGTGATCGCACGGCTGGGGCGGCGGCTGGAGGAACCGCTGGACGAACATGATCGGGATGTCCGGTCCCTCGCCGGCGCATGCGGGAAGAGCCGAGTGGCGTCGGAACAACCGTCGAAGTCGCTGGAGGATACTCATCAGCCGGAACCGCCCTCCATGAGCTGGTGAAGGTGTCGGCACAGGTCGGCGCTCGCGATGCGGTTGTGGTACCAGTGGCACAGATGCAGCCGGAGCGGCCCGTGCAGTACGGCGGGGCTCGTGGTGAACACGCGCTCGACGACGGATCGGTAGCGGTCCGATGAGTCATCCCAGTCGGCCAGCCAGGATGCGAGCGCTTCCCAGGTCTCGGACACCGGCGGTGCGACTCCGTGTTCCTGCGCGGCCGAGCTCAGGCCGTAGCTCAACGCGTTGATCCAGGCTTTGGCGAGCCGTCGCTCGGTGAACGGCCACGACTCGGTCTCCAGATCGTCGAGTTGCAGCCGGTCCGGTGTCGCACCCTTCCTCATGGCGAGCCGGGTGAGGGCGAGGGCGGCGGTGCGGCGAAGACCGGGGTGATCGTCTTCGCTCCAGCGGGCGAGCTCCTTGAGGATCGCGGAGGCGGTGGTGAGGTGGTACACCTCGGTGAGCGCTCGCCCGACGGAGTCGTGCAGGTAACGATTCCAGCGCGTGGACTGGCGCACCATGGTTCGGAAGGCCCAGAGCGCCTCGGCGATCCGTTCCCGGCCGATGAGTGAGCCGTAAGCGCGCGCCGCGGTGCGTCGCGCGGTCGCAGTGCGCACCCACCGGGCAAGGCAGTCCAGCACCTGCTGGGACGGGTCCGCCGCGTACGCCGCCTCCAGCGTCCAGGCGGCGAGCCACGAGTCGTTCTGCCGCCTCGTACCGACCCATTGGTTCAGGAACTCGGCCTCGATCAGTTTGAAGTCGAAGGCCGCGATGCGCCCGATCGCGTGGGCGACCTTGAGACGGACCTCCCAGTCCTGCCGGTCCTTTCGCTGGGCGAGCAGCTTCAGCCAGTCGAGGATCGCCTCGCGGATGCTCTCTCCGTCCTGCCAGGCCACCTCGAGGATCGCGCCCGCGAGCCTGGGGCGGCGGAAGCGGACCCTGGTGACGCTCTCCCGGACGAGGCGTTCGGCCTGGGCCGACTCCAGCCACTCGGGAAGCCACTCCCATGACGGGGAGGCCGCCGCCTCGGGTACCGAGTTGGGCGGCGCCAGCCTTTCGAGCAGGAGAGTGGCGGCGCGTGACACCGTGACCAGCGGGAGTTCGTTCAGCACCGCGAGGCTGATGAGGAAGCAACGCCGGTGCAGTGTGGAGTCCTCCTGGAGCAGCTCCTTCGCCAGCTTGCGCAACGCGTCCGGGAGACCGGAGGAGAAGTCCTCGGCGCGCCCACCCCCGGCGAGGAAATCGGCCGCCTGCATCGCCAGGTCGTCGCTCTCCCGAGGCAGCCGGTGCTCGCTCGCGATGTCCGCGAGCGCCTGGAGGGTGGACTGGGTGCATTCATGACCCCGCTGCTGCAGGTGCCATATGAGGCGGCTCTCGAACACCTCGCGGGGATCAGAGGGCTCGTGCGCGATCTCGGGGCAGCCGGGTAAACCGTCCGGGCCGGTCAGAATGACGAAACGACCCTGCAAGGTTTCCGCGATACCCCGGAGGTGGCGTATCGCCGCGTCCCGGCCACGCCGGACCCACTCCTCGTCGGTGGCGTCGATCACGTAGCCCGTGTGCTTGTCGAGCCATGCCGCCTCGATCCGGCGTGGGTCCTCAACGCCGTCGAGCCATCCGTGACTCCGGAGTTCGGGTTTCTCGGCCACCCACATGGCCAGGGCGGCGAGTGCGGTCCAGAACCTCCCGCTGTTTGCGGGCCCCTTCAGCACGACGACCTCGTCGTCGCGGAGCTGCCGTACCAGCTTTTCGTATGAGGGGGTCGGAACGAAGGTGTTTTTGATCTCCGATGCAAGCCTCGCGCCGACCAGATCAGGTTTGATCGTTCCGGAGCGTTCCAGCCCTATGTTGATGTCGCGGATGGTGATGTTGCCGGTGCGTGTCCTCAGGAGAACGCCGCCTTCGACGTGATGGGAGGTGTGGACGTACGTCCGCAGGCTCTCCTCGCGCATCCGGCTCTCCACGGCTTCGCGCGCGAGCCGCTGGCCGAGAGGCTTGTCGGCCTCCTCATCGTCCCCTTGGTCCTGTGCCTCCGTGTTCCGGTCGGCCGCGGTGCCGGAATCCGCATTCGGCGTGCCGTCAGCGTTCGCGGCGACGGAATCCGAATCCGGAGTGGTGCCGGTGGCCTGGGGAGTGTCGGCAGGCGAGACAGGGGCGTGCTCGGCGGCGGTGGCGGTCTCGGGAATGGGTGCCGGTTCGGTCATCTGCGGCCGCCCAGGTTGATGTCGCGGATGTTGATGTCACCCGAGTCGGTCTGGTTCACCACGGAATTCCGAATGTTGTGGGCGGACTGGGTGCGGGGTTGCACGTGGTTCGGCGCCGGCGGCGAAGGCGGGGAGGGGGACGGACCGGGAATCCCACCGGAGGGCGGGTCGGGGTCCGTGCCCGGCGGTGAGTCAGGGGGCAGGCTGAAACGGTCCAGCTCGGGGATCTTGAAGAGATCGCAGTTCGGCACGTACAGGTAGGCGCGGTACCGGTTCCGCTTCACCGCGACGTGGACCGGGCGGAAGGCGGCGAGGTCGAGTGAGCCGTACCCGGCGCTGAGGTGGTCGGTGTAGATGCGATCCGAGACGATGACCGCCAGGTCCGCACCCTGGCAGGCGGCCAGCGCGACCCGCAGCGCCTCGGCGTCGATCAGCCGGTTGACGGCCACCGCGGGATCGCCCGCGATGCCGGTGGCGGCGTCGGTCCGTACCGGGCCTTCGTGCAGGGACATGCGCAGGCGGATCGGGGTCCACGGGCGGGGTCGCCTGCGGCGGTTGTGGGTGCCGAGGAGGACGTTGAGCTCCTCGATGAACGTCTCCGCGAAGCGGTCCATCTGCGTGTCGGCGGGCAGTACGGCGAACAGGCCGTCCCCCGAGAACTGCGGCCAGCAGTCGTTCAGGTCGACGCCCGCCTCGCGCATGGCGGTCTCCACCAGGCCGGTGAGGCTTTTCTGCGCCTGGAACTGCTCCGCCTCGTTCCGGCCGGTGTAGTTCTCGATATCGAGCGAGAGCATCGGATGGATCTTGCGCATGCGGGAGTCGCTCATCCGTAAGCCTCCGGATAAGTCATGCGACGTGGCTGACACGCACCGTGCCACGAGGTGGGCGACACGAACGACGACAAAAGTCGTCGAAAGGGCGAACTTGCTGACCTCGTTTGCGGCTAGGTGACGATGTCCGCGAACTTCGCGAGCCTTGCCTTGTCGGTGATCAGTACGCGACGACGACCCGTCTCGACCAGCCCTTTCGCCGCGAGCCGGCTGAGCGCCCGCTGCACCGATTCCTTGGTGGCACCGATCAACGCGCCGTATTCCGCGTGGGACAGCCGCACGCCGACGTCGACGGCACCCCTCCTCGGATCCATACGCCCGTGGCGGTCCGCCAGCTCGAGCAGGGCACGGCAGAGCCGTACCTCCACTCCGTAGCCGGTGAAGTCGAGCCGACGGCGGCCGGCCTGTCGCAGCCGCTCGCTGAGCATCCGGTTGACGGTGATCGCCACCGAGGGTCTGCGCTGCAGGCAGTCGAGGAAGGCCGGGCCGGGGATGTGGCTGATGAGCGAGCGGCGGCAGGTGGTGATCGTGGCGAACCTCGTGGTGTCGTCGATCACCGCCATCTCGCCGACCAGGTCGCCGCTGACCCGGATGGCGATGAGCGTCTCAACGCCGTTTTCCACGCCCGCTTTCACCGTCACCACCGCATCGAGCAGAACGAGAACACTGTCGCCTTTGTCCCCTTGGCGGAAGAGCATCTCGCCGGCCGAGTGCCATCGAGGGATACCGAGGTCCAGCAGCGCCTTCCGGTCGGCAACCGGCAATTTGGACATGAAGGTGCCCGCGGGCCAGTCGCGGGACGCCAATGGCGTGGGCTGTGGTGCCACCACGTCTCCTGCGTCGTTTGCAGGCAAAACGGATGTTTGGGCGGGATCACCGCCCGATGCCGCAAACTTTACTACTTGTTTTTGGTGATGCTCGATGGATATTTGGTAAAGATTCGAACCGTGGTTTCGGATGCGCCGTACGGGCTGATTATGGATGTGCCGTAAAAAGTGGGCGCGCCGGATATTTTTGTTCTGGCCGGAAATACAGATTATGTCCAGAAAAGCGAACTAAAGCCCGGCCTGAGGACCGGCCGGGCCGCGCGTGACGGTCAGCGCACCGGGGCGGTGGCGCCCTTGGTGGCGAGGAGGTCGGCGAAGAGGGACTCCCACTGGGGCATGACGACCTCGGGGGTGTAGGCCCGGACCGTTTCGCGGGCGGCGGCGCCGAGGCGTTTGCGCAGGTCGGGGTCCTCGATGGCGCGGATCATGGCCTGGGCGAGGGCGTCGATGTCGCGGGGCGGGACGAGCAGGCCGTCCTTCTCGTGGGTGATCACGTCGGCGGGGCCGGTGGGGCAGTCGAAGCTGACCACGGGCAGGGCGTGGGCCATCGCTTCGATCATGACCATGGGGAGGCCCTCGAAGCGGGAGCTGAGCACGAACATCGAGGACTTGGCCAGCTCCTCGTCGAAGGTGTCGCTGCGGCCCATGAGCTTCACGTGCTCGGTGAGGCCGAGCTCGTCGATCTGCTCCTGGAGCCGCTGCTGCCGCGGGCCGGTGCCGAAGATGCGCAGCCGCCAGTCGGGGTGGGCCGCGACGACCTGGGCGAAGGCGGGGATGAGCAGGTCGAAGCCCTTCTGCTTGTACAGCCGCCCGGCGGCGATGACGATCTTGCTGTCCGGGTCGCAGGGCTTGCGGCCGGCGAGCGGCGTGGCGTTGGGGATGCGCTCGATCCGGGTGCCGGGGAGCACCTTGCGGTACTCCTCGCGGTCGGTGTTGGTGAGCACGACGACCGCGTCGCAGCGCGGGTAGTACTTGATGATCTGCTGCCTGGTGTCCGGCTTGTGCGTGGCGAGGTTCATGTGCTCCTGCGCCACGTGCACCACGTGGCGCGGGGCGAACCGGGCGCCGATGATGTTCAGCGCCGGGCGGGTGGTGACGAGGATGCCGCCGTCGAGGCTCGCGACCGCGTCGATGGTGGCGCGTTCCACCCGTTCGGTGAAGTAACGGGCGGCGAACTCGTCGCTGGGCACCACCCGGCCGCGCAGCTTGCGGCGGATCCGGCGGAACAGGCTGTCCGGGCCGTACCCGTCACGCTGGTCCACCAGCGTGCTGATCCGCACCCTGGGGTCGAGGGGGAACTGCGGCTTGGTACGGCGCCGCACCACGCTGACGATCTCCACGTCGTGACCGGCCGCCGCCATCGCGCTCGCCTGGTTGAACACCGTGCGGATGGTGCCGCCCATCCCGTAGGCGTGGAGGAGGAGGTACCGGATTCTCACCGTCGATCACCTTCGCTCAGGCGGATTCCCGCCTCGTCCACCTGCCCGCCGGGGCGGTGCTCAGACCGAGGCCGGACCGGCGTCGGGAGCGGGATACGGCCCGCGGACGCGTTCCCCTGCCGCGGCCGGAACCGGGGCCGGGACACATGGCTAGGCGGGCGTCTCCTGGTCGGGCTTCTCCGTGCTCGTGTCCGTGCCGGTCTCGGCGCTCTGCCCGGCGGACCCGCCCTTCTCCTTCGGCAGGTAGCCCCAGGCCACGCACATGGGCCGGAGCAGCTCGGGGATCTCGTCGGGCTTGGGCAGCTCCCGGCCGGGCAGCACCTTGCCCGCGCGGATCTTCTCCTTCCAGTCGCCGAGACCCTTGACGATCACGTCCGGCATGCCGTACTCGAGCATGCCCGGCTCGTACGGCACGCCGAGGAACTCGCAGATCCGCTTCGCCTCGGCCTCCGGGTCGGCGGTGAGGTCCTCGTACCGGACGGTGAGCCCCTGCAGCGCCTTGCGCGCCCTGTTCACCGCGCGCATGTAGCGCAGGGCGTCCTCGGCGGCCTCCTCAGGGGTGCGCTTGTCCGGGCTCGCCTCGTACCAGGACTGGGCGATGGAGGCCGGGTGGCGCAGCAGGAAGATGTACTTCGCGTCCGGCCAGCAGGTGGCGATCCGCTGGTACGCGAACGCGTTCGCGGGCGTCTTCTCGACGATGTACTTCTTGCCGCTCCGCGCCAGCTCGCGGTGGAGCACCCGGTCCCACAGCAGATGCTCGAGATCGGCCTGGTTGTGGCCGAGTGCCGCCATCGCCTTCTCGGCGAGGTTCGTGCCGAACTGCACCGTCAGCCGGCGGATGTGCAGCTCGTGCGGGGCGTGCAGCATCGAGTGCGCGTTGAGCATCGCGCGCAGCAGCGTCGAGCCGGAGCGCACCGGCGACATGATGAAGATCGGCGACTTGACCAGCCGGTCGTGCTCCGGGTCGGCGGGCGGCCGCACCTGCTCCGGCGGCGCCGTGGGAGCTGGAGTCGCCCGAGCGGCGGCCGGGCGTGGACGGCTCTGCTCCGGCCGGTACCGGGTGATCTGGTACCCGGTGAACTCCACCAGAGCCTCGTTTACCTTGCGTTTCCAGCTCATGCGCGCCGATATTACCCAGTCTTCCTGTGAAAAGAATGTAAGCCGCAAACCGCCGCGGCCACTCTGTGATCAACTCGCTCACCTGCGAGGATACGGCCCGGTCGGCCGATCGCCGGGCTAGGCGACCCGGCGGCGACCGCGTGTCGCAATGCGCAACGTGGAAGATCAGCGGTACGGCACGGCCGCGACGGACGCCGGGTGACGCGGGGTGGTCCGAGTTTCCCGGCCGGGCGGGGGACCGGCGGGGGCGCGTGTCATGATGGCGATGCGATGTTTCCCGCCGCCCTGACGTTCCGTCTCGCTCGGGCCACCGCGTTCGCGGTGGTGTGTCTCGGGCTGGCGCTGGGTGCGCACCTGTTCGCCGGCGGGACGATCACCTGGCGGGGCGTGGGCGTCGGCCTGGCGGTGGGGTACGCGGCCGCGATGCCGCTGTCCGGCCGGGAGCGCACCCTCCGCACGATCATGCCGCTGCTCGGCGCGGTGCAGGTCGTGCTGCACCTGTTGTTCTCGTCGTGGCCCGCCGCGGCGGCGGACGGGGCCCTGGTCGCGAACCTGCACGACGAGTGCACCCCGACCCTGGGGATGCTGATCGCCCACGCGTGGGCGGCCGGGCTCACCGCGGTCTGGCTCGCGCGCGGCGAGGCCGCGTTGTGGCGGCTGCTGCGCGGGCTCGCCGTACGGCTGATCCGGCTGCTGACCGGGCCCTCGGTGCCGAACTTCGCGTCCCCGGTGCCGGTACGGGTGGACCGGGAGCGGCCGCGTCACCAGGCGCCGCCGCGCCATGTGATCAGCTGGCGCGGCCCGCCGTTCCTGCCCGCCGCCTCCGCCGCGTGACCGGATCCGCCACGCCAGGCGGCCCGGGTGCACACCGCGCCGTACGCCCACGGGTGCCGGTACGGCGGCGCGCCGACGCCGCCCGGAACCGTTCCAACGGGCACCGGTGACCCCTTCTGCCCGCGGATGCCCGCCCTGACGGCGGTCCTTCGGCGCGCCCTGTTCCGCACGCCCGGCAACCCGCAGGAACCGGCGTGGCCGAGCCCGACCGCTGCCGGCGTCCGGACGGACCCGTGACACGCCAGGCCGGCGCGCCCGCGACGCCCGTCCCGGTACGGCCCGGCCGGTCCGGCACGCCCATCCGCCCCTCCGCCACCCGCGAGCGTCGCGCGCCTGCGCGACGCCGGGGCCGCGGAGCCTGACGGTCACGCGCGAGGCGGCCGTTCGCCCGCACCGCCGCGCCGGATGAGCGCGGCGGGCACAGCGTTCGTCCCCCAAGACCTTTCGACAGTCAGATGAAGGCGGCACACATGTTCTCTCGTCGCACCGTGGTTTCCGGCGCGCTCGCGCTCCTGCTTCCCTTCGGCCTCGCCGCGTGCGGCTCCTCCGGCACGGACGGCTCGACGTCGGCGTCCGCGAGCCCGGCGGCGGCCGGCTCGTCCCCGGCGCAGACCCCGGCCGCGAGCCCCGCGGCCGCGCTGACCGTGACCGACCCCTGGGTGAAGGCCGCGGACAAGGGCATGACCTCGGCCTTCGCGACCCTCGTCAACAACACCGACACGCAGCTCACCGTGGTGTCGGCGAGCTCGCCCGCCGCGGCCCGGGTGGAGCTGCACGAGGTCGTGGAGAAGGACGGCGAGATGGCGATGCAGCAGAAGGAGGGCGGCTTCGTCATCCCGGCCCGGGGCAGCCACACGCTGCAGCCCGGCGGCGACCACCTCATGCTCATGGACCTCACCGGCCAGGTACGGCCCGGCGACGAGGTGGCCTTCACGCTCACCCTGTCCGACGGCTCGACGGTCGAGTTCACCGCGGTGGCGAAGGACTTCGCCGGCGGCGACGAGAAGTACCACGGCGACGAGTCCCACGGCGACAGGTCGGACGGCGACAAGGGCCACGGGGACGAGACGGAAGCGGACAAGCACTGAGGTGGCCATGCATGAGCAACGACTGACGCGCAGGAACCTGCTCACCGGCGGCGCGGTCACCGCGGCGGTGGGCGCGCTCGCCGCGTGCTCCCCCGGCAGGGCGGCCCAGACCACGTCCGCCGCGGCCACCCGGCAGCCGGACGCCCAGCCGGACGTGCCCACCGGCAAGACGGTCGAGCCGTTCCACGGCGAGCACCAGGCCGGGGTGGCGACGCTGCCGCAGACGTACGCGGCGTTCGTCGCGTTCGACCTGAAGCCCGGGGTGGACCGCGAGGCGATGGGCCGCATGATGCGGCTGCTCACCGACGACGCGCGGCGGCTCACCTCGGGCACCGGCGCGCTCGCCGACACCGAGCCGCACCTCGCCGAGTTCCCGGCCCGGCTCACCATCACCTTCGGGTTCGGGCCGGGGATGTTCGAGAAGGCCGGCCTGGAGAAGCAGCGCCCCGCCTCGGTCAAGGAGCTGCCGAAGTTCCCCATCGACCGGCTCGAGAAGCGGTGGAGCGGCGGCGACCTGCTCATCCAGATCTGCTCCGACGACGCGGTGACCCTCGCCCACGCGCTGCGCATGACGGTGAAGGACGCCCGGTCGTTCGGCACGGTGCGCTGGATCCAGCGCGGGTTCCGCCGCCCGCCGCACGTGCAGGCGGCCACGCTCACCCAGCGCAACCTCATGGGCCAGCTCGACGGCACGGTGAACCCCAAGCCCGGCACGCCGGAGTTCGACCGCGCCGTGTGGGTCTCCGACGGCCCCGAGTGGTTCCGCGGCGGCACCACGCTCGTGCTGCGCCGCATCCGCATGGAGCTGGAGACCTGGGACAAGGTCGACCCGGTGGCCCGGGAGTTCACCATCGGGCGGCGGCTCTCCGACGGCGCCCCGCTCACCGGCAACGCCGAGCACGACGAGCCCGACTTCGAGAAGACGACCCCGGCCGGGCTGCCGGTGATCGGCGAGTACGCGCACATCCGCCGGGCGCACGTGGCCGACCCGGCACTGCGCATCTTCCGGCGGGCGTACAACTACGACGACGGGCTGTCGGAGGACGGCGTGGCCGACAGCGGCCTGCTGTTCGCCTCCTACCAGGCGGACATCGACCGGCAGTTCCTCCCGATCCAGCGCCGCCTCGCCGAGGCCGACCTGCTCAACGACTGGACCACGCCGATCGGCTCGGCCGTGTTCGCCATCCCGCCCGGCTGCCGGGAAGGCGGGTGGATCGGCGAGACCCTGCTCGCGTGAGACCCACGTGAGATGATCCGGAACGACCCGTCCCGGCGGCCCGGCCCCTCGGCGGGCGGGGGCCGCCGGGCGGAGCCGTACCGACGGGCGCTGAGCGAAGGGTGGCGACGCGATGCGGGTGGCGGTGCCGCACCGGTGGCCGGTGGACCGGGCCGAGGCCGAGGCGATCCAGGACCGGCTCCGGCCGCGGGTGCGGGTCGAGCCGGACGACGCGCCGCCGCCCCGGCCCCGCCTCGTGGCCGGGCTCGACGTCGCGTACGCCAAGGACGACGAGCGGCTCGCCGCCGCGGTGGTGGTGCTCGACGCGGCCACCCTCGAGGTGGTGGAGAGCGTCACCACGGTGGGGCGGGCGGCGTTCCCCTACGTCCCGGGGCTGTTCGCGTTCCGCGAGCTGCCCACCCTGGTCACCGCGCTCGAGCGCCTCACCGTCACCCCCGACCTGCTCGTCTGCGACGGCCAGGGCGTCGCCCACCCGCGCCGGTTCGGGCTCGCCTGCCACCTGGGGGTGCTCACCGACCTGCCGTCGATCGGCGTGGCCAAGCAGTCGCTCGTCGGCGACCACGCCGATCCCGCGCCGCAGCGCGGCGCCTGGTCGCCGGTGCGGGACGCGGGCGAGGTCGTCGGGCGGGCGCTGCGCACCCAGACCGGGGTCAAGCCGGTGTACGTCTCGGTCGGCCACCGCGTCTCCCTCGCCGCGGCCACCGACCTCACGCTGCGGCTCGCCCCGGCCTACCGCCTGCCCGAGACCACCCGGCACGCGGACCGGCTCTCCCGCGAGGCGCTTCGCGCCGCCCTCGGCACCCCGGCCTGAGCCGCTTGCCGGCGGCCGACCGCCGGGCGACGGTGGGTTGGGGTACGGCGGAGCATGACGTGGAGGCGGGCACGGTACGTGGGCTTTGGAAACCGTCCGTGCCTTTCCGGCCCGGACCTCCGACGTCACCACGGCCTGCGGCCCGAGGACGCGGCGCCCGCCGGGCGCGGGCGCGAACGGCGGCCGGGGTGACGTCGCCCGCGGGGCCGTCAGGCCCCGCCCTCGACCGTGCGGCCGCTGCGCTGGTCGGCCGCCCCGGGGACGGGGGCCGCCGCGTCGTCGCCGATCTCGATGATCCGGTTGTGCTCGTCGACGTGGACGACGCGGGGTACGTGCGTCTTCACCTCGTCCTCGTCGACCTGCTTGAACGACATGATGATGACCTTGTCGCCGGGGGATACGAGCCGCGCCGCGGCCCCGTTGATGCCGATGACCCCCGACCCGGCCGGGCCCTCGATCACGTAGGTCGTCAGCCGCGCGCCGTTGTCGATGTCCACCACGTGGACCTGCTCGTTCTCGACGATGTCGGCGGCCTCCATGAGGGTGCGGTCGATGGTGATCGACCCCACGTAGTGCAGATCCGCCTGGGTCACGGTGGCCCGGTGGATCTTGCCGCCGAGCAGGACACGCTGCATCGATGACCTCCATGGGATGTGTCGGCGCCGCGGGCGTCCGGCCACCCGGTGGGCTCCGGTCGTACCGGCCTCGCGTCAGGCCAGGTCCCGGCCATCTCCGGGGGCCGGTTGGCGGCCCCGCGAAGGTGGTCAGGGCAAGGAGCCTGACAAGGCCACGTGTTCGCTCCCGTAGCTTATGACCCCCGCGATGCCTGCCTGACCGCGAGGTGTCCCCTCCTCGCGCGCTTGCCGGGTACGGCGGAGCCACGAGCCGGCCTGCCGGCGACGCCCAGGGCGGGGAACGCCGCCTGTTGCGAAGGCCTGCCCCTGGAACCCGGGCGGCGACCGATGGAGCCGAGGATGATCCACCGGCTGACCGGCCCTTGCCGCGCCGGGCCGGTACCGGTTTTGGCCTGCCGGTGGTGGGCGGCTCAGCCTGGTGGCGGGTGGCCGGCTCCGGGCGCTGCCCGCGGAACACGGCGAGGCCGGCGGCGGACACGGCGTCGAGCAGGGCGTCGTCCGCCACGCCGGGCACGTCACGGTCTCGCCGAGGTCGTCGCCGTACGCGAAATGACGCGACGGCATCCGGACGACGACCAAAACGGTTATGGCACGGTCACGAGAGCCGTGAGCCGTCGATCACGAATTCCGACGCAGGGGCGAAGGTCACTTCTCCGCGGCGGAATCGTCGCGCCAGGTGCTCAGGGTGCGCAGCGGAGGCGTCGGAACGCGGGGCTCGCGCACCCCGCTGCCGTCACCGGGCGGGACGGCTCTCGTCCACACGGTCACCGGAGACCAGCGGGCCACGCGGGCGCCCGGCCCCGGATACTGGGCGATCACCATGCCGTGCAGCAGCGGGTTCGGGCTGTCGGGATCGGGCCCTTGGAGCAACACCCCTACGTCGTGACCCATCAACCAGGCGTTCAGCGCCTGCAGTCCGCGGAAATCGGGAACGGTTACGTCATTCGTCACTACATGGTCACCACGTCGATCGTACCTCTCCGCCGATTCCCTGTGGCCCCTCGAAAACCGCGCCCGATGGAGAATCCACCGAAATCCCACCGATTTCGCGACGGCATATCGCCCGTGTCCCGGGAGAATTCCTTGATCACCGCGGCCGGCGGTTTCGGTGGCGGACCTGAAGCGATCCGGCACCCGGTTTCGTTACCCGACTGTCGTTCCTACGCACAACGCAGACGGGCCGAAGCGGCGAGGCCGCCCCGGCCCGGTGACGCACCAGCCGCCCGCCGTCACCCGCTCGGCGCCGACGCGGCCGGTGCCGAACCCGGGTCGGTCACCTCCGAGCGGGGGCGTGCCTCCCAGGAGCGCCACAGCTCCGCGTAGCGGCCGCCCGCCGCGACGAGCTCGTCGTGCGTCCCCTCCTCGACGATCCGGCCGCCTTCCAGGACCACGACGCGGTCGGCGGAGGCCGCCTGGGTGAGCCGGTGGGCGACGACCAGCGTGGTACGCCCCTCGGTCGCCGCGGTGGCCGCCCGCTCCAGCACGCGGGCGCCGAGGCTGCCCGCCTCGGCCGTGGCCTCGTCGAGGATCGCGATCGGGGGATCGACGAGCACGAGCCGGGCGAGCGCGAGCTGCTGGGCCTGGGCGGCGGTGAGCTCGTGGCCGCCCTCGCCGATCACCGTGTCGAGGCCGTCGGGCAGGTCGCGTACCCACTCGGCCGCGCCGACCCGCTCCAGCGCCGCGCCGATCTCCTCCGGCGTGGCGTCCGGCTTGGCGAGCCGCAGGTCCTCGATGAGCGGCCCGGCGAAGACGTGGGTCTCCTGGGTGAGGATCACGACCTGGGCGCGCAGCCGTTCCGGCGGCAGCTCGTGCACCGGCACGCCGCCGACGAGCGCCGTACCGGAGCCGGGGGTGAGGATCCCGGCGGCGATCGCGGCGAGCGTGGTCTTGCCCGCGCCCGTCGAGCCGACGAGCGCGACCCTGCTGCCCGGCTCGACGCGCAGGCTCACCCCGCCGAGGACCGGCGTGACGCCGTCGTAGCCGAACCGCACGTCGCGCAGCTCGAGCGAGGCGTCGGCCGGGGTACGGCGGTCCGCCGTGTCCGCGTGCGCGTCGTCCGGGAGCGTGATGATCCCGACGAGCCGGGCGAGGCTCGCGCCCGCGGCCTGCATCTCGTCGAACGTGAACAGCAGCATGGTGATCGGGTTGAACAGCCGGTGGAACAGCACCGCCGCCGCGGCCGTCTCACCCACGGTCACCGCGCCGCCCCGGACGAGCAGGAACCCGACCGTCAGGATCGCGGCGAGCCCGAAGAACTCCGCCCGGTTCACCCGCCCGGTGAACCGGGTGACCAGCACGAACACCGCGACCTCGATGTCCCGGGCGAGCCCGGAGGCCGCGCCGATCTCCGCCAGCCGCCGCTCCTCCATGCGGTAGGCGCGCACCGTGCGCGCCCCCTGCACGGTCTCCACGAGCCGCTGCGAGGCCTCGGCCGCCGCCCGCCGCTGCCGGGCGTACTCGGGCGCGGCCCGCGGCAGGTACCAGCGCAGCGCCAGCACGTACAGCGGTACGGCGACCGCCCCGGCGAGGCCGAGCCGCCAGTCGATCCCGGCCATCGCGGCGAGGCTGAGCGCGCCGAGCAGCAGCGCCGAGACGACCATCGGGATCACCTCGCCGATCGCCCTGCCGATCGCCGCGGTGTCCGAGCCGACCCGGGAGAGCAGGTCGCCCCGCCCGGCCCACTCCAGGGTGGTGACGGGCAGCCGCAGCGCGCGGGCGACCGTGCGCTCCCGCAGGACCGCGAGGATCCCGGCCCCGAGCCGGCCGATGAGGTACGCCGAGACCCCGGTGGCGATCCCGCCCGCCACCGCGGCGACCACGATCACCACGGCGATCGTGACCAGCGCCGACTGGGGCGCGTGCTCCCGCACCCGGTCGACGAGCACGCCCAGCGCGTACACCGGCACCACCGACGCCGCCGCGCCGAGCACCCCGGCGAGCAGCGCCGCGCCCGCCAGGGTCCAACGGGCGCGCAGCTCAGCCCACAGCCACGCCCAGGTGCGCCGTGGCTCCGCGATCGGCAGCAGCCGGTCCGGCCCGGTGGGGGAGAGGCCCGCGCTCATCGCAGCACCGCCCGCCGGTAGTCCGCGTCGGCCGCGACGAGCTCGTGGTGCGGCCCGTCGGCGATCACCCGGCCGCCGTCGAGCACGACGACCCGGTCGGTCACCGCGAGCATCGCCGGGCTGCTCGTCACCACCACCGTGGTGTACGGCGGGCCGTCCCCGGGCGCGTGCCGCAGCGCGCGGATGCCGTTCGCGATCGCGTGCTCGGTCACCGAGTCCACCGCCGTGGTCGGGTCGTGCAGCACGAGGATCGGCGGGCGGGCGAGCAGGGCGCGGGCGAGCGCGACCCGCTGCCGCTGGCCGCCGGACAGCCCGGCGCCGCGTTCGGCGATCACGTGGTCGAGGCCGTCCGGGTGGGCCGTGACGACCTGGTCGGCGGCCGACGCGGTGAGCACGTCGGCGAGCACGTCCGCGAGCGCGTCGATCCGCTCCGCGGCCTCGGGGTCGCCGCCGACCGGCGCGCCGGCGGGCCGGGGCGCGGTGGCCACGGCCGGGGCTCCGGCGGGCACGCCCGCGGTGATGTTGGCCATGATCGTTCCGGAGAACAGGTCGGTGTGGTGGGGCTCCACGAGCAGGATCTCGCGCAGCCGCGCCGGGTGGGTGCGGTCGAGCGCGGCCCCGCCCACGAGGACCTCGCCCGCGTACTCCTCGGGAGACGCCTCGGCGGCGAGCAGCCGTACCAGGGACTCGCCGTCGGCGGCCCGGTGGGCGACCACGCCGACGAACTCGCCGGGCCGTACCTCGAGGTCGACGCCGTCGAGCGTGCCGTACCGGACCGAGCGCAGCACGAGCCCGGGTGCGTGCCGCCGGGGGGTCTCCGGGCCGTCGGGGAGCAGCGGCTCGGTGGCGAGCACCTTCGCGACGCGGTCGGCGGAGGCGCGGGCCTCGGCGACCCAGCTCGGCAGCATGGCGAGCGTGGTCATCGGCTCCATGAGGAACTGGGCGAGGCCGATGACGGTGATGAACGCGCCGACCGTGATCCGCCCGTCGAGCGCGAACCAGCCGGCGAGGATGGCGACGCCGCAGGCGAGCAGGGCGCCGCTCGCCGTGCTCGCCGCGAGGTACCCGCCCTGGGCGCGGGCGGCGCGGATCATGGCGAGCATCGACTCGCGGTTGGCCGCCCGGTACCGGCGGGTGGCGGCGGCCTCGGCGCCGATGCCGCGCAGCGGGCGCAGGCCGCTCACCAGGTCGGTGGCGAGGGAGGCGGCCTTGCCTGCGCGCTCCTGCTGCTCGGCGACCCGCCGGGTGATGCGCGGGGTGCCCGCCTGGAGCGCGGCGAGCACGAGCGGGGTGCCGACGAGTACGGCGAGCCCGAGCGGAACGTCGATGACGAGGAGGGCGACCCCGCTCACCGTGGTGGCGGTGATCGCCCCGGCGATGCGCGGCACGTAGTCGAGCAGGTAGGAGGTGTTCTGCGCGTCGGTGCCCGCGATGGTGAGCAGGTCACCGGTGCGCGGCTCGGTGCGGATGCCGCGCGGGTCGGTCGCCTTCGCCGCCACCTCGAGGCGCAGCAGGTGCGCCTCCTGCGCGATCGCGCGCATCAGGATCCGGGCGCCGAACCGCCACACCGAGGTGAGCGCGAGGAACAGGGCGGCGAGCCCGGCCAGCCACGCCGCGAGCGCGTACGGGTCGGCCGGGGCGATCGCCTGGTCGACGATGGCGCCGATGAAGATCGGTACGAGGGACTCGCACACCTGGTGCAGGCTGATCAGCACCGTGCCCAGGGCGAGCCGCCGCGCGTTGCGGGTGAGGGTGCGGCGCAGGACACGCCCGCCGGTCCAGCGCGGCGGCGTCGTCGAGTCCGTGGTCACTCGGCCTAGCTTGCCGTACCCGCGGCAAGACGCTCACGCAGTTTTTTCGGGCGCAGGTCGGTCCAGTGCCTCTCGACGTAGTCGAGGCACTCCTGGCGGGGGCGGCCGCCGTCCTCGCCGAAGACGACGCGCCAGCCCTGCGGCACCTCGCGGAACGTCGGCCACAACGAGTGCTGCTCCTCGTCGTTGACCAGGACGTAGAAGGTGCCGTTGTCGTCGTCGAACGGATTCCCGGACACCACGCCTCCTTCGCTGCGCGGGCACACCCAGGCCCTCGCAATATTAGGCAGACCTAACTAAAGTAAGGCAATCCTAATAAGCTCGCTCCGGGGTGGCCGAGGGTGGCCCAGGCGGTCCGCGACTCAGCCGGGCACCGGCGTCCGGGCCGACCGCCGCAGGCGGCGCCGGGCCGCGTGCCGCCACAGCAGCAGCGTCACGATGAGGGCCGCGAGCGCGGCCGTGGTCAGCCCGAGGCCGAGCAGCGCGCCGACCCGCTGGTCGAGGTCCCGGACCGGGGCCCAGGACAGGGCGAGGTTGCCGTACCAGGAGGCCGCCATGATCGGCCCGGCGAGCACGTACAGCGCGCAGCCCGCGTGCGCCGCGAGCGCGAAGCCGAGCAGCCGCAGCCGGGTGTACAGCGGCACCGGACGCGGCAGCGGGTCCACGCCCGCCACGACCGCGAAGAAGACCACGCCGGTGCCGGCCAGCACGACCTGGGTGAGCAGCCGCCACGCGTGGTCCGGCTGCACCACGCCGAAGCCGCCCAGCGGGAACAGCACCAGGTACGGCACGGCGTGCACGGCGAGCGCGACGGCCGGGTGGGCGAGCACGCGGAGCAGCGGCGCCGTCTCGACCGCGCGGGGCAGCCCACGGAACGGGGCGGCCGGCGCGGACGTCGCCGCGAGCGCGAGGGTGAGCGGCGCGCCGAAGGCCAGCAGCGCCGGGGCGACCACCCCGGCCACGGCGTACTGCACGGCCGCGACGGAGAACATCGCGGGCGCGTACGCGCCGACGCCGCCCGCGAGCGCGTAGGCGAGCAGCACGAGCCCGGCGAGCCAGGCCGCGGTCCGGCCCGCGGGCCAGGGGTGACCGGCCCGGGCGAGCCGCCGCACGCCCACGAGGTAGGCGATCGCCGCGCCGAGCAGCGGCAGCAGCACGAGCGGGTCCGGCCGCGCCTCGACGAGCAGGTTGAGCGCGGTGAACGGCCGCAGCGCGTAGCCGAGCAGCCCCTCCTGCCCGTACACCTCCCCGGTGTCCGGCGGCGGGGTGCGCGACAGCGCGACCGCGAGCCCGAACACGGCCGCCATCACCACGACCTCCCCGGCGGCGAGCCGCAGGAAGGGCCGCCGCGCCCGCGCGGTCCCAGGTGTGCCGGGAGCCGTCCTGGCGCCCGGTCCGGCCGAGGCGTGCGGAGGCGGGTCCGGCGACAGGGCGGCGGGCCCGCCGCCCGTGGCCTTGGCCCGGCCGTCCGGGACGGGCTCCGCCGCCCCGGTGCCGGGTCCGGTCGCGGCGGTGCCGGTCGCCGAATCGGCGGTCAGCAGGGCGATCGTCCGGCGCCGGTGGCGGGCGCCGAACCAGCCGAGTACGGCGAGCGCGGCGAGCTTGGCCAGCACGAGCAGGCCGTACCGGGACTCCCAGAGCATCGACGGGGGATCGAGCCGGATCCACGCGTTGTAGAGGCCGGACACCGCGGCGGCGACGAAACAGCCCAGCGCGAGCGCGCTGAACCGGCGCACCGGGCCGTCGAGGTCGGGCGCGTTCCGCAGGCATGACAGCAGCCCGGCGAGCCCGCCCGTCCAGACCGCGACGGCCACCACGTGCAGCATGAGGCTCGACACCGCGAGGTTGTGGTCGGCCGCCGTCGCCGAGTGGCCCACGTACGCGGGCGGCAGCAGCGCGAAGACCGCGAGCACGAGCGCCGCCACCCGGACCGTGCCGGGCGACGGCAGCCGGTGCAGCGCGGCGCACGCCGCCGCGACCACCGCGGCGAGGCCCGTCACCAGCAGGAACGCCCGGCCCTGCGGGATCTGGAGGGCGAACGCGACGAGCGTCTCGGAGGCGAGCGCCTCCTGCACCGGCAGCCCGAGGAAGTCCGACAGCGTGAGCGCGAACGTCAGCGCCGCGCCGGCCGCCCAGGCCGCCGCCCACCAGCGCGCCCCGCGCGCGATCCGGGTGCGCTCGTGCTCGTCGCGCCCGAGCGCGAGCACGACCGCGGTGACGAGCAGCCCCACGGTCATCGCCGCGCACACATCGAGCACGAGCCGCACCAGGGGCAGCCCCCACAGCGTCACCGGGCCGGGCGACGGAAGCCCGGGGATGGTCGGCCGCGGCCTGCCGCCGCCGAACCACAGGCCGAGGGCGAGCACGCCGACCCCGGCCGCGACGATGGCCCCGCCGTACGCGGGCCGTGCCGTACCCGTGCCACGAGATGCCATGCCCCCAGCCCTTCCGACTGGCGGCTTTTTACCCGCTGTGCCGATCAGTGGAACGGGCATGGACTCCGGCATACGTCCTCGGTATGAGGGGCGGGGTTCGCCTGCCACCGGGTGAAAAGCGGGTCGATATCCGTGCCGCCCGGGACCACGCTGTGACCGGGCCGCCCGTGCCCCTCGGCCGGCCGATCGAACCACTGGGAGGCGCCCGTTGGGCATCACGTACGCCGAAATCGGCTGCCGGAACCTGTCCGCGTCGCTCGACTTCTACCGCGGCATGCTCGGCCTGCGCCCGCTGGCCGACCCGCCCGGCCCCACGCCCCCGGGCGTGGCCTGGCTCGACGCGGGCCCGGCCGGGATCCGGCTGGTCGAGCGGCCCGACGGCGATCTGGCCGGCGGGGAGGGCGACGACCTGCAGCGCGGCATCCGCCACGTCGGCTTCCGGGTGGGCAGCGTGCCGCGGTACGCCGAACGGCTCGCCGACGCGGGCGTCGAGTTCACCCTCGGCCCGTTCCAGGCCCCCGGCGACGTGTGGATCGCGTTCTTCCGCGACCCCGACGGCGCCAACCTGGAGATCATCGACCGGCACCTGACGTACACCACGGTCGTCTCCCCGGACCTCGCCGAGGAGGAGCGCCGCGCCGCCGCCCGCCGCGGCCCCGACGCCGGGCCGTCCTTCGACCACGTCGCGATCACCGTGGCCGACCTCGACCGCACCCTCGCGTTCTACCGCGACCGCCTCGGCTACCGGGTGATCGGCGGCCTCGACCAGCCGGGCGACCCGCGGGGCTTCCGCATCCACTTCCTGCGGGCGGGCGCCGCGGTCCTGGAGATCTTCAGCTTCACCGCCCCCACCACGGACAACCCGTGGGACCCCGACCGCCCCCGGGTCGGCCTGCGCCGCATCGGCATCGGCCCGTACGGCACGGCCGCCGACGCCGCGGACCCGGCCGAGCTGGCGGCCCGGCTCCGCGAGGCCGGGGCCACGCCGGTCCCGGGCCACGACGACCTCGTCACCGACCCCGACGGCGTGCCGCTGTGCGCGCACGTGCCCCGGCCGCAGGCGTCCGCCGAGGCGTGAGCGCCGTACCCCGGGCCGGAGCGGGCCTCGGGGTACGGCGGGCCGTGCCGTACCCGGGCGACCTGATTTCGCCTGTTTCCGCTATCGTCCGCCAACAGGTGTCCCGGGGGTGGTGGCGCAGGGTAACGGTTGGAGAACTCCCGGTGTCAAAGCGGTGAGCAATACCTGAGTATGGGAGAGTGGCGACCCCCATCCGCTCCCCCCGAAATCGGATGGCTCCCTATGTGGAGCAGGCCATCGCGAATCTCCGGGAATGGCCCGACGTGAGGATGCGCGAGGCCGGTGAGGACGAGGTGGTGTTCACCGCGGGCGGCACCCCGGTCGTCCGGCTGACCCGCGACGGCCTCGCCGCGCTGCACCTCACCCGGCCGGTGATCGAGCGGCTGTCCGGCTCGCTCTGCGCGTCCGGGCTGTTCCTCTCCCTGGCGGAGGAGGGCTGGGTCGCGATGCGCGTGCAGACCGCCGCCGATTTCGACCTGCTTCTCGCGCTCGTCAGCCTCGCCATCAAGGCGAACATGTGACAGGGCGGCCAAAACGCATTTTCCCGATATCCGCCGCTATCGTCCGAGAAATGTAAAACGCGGGCTTTCCTGCGCGATCGGCCCGGACCATAGTGTCCGCACTCATGGCCGTTTACATGGCAGGCTCCGGGGCGAACCGCCGGACGGCCCGGGCCCCGCGGCCTCGGCGGCGGCGAAGCGTGCGGGGACACGCGCACCGATCGCCGCGGCCGGACCCCGCGCCCCGTGGCCACACCGCCCTGACCCTTCCATGAACGCCCGTTGGGCCACGCCGCCGCGCCGTACCGCCGCCCGTCGCCCGCCCCCGCAGTGCCGTACCCGCCGCCGGTACCGCTCGGCGGCCCGGGAGCGGCCGGTCGCCGAACCGGCCCGGCACGTTTCAGCCCGGCCACGGGGGTACCCAAATCCCCCCGAAGGGAGGACAGTATGGGAACGACCCGGACCAAGCCGGAGACGATGGGCGAGAGCGACGTGATCGATCTCCTCCAACGTCAGCACGCCCTGATCAGGAACCTGTTCGACGAGGTGGAACGCACCACGGGTGACGAGCGGCGGGAGGCCTTCCAGCGCCTGGTGCGGCTGCTCGCCGTACACGAGACCGCCGAAGAGGAGATCGTGCACCCGTACGCCCGGCGCGTCCTGCCCGGCGGCGTCGAGGTCGTGGACGAGCGCCTGGAGGAGGAGCGCCAGGCCAAGGAGCTCCTCCAGCAGATGGACGAGGCCGGCGTCGACGACCCGAACTTCATGACCAACCTGGAACGGCTCCGCCTCGACGTGCTCGCCCACGCCCGGGCCGAGGAGCGGTACGAGTTCGTGCAGCTCCGCGCGCACACCACCGAGGCGGAGCGGCGCTCGATGGCCGCAGGCGTGAAGGCCGCCGAGGCGATGGCCCCGACCCACCCGCACCCCGGCGTCGAGTCGGCCACCAAGAACCTGCTCGTCGGCACCCCGATGGCGATCTTCGACCGGGTCCGCGACGTCGTTCGCAAGGCCATGGGCAAGCAGCCGTGACGGCCACCGGCGACGGGCCCGTCCGCAGCCCCGCCGCCGGTCCGTGACCGGTACGGCTCGCGCCGCCGTCCCGCCCGGGCGCGAGCCGTACCTCCCCCGAGACACCGGGCCCCGGGCGGGGTGTGGGACCGCGGCCCCTGGGCAGGCGCAGGGTGATGGGGACGTCATGCCCCCGTCGACGCTAGCGAGAAGGGGGTCAGTGATGGTTCGCGGTAGTTCATCCGGTGGCGCGACCATGCGAGGCCATCCCGACATCGTCGAGATGCGGGAGCGGTACGACCTCGCCGGGTCGCAGCCCGGCATGCAGGTGGTGGACGGCCTGACCCTGCTGAGCGGCCTCTACCTGGCGCTCTCGCCGTGGATCGTGGGCTTCACCGACCGGACCGGGATCACCATCAACAACCTGGTCACCGGTCTGGTGGTGGCAGGGCTCGCCCTCGCGTTCACCGCCGCCTTCGGCCGTACCCACGGGCTCGCCTGGGTCCTGCCGGTCATCGGCATCTGGACGATCATCGCGCCCTGGGTGATCCGGGGCGACCAGTCCACGGCGGGCTCGATCTGGAGCAACGTGCTGGTCGGCCTCCTCATCACCGCCCTAGGCGTCGCCGCCCTGACGGCGCAACGGACCGTGCGGACCTAGACCGGCACGCACCACCGCGCACGGCCGCCGCACCGCAGCCGGCGGTACGGCGGCACGTGCGGCGAGCCGCCCTCCGGACGACGCCGGAGGGCTGCGCGATGTCCGCCCACCCATGCCCGGGCAGGCGGACGATCCCGAGAGGAGACGGGCATGACCAAGCATCCGCAGCCGCGACACGGCCGCCCGGCCGACCGCGGCGAGCGGCGGTCCTCGCCGCAGACCCCGGCCGGCAAGGAGACCACCTCGCGGCGCACACCCGAGGCGACCCCGGCCGAGGACCGCCTCATGGACGAGCACGAGTTCAAGCGCCGCAAGGAACTCAACCCCGACGACTTCGAGTGACACGCATCGCCTTGGCAACCGGGTGGCCAGGGCGTGAGGCCCGGCGGGCCGTGGGCGAATCGAATGCGACGCGCGCGCCGGGCCGCGCTCGGTTTGTGGCGCTGATCCCGGCGTCGCTGGCCATCGGTGCCGGTCACGGCCCCACATGCACGTATCCGGCCCACAGATCCGGTCGGCTCGGATGTGTCTCGCGCAGATCCCGGATCGCCGCGCGCAGTGCCGACGCGGTGGTGTTGGTGTCCGGTGGGGTGGTGCCGTCCCGGGTGAGTCGCCGATAGACGTTCTCGGCCACGATCGCCGAGATGAGGTCGTAGACCGGCCACAGCGTTCCGATCACATGACGGTATCCGGCGAGCTGGAAGGCACCGGTCAGGTGGATGGCCTCATCCGCCAGACGTGGACCGGCATCGGCGGTACGGCACGCGGACAGGTAGGCGAGTTCGGCGTTCCTGGGCAGGCGCGTCCGCATGATCTCCGCCACCGTCAGCGGCGATGTCGTGTGGTCGTGCAGCAACAGTCGCCCTTTGGCAGGATCGGCCCTGTCACTGACCGAGTGGCAGGCGAAATGCGCGATGCGGTGCCTGGCGAGTTCGCGTAGCACCGCCTGCCCGGTTGCCTCCGTGTCGCGGAGCACCGTCACGTTCCGGACGAGCTCCCTCACCCTTTCGGCCTCGTACGACGCGGCATCCAGCGCTGGGTGGTTCGGAGTGCGGCTCATCGCGACCACGAGCGCCGTCGCCGCGGGGGCTTCGTCGGTGTCGGCCGTACGGCGAGCACGGGAACGCGCGAGGGCCTGGATCGTCGGCGTGTAGGAGGAGACCACCCGGTCCAAGGCCCCCGGGGCGCCCGCGCGGCCCGCGGCGTGCAGTGGTAGCCGGGCCGTCAGGCCCACAGGGCACCACCACAGGCGGCCACCCTGCCATCCGCCCGCGGCGAGGGTGTCGAGGATCGGCCCGGTGATCGCGTCCCACAGCCACCCGAGCACCTCATTGGCCTCGTCGCGGGCGGCGTTCTTCTCCTCGTCCGAGGCTTTGCGGTCACCAAGGATCGTGAACGCGGCCGACAGCCGGTCCGCCCGGTCACGACACTTCCGCTCGGTCGCCTCGGGCAGCGGCAGCGCACGTACGGCGGGGCGGTCATCGTCGGCCGTGAGCAGCAGGGCGAGGCCGCCGAGCGGGGTGGCGCAGACGGCGACGACCGGGCCGTCGGCGGCAGCGGCGCCGATCTCCGCGAACGACGGCGGGTGGAGGAAGCCGGCGAGGCCCGGCCGTCTGCGGATGCGCGCGATCAGGTTGTCCCATTCCGCGGCGAGACGGCGCCGCTCCGCCCCGAGCCGACGGGTCCGCTCGTACATCAGTGCACTGGCGCGCCGAAGTCTCGGGGACGAGGGCAGATCGGAAGGGCTTGCCGCCTCGTGGTCGAGCCGGTCGCGTTCGGCCCGGATGCGCCGGAACTCCGCGACCAGGTCGGGTGCCTTGGCGGCAAGCTCCGCCACGCCCTCGTCGGCCGCCATCACCTCGGCGGCGAGCACTCCGCGCGTCCGCTCCAGCAGCTCCACGGCCCGCTCGGGCCGCCCCGCCGCGACCGCCGCCGCAGCGGCCTCGGCGCCCAGACCGGCCACGGTCCCGAGGCCGTGCTCACGGTCGCCGCGGCGCAGGTACCCCGGCACGAGCTGGGGCAGCATCCCGACGGCGGCCTCGAAAGCGGCCAGCGCGCCCGGCCCGTCGCCGAGCGCCAGCGCCGCCTGCCCCTCACCGCGCCGGGCCTGGAGCAGGTGCCGCACCGGCGCGCCCGGCACGGCGGCGGCCGCGGTGCAGACCTCGCGGGCCCGCTCCAGGTCCCCGGCAGTGCCGAACCTCGCGAACCGGGCCATCAGCGAGCCGCCGAGCCCGGTGGCGAGGTTCGCCCGGGTGGGGTGTTCCGTGGGGACCGCGGCCAGGGCCTGCTCGCCGAGGGCGACCGCACGGTCGATCGACTCCCGATCCCCCGTCCGCTCGAAACGGGCGCGCAGCGCCAGCGCGAGGGCGGCGAGGCGGCGCGCACGTTCGGGATGGTCGGCGGGGGTGGCCTTCACCGCCCGCTCGGCCGCGCGTAGGGCCTCCTCCAGGTCCGCGGCCTCCCCGCGGACCGTGTAGCGCAGCCAGAGGGCGGAGGCGAGGTTCGCCCGGATGGTCGGCATGTCGGGATGGTCGGGACCGGTGTGCTCCTCCGCCTCGCGTAGCAGGAAGACCGCGCGGTCGATGTCGCGTTCGTCCGCCGTGCGCTCGAACCGGTGGTACACGGCGGCGCCGACCGTGGCGTACACAGACGCCTGGTTGAGGTGGCCGGGCGGGGTGGCCCGCACCGCCCGCTCGCCGAACCCGATCGCCTGATCCAGGTCCGCCAGTTCCCCGTACAGCTCGTACCGGCGCATCAGCATGACGCACCGGTTCGCCTGGATCACCCCGTGGTCGGGGTGGTCGTCGGGTGCGGCGTGCGCCGCCTCGTCGCAGGCTGCGAGCGCCCTGTCCAGGTCCTCCGGGTTCCGGGTCGCCTCGAACCGGCGCTGCCAGGCGGCGGCGAGGTTCGCCAAATACATCGCGCGGTCGGCGTGCCCCTCCTCGGCCGCCGCCACCGCCTGCGCGCCTAGCCGGAGCGCGCGGTCGAGGTCATCCCGTTCCCCGGCCAGCTCGAACCGCATGCGAAGGCTCAGGCCGAGGTTCGACAGCATGCCCGGCCGGTCGGGGTGCCCGGCCGGGGTGGCGTCGACCGCCTGTTCGCCCAGCTCGACCGCCCGGTCCAGGTCTACTCGGTCTCCGTTGACCTCGAACCGGGTCCGCAACGCCAAGGCGAGCGTGGACAGGCGGGCCCCGAGTTTGTGGTGCCCGGCCGGGGTCGCCGCGACGGCCTGCTCACCGACCTCGATCATTCGGGCCAGGTCCGTGGGGCGGCCGAAGCGCTGGTAGCGGGTGCGTAACGCAGTGCCGAGGTTCGCCAGGTGCATGGCCGCCGGGGCTCGCCGTACGATCCGCTCCAGGACCTCGATCGCCTCGTCCAGGTCCTCGGCGTTCCAGGTACGGTCGTGCCGCAGCTGCAGCGCCGCCGCGAGCACGCCGTGGACCGTGGCCCACGCGTGGTCATCGTCGGGGAGGTCGCGCACCGCCTCCCGGGCCGCGTCCACGGCCCGGTTCAGGTCGTCGACGTCCCCGTCCCGCTCGAACCGGAACAGCAGCGCGTCGGCGAGGTTCGACCGGTACGTCGCCCGCGGCACGGGATCGCCGGCCGTGCGCACGGCCTCGTCCAGCGCCGCGACGGCCCGGGTGATGAGGTCCGGCTCGCGGGGACTCCACTCGGCCAGGTTGCGCAGGGCGATGCCGAGGTTGCACAGCCGTACCGGGCGTTCCGGCTCGTCCGGCGGGGTGGCGGCCACGATGCGCCGCCACGCCTCGGTGACCGGCCGCAACGTCTCGGGGCCGGGGGAGCCGAGCACCTGGGCCAGCAGGTCGTAGGCGAGGACCGCGGCATGGTCCGCGATGTCGGGCAGCAGCGGCTCGGGCAACGGCCCGACGCCGTACACCAGGCACGGGGCGAAGGCGGTGACGGCCCTGCCCAGGCTCTCCTCACCGCCGCCGCCGACCGCGTGGTGCCAGTGAATCCATCCGGCGACGAGGTTGGCCGGCGCGTCCTCGGGCGCGTCACCGAGGGCCGTCGTCAGCCGTTCGGCGTGGCCGAGCACCTCGGCCGTGAGGACCTCGGCCGGAGGCCGCCCGCCCTCGATCTCCTCCAGAGCCCGGGTCAGTACGGCGAGCGACCGCTCCCTCGCCGACGGCACGTGCGCCATCGCCGCCCTCTTTGCCCACCCTTTGCCGACGCGTCGTCCCGATGCTACTCACGGTCATCCCGCGTGCGGCGGCCCATCGTGGCCGGCCGGGAGTCCGGGCAACCCGCCACGAACCCATGGCCCCGGCGCGTTCGCTGTGTCACAGTGGCGCCGATGACGCAGCAGATGCTCCTCCTCGATTTCAGCAGCGACGACTACGTGATCGTCGATGAGGCCGACGCCCCCACCGGCCCTACGGACAGGATCACCGTCGTGACCGCCGGCGGACGGCCGGTCGCCGCCTTCGGCCCGCAGGGCGAGCTGGGCATCCGGATATATCCCGGCTCGGCCTCGGTGGGGATAATGCGCTACGTCGAGTTCAGCGAACTGACGGGGCGCAAGCTGCTGGTCGTGCTCACCGGACCGGACGACGAGATCGTCGGAGTGATCCGTCCCGATGTCGTCTATAGGCTCGCCTTCTATCTGCTGCCCACGGAGCTGAAACGCGAAGTCGTCGAGCTCCCCGGGCCTCCTGAGCGCACGTCCCGCACCAAGGTCGCCTGTCCACACTGCGGCCGTCGCGCCTCCTACCCATTGGTGGAGCCGGGCGAGACCACGTGTCTGTTCTGCGGCGAAGTGCTGCGCCCGGAGTGACCGGAGCACGTGGTGGCCGACCTCGTCTCCACGGCGTCCGGCTTCCTGGGGCGCCGGCTGTTCGTCACGGCCTGGCTGCCCATCCTCGTGTTCCTGGCGGCGTTCGCCACGCTCGTCGCCGCCGGTACCGGGTGGCCGACGGTGATGTGGCTGTGGGACCACACGCCGCTGGAGGCGCGCGTGGCCGGCGCGGCGGCGCTGCTCGCGGCGACCGCCATCCTTGCCTGGGGGCTGCGCGCGGTCCGGCTCGCCGTGTTCCGGCTGTACGAGGGCCACTGGGCCGGCCTGGTGCCGTACGGCGAAGCGCTCGAGGCCCGATACCGCGCCCACCACCTGCGGCGGCATGCCGAGCACGGGCGTCGCCAGGAGTCGGGCGAGCCATGGCCCGACGACTACCCGCGCCACCCCCGACGGGTGATGCCGACCCGGCTCGGCAATCTGCTGCGCGCCTGCGAGGAGCACGCCTACCTGCGGTACGGCATCGACAGCGTCACCGCCTGGCCCCGGCTGTACGTGGTCCTTCCCGACACCTTCCGGGAGACGTTCGGCACGGTCGCCACCACGGTCGAGCTCATGCTCAACGTGAGCGTGCTGAGCGTGGCCTTCGCCGTGGCCGGCGGGGCGGCGGCCGCCGTCCTGCTGCCGTGGTACGCGGTGCCGCTCACCGTCTGGTCCGGTACGGCGCTCGCCTGGCTGGCGTACCGGGCCGCCGTGCGGGCGGCGAGCGGCTACGCGGCCCTGGTCCGGGCCGCCTTCGACGTGCACCGGTGGAAGCTCCTCGACGAGATGGGCCTGCGCCGCCCCACCGGCTACGCGGAGGAACGCGCGCAGTGGGCGCAGCTCCGCAAACTCTGGCGGGAGATGGGTCCCGATTCCGACGGCGCCCACCTGCTCCGCTACCCCACCGAGGACCCACCCGCAGCCGCCACATCCGATGCACCCGATCCCGCCCCGGCCGACCTCACCCCCGCTGAACCGGCATCCGCGCTGCCCTCTGCCTGGGCCGTCCACGGTCCGGCCCCCGCCGCGACCTCGACGCCACCCCAGGCGAAGGCCGACATCACGCCACCGGCCACAACCCCGGCACCGCCCGCCACGGCCTCTGCCACCCCCGCACCGGCGGAGACAGCGGACACACCGGCCCGGCCGGACGAGACGGCCCGGCCCACCCGTGCCGCCACCGCGCGCAGATGGGCGCGCACCCTGCTGCTCGGCAGGCGCAATCCTGCCCGGCTGCCGGTCGACATCGCCCGCCTTGTCCTCCTCGCGGGGATCGCGGCCGCCATCCCGACGGCCCTCATCGGTCTCGTTGCCGACTCGCCGCAGGCCGCCCGGGAGCTACCCGCCTACCACCAGCTCACCGCCGCCGACGTGCGCGGCGAAGCGGCCTCGCTGGCCGAGCGGTACACCCTGCGCCCGTTCCGCGAGGGCGAGACGATCGACCCCACGTTCCTCGGCCCCAAACTCGACCGTTCGGCGCTGGCGGGCCGGGTCATCACCACGGTGACGGCCGAGGCGGGCGGCGCCGCGGTCGCCCGGAAGGGAGGCCGGGTGACACTGCTCGCCCCGGCGAAAGGCGGCTCGTTCATCGTCGTCGGCGAGGTCGTCGTGCTCGACCTGCTGCCGTCGGACCGCGTCGTCATCGCGGTCGCGAAGGCCGATCTTCCTCGCCTCGCGTCCGGCGCCGCCGGGCCGGTTCGGCTTCTCGCCGACGCCAAGTGACGGGGTTCGTGGCTGTTTGCCTGACACTAGCTGGGCCGCGAACCGGGAGTCCGTAGGCCATCGCGGCATAGGGCGTAGCGGGTCAAATCCTGCCGGGTCCCGTCCGTTGAGCCCGGCATCACCCAGACGACACCGGCCAAGATCGACCGAGACTCCTCGCCGGTCTCGACCGAATATGCCTGATCCGGTGACAACGGCGGGCCCGGCGTCCGCGACCTCGCCGGGCCAGCCTCGCGCGACGGCCTCCGAAGGCCGGTCCGATCGCGGGTGACCAGGCTACTCCGGCCCAGGCGGGGTCGGGCCGGTCGACCGCCCCAGGGGACCGGCTCGCCCACCGCCGCGGTGGTCAGCCCTAAAGGTCCCGCACCAGCGGGAGGACCTCGGCGCCGAGCCGGGCCACGTTCTCCAGGGTGGCGGCGGGGTCGCCCGCGCCCTCGACGAACAGGATCAGGTGGCGCAGGCCCGTCCGCTCGACGGTACGGCGCAGCCGCTCGGCACAGTGGTCCGGCGAGCCGACGGGATGGATGCGGCACAGCCGGTCGACGTACGCGTCGACGTCGGTGGCCGGGCGCGGGCGGCCGTCCACCGGCACGTACCCGGCGAGGCCCGGGCGCAGCCACTCGGGCATGCGCGCCTTGAGCGTGGCGACCGCCTGCTCGGTGGTGTCGGCCACCTGGGCCACGGCGGCGGCGACGTGGCCCGGCGCCGGGACGTCCTTCGGGCAGGCCCGCGCGTAGTGGCCGATCATCTCGGCCTTCTCCTCGTCGCCGATGTGCAGGCCGAGCAGCATGGGCAGGCCGCGCTCGGCGGCCAGGGACGCGGTCGCCGCCGAGGTGCAGGCGACCACCGGGCGCAGGCCGGGCGGCTCGGGCGACATCGGCACCTCGCGGAAGCGGAAGAACTCTCCCTCCGCCTTCACCGACGGCCGGGTGAGCGCGGCGCACAGCAGGTCGAGCGACTCGGCGAAGCCGCGCTCGTAGCGCTCGAGCCCGGTGCCGAACACCTCCAGGTCCAGCCACGGCCCGCCCCGGCCGACCCCGAGGACGAACCGCCCACCGGAGGTGTGGTGGAGGATCGCCGCCTCCTCGGCGAGCGCGACCGGGTGCCGGTTGCTCAGCACGCTCACCGCCGTGCCGACCCGGATGCGCTCGGTACGGCCGAGCGCCACCCCGGCGAGCATGGTCGCCGAGGGGCACACGCCGTACGACATGAAGTGGTGCTCGGCGATCCACGCGTCGTCGAACCCGGCCCGCTCCGCCGCCACGATCGTCTCCACCGTGGCGCGGAGCACGTCCCCGGAGTCCATCCCGGGAAACTGCGCGGCGACCAGGAAGACACCGATCCGCACCGTGGCCCGCTCCCCCCTTGTACGCCCTCGCCGTCCGCGGTCAGTCCGTACGGTACGCGGGCGCCGCCTCGCAGGTGGGCGACATCGCCGGACCGGTACGGCGGGCCAGGCGCGGCTCGGCGAGCATCACGGCGAGGGCGACCGCGGTGAGCGCGGCGGCGAACAGCGGCAGCACGTGCACGCCGACCCCGGACAGCAGCAGCCCGCCGAGGAACGAGCCGCTCGCGATGCCGACGTTGAACACGGCGCTGCAGCCCGCGGAGGCGATGTCCACGCTGCCGGGGGCGATGCGCACCACCCGGCTGCCGAGCGCGGGCGGGAGCGCGTTGAAGCCGAGCGCGGCGACCGCGAGCGCCACCACGGCGAGCGGCCGTACCGCGCCGAAGGCGTACAGCGCGAGCCAGCCGGCCGCGCCCACGGCGAGCGGCGCGACCAGGGACAGCCAGGGGCGGCGGTCCACCACGGCGCTGATCGCGAACGTGGCGACCACCCCGGCGATGCCGTTGACGAGCAGCACCGGGCCGAGGGCCGCCTCGGGGAAGCCGCTCACCCGCAGCAGGTACGGTGTCACGTAGGTGAGGGCGGCGAGGGAGCCGGTCACGGCGATCATCGTGGTGACGAGGAGGAGGACGTAGCGCCGGGCGTCGGGGGTGCTGCCCTGCAGCGTCCCGGTACCCCGGTGGGCCCGGCCGGGCAGGGCGGCGACCATGGCGATGCCGGTGACCAGCCCGACGGCGGCGACCACCGCGAACGGCACGCGCCAGGTGGCCTGCTGGCCGAGCCAGACCGCGGCGGGAACGCCGATCACCGGGGCGAGCGCGGACCCGATCGCCATCTGGGACACCGCCCGCCCCCGCACCTCGGCCGGGAACAGGCCGGCCACGGTCGGGCCGGCGATCGACCAGAACAGCGCGTGGGCGAGCGCGGTGAGCAGCCGCGCCGACAGCAGTACGGCGTAGCCCGTGGCGACCGCGGACAGCAGCGTGCCCGCGACGAACACGCCGAGCGTGCCGCCGAGCAGCGCCCGGCGCGGCAGCCGGTACGTCAGCCGGGTCAGCGGCACCGAGGCCACCACGACCACCACGGCGTAGCCGGTGACGAGCAGGCCGGCCTCGGACTCCGAGCGGCCGAGGTCGGCGGCGATCAGCGTGAGCAGCCCGATCGGCAGGAGCTCGGCGGTGACGAGGCAGAACGCCCCGACCGCGAGCGCGACGAGCGCGGCGGCCGCCCGCCGCGGGGACACGAGGTCATCCATCCGATTGCTACCAGCTAAGTGTTCCACACTGGTAGCGTCTCAGGTATGGGAGATCTCGGCAATAGGGTATTTCGGGTCATAGGCGGGCATACCGCGTTGAACCTGGTCAACACGGTCGCGCCGCGGCGGCCGGAGGGCGGCGAGCACATCGACTACCTGCCGACGCCCGGCGACCTGCTCGCCTGGGCGCGCCGCATCGGCCTGGTCGACGCGGCCGAGGCGGACCGGGTGGCCGCCGCGTGGGCCGCCGCCCCGGACGCGGCCGCGCAGGCGCTCGCCGCCGCCGTGGACATCCGCGAGGCGGCCTACACGGTGCTCGCGCGGCGCCTCGGCCTCGCCGCCGGGGGCGAGGGCGCGTCCGGCGGCGGCGCCGGGGACGCCGCGGCCGTGGTGCCCGCGCTCGAGCGGCTGGTGCTGCGGTGGACCGCGGCGGCCGGGCGGTCCCGGCTCGTGCTCGACGCGGCCGGGCCGAGCGCGGTCCGCCTCGCCGTCGACGGCACGCCCGCGCTGCTCGTCCCGGACCGGCTCGCGCACGCCTGCGTCGACTTCCTGCGCGGCGCCGACATCGGCCGGCTGCGCGCCTGCCCGGTCGAGGAGGGCGGCTGCGGCTGGCTCTTCCTCGACCACAGCCGCAACCGGTCCCGCCGCTGGTGCGCGATGGAGGACTGCGGCAGCCAGGCGAAGGCCCGCCGCCTCACCGAGCGGCGCCGCATCGCCCGTGCTACCGGCAAAAACTTGATGGATGGTAGCCAGGCAGGATGAAGCTTGCGCCGTCGTTATCGATCCGTGATTCCATGTCGCGGAAAGGGCTCGCGGCGCGTCCGGGTCGGCGATCTTCCCGAACCCCTCCTGAGCTGGGCGAATGGCGTGGTCGCTAAGGTTGCCAACATGATTGTCAACTAAATGGGTGCCGGGACCTTCCGCTCACTAGAAGATCAGTGACGAATCGGAAGTTCCACCTGGCACAGTACGAATCAATGGGGGAGTCCACCCCGGGCAAGCACGGATTCCCCCAGATAGACCGACGGAAGGGCCGAGGCCAGACATATGATCATCGACTGTCACGGTCACTACACCACCGCTCCGGCGGCGCACACGGAATGGCGTGAGAGCCAGCTCGAGGCGTGGCTCGCGGGCAAGCCGGCCCCGCCGTACCCGTCGATCTCCGACGACGAGATCCGGGAGACGATCGAGAAGAACCAGCTCCGCCTGCTGCGCGAGCGCGGCGCGGACATGACGATCTTCTCGCCCCGGGCCTCGGCCATGGCACACCACCGCGGCGACCTCAAGGTCGGCATCGAGTGGGCGCGCGCCTGCAACGACCTGATCGCCCGCGTGGTGGAGCTCTTCCCGGACAACTTCATCGGCGTCTGCATGCTCCCGCAGACCGCGGGCGAGCCGCTCGACGCCGCCATCGCCGAGCTGCGCCGCTGCGTCGACATGGGGTTCATCGGGTGCAACCTCAACCCCGACCCCAGCGGCGGCAAGTGGGACTCGCCCCCGCTCACCGACCGGTACTGGTACCCGCTGTACGAGGCGATGGTCGAGCTGCAGGTGCCCGCCATGGTGCACGTCTCCTCGACCTGCACGCCGGTGTTCCACGCCACCGGGGCGCACTACATCAACGCCGACACCACGGCGTTCATGCAGCTCATCCAGGGCGACCTGTTCGCCGACTTCCCCGACCTGAAGCTGATCATCCCGCACGGCGGCGGGGCCGTGCCGTACCACTGGGGCCGGTACCGCGGGCTGGCGGACATGCTCAAGAAGCCGCCGCTCGAGGAGCACGTGATGAAGAACGTGTTCTTCGACACCTGCGTCTACCACCAGCCCGGCATCGACCTGCTGTTCGAGGTGATCGACCTGGACAACATCCTGTTCGGGTCGGAGATGGTCGGCGCGGTCCGCGGCATCGACCCGCGCACCGGGCACTACTTCGACGACACCAAGCGGTACATCGACAAGCTCGACCTCACCGAGGAGCAGCGGGAGCAGGTGTTCAGCGGCAACGCCCGCCGCGTCTACCCGCGCCTCGACGCGGCGCTGAAGGCACGGGGGCGGTGACGATGCCGAAGTTCACCCCCGACCCGGACTGGCTTCCCTACCACCCGAACCCGACGAAGCCGACATACACCCCGCCGCCGGGGGCGGTGGACGCCCACTGCCACGTGTTCGGGCCCGGCGACGTGTTCCCGTACGCGCCGGAGCGCAAGTACACCCCGGTCGACGCGGGCAAGGAGGAGCTGTTCAAGCTCCGTGAGTTCCTCGGCTTCGAGCGCTGCGTGATCGTCCAGGCCACCTGCCACGGCGCGGACAACTCGGCGATGGTCGACGCGCTGCGCTCCTCGAACGACACCGCGCGCGGCGTGGCCACGGTCCGCCCCGAGGTATCGGACGCCGAGCTCGCCGAGATGCACGAGGCGGGCGTGCGCGGCGTGCGGTTCAACTTCGTCAAGCGGCTCGTCGACCCCAAGCCGGACGACTACTACCGCCGCATCGTCGACCGCATCGCCCCGCTCGGCTGGCACGTGGTCATCTACTTCGAGCCCGCCGACCTGGCCGAGCGGTGGGACCTGTTCACGTCGCTTCCGGTCACCGTGGTCGTCGATCACATGGGTCGGCCGGACGTGACCAAGCCGGTGGACGGCGAGGAGTTCGGCCTGTTCCTCCGGTTCATGGACGAGAACCCGAACGTGTGGAGCAAGGTGAGCTGCCCCGAACGCCTCTCCAAGGAAGGGCCGCCGCACTACTCCGACGTGCGGCCCTTCGCCCGCACGGTCGTGGAGCGGTTCCCCGACCGGGTGCTGTGGGGCACCGACTGGCCCCACCCCAACATGAAGAGCCATATGCCCGATGACGGCCACCTGGTCGATGTCATCCCGCATATCGCGCCGACCGAGGAGCTGCGGCGGAAGCTCCTGGTCGACAACCCGACCCGCCTGTACTGGGAGAGTTAGATGATCGACTACTCCGAAATCGATGACATCCCCGGGACGACGATCTTCACCGCGGACCGCGCCCGCAAGGGGTACCACCTCAACGAGTTCTGCATGAGCCTGATGAAGGCCGAGAACCGTGAGCGGTTCAAGGCGAACGAGCGGGCGTACCTCGACGAGTGGCCGATGACCGAGGAGCAGAAGCAGGCGGTCCTCGACCGCGACTACAGCAGGCTCCTCGAGCTCGGGGGCAACATCTACTTCCTGGCGAAGCTGTTCGCCAGCGACGGCCTCAGCTACGTGCAGGCCGTGAGCACCATGACCGGCATGTCGGTCGAGGAGTACCAGAAGATGATGCTGGCCGGCGGCCGCAACATCGAGGGTTGGCGTTCCAAGAGCAAGGGGATCTGAGAAATGGCTCGTATCACCGCCGGCGTCACCACCAGCCACGTTCCCGCGATCGGCGCCGCGATGGACCTCGGCAAGACCGAGGAGGACTACTGGAAGCCGGTCTTCGCCGGGTACGAGTGGACCCGGCAGTGGGCCAAGGAGAACCCGCCGGACGTGGTCGTGCTCTGCTACAACGACCACGGCTCGGCGATGTCGCTGAAGATGATCCCCACGTTCGCGATCGGCATCGCGGACCAGTTCCAGCCCTGTGACGAGGGCTACGGGCCGCGGCCGGTCCCGGTCGTGGAGGGTCACCCCGACCTGGCGATCCACATCGCCCAGTCGCTGATCCTCGACGAGTTCGACATCACGATGATGAACGAGCTCGAGGTCGACCACGGCCTGACCGTGCCGCTCTCCCTGGTGTACGGCCAGGTCGACAAGTGGCCGACGAAGGTGATCCCGATCGCGGTCAACGTGGTGACCTACCCGCAGCCGACCGGTAACCGCTGCCTCAACCTCGGCAAGGCGATCCGCCGCGCCGTCGAGAGCTTCCCCGAGGACCTGTCGGTGCAGGTCTGGGGTACCGGTGGCATGAGCCACCAGATCCAGGGCGCCCGGGCCGGTCTCATCAACAAGGAGTGGGACCACGCCTTCATCGAGCGGCTGCTCAACGACCCCGAGGACCTGGCGAAGGTGCCGCACATCGAGTACCTGCGCGAGGCCGGGGCCGAGGGCATCGAGCTGATCATGTGGCTGATCATGCGGGGCGCGCTCGGCGACAAGGTGCGCGAGCTGCACCGCTTCTACCACGTGCCCGCGAGCAACACCGCCGTCGGCCACCTGGTCTGGGAGCCCGCCGCCTGATCGGTGACACAGTTCGCGGCGGGGCCTCCTCACCGGCCCCGCCGTACCGAGTTCGCTTGACAACCGACCAGCCCGTACGTCGACCGCGTCGCGACGGTCACCCGGCCGCCGCGACGCGGTCCTGACCGTTTCACGAGCCCGAAGGAAGACTCTCCATATGCGTATCGCACTCGCCGGAGCCGGCGCGTTCGGCATCAAGCACCTCGACGCCCTCAAGAACATCGAGGACGTGACCGTCACCTCCATCGTCAGCCGCCGCATCGAGCAGGCCCGGGAGGTGGCCGAGAAGTACGGCGTGCCGCACGCCTCGACCGATCTCGACGAGGTGCTCGCCCGCGACGACGTCGACGCCGTGATCCTCTGTACGCCGACCCAGCTCCACGCCTCGCAGGCGATCGCGGCGATGCGGGCCGGCAAGCACGTCCAGGTGGAGATCCCGCTGGCGGACTCGTGGGCCGACGCCCAGGAGGTGGAGCGGGTCCAGAAGGAGACCGGGCTGGTCTGCATGGTCGGCCACACCCGGCGGTTCAACCCGTCCCACCAGTGGATCCGGCAGCGCATCCTCGCCGGTGAGCTGTCCATCCAGCAGCTCAACGTGCAGACGTACTTCTTCCGCCGCACCAACATGAACGCGCTCGGCCAGCCGCGGAGCTGGACCGACCACCTGCTGTGGCACCACGCGGCGCACACGGTCGACCTGTTCCAGTACCAGACCGGGGAGAAGGTCACCATCGCGAACGCGATCCAGGGCCCCAAGCACCCCGAGCTCGGCATCGCGATGGACATGTCGATCCAGCTGCGCAGCGAGACCGGCAAGATCTGCACGCTGTCGCTGAGCTTCAACAACGACGGCCCGCTCGGCACGTTCTTCCGCTACATCTGCGACAACGGCACCTACATCGCCCGGTACGACGACCTGGTCACCGGCCGGGACGAGGTGGTCGACGTGTCGAAGGTCGCCGTCTCCACCAACGGCGTCGAGCTCCAGGACCGCGAGTTCATCGCCGCGATCCGGGAGGGCCGCGAGCCCAACGCGTCGGTCTCCCAGGTGCTTCCCTGCTACCAGGTGCTCGGCGAGCTGGAGAAGCAGCTCGAGGGGCAGGAGTAGTCAGCACGGGTACGACCCGGTACATACCAACGCGAAACATCCGCGCGTGAGCCTGGCGGGCCCGGACGTCACCGAGCGTCCGGGCCCTGCCGGGCTCAGGTGGTTTCCATACGACAGGAAGGTCCCCGCATGCGGTTCGGCATCAAGACGCGCCCCGAGCACCAGACCTGGAAGCAAATCCTCGACGTGTGGGTCGCGGCCGACGACATCCCCATCTTCGAGAGCGCCTGGAACTGGGACCACTTCTATCCGCTCACCGGCGACATCAACGGGCCCAACCTGGAGGGCTGGACCTCGCTCGCCGCGCTCGCCCAGGCGACCAAGCGCATCCGGGTCGGCGTCCAGGTGACCGGCATGATCTACCGGCACCCGGCGGTGCTCGCGAACATGGCCGCCACCGTCGACATCATCAGCAACGGCCGCCTCGAGCTCGGCCTCGGCGCCGGGTGGTTCCAGCCCGAGTGCGACGCGTACGGCATCCCGCTGCCGCCGCTGAAGGAGCGGTTCGACCGCTTCGAGGAGGGCGTGCAGATCGTGCGGAGCCTGCTCGACAACGAGTACACCGACTTCAAGGGCACCTTCTTCACGCTCACCAACGCCCGCTGCGAGCCCAAGCCGGTGCAGCAGCCGGTGCCGATCACGATCGGCGGCCGCGGGCCCAAGCGCACCCTGCTCGCCGCGGCCAAGTGGGCCAAGCAGTGGAACGCGATCACCCAGACCCCCGAGCAGTGGGCCTCGCTCAAGAAGGTGCTGGTCGAGCACTGTGAGGCGATCGGCCGGGACCCGGCGACGATCGACTGCTCGGCGAACATCATGGTGCCCGCCGACGGCGAGTTCGGCCCGATGCTCGAGCTCGTCGCCGCCTACCGCGAGGCCGGCGCGGACATCGCGATCATGAACCTGCCGCACGGCGCCCCGCCGTCGATCCTCGAGCCGCTCGCCGCGGCCCTGGAGGACTACCGGTAGGCCACCACGCCCACGTACGACACGAGCCGACGGCGTTCCGTGGCGGAACGCCGTCGGCCGTATCCGGCCGCCCAGCGCCGGATCCCCGGCCCAGCGGGCCGCGCGGCCGCGTCGCCGCGTCCGGTGCGCGCTCATCGCACCCGCTCCTGCTCGCGGACACGGCCGTCCCGCCCTCACGCCGGACCGGGACCCCGCTCTGTCCCAGGTCAGGATGGCCGATCCGGTCAAGACCGACCGCCGCGCGGCCCTCGCGCTCACCGGCGGGCGCGGAGCCGTACCGTTTCCGCGGGCCGGCGTGTGACGCAAACCCGCGTGCGAATGCCGGGCATCCGTACCGGCATGACGGCATCATGGTGATCGTGCCGTGGCCTCTCGGCCATGGCGGCGATCGATCGGACATCGATCGGACATCGCATCGAAGCGAACACCCGAACAACGCATGCGCGCGCCCGCGCCGGACGCCCCACGGGCGTCCGGCGCGGAGCTTCGGTCAGGCCTTGCGCGCGACCCCGCAGAGCGCCGCCTCGTCCTCCGGGCTCGGGCCGCCGATGTCGGCGGGCTCGGGCCGCCAGCGCGAGGTGGCCACCACCCCGGGCTCCACGAGCTCCAGGCCGGCGAAGAACCCGGCGATCCGCTCGGGGCTGCGCAGGTGGTAGGTGTTCGCGGACCGCGCGTTGTACGCCGCGACCGCCTGGTTCAGCGCGGGGTTGGTGTCGACGCCGTCGCTGAGCGCCAGGTAGCTGCCCGGGGCGAGGCGGGAGAGGAGGCGGTCGAGGATGCCGCGCGGGTCGTCGTCGTCCGAGATCTGGCCCAGGATGCCGAGCATCATCAGGCCGACGGGCCTGTCGAGGTCGAGGGTGTCGGCGGCGCGCTCCAGGATGCGCTCCGGCTCGCGGACGTCGGCCTCGAGGTAGTCGGTCGCCCTCTCGGGCGTGCTGGTGAGCAGCGCGCGGGCGTGCACGAGCACGAGCGGGTCGTTGTCGACGTACACGACCCGCGACTCGGGTGCGAGGCGCTGGGCGACCTCGTGGGTGTTGTCCTGGGTGGGCAGGCCGGTGCCGATGTCGAGGAACTGCCGGATCCCGGCCTCGGCGACGAGGAACCGGACCGCCCGGATCAGGAACCGGCGCTGCAGCCGCGCGATGCGGGCGAAGTCCGGGAACATCTTCAGGATCATCTCGCCGGCCTCGCGGTCCGGCGGGTAGTTGTCCTTGCCGCCGAGCAGGTAGTTCCAGACCCGGGCCGAGTGCGGGACGTGCGTGTTCAGCTCCGGCGGTTCGCCGCCGGGGGTGGCTGCTCCGGTCATGACGAACTCCACAGGTGGGGTTACCTGATCGCGAGCGTAGCCACGCCGCTGCGGCAAGATCGCGAATTTACGTTCTTGATCGCATGCAGATTTGCAGGCAATCGCGCGTACGCCCATCAGGGCGGCCCGGCCGTACGGCGTGGCTCAGTTGTGGCCGTTGCGCCGGTCGGCGGTGACGCGCAGCAGCAGGACCGTGGTGTCGTCGGTGCGGCCGCCGTACGGCGAGCCCTGCCGTACCAGGTCGTCGGCGAGCGGTTCGAGCGGGCCGTCGGCGCGGTCCACCATGGCGACGAGGCCGCCCAGGTTCTGCTCGGGATCGGTGGCCGGGATCTCGACCAGGCCGTCGGTGTACATCACCAGGACCGTTCCAGTGGGCAGCGCGAGGTCCACCACGGGGTAGCTGCTCCGGGTGGCCGCGCCGAGCAGCGGGCCGGGCGGGATCTGCGCGATCTCGGCGGCCTCGCCGGGCCGCCGCAGCACGGGCGGGTAGTGGCCCGCGGTCGCCACCCGGGCCCGGAGACCGGCGAGGTCGATGCGCACGATCAGGCAGCTCGCCAGCAGGTGCGGATCGAGGTCGGCGATCAGCCGGTTGGTGTCGGCGAGCACCTGGCCCGGATCCGCCCCGGTGAGCGCGTAGGCGTGCACGGCCGTGCGCAAATGGCCCATGAGCGCGGCCGCGCTCGCGTCGTGCCCCTGCACGTCGCCGATGAACGCGACGACGTCCTCCGGGCCGAGCGGGATGACGTCGTAGAAGTCGCCGCCGATCTCCATGCCGTGCCCGGCGGGCAGGTACCGGGCGGTGAGCTCGATCCCGGGCACCGCGGGCAGGCTGGGCGGCAGCAGCCCCACCTGGAGGCTGTGCACGAGCCGGGTGCGGCTCTCGTTCAGCCGGGCCCGCTCGAGCGCCTGCGCGATCAGCGCGCTGAACGACAGCAGGGCGATGCGCTCCTCCTCGCTGAACCGGTGCGGCCACTCGTAGCCGAGCACGCAGGCGCCGATCGGCCGTCCCGACACCACCAGGGGCAGGTACGCCCAGGCCGCCATGCCGCTGTCCATCCCGCCGAGCGCCGGGTACATGCGGGCCAGCTCCTCGTCGTCGGCGAAGAACAGCGGCACCCCCGCGGTGAGCGCGACCACCCCCGGGGCGTCCGCGGTGAGCGGCATATGGTCGAAGATGGGAAAGATGTCCGGGTTCCATCCGCGGTCGCTGAGGATGCGCAGCCGCCCGGACTCGGTGGTGAGGATCGCGCACCCCTTCGCGCCGAACGCGAGCATCGAGTGGTCGGTGGCGCAGTCGATCACCTCGGCCACGTCCGCGGCCTGCGCGAGCGCCCCGGCGAGCTCGATCATGCGGTACACCGCGTCGATCCCCATGCTCGCGCCCGGCAGCCGGTCCGCCTGCGTGACGCCGGCCGTACCGAAGGTGCCCGTGGCCGACGACTCCCCGTTGGGCCCGCGCCGCTCCCCCGGGATCGGGCTGATCCGCACGCTCACCCCGGTGGGGTCCGGGTAGAGCTGGAACAGCAGCGGCCGGTCCGGCGGCCGCACCGCGGTGAGGGAGACCGGCTCCTGCCGCAGTACGGCGTGCCGGTGCGCCTGCTCGTAGCGGGGGTCGCGCAGCCACGGCACGGCCTCCCACGGCTTCTGGCCGACGAGGTCCCCGACCTCGCCGCCGAGCAGCTCGGCCGCGGTCGGGTCGAGGAACACGATCCGGCCGTCGAGGCCGAGCGCGCAGCCGCCCTCGGGCAGCCGGGCGACGTAGTCCACCGCGGCCTGGCATTCGGCCGCGCTCACCGTGGGGTAGCGGGGCAGCGGCAGGGTGCGGGGCCGCTCCGGCGGGGGCAGCCGGAATCCGGCCTCGGCGGCGCCCTGCAGCATCCGGCCGAACCGCTCCGCCGCCGCCTCGATGGCGTGCCGTTCCACCGGGTCGAGCACGGCGGGCCGCGACGCGGGCCAGAACAGCAGCAGCACGCCCCAGGTCGTGTCCCCGGTGACGATCGGGGCGACCGCGAGCGCGTGGTGCGGCAGGATGCGCGCGGGCTGGGGGTAGCGGCGCACCAGCTCCTCGCTGGAGGCGATCCACACGAGCCTGCGTTCGCGCACCGCCTCGAGCAGCGGATCCGGCGTCGCCGAGCTGAGCCGCTTGCGGTGCAGCGGGGTCGCGTACTCGAGCGGCAGCCCCACCCCCAGATGGACGGTGAGCACCTCGTCGTCGGGGTCGACCAGCGCGAGCCCGCCCCCGTACGCGCCGAGCGACTGCACGGTACGGCTCAGCGCCTGCTCCAGCAGCCGCTGTATATCGTCACGTCCCGCATCGCAGACGGCACGATCAGTCATACAGGTACCCCCGCATACCCCACGATACGCCGCGAAACAGCAGGTAAAAGGCCTGATACCGGCATGTGGCGGCAAGGAGGCACCAAGCTCCGCCCGGCCCGGCGGCGGGACCGGCGTGCGTCAGGGAGGATCCGACATGATCGGAATTCGGCCGGATGCGGGCGCGCGGCGAGAGTGCGAGGTATGTCACACCGGCGGGACGTAGGGAGGCGGGACCGCTTTACCGTACGGCCGGGCCGCCCATCGTTCAGTCCGCCCGGCTGTGCCCATGCCCATGCCCGTGGCCGTGGGCGTTGCCGTGGCCGTGGCGGCGGAGCAGGAGCATCGCGGCGTCGTCGAGCAGCGGGCCCCCGACGTAGGCGATGAGGTCCTCGGTGAGCGCGTCGAGGGTGGGATACGGGTCGTCGGGGATCAGGGCCCGGGCGCGCTCGACCAGCGGGTAGAACTCGCCGCGGGCGTTGCGCGCCTCGATCACGCCGTCGGTGTAGAAGAGGATGTCGTCCCCGGGCCGGAACGGCACGCGGTGCGCCAGGGGCGGGGCCCAGCCGAGGTCGGCGAGGCCGAGCGCGAGGGCCTCCTCCTGGGCTTCGAGCCACTCGACCTCCCCGTCGGCGCGGAGCAGCAGCGGCGGCGGGTGGCCGTGGTTGAGCAGCAGGATCCCGGTCGTGGTCACCTCGGCGAGCACCGCGGTGACGAACTCCTCCTCGGCGAGCTGCCGGGACACCGTCGCCTCCAGCCGGGCGCTCACCCCGGCCAGCCGGGGCTCGTCGAACACGGCCTCCCGGAACGCGCCCAGCACCCACGCCGCGGTCTCCACCGCCTCCAGCCCCTTGCCCTGCACGTCGCCGACGAGCACGCGCACGCCGTACGGGGTGGAGAACACCTCGAGCAGGTCGCCGCCGATGCGGGCCTCGGCGAACGCCGAGGTGTAGGAGACGGCGACGGACAGGTCGCGGACCCGGCGCGGGATCGGGCGCAGCAGCACCCGCTGCACGGTCTCGGCGATCTTCCGCACGTTGGAGAGCTCCTGCTCCCGCCGCATGCGGACGCGGGCGACGAGCATGCCGGCCGCGGTCACCGCCGCGATCGTGGTGACGACCACGGCCGTCGGACCGGTGGTGAGCCGGTTGTCGCGCAGGGCCAGAAGCAGGCACACCGCGAGGGCGACGCCCCCGGCGGCCGCGGTACGGCGGGCCGAGCCGTACGCGCAGGCGAAGGTGGGCCCGAGCGTGAGCAGCGGCCGGAGGCCCAGCCTCGGCCCGGCCATCAGGTCGATCACGGCCACCAGCGCGATCGCCGCGTAGGGCGCGTAGCGCAGGACGGCGTGGGAGGGCATCCAGGGGCCCCCGCCGCCGGGGCCGGTCGCGGCGGTGCCCGGGATCGCGGCCGGCGGGTCGGCGGTCACCAGGGCCTCGGTCGGCGGCTTCGCCGTCTCCGGCCACGGCCGCCCGCGTTGCGCCTGCGGACGTAGCGCGGCGAGCCAGGCCATCACCCGTGGCCGGCCGGTCAGCCGGCGCCCGTACCGAACCACCGCGCCCCCGCCCCGTCAGTCCCGCCGGGGAATGACACTGATCGCCCCGGAACGTTCCAATATCGCGTAGTCGATCTCGTCCGTGCTGCGGATGCCCTGGGTGGTGCGGGCCTCCTGGAGGATCTGCTCGAGGTCGAGCTGGTGCTGGCGCATCCGGTCCTCCAGCGGCCGGCCCCGCTCGATGAGCACCACCGGCGCGCCGTCGATGACCAGCCCCAGCCGGGGGAACCGCCAGCCGAGGTAGTCCGCGATCCGGTCGAGCGTGACGAAGGTGAGGATCACGAGCACCGCCATGGTCACGGAGAAGTCCTCGCCGAGCAGCGCCTGCTGGGTGGCCTCCGAGATGACCAGCAGGAGCACGAAGTCGAAGGTGGTCACCTGGGCGAGCGTCCGCTTGCCGCTGATCCGGAAGATCACGAGCAGGGCCAGGTAGATGGCCGCCGCGCGCAGGATCGCATCCATTCCCGCTCCTAGGGATAGACGAACTGCCAGAATTCGGCCGGTCTGCGGCCCGGCGCGCCGATCGCGCCCCGCAGCAGCCCGGCGCGGTCGGGGCGCACCCTGAGGCGCACCGTGGCCTCGCCGTGCAGGGCGGGAAACGCGAGCACCACGCCGTCCCGCGCCGCGGTCCACGAGTACGGCTGCGGCACCACCGTCTGCACGTTGATCTTCTCGACGTAGTCCCGCGAGATCCACAGCCGCGCGACGCCCGGTTCGGCCGGGGCCGACCGGACCGTCACCACAACGGTGGTGGTCCCCAGCTGCCGGGCGAAGCGCTCGTAGCCGACCGCGACGAGCGGCGCGGACGCGGTGGCCGTGCTCAGCGGGCCGGGCCCGAACAACCCGGCCAGCGCGGCGACGAGGATCGCCGTGGCGAGCGCCCAGCCCACGAGCTGGGCGGCGTGGGCGCGCCGCCGCCTCCGCGGTTCCTGCTCGCGCCACTCCAGATCGCCCAGTTGCAGCTCGCCGCTCATCCGCGGTCCCCGTCATCCCGGTGGCGCACCCGTCTCGGCATATGACGGCATGGCTGCCCGGCGACGCGTGACCGAAACCTGCTGTTCGTCGGCTGGTCGCCGCGGCGCGCGCCGGCCGTACCCGGGTCAGCGCGGGCGGCGCAGCAGGTAGGTGTCCATGATCCAGCCCTTGCGGGCGCGCGCCTCGGCCCGCGCCTCGCGGATGCGGTCGGCGACCTCCGCGACCGGGCCCGCGATGAGGATCTCGTCCGGCGTGCCCAGGTAGGCGCCCCAGTAGATGTGGTAGCCGGTCAGCCCGGCGAAGGCGCACCGGGAGTCGAGCATGACGAGGATGTCGTCGGCGGTGGGGCCCTGCTCGGCGAGGCGGCGGCCGGTGGTGATGTGCACCGGGCTGCCCACCCGGGTGAGCGTGGTGCGGTGCCGGGCGGTGAGCGCCGAGATCGCGCTGATGCCGGGGATCACCTCGTACTCGTAGGGCAGCCGGTCGAGGATCGCCAGCGTGCTGTCGTACACGCCCGGGTCGCCCCAGACGAGGAAGGCCCCGGTCCGCCCGTCCGGCAGCTCGTCCTCGATCATGCGCCGGTAGAGCTCGGCGCGCCGGGCCCGCCAGTCCTCGACGGCCTCGGCGTAGGCGGCCGCGGCCCGGTCCCGCTCCGGGTCGCGGGCCTCCACGATCCGGTACGGCGGGCGGCCGTGCTCCTCGATCAACCGGCGGCGGAGCCGTACCGGCTCGTCCTTCTCCTCGCCCTTGTCGATGAGGAAGAACACGTCGGTCGCGGCGATCGCCTTCGCGCCCTGGATGGTGAGGTGGTCGGGGTCGCCCGCGCCGATGCCGATGACGAGGAGCCGCTTCACGGCCACGAGTCTGCCATGCCGTGACTTTTTGTACGATGTGGTCGCGTCTGATCGGGTTGGCCGGGCCGTCGGGGACGTGCCCGGAAGCGACGCGCGGGCGAGGAGGCACGTGAACCTGTCCGAGCGAGGCACGGACTTCGCCGAGTTCTGGCGTGAACGCCATCTGTGCACCCTCACCACGGTCCGCCCGGACGGCACCCCGCACGTGGTGCCGGTCGGCGCGACCCTCGACCTGGAGAACGGCATCGCCCGGGTGATCACCTCGCGCCGGTCGCACAAGGCCCGGCTGATCGCGGCGGGCGCGCGGCACGTCGCGCTCTGCCAGGTGGACGGGCGGCGCTGGTCGACGCTCGAGGGCGTCGCCACCATCCGCACCGGCCGCGAGGAGATCGCCGACGCCGAGCGGCGGTACGCGGCGCGGTACCGTACGCCCCGGCCCAACCCGGACCGGGTGGTCCTGGAGATCCAGGTCACCCGCGTCCTCGGCACCGTTTGATCGGCACCCTATGATCACCGTCGTCGGCATCGGCGCGGACGGCTGGGACGGGCTGACCCCGGCCTCCCGCCGGGCGATCGCCGCCGCCGAGGTGCTCGTCGGCAGCCGCAGGCAGCTCGGCCTCGTCCCCGACCCGGTCCCGGACCCCGAGAGGGACGGATCGCCGCGGGCCGCCGGGTCGCCGTCGCGGGTGGTGCTGCCGTCGCCGCTGCTGCCGAACCTGGAGCCGCTGCTCGAGTCGCTCGCGGGCCGCGAGGTGTGCGTGCTCGCCAGCGGCGACCCCATGTTCCACGGCATCGGATCGACCCTGGTCCGGCTGCTCGGCCCCGATCGGGTCCGGGTGCTGCCGCACGTCTCCTCGGTCTCGCTCGCCTGCGCCCGGCTCGGCTGGCCGGTCGAGCAGGTCGAGGTGGTGAGCGCGGTCGGCCGCCCGCTCGACGCGCTCCGCCCGGCCCTCGCCCCCGGCCGCCGGGTGCTCGTGCTCGGCTCCTCCCCGGACGCGGTCACCCGCCTGCTCGCCGAGGCGGGCTACGCGGCGAGCCGGGTCACCGTGCTGTCCGACCTCGGCGCCGCCACCGAGTCGGTACGGCCCGCCGACCAGGCCGCGCCCACCCGCCTGCACGTCATCGCGATCGAGTGCGCGCTCGCGCCGGGCGCCGAGCCGCTGCCCCGGGTGCCCGGCCTGCCCGACGACGCCTACGAGCACGACGGCCAGCTCACCAAGCGCGAGGTGCGCGCGGTCACGCTGTCCCGGCTCGCCCCGCTCCCCGGCGAGCTGCTGTGGGACGTGGGCGCGGGCGCGGGCAGCGTCGCGATCGAGTGGATGCGCACCCACCCCTCGTGCCGGGCCGTGGCGATCGAGAGCCACCCGGAGCGGGCCGCGCGCATCCGGCGCAACGCCGACACCCTCGGCGTGCCCGCCCTCCAGGTGGTCGAGGGCCGCGCCCCGGACGTCCTCGACGGCCTGCCGGTGCCCGACGCGGTGTTCGTCGGCGGCGGGGCCACCGTGCCCGGCCTCCTCGACCGCTGCTGGGCCGCGCTCCGGCCGGGCGGCCGGCTCGTGGCGAACGCGGTCACGCTGGAGACCGAGGCCGTGCTCGCCGACTGGTACGTCAGGCTCGGCGGCGACCTGGTCCGGCTCGCCGTACAGCGGGCCGCGCCGGTGGGCGGGTTCACCGGCTGGCGGGCGGCGATGCCGGTCACCATCTGGACGGTGACGAAGAGGGACGCCTCATGAACGCGGCCCTGCGTGCCACGGCGACCGGCGGCGGGCGGGCCTGGAGCAGGCCGCCCCGCGGATCGGTGGCGGTGGGGGCGTGGCCCGCGTCCGCCCGCGGCATCGCGGCAGGGACCGTGGCGTGGCCGGAAGGTCACCGGAGGGCCGACCGGTCCCCGCGCGGCGGCGCCGGCCGGTCACGACCGGAGAGCGCCTGGCCCAGGCGGGCGGCGATCACCGGCTCGGGTCGCCGAATCGACCAGGGCGACGCCGGCGCATCGAGGCGGCGGACCGTCGTCGTGCGGGCGAGAACCGGGGAGGGCGGACCGTGACCGTGTACTTCATCGGCGCCGGCCCCGGCGCCGCCGACCTGATCACCGTGCGCGGCCTGCGGCTGCTGCGGTCCGCGCCGGTCTGCCTGTACGCGGGCTCGCTCGTGCCGCGCGAGCTGCTCGACGACTGCCCGCCGGGCGCCCGCCTGGTCGACACCGCGAACCTCACCCTCGACCAGATCATCGACGAGATCGCCGCCGCGCACGCCCGCGGCCAGGACGTCGCCCGCCTGCACTCCGGCGACCCGTCGATCTTCAGCGCGATCGCCGAGCAGATGCGCCGCCTGGACGAGATCGGCGTGCCGTACGAGATCGTCCCGGGCGTCCCGGCCTTCGCCGCCGCCGCGGCCGCGCTGCGCCGCGAGCTGACCGTGCCCGGCGTCGCCCAGACCGTGATCCTCACCCGCACCGCCGCCCGCGCCACGCCGATGCCCCCGGGCGAGGACCTCGCCACGCTCGGCGCGAGCCGGTCCACGATGGTGCTTCATCTGGCGGTGCAGCGCATCGACGCCGTGGTGGCCGAGCTGCTGCCGAACTACGGCCCGGACTGCCCGGTCGCCGTGGTCGCGTACGCCTCCCGCGACGACGAGCTGATCCTGCGCGGCACCCTCGCCGACATCGCCGCCAAGGTACGCGAGGCGGGCGTGCGCCGTACCGCGGTGATCATCGTCGGCTGCGCCCTCACCGCCGCCGGGTTCCCCGACAGCCACCTCTACAGCGCCGCCCGGGAGCGCCCGTGCGCCGGATCCTGATCCTCGGCGGCACGGCCGAGGCCCGCGCCCTCGCCGACGCCCTCGTCGCCCACGGCGTCCACGTGATCACCTCGCTCGCCGGCCGCGTGGCGAACCCGCGCCTCCCGTCCGGCGAGGTACGGCAGGGCGGCTTCGGCGGCCCGGACGGCCTCGCCGCCTGGCTGCGCGCCGAGCGCATCGACGCGCTGGTCGACGCCACCCACCCGTTCGCCGCGCGCATGACCGCCTCCGCCGCGGAGGCCGCCGCCCGCACCGGCGTCCCCCTGCTCGTGCTGCGCCGCCCCGGCTGGCGGGAAGGCCCCGGCGACCGCTGGGAACGGGTGCCCTCGCAGGCCGAGGCCGCCGCCCGCCTCACCCCCGGCAGCCGTGTCTTCCTCACCACCGGCCGCCGCAGCCTGCCGGTCTTCACCCCGCGGACCGACGTCTGGTTCCTCGCCCGCTCGGTCGACCCGCCCGAGCCGCCCGTCCCGCCGAACGTCGAGGTCGTCCTCGACCGTGGCCCGTTCACCGTCGAGAACGAACGCGCCCTGATCCGCCGGCACCGCCTCGACACCCTGGTCACCAAGGACAGCGGCGGCCCCATGACCACGGCCAAGCTCACCGCGGCCCGGGAGCTCGGCCTGCGCGTGCTCATGGTTGACCGCCCGGCCCTGCCCCCGGGCGTCCCCGCGGTGGACACCGTCGAGGCCGCCCTCGCCTGGGCGATCGAACGGCGGTAGGGACGACCTCCGCTACCGGCCGCGCCGCGGCCGCCGGCCGGGCGGGAAGTGGCAGGCGCCAAGCCGGCCGTGCCGTGAGGCTTTCATCGCCGGCCGGAGTCTCGTGCCCGACAAAGGTGCGGCGATCGGTCATGCCGCGCCGCAGCAGCGATACAACCAGGCATCTCAGGCTTCCGGCGTCCGTCGTTCGTGCCGTCGGCCCGAAGATCATTTCTGTTCACCTCACCCGGTGTTCCGGAGCGGTTGATCGCGGACTCCGGCGAGGAGGAGGGTATGACGATCGCGGTGCCGTCGGCTCGCGTACTCCCTGGTATTTCACGCGGGGAGGGCGGCGGCCCCATCCGTGACGGCGATGGCCACTGCGGCTTTCGTGACCGCGCGGCCGGGGTGGCTTTCGTGACGGGGCGGTCGTGCCGTACCGGGGTCGGCGATCACGTGATCACTTCCCGCACGATCGTGCCTCGGCGCCCGCCGCTTCGGCGAGGTACGGCAGGGCGGGCGGTGGCATGACCGCACGCAAGCGGCGACGGCACCGGCGGTCGCTGTGACGCCGGTGCCGTCCTCCTCCGCCGACCGGCGGACGTCGCGAGATCGCGGAGAACGTGCTCAGAGAATCGTGACGCTCCGGACGTGCGGCGGCCGGTTCGGGAAGTTCACCACCCTCCAGCGCTTGATGCGGACTCGCGCGCCGTTGTAGTCGAGGTATTCGATGTCGTTGTTTCCGGTGGAGATCTGATCCACCCACAGGTCGACATGTGCCGTACCGCCGTTGGCGAAGCACATTTGGACCTTGCGATTGGATATGGGGGTACGGCCCATGATTCTCAGGTAGTCGTTCGAGTTGCAGGGGACCGTGTCGATGGCATAGGCCGGTACGGCCGGCAGGGTCGTCGCGAACACCGCGGCGAAGGCGGCCGCGCCGATCGCGGCCCGGGTGAGGTTCCTGACCTTGGACATCCCTGTTCTCCTCCTGTTTTCGTGCGGCAGGGAAACAGCGCCCGGTCATGGTGTGTTTCCGTGCGGCTCATTGCCGGGCCGTACCGAAGGATCGGGACGACGCGATGGGGATGGGCTGTCGGCTGAAGCGGCCCGACAAAAATTCACGTGTTCGATCGACCATGCCGCGCTGCACATCCATGAAAACAGCCGCCCGCATGGCCGTCAACGGATCGCGCTTTGATTTTTTAGCGGTGCGGGAATTCTCTGTTTTTTGGCGATCGGTATTGTTGTGGCCGATGGATGTGGCGATCGCCTCCTTGGCGCCGTTGGCGCAAATAAATACGAATTTGAATTGGTTGCCGACGGTCGGCGGGCCATCCCCGGCGCGCGGTGTCGCGAGGACGGGCCGGCCCGCGGAAGCGGGCGACCCTGGCGAGGCCGGGTCCGGGGAGGCGTCGCCGCGGATGCCCGGCACACGGGGTCAGGCGGCGGGGATGGCGGCCCACACCCACTTCCCGCCGGTCACCGGACGGCGGTACCCCCAGCGCCGGGCCACGTCGTTGACCAGCCAGAGCCCGCGCCCGCCGGTGTCGTCGAGATCCGGTGTCATCATGCGCGGCGGTTCGCGGTTGGGGTCCCACACCTCGATCACCACGTCGTGGAGTGACCGGTACAGGCCGATCCAGATGGTGCCGTTCGCGTGCGGGATGGCGGGTGAGGGGTCGGCCTCCCGGGTGCCGGGTGGCGCCCATCCGGCCGCCTTGATCGCGTTCGTCACCAGTTCGCTCGCCACGAGCCGGACGGTGTCCGCGAGCCTCGCCAGGTCCCACGCGGCCAGCATCCGGGAGACATGGCAACGCGCGAGCGAGGGGGCGAGCGGGGTGACCGGCAACTTCAGGTAACCGGGACGGACGGGAAGGATCCGGGCGGCGTTCGTTTCATGGAGAACGCGAGAGTAAGTTTTCATTTCTTGTTTTTCATCCCGTTTGTCGATCAGGTTGTGTTCGCCGTGTAGCGGTGCCTTCCCGGCCGCGTGACGCTCGCCGAGCAGGTGACCCGTTCCGTCGCCGTCGCTCACGTGGTCGTCCTCCCTGACACGCCGTGTTTCCGCAGGTAGCCAACCAGCGGTACGGGGGTGACTCCAGAGCGGTTTTGTGGCATCGAATGTGGCGGAAATGCGGCATCGTCGGCGGTGTCCAGGGCATATTCATGATCTGGCCTTTACCGTCGCGAGGGTGAGGGCTGGGGTGAGGATTGTGCATCTTAAGCGGGTTCGATTTATTCGTCGGCGGAAAGCCGTCGGCCTGACCCAGGAGGATCTCGCCGACGCCCTGCACGTCGAACGCTCCACCGTCGGCCGCTGGGAACGGGCCGAGACCGAGCCGCAACCGTGGCTGCGCCCCCGGCTCGCCGCGCTGCTGAAGGTCACCGCCGACGAGCTGGAGGCCCTGCTCGCCGACGTCGTACCGGTGCCCGGCAGGGCGGACGACCGCCTGGTGCACTCCTCGGTGCCGCTGGACTTCTCGCTGACCGACGACCACACCGTGCGCATCCTGGAGGGCTTCTCCGCGTACGACATCGCGTCCCGGCGGCAGGTGGTCGCCGGACTGGCGGTGCTCAGCGGATCCGCCTTGCTGCAGCCGATCCGGCAATGGGTGGCGGGCCTACCCGTGACGCCCGCGCCGGCCGATCCCACGCCGGAGGCGATCACCGAGCTGGAACAGGCGATCGTGCTGTTCCGCCGCTGGGACGCGTCCGGCGCGGGTGGACTGCGGCGAAAGGCGGTCGTCGGGCAGCTGAACGCGGTCACCGAGAGCCTGACCGAGCGGCACGACCCCGAGACCACCCGGCGGCTGTTCCACGCGGCCGCCGAGCTCGCCCAGCTCGCCGGGTGGATGGCGTACGACCAAGGGCTGCACGGCATGGCGCAGCGCTACTACGTGCTCGCCCTGCACGCCTGCCGGGAGGCCGCGGCCCCGGCGCTGGGCGCGAAGATCATCGGCGACATGACCCAGCTCTCCACGGCGCTGGGCAACCACACCGACAGCCTCAACCTCACCCGTGCCGCGCTGTACGGCCTGCCGCACAGCGCCGATGACCGGGTCGGCGACGCGGTACGCGCCGAGCTGCTGGGGCTGGAGGCCCGCGCCTACGCCCACCTCGGCGAACGCGAGGCGGGCAACGCCGTACGCAGCGCCGAGGCGTGCGTGGAGGTCTGGCAGGAGGCGCGCGGCGAACCCCGCCCGGACTGGCTGCACTACCTCGATCAGGCCGAGGTCGACTGCCTGGCGGCCAACGTCCACATCGAGCTGGCCCTCGCGAGCGACGAGCCGCGGCGGTGGCGGCGCTTCGCCGCGCTGGCCGAGCGGCACACGCTGAACGCGCGGGCCGCCCGGGTCGCGGGCTACACCCGCAGCCGCGTCCTCGACGAGATGCGCCTGGCGAGGGTACGGCTCGCCCAGCGCGAGCCCGCGGAGGCGGCGGCCGTGGCCTGCGACGCTTTGCGGCTCGCCGAAGGGGCGCGATCATCGCTGGCGGTGGACTGGTTCGTGCGTTTCGACGCCGCGCTGGCCGGCCGTCACCCGGGCTGCCGCGAGGCCGCGGCGTTCCACGAACGGCTGCGCGACTACCTGCGGCGGGCCGCGCCACAGAGGGAGCGGGAGATTGTCCGAGCCGGAGTTTGAGACGGTCGACGGCGAGCGTGCCGCCGACCTGGTGGAGGAGCTCGCGGCGGTGTACCGCGAGGTGTACGGCGAGCCGCCGTACCGGTGGGGTGCCGAGCACGAGCGGCTGTTCCGCGAGCGCTTCGACGTCCAGCGCCGCCAGGAGGGTTTCCGCCTCGTCACCGCGCGGGCGGACGGGCGCCTGGTGGGCTTCGGCTTCGGGGTGACGCTGCGCCCGGCCACCCCGTGGTGGCGCGACCTGCTGACCCCGCTGCCCGCCGAGGTCACCACCGAGCGGCCCGGCCGTACCTTCGCGCTGGTCGAGCTGCTGGTCCGCGCGCCCTGGCGACGCCGCCACGTGGCCGAGCGCATCCACGACACGCTGCTCGCCGACCGGACCGAGGAGCGCGCCACGCTCACCGTGCTCCCCGCCGCGGCGCCCGCGCTCGCCGCGTACCGGAAGTGGGGCTGGCGCAAGGTGGCGGAGAAACGCAACCCGCTGCCCGGGGCGCCGGTGTTCATGGTGATGGTGCGCGATCTGGCCGCCCCAGGCACCTGATCTGCCGCCGCCGGCTCGGCATCCCCATCACCTCGACCGCTCCACCCCACCCTCGGCGTCCCCTGCACCGGCGGAGCCGTTCTCACCTAGACCCTCGGCGGGTCCAGACCTTTCCCGGTCGTACCGGCCGACCAGAGCCGTCACAAGAAATCCCTTTCAATCAGTCGTCAGTATTTGTCGTTAATGGAATCCTTCTGATGGTTTTCGGCTCTGGTGTCGGCTGCTGAACTTGGCGCTCTACGGGGCACTTTGTTCGAGCTGGGACGTAACAGGCATTTGGCGGTTGCTTTAGTTCGGCAATAGGGGGACGATGAGTTCGATGCCGCGTGAAGATCATTCGCCATAGGGCGTAGGCGTATCGGGAGCCTCTGGTGTCACAGCTTTCCTTATTCGCCCCAGATCCGGACGCGGTGCCGGAGAAGCCGCTAGGCGATCACGTTGAGCGAATGACACTCCTGGTCGTAGTGAAGGCCGCTCCGAACCCATCTCAAACCTATGGTGAGACGGTGTGTGTCGCCGCACTCAGGATTGATCCGGGTACGTCAGGATGGATCCGTCTTTATCCGATCAACTTCCGCGCTTTGGAGGATCCCCAGGCGTTCCGCAAGTATGAAATCATCACCGTAGAGGCGAAACCTGCTACCCAGGACTCGAGACCGGAAAGCTGGAGGCCGAACATCGGCTCGTTAACCAGGGGCCGTTATCTCAGCACCTGGGAAAAACGAGTGCCGTGGATCAGCGACTACATCGAGGACTCGATGTGTCACTTGCTCCAGGAGGTACGAGAGAATCCGGCGGCTCGGTCCTTGGCGGCCATTCGTCCGGCCGAGGTCGATGATCTGATCATCGAGCGGCACCCGGGCTGGACCCCGGAGGAGACGGCGAAGATCGAAGCATACGTGCGTCAGCTCGACCTCTTCGATCAGGGGCCGCGCAGGCCTCTGGAGGCGCCCCGGTTCAAGGCCTGGTACCGCTACCGTTGCCATGCGCCCGCATGTCCCGGTCACAGGCAAGGGCTGCTCGACTGGGAGTTCGTGGCCCACCAGAGGAACATGGGAAACCGCGACGATGCGGAGATCTGCGCAGAGCTACGCAAGCGTTGGCTGGAGCACATGTGCGGTGCCGACCGTGACACCGCTTTCTACGTGGGTAACCAGGCCAAGCGGAGGCACGTCTTCAGCGTGCTTGGGGTCTTCTATCCCAGCAGGGCATAGATCGCCGTTCCGGCCCGACGCCGCGAGTCGGTCCAGCACGCGTTCCAGGACCACCTGCCGGTGGCATCGATGCTCGTCGGCTTCGAAGCACAGCACACCGGTGAGGCCGGTGAGCGCTTTCTCGGCGATCAGATCGATGGCGGCGAACGCATCAGGGTGATTGATGAGTTCGCGGTAGACGGCGAGGGCCTGTGCGAGCTCCGCCTGTGAGCCGGCGAAGCCGGGACGATTCCACTTGGGATTACCGAGCACCGCCAGGTGAATATAGTCGATGCCGTTGGCGGCCAACGCGTCCGCCAGTCGACGTTTGCTGAATCCCGGTTTCCGGGATATAGGGGTAAGGCGGACGTCGACCAGTGTGCGCAACCCGTCACCGAGCATCCGGTTTATGAATGTGTCGAGATCGCTGCCTTGATAGCCGATCCCCACGATCCGGCAGTGCTGACGGGAAGCCATGTCCCTACCCTCTCATGCGCTAGATCGTCCGGCGGCGGTTGACTTCTAGAACCCTAGCGGAGGCTTGTAACCGTAGCGATGGGTGGGGTCGACGCAGCGAAGAGTGTGCAAAAACGTGCCCATGAGGGGTGATCGGCCCTGATGTCAGTTTTTGGAATGCTGACACACTTTTGAGTCTGCCCCTCAGAGTGGTGAAGACGATCTCAGCGTCTGGACGGGGAGAAACGGGACGCCGACCGTGCTCCCCGTCGCGGCGCCCGCGCTCGCCGCGTACCGGAAGTGGGGCCGGCGCAAGGTGGCGGAGAAACGCAACCCGCTGCCCGGGGCGCCGGTGTTCATGGTGATGGTGCGCGATCTGGGCGCCCCGGGCGGGCGGGGTGGTCAGGGGTAGCGGCGCGGGGTGTAGACGGTGCCCTGCTTGGTGACGCGGGTGGTCGACGAGCCGATGATGAGGAGGCAGCGCATGTCGACCGTGGCCGGGTCGAGGTCGGCGAGGGTGGTGACCGTGAGGCTTTCCTCCGGGCCGCCGACGTCGCGGCCGATCACGACCGGGGTGTCCGGGGCGCGGTGTTGCAGGAGCAGGTCGCGGGCGGCGGGGAGTTGCCAGGTGCGGTGGCGGGAGGCCGGGTTGTAGATGGCGATGACCAGGTCGGCGCGGGCGGCGGCGGTGAGGCGGGCGGCGATGACCTCCCACGGCTTGAGCAGGTCGGACAGGGACAGTACGCAGAAGTCGTGGCCGAGCGGGGCGCCGGCGCGGGCGGCGACGGCCTGGGCGGCGGTGATGCCGGGGACGACGCGGACCGGCACGTCGGGGTAGTCCTCGGCGGCCTCGAGCACCGCGCTCGCCATGGCGAACACGCCGGGGTCGCCGGAGGAGACGACCGCGACGCGCCGGCCCTCGCGGGCGAGCTCGAAGGCGTGCCGGGCCCGCTCGGCCTCGACGCGGTTGCCGGTGGGGTGGCGGCGCTGGCGCGGGTTGGGTGGCACCCGGTCGAGGTACGGGCGGTAGCCGACGAGGTCGGTGGCGGTGGCGAGGGCGTCCTGCGCCTCGGGGGTGAGCCAGGGGCGCCCGGCCGGGCCGAGGCCGACCACGACCACCTCGGGCGCGACCCCCGCCGTACGCGGCGGTTCGGGCGGGACGGTGCCGCCGCCCGGCCCGGCGAGCAGGGCGAGCGAGAAGTACGGCACGCCGTCCGGGTCGACGTCCCGCAAGGGGGCCACCCGCTCGCCGGCCATCGTCGCCCGTTCCACGTACCAGGCGTCGTCGAGCCGCCCGGCCGCGGCGAACGCGTCCCGCACCTTCGCAAAGGTACGGCCCAGCTTGAGCACGGCCGCGGCGTCGCTGCGGCGCAGCCGGTCGGCGAGCTCGCCGGCGGGCAGCGTGCCGGGCAGCACGGTGAGGATCTCGTCGCGTTCCACCAGCGGGCGGCCCAGCACGGCGGTCGCGGCCGACACCGAGGTGACCCCGGGCACCACGGTGGCCGGGTAGCGGTGCGCGAGCCGCTTGTGCAGGTGCATGTAGGAGCCGTAGAAGAGCGGGTCGCCCTCGCACAGCACGACCACGGTGCGGCCCGCGTCCAGGTGGGCGGCGAGCCGGGCGGTGCACTCGGCGTAGAAGTCGTCGAGCGCGCCCTGGTAGCCGCCCGGATGGCCGGTGGTCTCGGTGGTGACCGGGTAGAGCAGCGGCTCCTCGATCTGCCCCGCCCGCAGGTACGGCTCCGCGATCGAGCGGGCGATGCTGCGCCCGTGCCGGGCCGCGTGGTAGGCGATCACGTCGGCCTCGCCGATCAGCCGGGCGGCCTTCACCGTGATCAGCTCGGGGTCGCCGGGGCCGAGGCCGACTCCGTACAGACGTCCGGTCATGGTGCTCACCTGGGGTCCTTGGTGCGTGGGGCGGGGAAGACAGGGGGAAGGCGGCTCAGCGGCCGGTGGCGTCCTCGAGGTCGCCCTCGGTCTCGAGGAAGACCCGGCGCACGCCCTCGAGGATCCCGGCGTCCGGGTTCGCCCACATGCCGCGCTCGGCGGCCTCGAGCAGGCGCTCGGCGATGCCGTGCAGCGCCCACGGGTTCGACTTGGCCATGAACGCCCGGTTCTCCGGGTCGAGCACGTAGGCCGCGGCGATCCGGTCGTACATCCAGTCGGCGACCACCCCGGTGGTCGCGTCGTAGCCGAACAGGTAGTCGACGGTGGCGGCGAGCTCGAACGCCCCCTTGTAGCCGTGCGCGCGCATCGCCGCGAGCCAGCGCGGGTTCACCACCCGGGCGCGGAAGATCCGCGCGGTCTCCTCGGCGAGGGTGCGGGTGCGTACCGCGTCCGGCCGGGTGGTGTCGCCGAGGTACGCCGCGGGGGAGCGGCCGGTGAGCGCGCGGACCGCGGCGACCATGCCGCCGTGGTACTGGAAGTAGTCGTCGGAGTCGGCGATGTCGTGCTCGCGCACGTCGATGTTCTTCACCGCGACCGCGATCCTGCGGTACGCGTTCTCCATGTCCTGCCGGGCGGGCACGCCGTCGAGGTCACGGCCGTACGCGTGGCCGCCCCACACCGCGTACACCTCGGCGAGGTCGGCGTCGCCCCGCCAGTTGCGGCTGTCGATGAGCGGCAGCAGCCCGGCCCCGTACGCGCCCGGCGCCGGGCCGAAGATCCGCATCGTGGCCCGCCGCCGGTCGCCCCGGTCGTAGGCCCGCACGTGGGCGCGCACGTAGTTCTGCTCGTCCGGCTCGTCGAGCTCGGCCACGAGCCGGACCGCGTCGTCGAGCATCGCCACCACGTGCGGGAACGCGTCCCGGAAGAACCCGCTGATCCGCATGGTGACGTCGATCCGGGGCCGGCCGAGCTCGGCGAGCGGGATCGGCTCCAGCCCGGTCACCCGGCGGGACGCCTCGTCCCACTCCGGCCGCACCCCGAGCAGCGCGAGCACCTCGGCCACGTCGTCCCCGGCGGTGCGCATCGCGCTCGTGCCCCACATCGACAGCCCGACCGAGCGCGGCCAGGCGCCGTGCTCGGCCCGGTACCGCTCGAGCAGCGACCGCGCCATCGCCTGCCCGGTCTCCCAGGCGAGCCGGCTCGGCACCGCCCGCGGGTCGACGGCGTAGAAGTTGCGGCCGGTCGGCAGCACGTTCACCAGCCCGCGCAGCGGCGACCCGCTCGGCCCGGCCGGGACGTAGCCGCCGTCGAGCGCGTGCAGCACGTTGCCGATCTCGTCGGTGGTACGGCACAGCCGCGGCACCACCTCGGTCGCGGCGAAGGCGAGGATGTTCGCCACGGTCTCGCGGCGGTCGGCGTCGGCGTCCGGCAGCAGCGCCGCGGCCACCTCGGGCGCGGCGGCCGCGTCCCAGCCGCGCTCCTCCATCGCCTCGACCAGCGCGCGGGCGGCCGCCTCGGCCGCGTCCACCTCGGCCCGGCCCGCCGTACCGTCCTCGGCGAGGCCGAGCGCCTCGCGCAGCCCGGGGAGCGCGTGGCGGCCCGCCCACATCTGGCGGGCGCGCAGGATGGCGAGCACGAGGTTCACCCGGTCGGCGCCCTCCGGGGCCTGGCCGAGCACGTGCAGGCCGTCGCGGATCTGGGCGTCCTTCACCTCGCACAGCCAGCCGTCGACCTGGAGCAGGAACTCGTCGAACTCGGCGTCGTGCGGCCGGTCCGCGACCCCGAGGTCGTGGTCGAGCCGGGCGGCCCGGATGAGCGTCCAGATCTGGGCGCGCACCGCGGGCAGCTTCGCCGGGTCCATCGCGGCGACCGTGGCGTGCTCGTCGAGGAGCTGTTCGAGCCGGGCGATGTCGCCGTACGTCTCGGCGCGGGCCATCGGCGGCACGAGGTGGTCGACGAGCACGGCGTGCGCCCGCCGTTTGGCCTGGGTGCCCTCGCCGGGGTCGTTGACGAGGAACGGGTAGATCAGCGGCAGGTCGCCGAGGGCGGCGTCGGTGGCGCACGAGGCGGAGAGCGCGGCCGACTTGCCGGGCAGCCACTCCAGGTTGCCGTGCTTGCCCACGTGCACGATCGCGTGCGCGCCGAACTCGTCGGCGATCCACCGGTACGCGGCGAGGTAGTGGTGGCCGGGCGGCAGCTCGGGGTCGTGGTAGATCGCGATCGGGTTCTCGCCGAAGCCGCGCGGCGGCTGCACCATCACCACGACGTTCCCGGCGCGCAGCGCGGCGAGCACGATGTCCCCGTCGTGCACGAACAGCTCGCCGGGCGGCGGCCCCCAGTGCCGCTCGACCGCGTCGCGCAGGTCGGCGGGGAGGGTGGCGAACCAGCGGGCGTAGGCCGCGCCGGAGATCCGCACCGGGTTGCCCGCGAGGTGCTCCTCGGTGAGCCAGTCGGGGTCCTGGCCGCCCGCGGCGATCAGGGCGTGCATGAGCGCGTCCCCGTCCTGCCCGGCCACGCCGGGGAAGCCCTCTCCGAGGTCGTAGCCCGCCTCGGCGAGCCGGGCGAGCAGCCGTACCGTGCTCGCCGGGGTGTCGAGGCCGACCGCGTTGCCGAGCCGGGCGTGCTTGGTCGGGTACGCCGACAGCATGACCACGATCCGCCGCTCGGCGGGTGGGGTACGGCGGAGCCGGCCGTGCCGTACCGCGATGCCGGCGACCCGGGCGGCGCGCTCCGGGTCGGCCACGTAGCCGGGCAGGCCGTCGGCGTCGAACTCCTTGAACGAGAACGGCACCGTGATGATCCGCCCGTCGAACTCGGGGATCGCCACCTGCGAGGCGGCGTCGAGCGGGGAGAGGCCGTCGTCGCTCTCCGCCCAGGCGCGGCGGCTCGTGGTGAGGCAGAGCGCCTGCAGGATCGGCACGTCGAGCCCGGCGAGCGCGCCCACGTCCCAGGCCTCGTCGTCGCCGCCCGCGCCCGCCAGCGCGGGCCGGGTGCCGCCCGCCGCGAGCACGGTGGCCACGAGCACGTCGGCCGCGCGCAGCGTCTCGATCAGCGCGGGCTCGGCGGCCCGCAGCGACGAGCAGTACACCGGCAGCGGGCGGCCGCCCGCGTCCTCGATCGCCCGGCACAGCGCCTCGACGAACGCGGTGTTCCCGGCCACGTGGTGGGCCCGGTAGTAGAGCACGCCGACCACCGGCCCGTCGCCGCCCCCGCGGGTCTCGCGCTCGAGCACGCCCCAGGCGGGGGTGGGCCGCGGGGGCGCGAAGCCGTACCCGGTGAGCAGGACCGTGTCGCACAGGAACGCGTGCAGCTCGGCGAGGTTGGCCGGCCCGCCGTGGGCGAGGTACGCGTGCGCCTCGGCGCACACCCCGCCGCTGACCGTGGACAGCTCCATCAGCTCCGCGTCGGGCACCTGTTCGCCGCCGAGCACCACCACCGGGCGCGGCCCGGCGAGCAGCGCGTCGAGCCCGTCCTCCCAGGCCCGCCGCCCGCCGAGCAGGCGCACCACCACGAGGTCGGTGCCGTCCACCAGATCGGGCAGGTCGTCGACGGAGAGCCGTGCGGGGTTGCCGAGCCGGTAGGGCTTGCCGCTCGCGCGGGCGCTGAGCAGATCGGTGTCCGACGTGGACAGCAGCAGAACGACGGGCACGCCGAAAAACCTCCCTCGGGGTCCTCGCCCCCGTGTCGCGGGTGTCACGACGGCCGGAGTCTCCTGGCTCCCGGATCGACGCTCGCCCCGGCCTTCCCACCCGGACGGGCAGTGGCCGTAGCTGGGGTTCGCTCCCCGGTGACAGTGGCGGGACCGCGCCGGATTCGCACCGGCTTCCTCCGTACCGTCGCCTGGCCCTCAGCCTACGACGGCAAGATCCGGCGTACCATCCATCCCGTGCCGAAGCCCGACGCTCCCAGACGAACCCGCCCCGACGCCTGTCCGGGGGCGCTGCAGGTGCACGAGGCCGCCGACGGGCCGCTCGCCCGGGTCCGGCTGCCCGGCGGCGTGATCCGGGCCGACCGGCTGCGGGTGCTCGCCGACTGCGCGGCCACCCTCGGCAACGGCGTCATCGAGCTCACCTCGCGCGGGAACGTGCAGGTCCGCGGCCTGGCCGGGACAGCCCCGGGGCCGGACGCGGTGCCGGCGGCCGAGGCGTTCGCCGCGCGCATCGCCGCCGCGGGGCTGCTGCCGTCGACCACGCACGAGCGGGTGCGCAACATCGTGGCCTCGCCGTTCGGCGACCGGGACCTGGTCGACGCGCTCGACCGTGAGCTGTGCGCGCGCCCCGGGCTGGCGCGGCTGCCCGGGCGGTTCCTGTTCTCGATCGGGGACCTGGGGCTGGAGGCGGACGTCACGTACGCCGAGGGCCGCCTGCTGCTCGCCGGGCGGGACGCCGGGATCGGCGTGCCGCCGGAGCGGGCCGTGGCGGCCATGCTCGACGCGGCCGAGGCGTTCCTGCGGCTGCGCACCACCGAGTGGCGGATCGCCGAGCTCGCCGACGGCCCGGCGCGGATCGCCGCCGCGCTCGGCGGGGCCGCCGGGGAGGTACGGCCCGCCCCGCCGCAGCCGCGTGAGCCCGGCGTGGTCGCCCAGCCGTCGGGCGGGCTCGCCGTACAGGCCCTCGTGCCGCTGGCGCGGCTCACCCCCGAGCAGGCGCACGCGATCGCCGGTCTCGCCGCCGAGGTGCGGTTCACGCCGTGGCGCACGGTCGTGGTCCGGGACGTGGCCGACCCCGAGCGGGTACGGCACGGCCTGGCGGCGGCCGGGCTCGTCACCGATCCGCGCTCGCCCTGGGTGGGGGTGACCGCGTGCACCGGGCTGCCCGGCTGCACCCGGGCGCTCGCCGACGTGCGCGCGGACGCGACCGCGTGGGTGCGCGCACAGAGCGCGCCCGCGGCCGTGCCGGTGCACTGGTCCGGGTGTGAGCGCCGCTGCGGGCTGCCGCGCGGCCGGGTGCGGCAGATGGTGGCCACCGCCGACGGCTATCGGGAGGAGGGGCCGTGACCGGGTTCGCCGGGCCGCCGTTCGACTACATCCGGGACGGGGCCGAGATCTACCGGCGGTCGTTCGCGACGATCCGCGCCGAGGCGGACCTGGACGGCCTGCCGCCCGAGGTGGCCCAGGTCGCGGTGCGGATGATCCACGCGTGCGGGATGACCGACCTCGTCCGGGACCTGGCCTGGTCGCCGCAGGTGGTGACCCGGGCGCGGGCGGCGTTGCGGGCGGGCGCGCCGGTGCTGTGCGACGCCGAGATGGTCGCCTCCGGGATCACGCGGCGGCGGCTCCCCGCGGACAACGAGGTCGTCTGCACGCTCAACGACCCGCGGGTACCCGAGCTCGCCGAGCGCCTCGGCACGACCCGCAGCGCCGCCGCGCTGGAGCTGTGGCGGGACCGGCTGGAGGGCTCGGTGGTGGCGATCGGCAACGCGCCGACCGCGCTGTTCCGCCTGCTCGAGCTGGTGGCCGAGGGGGCGGGCCGTCCGGCTGCGGTGCTCGGCATCCCGGTCGGCTTCGTCGGCGCGGCCGAGTCGAAGCTCGCGCTCACCCGGAGCGGCCTCGACCACCTGGTGGTGCACGGCCGCCGCGGCGGGAGCGCGATCACCGCCGCGGCCGTCAACGCCATCGCCTGCGAACGTGAGTGAGCCGCGCCCGTGCCGTACGGCACGCGTCGGCGGCGGGGGAGGGCGCTCGGCCGCGTTCACCGGCGGGCCGGATGAAACGTCCTTGTCGGAGCGGTCGCTAATCGGTGCGCCGCGCGTGCGGCGGTGTGCCGGTGGCCGGTGCGGAGGCCGGAGGCGGCAGGCGGCATCTGCGTCAGTCCGCGATGTGGGCGAGGTCCGGGATGTGCGCGGCGGCGATCCGCGGTTTCGCCGGTGGCTGGAGCAGGAACACCTTCCGCTCGAGCCGTTCCATGTCGCCGCCCCGCCCGTACACCAGCCCGGCGCAGAAGTCCACGAGTGGCCTGGCCTCGTCGTCAGGGAGGTGTGAGACGTCCATGACGACCGGGACACCGCTGCGGAAGAAGTGCCCCACGTAGAAGGCGTCGTTGTAGTCCTTGGGCCGCAGCTTCTTGATCACGGGTAGGTCTTTCGTGTCGCAAGGTCACCTGGGATGGCTCCCCGGCATGCGGGCACCGGGGATTCGACGTGTGCCGCGCATGCGGCACTTCCTGCGTCACCGACACCGATGCGGTCAGGTCTCGCAGGCCTTCGAGCCGTGCGGCTCCATGCCGGCCTGCCCGGTGGCACCTGACACGGCAGTGCTGGAGATGGTATCGAGCATTGGATCACGTTGCTGGCGAAATGGACCTTTGACGCCGTCTTTCCGGTAAGTGAATCCGTTTCGTTTCCGGTCGGTGATCCGAGGGGCCGGCCGGTGCGGGTGACGCCGGGCGGCGGCGGCGCGGGCGTCGCCGCCCCGCCGGTGCGGCCGTCTCCGTACGGCACGGGCCGCGCGCCCGGCCGGCGAGGAAGCAGCGGGTCTCTCGTCGTGCGGCCGTCAGGAGAGGTGGCGAGCCCGCCCGGCAGGCCGGCGGCGGCCGGCGGCGGAGACCAGCCGGTGCGCCAGGATCGGTGCTCCGGCCCAGTGGAGATGCAGGTAGGTGGCGGTGAGGCGGGCGTCGCCGAAGCCGTCCGTGCCGCCGTCCCAGCGCAGCAGCGGGTCGGGCACGCGGTCCACGACGGTGCGGTGGAACTCGTGGCCGCGGAGGCGTTCGCCCGCGCGGGTGAGCAGGGAGTCGCGGCGGGCCACCGCCTCCCGGTAGCCGAGGGTGAGCCGGTCCGTCATCCGCGCCACGGCCGGGATGCGGCCGCACATGCGCCGCCCGTCGAGCTCCCGGCACAGGTAGAGCAGCCCGGCGCACTCCGCGGCGATCGGCCCGTCGAACGCGGCCAGCCGCGCGCGCAGCCGCTCGTTCGCCGCGAGCCGGTCCGCGTACACCTCGGGGAAGCCGCCGCCGAGCACGACCGCGGCCGTGCCCTCGGGCAGCGCCTCGTCCCGGAGCGGGTCGAAGGCCGCGACCTCGGCCCCGGCGGCGCGCAGCAGCTCCACGTGCTCGGCGTAGCCGAAGGTGAAGGCGGGCCCGCCCGCCACCGCCACGACCGTCCCGGGGTACGGCCCGGCCGCCGGATCCGCCGCCTCCCGCCGGGCCTGGGCGATCGCCTCGGCCGGGTCCCATGCGGCGGCGGCGAGCGGGGGAGCGGTGCGGGCGAGCCGGACGATCGCGTCGAGGTCGCAGAAGCGGGCCACCAGCTCGCCCATGCGCCGCACCGCGTCGGCCGCGGACGCGCCGCGCTCGGCCGCGGGGATGAGGCCGAGGTGCCGGGACGGGGTGGCCACGGCCTCGTCCCGCCGGATCGCCCCCAGCACCGGGTGGCCGTCGAGCGCCTCCCGGCACAGCTGTTCGTGCCGGTCCGAGCCGATCCGGTTGAGGATCACGCCGCCGAGCCGTACCCGGGGGTCGAAGGTGGCGAACCCGTGCACCACCGCCGCCACCGAGCGGCCCGCCCGGGAGGCGTCGACGACGAGCACGACCGGGGCGTCGAGCAGCCGGGCCACGTGGGCGGTCGAGGCGAAGTCGCCGCCCGCGTGCCCGTCGAACAGCCCCATCACGCCCTCGACCACCGCGATGTCGCAGCCGCGCGCCCCGTGCCGGAACAGCGGCGCGACCAGGTCCTCGCCCACCAGCCAGGGGTCGAGGTTGCGGCCCGGCCGCCCGGTGGCGACCGCGTGGTAGCCGGGGTCGATGTAGTCGGGGCCCACCTTGTGCGGGGACACCCGCAGGCCGTGTGCGTGCAGGGCGGCCATGAGCCCGGTCGCCACCGTGGTCTTGCCCGCGCCCGAGGACGGCGCGGCGATCACCAGCCGCGGCACGGCGGCCACCCCGGTACGGCGAGCCGCCGCGGCCTCCGGCGGGCCTACCACTCGATGCCCTTCTGGCCCTTCTGCCCGGAGTCCATGGGATGGCGGACCTTGCCCATCTCGGTCACCAGGTCGGCCGCCTCGATCAGCCGCTCCGGCGCGTTCCGCCCGGTGATCACCACGTGCTGGTACCCGGGCCGACTCCGCAGCGTCTCCAGCACGTCGTCGAGGGCCACCCAGCCCCAGGCCAGCGGATAGGTGAACTCGTCGAGCACGTAGAACCGGTACGTCTCGGCGGCCAGATCCCGCCGGACCTGCTCCCAGCCCTCCCGCGCCTGGGCCGCGTGGTCGTGCTCGGTCCCGGACCGCCGCAGCCACGACCAGCCCTCGCCCATCTTGTGCCAGGCGACCGTGCCGCCCTCGCCGCTCTCGCCGAGCAGCCGCAGCGCCCGCTCCTCGCCGGTGCGCCACTTCGCCGACTTCACGAACTGGAACACCCCGATCGGCCACCCCTGGTTCCACGCCCGCAGCGCCATGCCGAACGCGGCCGTGGACTTCCCCTTGCCGGGGCCGGTGTGCACGATCACCAGCGGCCGGTTCCGCCGCTGCCGGGTGGTGAGCCCGTCGTCCGGGATCACCGGTGGCCTTCCCTGTGGCACCTCACACCGCCTTCGCGTGGGCTCGCCGGGCGCGCACCGCCGCGCCCAGGCCGGACAGCGCGTCGAGGGGGAGCACGGTGGCCCCGAGCCGGGCGGCGAGGCCGGCCGCCAGGCCGAGCCGTACCGGGCCGGTCTCGCAGTCGACGACCACGCACGCCGTGCCGTACAGCAGGCGGGCGGCGCGGTCGGCGGCCTCGCCGTCGGTGGCGCGGCCGTCGGTGACGAGCACGACCAGCGGGCGCCGGGCCGGGTCGCGCAGCCGTTCCACCCGCAGCACCTCGGCCGCCTTGGTCAGGCCCGCGGCGAGCGGGGTACGGCCGCCGGTGGCGAGGGCGCGCAGCCGGGCCGCCCCGGCCTCCACCGACGAGGTCGGCGGCAGCGCCACCTCGGCGGCGGCGCCGCGAAAGGTGACCAGGCCCACCTTGTCCCGCCGCTGGTAGGCGTCGAGCAGCAGGCTCAGCACCGCGGTCTTCACCGCGGTCATCCGCCGGCGCGCGCCCATCGACCCGCTCGCGTCGACCACGAACAGCACGAGGTTGCCCTCCCGGCCCTCCCGCACCACCTCGCGCAGGTCGCCGCGGCGCAGCAGCAGCCCGGGCCCGGTACGGCCACGCCGCCGCTGGTGCGGCGCCGCGGCGAGCAGCGTCGCGGGCACGTGCACGTCCCGGGCCGGGCCGCGCGGCACGCGGGCGCCGATGCCGCGGCCGTACCGGCCCCGGGAGCGCGACCGCCGCCCGGCCGCGCCCGCGCCGATCCCCGGCACGCGCAGCAGCGGCACCCGGTACGGCGCGGCCACCCCGGCCACCCGGCCGCCCGCGGCCGGGCCCGCCGCGCGTGCGGGCTCATCCTCGCCGTGGCCCGGCACCGCGCCGTCCCGCGGCCCGGCCGCCTCCGGGGCCGGGCCACCGCGCGGCGGGGCGCGGTCCGGCGGCGGGCCGGTGGGATCGGGCCGGTCGGGCGGGGACGCGCGGTGCGTGCCCGGCGGCCGGTCGCCCGCCCCGCCGCCGTCGCCGTCCGGCCCGCCGGACGGCCCGCCGCCCGAATCGTCCGGGGGTTCGTCGTCCGGCTCGGTCCGGCGGAGCAGCTCGTCGAGCAGGTCCTCGTCGAGGCCGGGCGCGTCGAACGGGTCGCGCCGCCGCCGGTGCGGCAGCGCCAGCCGGGCGGCCGTGCGCACGTCCGCGGCGGTGACCGTGTCCCGGCCGTGCCAGGCCGCGTGCGCGATCGCCGCGTTCGCGGTCACCAGGTCCGCGCGCAGCCCGTCCACTTCGAACGCCGCGCACACCGCCGCGATCTGCCGCAGCCGGGCGTCCGGCAGCCGCACGTGCGGGACGCGGTCCCGCGCCGCCGCGATCCGCCGGGCGAGGTGCGCCTCCTGCCCGGCCCACCGCGCCGCGAACCCCTCCGGGTCGGCCTCGAACGCGAGCCGCCGCCGCACCACCTCGGCCCGCTCGTCCGGGTCCCGGGAGGCCCGCACCTCGACGGTGAGCCCGAACCGGTCGAGCAGCTGCGGCCGCAGCTCGCCCTCCTCCGGGTTCATCGTGCCGACGAGCAGGAACCGGGCCGCGTGCCGGACCGACACCGAGTCCCGCTCGACGTGGCAGGTGCCGAGCGCGGCGGCGTCGAGCAGCAGGTCCACCAGGTGGTCGTGGAGCAGGTTCACCTCGTCGACGTAGAGCACGCCGCGGTGCGCCGCGGCGAGCAGGCCGGGCTCGAACGCCTTCACGCCCTCGGTGAGCGCCCGCTCCACGTCGAGCGAGCCGACCAGCCGGTCCTCGGAGGCGCCGACCGGCAGCTCGACGAGCGCGGCGGGCCGCCGCACCCGCGGCGCGCCGGGCTCGTGCGGCCCGTCCGGGCAGCCCGGATCCGGCGCGTCCGGGTCGCAGGCGAACCGGCACCCGGCGACCACGTCGACCGGCGGCAGCTGCGCGGCGAGCGCGCGCACGATCGTCGACTTGGCGGTGCCCTTCTCGCCGCGCACGAGCACCCCGCCGACCCGGGGCGAGACCGCGTTGAGCAGGAGCGCGAGCTTGAGGTCGTCGAGCCCGACGACGGCGCTGAACGGAAAGTTGATCATCGAACGCCTTTGCTCGGGGGACATGGGAGCCGGCGGCCGTCGCCGTCCGCGCCGGGGGCCCGGCGCGCCGCGCCGGCGGAGACCGGGGACCGGGCGGGCCGCGGCGCGGCCGGGAGCACACGGCGTCCGCGCGGTGGCCGCACGGGGCACGCGCCGGGGCGCGGCACGCGGTCTACCCGGCCGGGGCGACCGCCGCCCGCCGGGTGGCGCGCTCGGTGAGCAGGCCGAACAGCACGCCGAGCGCCGACCAGAACACCAGCTGCGTGCCGAGCGAGGCGAGCCGGAAGTCCCACAGCAACGTGGCCGGGAAGCCCTCGGGCACCTCGTCGACCGGCGGCAGCAGCAGCCACGCGGCGACCACCGGCACGAGGAAGGCGGTCACCGCGGCCGTCCAGCGCCGCCACGGATCGGGCCCGGCCCGGCGGGCCGTGCCCACCGCGACCGCGGTCGCGGCGAGCCCGACCAGCACCATCACCAGGTACAGCAGGGTGCGCTCGTCGATCGTGTCCGGATCGCCCACGGCGGGTGGGTTCGCCGGGTACTTCACGAACGGGACGAGGACGATCGCGAGGAACGCGGTCCCGGCCGCGACGATCGCGAGCAGGCCGTCGTTGCGCGGCCCGACGCGCCCCCGCAGCCCCGCGTACACCAGCGCGAAGATCCCGCCCACGGCGAGCCCGTAGAGCCCGGTGGCGAGGAACAGGCCGGCCTGCTGCACCGGCCGGCTCACCACGACTCCGGCACCGTGCGAGTGACCCGCCGCTCCGCCGTGGTCGTGACCGTGATCGTGACCGTGTGCCGTCGCGCCCTCCCCGGCCGCGGCGCCCGCCTCCTCCAGCACGATCGCGCGCTCCACGTGCGGCTCGCCGGCGAGGAAGGCGAACGCGCCCGCGAGGATCCCGGCCAGCAGGCCCACGAGCAGGCCCCTGGCCACCAGGGTGCGGATCGTCATGGGGTGCCCTCAGTGGCAGGGCACGCCGAGCAGGTGCCGGCCGTCGTGCATCAGCTCGTGCAGGAGCAGGCCCGCCCGGGAGACCGCTCCGTTGTCCATCAGCACCAGGTAGGCGAGGAGCAGCAGAACGGGGACGGCGAGCAGCCAGGGCCGCAGCCGTGCCAGGGGATAGGACGAGGGAACAGACGAGGGAATGGACGACGGAGCGGACAGATCGCTCACAAGTGCCTCCTTCTGGGATAACGCGCCCATACGGTGAGGTCCCACGACGGTTCAAGCGACCTGGCTCCCGGGATCGACGTCCCGGATACAGTGGCGCGTCCGCACCGGCCTCTCACCGGATTTCCCTTGAACCGCCGCGAACTCCCTCGAAACGTACCGTGGCCCGCAATCCCCGTCAACGTACGGCCCGGCCGTACCCGCGGGCGGGCACCCGCCGCCGGACCCGGTCATGGACCGGTCAGGGCCAGGTCAGACCGGCATGGGGGCGCGGCGACGCGGGCAGTGGTGCCCTCGGGCACGACACCGAGACGTGGCCGTGAGGGGAGGACCGGTGAGCGGTGCGAGGGACGGAAAGGGCCGCCGGGAGCCGCGCGAGCGGTCCCGGCCCGCGGACCCGGAGCCGGGCCCCGGGCACGTGAGCGCCGACGTGGAGTGGGTGGCCTCGGACGAGGACGATCCGGACGCCGGGTCCGGCCGGACCGACGCCGACGACGGCGGCTACCTGCCCGGGGAGGGCACCGGCCGCCCCTACTAGCGGGATGGCTGTCGCGACGGACAGTCACAAACCGCGCACGGTGCGGCGGCATGTCACCCGCCCGGCAGGTGTGAAGCGGCAGGTCTCGGGCATGCCGATGCCGGTTCGTCCTCGTCCGCCGCGGGCCCGATGCGGCCCGGCGCGCCGGTCGTCGCCGCCCGATCCCGGCGGCCCGCCGTACCTGCACGTCACAGACCTGGAGGCAGCGTGAGCGAGACCCGAATCGGCATACCGGACTACCCGTTCGCCAACCCGGCCCCGCTGGTGCCGCCGGAGGAGTGGGCCGAGCTGCGGCGGACCTGCCCGATCAGCAGGGTCCGGCTGCCCAGCGGGGACGAGGCGGTGCTGCTCACCCGCTACCGGGACGTCAAGCAGCTGCTGCTGGACCCGCGCTTCACCCGCACGCTGACGGCCGAGGACGCGGCGCGGATCAACGCCGAGGGCACGCTGTTCAGCATGCGCGACGCCGAGATCACTGGACCGTTCCACGCCGAGTGGCGGCGGCTGGTGGGCCGGGCGTTCACCGCCAAGCGGGTCGCCGAGCTGCGGCCCCGGCTGGAGGCGATGGCCGGGCACCTCATCGACGAGATGGTGCGCCAGGGCCCGCCCGCCGACCTGTGCGCGAAGCTCGCCTTCCCGCTCCCGGTGTGGGCGATCTGCGCCCTGCTCGGCGTGCCGGACGCCGACCGGGACCGGTTCCGGTACTGGTCCGACACGATGCTCAGCCTCACCCGGTACTCCCGGGCCGAGATCGACGCGGCCCAGGACGAGTTCACCGCATACATGAGCGCGCTCATCGCGGCGAAGCGGGCCGCGCCCGGCGACGATCTGATCAGCGACCTGCTCGAGATCGTCGGCACGCTCGACACCGGCCTCACCGAGCGCGTGCTGCTGCTCACCGCCCAGGGCCTGCTCGTGGCCGGGCACGAGACCACCACGAACATGATCGGCAAGATGGTGGCGATGCTGCTCGCCGACCGCCGCAGGTGGGAGGCCCTGCTCGCCGACCCGTCGCTGGTCCGCACCGCGGTGGAGGAGTCGCTGCGCTTCGATGCCAACCCCGGCTTCGGGCTGCCCCGGTACCTCGGCGAGGACGTCGAGGTGGGCGGCGTCACGCTGCCCGCGGGCACCACGGTGATCTGCAGCATGGGCGCGGCGAACCGGGACGAGGAGGAGTTCGACCGGGCCGACGAGATGGTGCTCGACCGCGCCCCGAACGCCCACATCGCGTTCGGCGTCGGCCCGTACTCCTGCCTCGGCCAGGCGCTCGCCCGGGCCGAGCTGCGCAGCGTGCTGCGCGAGCTGCTGCGCCGCCTGCCCACGCTCGAGCTCGCCGTACCGGTGGAGGAGCTCACCTACCGGCAGGGCCTGATCGTCGGCGGCCTGGAGCGGCTGCCGGTCCGCTGGTGATCAGGTCGCGGGTACGGCGGGCCGGGTGACCGGGAGCCCGGCCCGCCGCCAGGCGTGGAAGCCGCCGATCACGTCGGTGGCGCGGGTCAGCCCGAGCTCGTGCAGCGCGGCCGCGGCGAGGCTGGAGGTGTAGCCCTCCGAGCAGAGCACGATCACCTCGACGTCGTAGCCGGTCGCCTGCGGCAGCCGGGCCGCGCACTGCGGGTCGAACCGCCACTCGAGCACGTTGCGCTCGACCACGAGCGCGCCCGGCACCTCGCCCTCGGCGGCGCGCTGCGCGGCCGGGCGGATGTCGACGAGCACGGCGCCGTCGCGCACCCGGGCGTACGCCTCGGTGGGCGGCAGGCGGCGCAGCCGGCGGCGCCGGTCGGCGAGGATCTCGTCGATGGTGCGCGCGCCGGGCGGCCGGGGCGGGGTCACCACTGCTCCGCGCGTTCCTCGGCGACCTTGATCAGGCCGGACTCGGTGCGGTCGTAGCGGTTCATCAGGCTGAGCGGCGGCGAGTAGACGTGCACGCTCACCGCCGGGGCGTGCGACACGTTCCGCACGTCGTGGATGTGGTTCAGGCCGAACGCGCGCACGTCGCCGGGCGCGAGGTCGCGCTCGACGCGCAGGTCGTCCTCCTGGAGCGTGCCGAGGGCGACGGCGAACGCGCCCCGGGAGTAGCCGTGGTCGTGGAACCCGGTGGCCTGGCCGGGCATCCAGCTCAGCAGCCAGATCTCGTGCTCGGCGTCGACGTGGAGGCGCTCGTACCAGCGCTCCTCGACGCTGAGCCGTACCCGGTGGATCCACCGCGCAGGGTCGAGGGCGAGCGAGCGGGCCGTCTCGGCGAGCCGGTCGCGGGCGGGGGCGGTCGTGTACACGGTCACGGTTGCGGTCCTTCTGATCCTGTCGTCGGTTCGATGCCTACGGTCACGCGGAGACGGGCGCCGGACACAGCGCGCTCGCCTGACGCCGCAGGTCGACGGGCAGGTTTGACCAGGTCAGAAGTCCGGGACGCATGGCATCTAAGGATGGCCGCATATTCCCCACAAAGTCAACCTGAAAATCGGGGATGATCGTGATGGGTCCCGGGAGGCGAGGCGGTGACGGCGGGCGGCAGGGCCGTTGGCGGGTGTGGCCGGACGGACCGTGGTTCGTCAGGTTTCGTCCTTCTCGTCCCGAGCGGGCGGGTCGGCGACGGCGCCCGAGCCGTACGCGATGTCCTCCTGGGCGAAGCGGCGCAGCGCGCCGAACACGGTGTCGCCCACGGCCGTCCAGATCACGGCGGTCTCCAGCAGGGCGTCGTGGTCCTGCTGGGTGAGGAGCTGGGCGATCTCGGCCTCGGCGACCTGGCGGGCGGCGCGGGCGTAGACGTCGAGGAGTTCGAGCTGGTCGGTCTGGTTGAGGCGGAACAGCACGGCGAGGGCCGAGGTGAGCGTCTGGCGGGCCGGGTTGGTCTCGCGGACCTGCCAGCCGAGCCGCTCGAGCAGGTTCTCGGTCTCGGCCTTCGCCTGCCGCCAGGCCTCGTCCTCCACCGGCGGGCGCGCGGGCGCACCCATGGCGAACTGCGCCTTTCCCGCCTGGTCGAGCACGCTCATGCCCGGCGCGTACATCTTCTGCAGCACGTCGCGGGTGGCGGCCACGCTCAGCCCGCCGACCTCGATCAGCGCGCGGATCAGCCGCAGCCGGCGGACGTGGGCCTCGGTGTAGCGGGCCTGGTTGTGGCTGGTGAGCTCGCCGGGGGGCAGCAGCCCTTCCCGCAGGTAGAACTTGATCGTCGGCACCGGCACGCCGGTGCGACGACTCAGCTCACCGATCCGCATGAATCCTCCCCACGTCTTGCGGGCCAAGTGTATCCAGTGGATAGTGGAAAGCACTCCTATCCACTTTCCGTTCAGGGGGACGCATGGAATACCGGCCGCTGGGCCGTACCGGCATCAAGGTGAGCCCGCTCTGCCTCGGCGGGATGATGTTCGGCTGGTGGGGCGAGAACGACTACGCGGCGGCCGAGAAGCTGATCCTGCGCGCGATCGACGCGGGGATCAACTTCATCGACACCGCGGACATGTACGCCGGCGGGCAGTCCGAGCAGTTCATCGGCGAGTGCCTCGCCCGGCACGGGCTGCGCGACCGCGTCGTGCTCGCCACCAAGGTGCACTTTCCGATGGGCGACGACCCGAACCAGGGCGGCAACGGCCGCCGCTGGATCATGCGGGCGGTGGACGACAGCCTGCGCCGGCTGCGCACCGACTGGATCGACGTCTACCAGCTGCACCGCCCCGACCCCACGGTCGACATCGACGAGACCCTCGGCGCGCTCACCGACCTGGTGCGCGCGGGCAAGGTGCGGCACATCGGCACCTCGACCTTCCCCGCCTACCAGATCGCCGAGGCCCGCCGGGTGGCCGAGCAGCGCGGCCGGGAGCGCTTCGCCACCGAGCAGCCGCCGTACTCGCTGCTCGTCCGCGGCGTCGAGGCCGACGTGCTGCCGCTGTGCCAGGAGTACGGCATGGGCGTGCTCGCCTGGAGCCCGCTCGCGGGCGGCTGGCTCACCGGCCGGTACCGCGCGGGCAGGGAGCTGCCGGTGAGCCGCCGGGCCCCGCTGCTGCCCGAGCGGTACGACATGGCGCTGCCGGAGAACGTGCGCAAGCTGGAGCTGACCGAACGGCTCGCCGTGCTCGCCGAGGAGAGCGGCCTGACGCTGATCGAGATGGCCCTGGCGTTCGTGATCCGGCACCCGGGCGTGACCTCGGCGATCATCGGCCCGCGCACCATGGAGCACCTGGAGAGCCAGCTCGGCGCCGCCGACGTACGGCTGTCCGACGACGTGCTCGACCGCATCGACGAGATCGTGCCGCCCGGGACCACGGTCAACCCGGCCGACGCCGGGTACCGCCCGCCCGCGCTGGAGGACCCCGCGCTGCGCAGGCGGCCGAGCTGAGCGTTTCGTATGGGGATAGTGGATAGCGCCACTGTTCACTATCCATTCTCCCGCCGCGTGAGCCGCCGGGCCGCGCCCCGGCGGCGTCCACGCGTCCACACGCACCTCCTGGGAGCTGGAGATGTTCGCGGCAATCGGAAGATTCGGCGCCCGACGCCGCCGCTGGGTGTTCGCCGGGGCGCTGTTGTTCGTGTTACTCGGCGGCATCTGGGGATCGGGTGCCGGCGGCATCCTCGGCGGCGGCGCCGGGCTGGACAACCCGAACGGCGAGTCGGCCGAGGCCAACGCGCTGCTCGCCGGTACGCTCGGCCGCCACGTGGCCGACGTCGTGGTGATCTACGAGAGCGCCGTGATGACCGTGGACGACCCACGGTTCCGGCAGGCCGTCGAGGAGACCGTGGCCAAGGTGCCCAAGGCCGACTACGCCTGGCTGCAGACGTACTGGAGCACCGGTTCGCCCGACTTCGTGTCCAAGGACCGGCGCAAGACGTACGTGACCATGCAGCTCCCCGGCGCGGTCGAGGAGGAGCAGGTCGTGGTCTGGGAGCGCATCAGGCCGCTGTTCGACGCGCCCGGCCTCACCGAGCACTACGGCGGCCTCACCGCGATCGGCCACGAGTTCAACCAGATCGCCAACCGGGACCTGAGCCGCGCGGAGCTGATCTCGTTCCCGCTGCTCATGATCCTGCTGCTGCTCGTGTTCCGCAGCGTGGTCGCCGCCGCGCTGCCGCTGCTCATCGCGGTCGTGGTCGCGGTCGGCTCGCTCGGCGTGCTGCGGGTGGTCGGCGGGTTCGTCGACCTCTCCACCGCGGCGATGAACGTCGTGGTGATCCTCGGCCTCGGCCTCGCCACCGACTACGCCCTGCTCATGGTGGGCCGGTTCCGCGAGGAGCTCGCCGCCGGGCGCGAGGTGACCGACGCCGTGGTGCGCACCACCGCGACGGCCGGCCGTACCGTGGTGGTCTCCGGCGTCACGGTCGCGGTCACGCTCGCCGGGCTGCTCGTCTTCCCGTCGCGCTTCCTCACCTCGCTGGCGTACTCGGGGGCGAGCGTCGTGATCTTCGCGGTGCTGAGCGCGCTGTTCCTGCTGCCCGCGCTGCTGGCGCAGGTCGGCCGGAACATCGACCGGCTGCGCGTGCCGGTGCCGTGGGGGCGGGGCGCGGTCCAGGGCACCCGCTGGTACCGCACCGCGCACGCGGTGATGCGCCGTCCGCTCGTCGCCACCCTGGGCATCTCCGCGTTCCTGCTCGCGCTCGGCACCCCGCTGCTCGGGGTGGTCTGGTCCCGCCCGGCCGAGTGGTCGCTGCCCGCGTCCACGCACAGCGTGACGTCCACCCGGATGCTCGCCGAGGAGTTCGCGTACGACCCGACCAAGGTGATCACCACCGTGGTGCGCATGCCCGGCCCGGCCGACACGCCGGAGGCGAGGGCCGCGCTGGAGGAGTTCGCCGGGCGGCTCGCCCGGGTCGAGGGCATCGACCGGGCCGAGGTGACCGGGGCCGCGGGCGATCTCGCCCGGATCACGCTCACCTACTCGATGAGCCCGTACGGCGAGGAGATCCGCGAGACCGTGGCCAGGCTGCGGGCCGAGGCGCCGCCCCCCGGGGCCGAGGCGATGTTCACCAACCGGCCCCCGTCGATCGTCGACATGCTCGACATGCTGGCGAGCGGCCTGCCGTGGATGATGCTGATCATCGCGGTCGTCACGTTCGTCGTGCTGTTCCTCGCCTTCGGCTCGGTGACGCTGCCGATCAAGACGGTGCTGACGAACCTGCTCTCGCTGTCCGCGGCGTTCGGGGCGATCGTGCTGATCTTCCAGTACGGCTGGCTGTCCGGGCCGCTCGGCTTCGAGGCACCCGGGTTCCTCGACGCGAACATGCCGCTGATGATCGCGGCGATCGCGTTCGGGCTCGCCATGGACTACGAGGTGTTCATGCTCGCCCGGATCCGCGAGCACTACCTGCGCACCGGCGACACGGTCGAGGCGGTCGCGGTCGGCGTGCAGCACACGGCCCGCATCATCACCGCCGCGGCGCTGCTGCTCGGCGTCGTGGTCGGGGCGTTCGTCACGATCAGCGTCACCGTGCTGAAGATGATCGGCGTCGGCCTCGTGGTCGCGCTGCTGGTGGACGCGACGATCGTGCGCGGCCTGCTCGTGCCCGCCACGATGCGCCTGCTGGGCGACCGGGCGTGGTGGTCGCCCGCGCCGCTCGCCCGCTGGTGGCGCCGGTACGGCCTGCCCGAGGAGGGCGGCTCGCCGCTCCCCGCGACCGGGGTCGCGCCGGAGGCGGCGGCCGGTGCCCCGCAGCGCGCCTGATCGTCCCCGCTCCCGGTACGGCCGCGCGGGCCCGGTGCCCTCGCCGGATCCCCGCGCGGTCCCGGGAGCCGGGGATGCCGCCCCGGCCGGCGTCACGTGCCACCGGTTGCCGTCCGGGCCGGATGGCGCGCGACTTTTGCCGTTTGATCGGGTAAATGCCGGTATCGGATACCCCATGGATATCTCTGGTTCTTTGGTAGGGATAATAGGGTTAGGTGACGGACACCGGCGGGCCGGCCCACGACGCCGCCCGCGCGATCGCCGACGGCGCCGCCGTACGGCACGGCCCGCCGCGGAGCAGGGAGGAGCCCGGTGCCGAAGGACCCGCGACCGCTGCGCAAGCTTGGCTTTCTCACCATCGGGCTGTTCGACGAGCACGACCCCGCGGCCGGTCACGAGGCGACGCTGCGGCTCATCGAACTGGGGGAGCGGCTCGGCTTCGACAGTGCCTGGGTACGCCACCGCCACCTGCAGTTCGGCATCTCCTCCCCGATCGCCGTGCTCGCGGCGGCCTCGCAGCGCACCCGCCGGATCGAGCTCGGCACCGCGGTCATCCCGCTCGGCTGGGAGAACCCGCTGCGGCTCGCCGAGGACCTCGCCACCGTCGACATCCTCTCCGGCGGGCGCCTCAACGCCGGGGTGAGCGTGGGCCCGCCGATGAACTGGGAGCACGTCAAGCACGCGCTCTACCCGGACACCGCCGACCTGGAGGACTTCAGCTACCAGCGCGTCAGGCGGCTGCTCGGCTTCGTGCGCGGCGAGCCCGCGAGCACGTTCAAGGGCACGATCGGCTTCGAGGTGTTCTCCGACCGCGTGCAGCCGCACTCGCCCGGCCTGGCGAGCCGCATCTGGTACGGCGGCGGCAGTCTCCGGTCCGCCCGGTGGGCCGGTGAGCAGGGCATCAACCTCCTCACCAGCAGCGTGGTGAAGGCCGAGGAGTCGGAGGACTTCACCGAGATCCAGCTCTCGCACATCCGCACGTTCCGCGCCCACCATCCCGACGGCGAGGCCGCCCGCGTCTCCCAGGGCCTCGTCGTCATCCCGACCGACTCGGCCGACCGCGCGCAGCGGGCCAAGTACCGCGCGTACGTGGAGATGCGCACGCCCCGCACCAAGGCGCCGCAGGGCCCGGCGCGCATGGTGTTCTCGCCCGACCTCCTCGGCAGCTCCGACGAGATCGCCGAGCGCCTGCTCGGCCACGCCGCGTACCGCGAGGTCGACGAGGTCGCGTTCGCCCTGCCGTTCACCTTCGAGTACGAGGACTACGAGCAGATCCTCACCGACATCGCCACCAAGCTCGGCCCGGCGCTCGGCTGGCGGCCGTCCACCTGACCGCACGTACGCCGACGCCGCCACCGGGCCGGCGGAGCGGAAGCGGGTCGTCGCCCGTGCTCAGAGCGCGACCTTGATGGAGACCGGGTTGCTCCACGGGCCGCAGTCGGACTTGAAGGTGCCGCGGTCGCAGCCCTGCACGTGGAAGACGTACGTGCCGGTCCCGTGGCCGCTGGTGGTGGAGCAGACGCCGTTGCCGCAGCCGGGGGAGAGCGAGAAGGCACCGCTCCACGGGTTGATCCGGGCGACCTTCACCTGGGTGAACGGCCGGCCGCCGGCGCTGTAGCGGACGTTGAAGAAGTCCCAGTCCCGGCCGGTGTCCGACCAGCGGAAGACGACCTTGTTGCCGGAGACGTACGCCCGCACCAGGGCGTACGGCCCGATGTTCGGCGACCACACGATCTTGCCGTACTGGAAGTTCTGGTAGGAGCCGCGCGGGCTCGCCGTGCCGATCTCCTTGCCGGTGGGGCAGCCGTACACGCTCTTCTCGCCGCCGCTGTTCCGCCACAGCCTGCCGATGAGGCTGCCGGTCGGTGCGACGAGCGCGGGGTTGCAGGCGGCGGCCGAGGTGGTGGCGGCGTTCGCAGAGGTGGCGGTGAGGGCGATCGTGGCCGCGGCGGTGCCGAGGGCGGTGGTCAGGGCGAGGAGGGTACGGCTCGTGCGCGCCATCGGAGTGGTCCTTCCGGGGAGCGGGGGGTGTTGCCGGTTCTGGTGTACGGCAGGGCGCTTTCAGCGCGGATAACGCCACTTGCGGGCTGCTTACACGCGATTTTCCGGATCTGTCGCCTGCGGACGCCGGTTCGTGGCGGCGAAGTCGCTCGTGCGCGTGCTCGGCTCACGACCTCGGGGTCGTGACACTGATGGTGACCCGGTTGCTCCACGGGCCGCAGTCGGACTTGAAGGTGCCGCGGTCGCAGCCCTGCACGTGGAAGGCGTACGTGCTGGTCTGCCGGCCGTGGCTGACGCGGTGGCACCGTTCGAGGTCGCAGTGGGCATCGAGCGAGAAGGCGCCGCTCCACGGGGTCTCCCTGGCCACCTTCACCTGCTTGAACGGCCGGCCGTTCCAGCTGAACCGGACGTTGAAGAAGTCCCAGTCGCGGCCGGTGTCCGACCACCGGAAGACGACCTTGCCGCGGGTGTGGTAGGCGCGCACCAGGGCGTACGGCCCGATGTTCGGCGACCACACGATCTTGCCGTACTGGAAGTTCTGGTAGGAGCCGCGCGGGCTCACCAGGCCGATCTCCTTGCCGGTGGGGCAGCCGTACACGCTCTTCTCGCCGCCGCTGTTCCGCCACAGCCTGCCGATGAGACTGCCGGTCGGCGCGACGAGCGCGGGGTTGCAGGCGGTGGAGGCGGTGGAGGTGGCGGCGTTCGCCGAGGTGGCGGTGAGGGCGATCGTGGCCGCGGCGGTGCCGAGGGCGGTGGTCAGGGCGAGGAGGGTACGGCTCGTGCGCGCCATCGGAGTGGTCCTTCCGGGGAGCGGGGGGTGTTGCCGGTTCTGGTGTACGGCAGGGCGCTTTCAGCGCGGATAACGCCACTTGCGGACCACTTGCAGAAATTTACGGATTTATCGCTGAGGCGCCGGGGCCGACTCGTGGGTGTGCGAGCGTGGTGACCTGCTTGGCCACGCGGGCTTCGGCTGGCCGACGATCACCGCTCCTCGGGCGGTGCGGGGCGGGGGCGGCGGTGCCACGGCCAGCGGCCCTCCAGCTCCACCTGGAGCGAGAGGCTGAGGAAGGTGCGGATCAGCACGATCACCGCGAGCACGCCGACGCCGCGGAACGTGGGCGAGACCGCCACCGTGCGGATGATGTCCCCGGCGACGAGGAACTCCAGGCCGAGCAGGATCGCCCGGCCCAGCCCCTGCCGGTACCGGCGGTAGGCGTCCTCGAACCGGTCGCGGTGCCGTACCCGCGGCAGGAACAGCACGGTCGCCACGAGCGCGCCGAGCACGATCACGGCCACCCCGGCGAGGTCGAGCGCCTGCCCGGCCGTCTCCGCGATCCTGCCGAACTCCACGGCATCCGTTACCCGGCCGCCCGTCGCCCATGGCGCGCCCGGCCAACGCTTGACCGCCGCTCGCCCATCCACGGACCCGCGGCGCACCGCGCGACGACCGGCCGGCCGTTATGCGGCGCGGCTCAGCAACCGCCCCCTCCGCCGCCGTCGGCACCGTACGAACCGCCGCCGTAACCGCCCCCCGTGCCGTGGTAAGGCAGGCCGCTCCCATGGGAGGGGCGGTGGGTGCCGCCGCGGTCGCGGTCGTCGTCGCCGACGATGTCGCGCAGCACGGCCACGATGCCCACGAGGAAGGCGACCACCGTTATCCCGAGAAAGACGAAGGGGATGATCTCAACGATCTTTGAGCCGTCGTTCTCGGTCCGGACAGCCGGCGTCGGAGAACCGACGCCCCGGTACGGCTCCCGCTCGGCACCGCCCGTCCCCGGGCTCTCCGGCCGCACGCCATGCCCCTCGGCGGCGAGTGAGCGGGCGGGCCACGGGAGCACGCCGACGGTGTCGCCGCGGGTGGTGCCGGCGGTCACCATCGCGCTCGGCAGCGAGTGGACGGGCGCGTCCGCCATCGCGGGCGTCGCGGAGGTCAGCCCGGCGAGCAGGACGATCGCGAGTGGCCACAGCCGCTTCCAGCCCATGCCGTCGCCTCGGATGCTCGTGGTTCCCACGGGTGGGCCGCCCCGGCCGCGGCGGCCGGGCCGTACACCTCCCTCTACCGGACGCTACTTCACCGGATCCCTCGGCGAGCGGCCTCGTGGGGGGCGCATCGGACACAATGCGATCGGGCGGCGGCGGACACCGGGATGCCGTCGTCACCAGGTGCCGCCCCCGCCTCCGCTGTCGCCGCCACCGCCGGACGAGCCGCCGTCGTAGTAGCCGATCGACGAGCCGCCCGAGTAGCCCGAGGAGGTGGCGGCGGACCCACGGCGGCGGTCAGGCCCGGAATGCTCGCGGGTGACGAAGGTGCGCACCAGCGCCACGACGCCCGTGACGGCGAGCACCCCCAGAACCCCCAGGCCGACGTACAGCCCGACGCCCCCGCCGGAGCCCTCCGCTGCGGCCGTGACCGGACAGTCCGCACCCCGGTACGGCTCACGCTCGAACCCGCCCTTCCGCAGGCTCTCCAGCCGGTCCGCCCCGTCGCCCTGCATGACGCGGACGTTCGGCGGATCCTCCTGGAGCTGCGCGGCAGGGAAGGCGACGTGGAGCGTGACGGCGCGGCCGCCGCGCACGTCCTCCGCGTACGCCCTCGTGAGCTGCGGCGTCGTCTCGGGGGCGAGCCGCAGCACCCCCTCCGGGTCGCTCTTGGCGAGGTAGACCTCGTTCCCCTGTCCGGCGCGCGGCAGCCGTACCGTGACGTCGAGCCGTTCGAGCGGCTGGCTCCAGTTCCTGCCCCAGACCGGAAGCTGCAGGAACGCGTGCTCGTCGTAGGCCGTGACCGCGCGGCGCATCGTGTACCGGATGCGGAAGGTGCGGGTGGTGCCCGGCTCCGCGGCGAAGTACCACGCGATGCGGTGCGCACCGTTCGCCGAGCAGGTCTTCTCGCCGAAGGTCCCGGGTGGCCGCTCGACGCCGATCTCCGCGTCCGGCCCCTTCTGGTACGGCCGGCCGTCCTCGCTCACCGTGATGTCGGTGAGCGTGGCCATCGCGGGCCGAGGCACGTCCAGGTACGCGCCGCGCCCCTCCTGGTCGAGGAACGCGAAGGTGACATCCTGGGTCACCCTGACGCTGCCGTCGCTCCAGACCTCCGCGGCCACCTCGGTCCACGGCAGCAGATAGCCCGCCTCCTCGTCGGCCTGCGCCGGCGACGCGTACGCCAACCCGGCGAGCAGCACGACCACCGGGGCCCATAACCGTTCCCAGCCCATGCCCGTTCCCTCGCATTCTCGCGCGTTCCTGAGGGGTGGGTGGGCGGACGCGGCCGCCCCGGCCGCCGGTGCCGACCGGGACGGACACCTCCTGCTCCGGACGCTACCTCACCGCACTCCCGGCGAGCGGCGCGCCGTGTGGACGCCGGCCGTACGGTGCGGCTCACCAGGCGCCGCCTCCGCCGCCGCTCGACCCGGAGTCGGAGGAGGACGACGAGCCGCCCGAGTGGTAGTACGTGGAGGAGCCGGACCCGTCGCCGGAGCCGTGGCGACGCGGACCGTGTTTGCGCTGGACCCGGGACGTCCAGACCACCATCGCGACGAGCGCGGCACCCGCCGTGAGCCAGAGGGCGTCGCTCAACGAGAAGCCGTCCTCGCCCGTCGGGCAGTCCTCGCCCTGGTACGGGTCCGTTTCGACGTCGCCCTGCCGCAGGCTCTCCAGCCGTTCCGCGCCGTCACCCGAGACGAGCCGCACGCTCGGCGAGGTGGTCACATTGTTGAGCTGCGCGGTGGGGAAGGCCAGGTAGAGCGTGACGGGACGGCCGCCAACGACGTCCTCCGCGGTCGCCTTGGTCACCTGCCGCGAGGCGCCGACGACGGGCTCCAGCACCTCCACCGGGGCGCCCTTGGCGAGGTAGACCTCGCCCTCCCGGCCGGCGCGCGGCAGCCGTACCGTGACGTCGAGGCGCTCCAGCGGCTGGCTCCAGTTCCTGCCCCAGACCGGGAGCTGGAGGAAGGCGTGGTCGTCGTAGGCGGCCACCGCCCGGTGCATCGTGTACCGCACCCGGAAGGTCCGGATGCTGCCCGGCTCCGCGTCGAAGTACCACACGATGCGGTGCGCGCCGTCCGCCGAGCAGGTCTTCTCGCCGAAGGTCCCGGGTGGCCGCTCGACCCCGATCTCCGCGTCCGCCCCTTTGCGGTACGGTCGGCCGTCCTCGCTCACCGCGATGTCGGTGAGGCGGCTCAGCACCGGCCGGGGCACGTCCACGTACGCCCCGTGCCCCGCACGGTTGAACGAGAAGGTGAGATCCTGCGTCACCGCGACGCTGCCGTCCGGCGCGACCTTCGCGGTCACCACCGCCCTCGGCAGCATGTAGACCGGATCGTCCGCCAGCGCGGGCGATGCGCAGGTCAGCCCGGCGAGCAGGGCGATCGTGAGTGCCCACAGCCGTTTCCAGCCCATGGCCGTCCCCTCGGTGCTCGTGCCTGCCTGAGGGGTGGGGCGGTGGCCGCGACCGCCCCGGCCGCGGGCGCACGGCCGGGACGGACACCGTTGCACCGGACGTTACATCACCTGATCGCCCCGTGAGCAGTGTTGAGCGGACGCGTCAGCCGTATGGTGATGAATTCGTTGTTGTCCGGCTTGCCGGGCGTGCGGCCCGCGGAGAACGGGAAGTTGTTGTCGTTCGCGACGATGAGGGTGCGGTCGTCGAGGATCGCCACGTCCTCGATCGTCTGGAACGGGAAGCGGAACGTGGTGCCGAACCCGCCGAGCCGCTTGGGGTTGGCGATGTCCAGCAGGTCGGCGACGAGGGTCTTGTCCATGGCGCCGTCGCGGTCGCGGTCCCGGATGTCGGCGAGGTAGATGCGCTTGGTCCGGGCCGCGTCGCCCTCGTTGTTGTCCCGCTCGATGACGAGGAAGCGGTTCCGGTCGACGATCACCGCGTCGCCGATCGCGTTCTCCGGGGCGTCGAGCCGGTACGTCCACCGCTTGCCGGTGTACCTGCGCTTGCGCACGTCGAACTCGTACATGCGCAGCGTGCCGGCCGGGTCGCCGTCGACGGTGCCCTCGAGCAGCGGGTAGAGGCGGCGGCCGTCGAGCGAGCGGGCCATGCCCTCGAAACCCTTGCTGCGCCCCAGGTTGGGCTTCCCGTCGCCGAGGTACGGGTTCTCCGGCGCGCGCACCCCGGGCAGCGGGATGGGCGGCTCGAGCAGCTTGCCGCGCGCCGAGACGTGCAGCAGGAGCGGCCCGAACTCGTCGCCGATCCAGAACGTGCCGTCGTCGGCGCGCACGATCGACTCGACGTCGAAGTCGGCGCCGGTGAGCAGCCGGTCCTCGCGGGTGAGCGGGAACGTGATGTGCCCGTCGGGGTCGCTGAGGTTGAACCCGCCGCGCACCCGCACCCTGCCGGTGCGCAGGTCGGGCTCGACCTCGTGCACCCGCAGCAGGAAGTCGGCGCTGTTCGCCTGCTGGCCGAAGCCGTTGTCGGAGAGCATCAGGTACCGGCCGCGCCCGTTCGGCACGATGCCGCTGAAGCCCTGCACGGGCTGCCCGGCGAACGGCGGGGTGATCCCGTTGATCGGCTCCTCGCCGAGCCGCGACCCGGAGGGCTCGCTGTCCGGCACGAACGTCTTGGCGGGCAGGGAGGCGAATCCGGTCAGCGTCGCCCGACCGAATCCGGCGGGCTTGGGGTCGGCCGCGGCCGGTGCGGCGAGTCCGGCGACCAGCGCCGCGGCACCCAGTGCGATCAGGCCCATTCTCATATCGGGCACGCTAAAAGTGCTGCATGAACTGATCCGGAACGGACGGCGTCCCGCCGGTGGTCCCCCGTTTGAACATCGCCTTGCATGTTGCGGCCCGCGGGCGCCACGGCCACGCCCGGCCGCGGCGGCCCGCCGTACCGGCCGGGGGAAGAGAAAGCCCGGGAGGCGCGGTGCACCTCCCGGGCGACGGGTGTCCCGGTTCGTTCAGCAGCCTCCGCCGATCTCGGCCAGCGCCTTGGCCAGGGAGCGGGCCTGGCGGCCGTCGTCGTCGGCGATGCTCAGGAACAACTCCGCCGCGACGTAGTCGCCGGCCCGGTCGGCCTGCCGGGCGAAGCGCGGGTACAGCGTGGTGCTCTCGTAGTTCTCGCCCTTGATCGTCGTGCAGACGTTCGTGCGGGTCTTCTTGACGAGCCCGGCGAGGATCGCCTCCTTGGCGAAGTGCTCGGTGAGCTCGACGAGCGCGACGCTGCCGAACAGCTTGGCGAGCGTGGGGCGGCCGGTGGCCTTGGCGTGCTCGGCGAACAGCACGTCGGTGAGGAAGGCGAGCGCCTCCCGCTCCATCGCGGTGCGCAGGTTGCGCAGCGTGCGCGCGGTGCGCACCTTGGGCGGGCCGGCCTTGATGATCGTCTTCTTCACGCTGACGTCGGCCGGGATGCGCGCGCCCGACCCCGGCTTGGTGATCGCCTGCAGCGCCTCGCGGAACCGGTCCCGGTTGTCCGCCTCGTCGAGGGCGAGGTCGTGGAAGAGCCGGGCGGCCGCGAGCTCACCGTCCTTCTTCGCCTCGGCGGCGAACCGCCGGTACATCCGGGCCGTCGACTCCGCGCCCTGGATCGCGTGGCGCAGGTTGGTGGCGTTGTCCTTGACCAGCTCGATCAGCGCCGCCAGCTCGGCGAAGTGCCGCCGCTCGATCAGGGCGCCCCGGTCGTACAGATCGCGGATTCGCCGCAGATCCTCCGCGTGCGCCTGCACGGCGAAGGCCCGGTTGGCGGCGTACGCGAAGGACTCCAGCTCCAGCGCCTTCCACGCGTTCGCCTTCGTCTCCCGGTGGAGACCCGTCTCGCGCGGATCGGCCGCCGCCGTGGCCCCCGCGGTCGGTACGGCGAGCAGCGCGACCATGCCGATGACGGCGGCGCCGATCCGCAACCGGCCGAGACCTCGAATACCCATGTAGCCCCCGATTCACGTCGCTGCGTATGGCCGACCGGCGTGCCGGGCACGCGTGTGCGTCGCTGCGAAAGCGACAATTTCCGCGAAGTGCCGTACCGGTCATCCGATCCAGCTCACACTTATCTCATGTTTCGCGCCGATGGCGGGGGCCTTGGTCGCCTTCTTACCGTAAGATTCGCCTACAGGTTGGGAATACCTTGCCGGATGTGACCTGCGCGAACGTCGTACTGTGAGCCGACATGGCCATGCAGCGGAACGTGCCTTGCGTGCCGTGCGGGCCGCCTGATCGGGATGTCCGGAAATTGCTGATCAGACTACATTGTGGCTGATTTCGGCGATTCCCGGCCGCGAATCGTTGTCCGGCGAAAACGTCATTGGCTATGGATCGGGAAATAGCGGAGAATGGTGCGAGGGCCAACGAATCCGGCGATCAGGGCGGCGAGCGTCCAAGGGAGATACCGGGGCGTCCCAGCACGCTCGTCGGCCGAGCCGTACCCAGAGCGACGGGAAAGAGGAGGGCGGGGCGTGCCCACCCTCCTCGCGACGGGACCGTCAGACGGTCGCGATCACGACCCGGTGTAGAGCAGGACGTTCGGGCTGCCCGAGCCCGCGCTCCGCACCACGCCCGTGGTCCCGTTTCCGACCAGCGCGTTCCCCACCTGGGTGGGGGTGGCGGAGGGGTTCGCCGACAGGTAGAGCGCGGCCGCGCCGGCCACGTGCGGGGACGCCATCGAGGTGCCGTTGATCGTGTTGCGCGCCGTGGTCGAGGTGTGCCACGCCGAGGTGATGCTCGAGCCGGGCGCGAAGATGTCGAGGCAGGAGCCGTAGTTGGAGTAGCTCGCCCGGGTGTCGTTGCTCGTCGTCGCGCCGACGGTGATCGCGTTCGGCACGCGGGCCGGGGAGCGGGTGCAGGCGTTGGTGGACTCGTTGCCCGCCGCGACCACGTAGGTGACGCCGGAGTTGATCGAGTTGTTCACCGCCGCGTCGATCGCCGCGCTCGCACCGCCGCCGAGGCTCATGTTCGCGACCGCCGGCTTGCGCGCGTTCCGGGTGACCCAGTCGATACCGGCGATCACGCCCGAGGTGGTGCCGTTGCCGCTGCAGTTGAGCACCCGCACCGCGACGAGCCGCACGCCCTTGGCCACGCCGTACGAGGAACCGCCCACGGTGCCGGCGACGTGGGTGCCGTGGCCGTTGCAGTCGGTGGCGTTGGAGTCGTTGTCGACGAAGTCGTACCCGTGCGACGCCCGGCCGCCGAAGTCGCTGTGGGTGGTGAGGATGCCGGTGTCGATGATGTACGCGGTCACGTTCGAGGCCGTGCTCGTGTAGCTGTACCGGGAGTTGAGCGGCAGCTGGCGCTGGTCGATGCGGTCAAGGCCCCAGGACGGCGGGTTGACCTGGTCCGCGGTGAGCGAGATGACCCGGTCCTCCTCGACGAACGCCACGTCCGGGTCCGCGGCGACCTCCCGGGCCTGCTGCGCGTTGCCCCGGAACGTGAAGCCCTTGAGCGCGTGCTGGTAGATGTTGCCGGCCCGCGCGCCCCGGCGCTCGGCGAGCTCGCGGGCGCGGTTCGCGACGCCCCTGCGGCGCACGTTCTCGGTGTCCTTGAACACGACGATGTAGTTGCCCGTGGGCGCCCCCGGCGTCAGGTTCTCCGGCGACGGGGCGGGCGAGGCCGCGGAGGCGGGGGAGGCCATGACGAGGCCGGCGGTGACCGGCGCGATCATGGCCAGCGCCGCCAGCAGCCGTCGGGCGGCGCCACTGCGAGGTCGGTGCATTGCGCGTCGATCCTTTCCTTGGGGGTGGAGGAAAAGGGGATCTTTCGCCGAACATCGTCGGCGCGGCGCAACGCCCCATCATCGGCGGACTCTGATAATTAGCCCTGACTCCAGTTGATTTAGATTGTTATATCGATTTGCCGTCAAGGTTGGAATGGGGGCAGAACTGAGGCAGAAGTGGGGCGGAAGATGGGCGATCCGCACCCTCTCACGATCTCGCCCCACCTCCGCGATCAGCGCGTCACGCTGCGGTGATGGCCAACGACGTCTCGTGACGCCGGTGTGTGTGACGTATCGGTGGAGAGTCACAAGGACTCGGCGCCGGAAAACGCCTGGCGGGTTTCACGGCGTGCGCCGAAATGATTGCGATGAGTATCGAAAGGGTGTCGTTGACGGACCGAGCCGGCCGCGTGACGCCCGCCGATATGCGTCGGCGAAACGGTCCTGAATTCGCCACGGGTCGGGACGGCGAACCCCTCGGTTTTCCGGTACGGCACGGCACGTCCGCGGAGGCACGCGACCGCGATCGCCGAAGCGGCCGGTGAAGGGGCCGTACCGAGGGCGACGTGTGCGGTGCCGACGGTCTTCGGGAGCCGCACGATGTGATCAGGATGGGTGGTCGTCCCCGAGACCGTCGCTGAGAAGCTTCGTTGCGGCGTCGATGCGGCCACTTTGCGGATCTCATCGGGAGAACTCCCTCGACTCCCCGCAGATCCGCGCCGTTCAGCTTCGCACGACGCAGGTCCGGTCACTGACGCGGTGCTGGGTTCTGCTACGGCACGGCGATGTTGCGGAGGATGGCTTACGGCCTCTGGTCAGTCGAAGAGCTGGGTCACACCGACTTTGATGCGGCGGGGATGGCTGTCGACGACGAGATACCAATAGCCGTCGTACGGCACTTCCAGCACAACAGGGCTGACGTCGTAAAAGCCGCCGTAGTACACGTACTCGTCACCGTCGAGGTACGCCTGGTAGTCGTCGACCTCCATGAGGGCCACCCTGGCGGCCGAGCCGCGCAGTTCCACTTCGAAGACGGCGCCGCCTGCACACGATCCGAGATCCCACCAGAGGTGCTCCACGTGTCTTTGGTAGCCGGTCACGCGTCGGCGAGGAATGCCGGGGAAGGCACTGATAGCTGGACGGTATAGGCAGGTCTGCCTTGCTGCCGGCCTTGTTAGAGGTGGCGTTCCAGCAGTGTCCGCGCGTCGTGGAGGGCGCGCAGGGAGAGGGCGTAGCGGTTGAAGTCCCCCACGGTCCGGCACCGGAGGCTTGGTCGCGAGCTGCGGCAGCTGCGTGAACGGTCCGGGCTGAGCACCACCGCCGTAGCAACACGGCTGGGCTGGAGCCAGAGCAAGGTCTGCCGCATAGAGGCGGGGCAGATCATGATCTCTGAGTCCGACCTGATCGCAGCATGCGAGCTTTACGGCGCAGACTCAGCAACGACAGCAGGCTTGGTGCAGCTCGCGCGAGAAGCCGCCCGCAGGGGCTGGTGGACCGCTTACGCCGATGTGTTCACCGGTAGCTACATGGCGCTGGAGGCCGAGGCCACGGTCATTCGCAAGTGGGAACCACTGGCCGTGCCAGGTCTGCTCCACAGCGAGGACTACGCCCGTGAGGTCATCCGGGCACGCCACCCAAACCTCACGGAGGGCGAGTTGTCTCGGCGTGTGGACGCCCGGATGCAACGCAAGACCCGCCTGTTGGGAACATCGGCGCCAATGTTCCACGCGATCATCGACGAGGCCGTCGTGCGACGTAGGGTCGGCTCGCGGGAGGCGATGGACCGCCAGCTCGCCGACCTACTTCGCGCGAGCGAGCGGGCCAACATCACCATTCAGGTCTTGCCGTTTGGAGCCGGCGCTCACCCGGGCATGGAGGGTCCGTTCTCGGTTCTGTCCTTCGAACCCGGCGATCCGGATGTGGGTTACGTGGAGTCCTCAGCCGGGGAGGTGTACGTCGAGGCGGACGTTCAGGTCGGCCAACTCAGGCTGCTGTTCGAACGCCTATCCGAGGCCGCCATGTCCCCCGAAGAGTCCGCGGAGCTGTGCGAGTTGTACGGCGTCGAACGTGATCAGCTTCGGCAGGGCGTTACCGGACCAGGACACGATGTTGAGGGAGACGATCCGATGAGGCGCCGAGCCCTCCTGACCACAGCCGCGACCATACCCGTGGGGCTCGTGGTGGCCTTCGATGACGCGCTGGATGTGCCGCCGGAGCCGGAACGGCCCGAGGACCTTCCGCAGATCCGCAGGCGGCTGGCGGAGGCACGCCGGTTGTGGGACGCCAGTGCCCTTACGACGCTCATGGCGACCCTGCCGGGCACGTTGGCGGCGGCGCGGGAGGCCGCCGAGCGGATCGACGTCCCTGCGGCGTGGGCGCTCGCCGCGGCCGTGCACGACGTGGCGACAGACACCCTCAACAAGATCGGACACAAGCGGTCCGCGCGGATCACCGCGGACCGATCGGTGCTGCTGTCGGCGCGCTCGGGCAGCCCGGTTGCGATGGGTGCCTCCGCTCGGGCACTGGGGATGATGCTGCGTACCACCGGCCGATACCCGCAAGCGTTGCGGGTCGTTGATGGGGCGGCATCCCGGCTGGAGTCGGCCGGACTTCGCACACCGGCCCAGGCGGGGATGTATGTGCGGCTGCTGTGTACCTCTGCCTACACGCTGGCCGGTGCTGGGGATCGAGTGCGGGCGTTCGAGCGTCTCGCGGAGGCTGAACGCGCCGCGCGTCGCCTACCACCGCAGCAGGCTGAGGTGGCGCTGCCGTTCGTATTGCTGTATCGGGTCAACCTCAACCACGTCCTTGGTGACCCGGGCGCAGGCCTGCACGTCGGCAGGCGGCTGAAGGAGGAGATGTACCCCACCCCGGAGCGGAAGGCACGGCTGTGGACGGACATCGCGCGTGTGGCATGGCCTACGGGTGACGTGGAGCAGGCGGCTGAGGCATTGATCAAGGCGCATGCGTACGCGCCTGCCGAGGTGCGTGACCGGCCGTCCATCCGGGCGATCGCCGACGAGCTGGTGCAGCGGCACCCGAGGGTGCCGGGCGCGCGGGAGCTTGCCACGGCGATCGGGCACCCCTTGTGATCCTGGGCCTAAAGGACATGCCAACCCCGGAGGACATTGCGATCGGGTGCACCCTGCGTCGGTCGGTTGGCGTACCGCATTGGTGACACCGGTCGCGGGCGCCGTCACAGGTCCACGGGACGTCGCCGGCGGGAATGCGGAGATCCTGCGGCGTCTGCACCGCCGGTGTCCGCCACCAGGAAAACGACATGGTCCCCGGCGACCAGGGGCAACAGCGCGTCCGGGGGCACCTCCTCGCCGTTCAGCCTGACGGCGATGTCAAGGGCCGGCGACAGGCCGACGGCCGTGGCCGCCTCGGCGAGGGTCGCCGCCCGGACGCTGTGCCGTACCGGCGTGTCGTCTCGCTCGACGGTGACCGGTGGCGCGGGGCGGGCGCGGGCCGCGGCGTAGTCCTCGGGGGTGTTGACGTTCGTCACCGATTCGAGTGACGGGTCGCAGGCGGCGAGGTCGGGGTCGGTGAGGAGGCGGGGCTCGTCGAGCCAGGCCACGGTGCAGTGCTGGAAGAGCATGCCGGGGCGCAGGTCGCCCTTGGCGAGGAGGTCGGCGACGAGACCGGCGAGCGAGGTGCGGTACGCGGCGGCGAGCGGCTGGCGGTAGCCGCCGACCACGGGGAGGGCCAGGTCCGCGGGGGAGTCGGCCAGCTCGCGGAGTACGCGGCGGACGAAGGCCGGGTGGAGGAACGGCATATCGGTGGAGCAGACGAACGCGGTCTCGGCCGCGTCGGCGACCGCGGCGAGGCCGACGGCGAGGCCCTGCATGGGGCCGCGGCCCTCCACCGGGTCCTCGGTCACGGTGACGCCCGCGGGCAGATGGGGCAGGCGTTGGCCGGGGGCGGCCACCACGACGACGGGGCCGCCGACGGTACGGCGCAGCACGGCGGCCGTCCGGTACAGCAGCGTCGAGCCGTGCCAGTCCAGCCAGGCCTTCGGCGTGCCCATCCGGGTCGAACGGCCGCCCGCGAGCACCACACCCGCGGCGGTACGCATGCCCGCATGCTAGGCCATCGGCCGCGCGGCCCCGCCGTACCGGCCGGCCGTACCGGGAGGCGCGGGGCGGGTGGCTCCCGCGCCCCCGGCGGGTCACACCACCAGGCCGCCGGTGGCCCGGATGTTCTGGCCGGTGATCGTCAGCCCGATGGCGACCCCCTCGCGCCAGGTCGCCGACGCGTCGACGGTGAAGTCCGCGCGTGGCCCGGTGACGAGCCCGCTCCCGTTCGTTATGTCGATCACCACCGTCGTGGCGGTGAGCGGAAGGATCCGGTGCCGGGCCGCCGAGCCGGGCCGCGAGCGGAAGGCCGAGTAGCCGACGACGTACGGCAGCAGCCGCGGGTCCGGTGCCCGGGAGACCGACTCACACGGCGCCGCCCGCTCCTCCGCCGGGATCGCGTGAAGGCTCACGCGGCCATCCTCGCCCGGGAACGGCCGTGCCGTACACCCGCGCGGCCGCGGTGCGCGCCGGTCGGGGTTCGGCCTCTGACGCGCCGCTGTTTGTCACCTTTCGCCAAACAAGCCCCACAGGTTTCAGTGGTCTCACCTCCTGGCCGCGTCCGTCGCCGGCCCGCCCGCCGGGAGGCCCGCCGGGGCCGGTGCCGCACGGCCGGTACGGCTCGGCACGCCGTGGCCGGAATGCCCGGGAAAACCGGAAACCACCTTTACAGATGTGAGTCGGCAAGGGCGTCGGCCCGGGCGCGGGAAGCGCGGCGCGAGCCGCCGCACGAGACCGCCGCGAATCCGGCGTACGCGCGCTCGCCCCACCGCCCGGCCGTACCGGCGGTCGAAAGGCCCGGCACGGGGACCGTGCCGTCCGGACTTATCAGGTTTTGACGAGCTTGGAAATGCGTGAGCCGGACCCCCGAACCCTGCGTATCTCCGGGCAGCACAGCCGCAAGCTGACCGGCCACGTCGCAATCCGGATGGACAGACACGTCCCAGGAGGTTTCCGGCAGTGGTCGATGTCCAGGGGCGTGGACCGGTAGACGGAGGAGATTCTTAGATGACACACCACAGGCGGTCCTACATGCGCGGAAAGATGGCCGCCGCCGTGACAGCCGTGGCGGTCACGACCGGCGGCATGGGCATTCTCACTCCGGCGAACGCCGCGACGGCCGGAATATCGCCCGCTGCGGGCGGGCAGACCATCGTCTGCCCGCCGGTGGCCGACCGGCTGGGTGCTGTGCCGGCCGCGGCCCAGGCCGAGGTGAACCGTAACCTCGCCCTGCTCGAGCAGCAGATCGCGGACGCGAACCGCCGCCTCGCGAACTCCGTCGGCCAGGGCGGTCCCAACTTCGTGCAGAACGCCATCCTCGGGCCGCTTCGCTCCAAGCGCATCGCCACCCTGGAGCGCATCGCCATCGCGATCGGCCGTACCGGTTTCCCGCGTCCCCAGGGTCTGGAGGAGCTGGCCGACTGTACGTTGACCGGCGGCAACGGCCAGGGCCAGGGCAACAACGGTCAGGGCAACGGCTTCAACAACGGTCAGCACAACGGCTTCGGTAAGGGGAAGAACAAGGGCAACAACGGGAACAACAACGGCAACAACGGCCAGGACAACGGTCAGAACAACGGGAACAACGGTCAGGACAACGGCCAGGGCAACAACGGCAACAACGGCATCAACGACCCGGGCAACGGAAACAACGGCAACAACGGCCAGGGTAACGACAACGGCCAGAACAACGGCAACAACGGTCAGGACAACGGCCAGGGCAACAACGGCAACAACAACAACGGTAACAACGGCCAGGGCAACGACAACGGCCAGGGTAACGGCAACAACGGGAACAACGGCAACAACAACGGTAACAACATCAACGGCAACCCGCCGTCCCGGGCCGACTTCGTCGACATCCGTACCGTCCGGCCGAACGTGGTGCGGCCGCGCTTCCAGCGCAACGGCTCCCGGGGTACCTTCACCTCGTTCTGCGGCCGTAACGAGCGGCGGCACTACAACTCCGACAACGTCATCGTGGCCCCGGGCGTGAGCAACGGCGCCCACCACGTCCACGACTACGTCGGCAACACGGACACCAACGGCCAGTCCACCAACGAGAGCCTCGAGGCCGCCGGCACCACCTGCACCAACGGCGACAAGTCCGCCTACTTCTGGCCGGTGCTGCGGCTCGTCGGCACCAAGGACTTCGACCACAACCAGCCGGGTGGCGGCCTCGACGGCAACGTCGGCCGGATCCTCCGCCCGACCTCGGTCACCCTGACCTTCCGCGGCAACCCGCGCAGCAAGGTCGTGGCGCCGCCGAAGTTCCTGCGGATCATCACCGGTGACGCCAAGTCGTTCACGAACGGCACCGCGAACGCCAACAGCTTCTGGACCTGCACCGGCTTCGAGAACCGCAAGCTGACCGACAAGTACCCGCTGTGCCCGCGCGGCAGCCAGGTGGTGCGCATCTTCGAGTTCCAGAGCTGCTGGGACGGCCAGAACATCGACAGCGCCAACCACCGCACCCACGTGGCGTTCGCGCGGCCCGACGGCACCTGCCCCGACGGCTTCCAGCCGATCCCGCAGCTGGTGCAGCGCATCACCTACTCGGTGCCGCCCGGCCCGTCGTACGCGCTGGACAGCTTCCCTGAGCAACTGCACAAGCCCATCACCGACCACAGCGACTTCATCAACGTGATGCCGGAGCGGCTCATGCAGCGCGCCGTCAACTGCATCAACAGCGGCCGCCGCTGCTTCTGACGGATCACCGGGGTCACTCTGACGGGCGCGGAGCCCGGGTACGGCTCCCGCGCCCGTCACGCATGCCCGGATACCGTCCGTTCCCCGGCCCGCCCGCGGGCGGCCACGCCTACCGGGCCTACAGGTAGGCGCCGGTCGGCGGATTGTCGAGGTGCCGGTTGCGCGCCTGCGGCTGCTCCGGGTACGGCCGGCCCGGCCGCGGCATGCCGCCCGGGTCCGCGTGGCGCACGGCGTGCAGCTGCCGTGCGAGGTCGAGCCGGTGCAGGGTGAGCGTGACCTGGACACCCTGGAAGAGGCCGTCCAGCCAGCCGAGCAGCTGGGCGTGCACGACGCGCAGCTCGGCCTGGGTCGGCGACTCGCTGAGGTTCGGCCGCAGCTGCTCGAGCTCCTGGCGCAGCTCGGGCGGGAGGCTGCCGGCGAGCTCCGCGCTGATCCGGTCGTAGGTGTCGGCGAGCCGCTGCCGGGCGTGCTGGTCGAGCTTCAGCTCCCGCATCTCCTCGCAGAGATGGCGGATCATGACGGCGAGCCGGATGAGCTTGTCCTGCTTCGCCATCGCGACCAGGTCCGGCATGGCCTGCTCCTGGCGCGCCGCGGCCTCGGCCTCCCGGGACGCCTGCGCCTCCTCCTGCCGGGCGTCCTGTCCCTGCGATACGACGAGCAGGCCGGACGGCGATCGCGTGATCCGGGGCTCCTGCGCCTGAAAGCCGATCACTGGGGCAGTCCTCCTTCCGCTCCCACCGGCCCCGGCATGACCCGGCACGCCCGGAACTCGCCCTCGGCCCACGAGCGCGATCGAGCCCGCCCGGACGCGATGGCTGTCACCTTTCTGACTACTCGTCATCGTTGGACAGGCTTGTGAACAACGTACCCCGCCCCGATCGCGGCCGTCCGCCCGACCCGCGGCCAGGCCGCCCGATCGGGGCCACGGCGCTCGCGGGCCACGCGCCCGGTACGGCACGGCGGTTCCGGTGGCGCGGCGCGGTCAGCCGGTGCGCCAGCCGTACTTGATCAGCAGGTTCTTCGCGTCCTCGGCGACGTCGGGCGTGGTGACGATGTCGTACCGGTCGGCGATGAGCGTGCTGCGGGAGATCACGTCGCGGCGGCCCGGGGCGAGGCGGCCGAGCCAGTGCGTGACCAGCCCGAACGCCGAGCCGAAGACCGCGCCGAAGGCCAGGCCGCCGAGCGCGGCCGGCAGCGCGGCGGCGCCCGGGGTGAACAGGCTCACCAGCAGGCCGATCAGCAGGCCGAACCAGGCGCCGGTGGCGGCGCCGCCGCCCGCCGAGTGCAGCCAGGTGAGCCGCCCCAGCACCTTCTCCACCAGGCGCAGGTTCGTGCCGACGATCGCGGTCTTGGCGACGGGGAAGTTCTGCTCGGCGAGGTGGCCCATCGCCCGCTGCGCCTGCTCGTAGGTGGGGTAGGAACCCGCCACGACGTACTCGTCGAGGCCCGCCGGGCCGGCGGCCGCGGACGGCCCGATGAGGGTCTGCGTCATGGGGACTCTCCTTTCCGGTCATCGCGTGTCGCGGGGGAGGCGGTGGTCACGGCGCGGGGCCGGCCACCGTCCCCGCGGGGTGGCCCGGCTCCGGGCGGCGGGACGACAGGCGACGGCCCAGGGGGCGCGGCCGGTTCCGCACCGCCCTGGACCGCATCGCGTCGGCGCCGGGGCCGGGATCGGGATCGGGCGCGTGACGAGGTCACGCGGCGAGGGCCTTGGCGTCGCCCTTGGTGATCTTGATCTTGCGGGGCTTCGCCTTCTCCAGCACCGGGATCCGCACCGTCAGCACGCCGTTGTGGTACGCGGCCTGGATCCGGTCGGCGTCGAGGTGCTCGCTCAGGTACACGCGCCGGGTGAAGGTGCCCATCGGCCGTTCCCGGACGAACACCCGGACGTCGTCGCCGTACTCCTCGTTGCGGGCCGCCGACACCGTCAGCACGCCGCGGTCCACCGAGACCTCGATGGTGTCGGGGTCGATGCCCGGGACGTCGAACCTGAGCAGGACGTCATCCGCGCGGCGCACGCCGTCCATCGGCACGACGGCGGGGAAGGTCAGGCCGGTGGTCATGGAGCGCAGCCGGTCGAACTGCCGCTCGAACTCCTCGAACAGCGTGTCAAACGTGGTCAGCATCCTCGTCACCCCTTCGTCAGGTCCTGTTGCCTTGTCCCCAATCTCTCTATTCCCGCTTACATGATACTTCAAACTCAAGTTTCAGGTTTCTTCCAACTCCTGTGTGGAATAGGCGGAGCCGGACCGGGCTGAGCTGCGCGGACGGCGAGGACGGGCGGTGACGGTACGGCGAGGCGTCGGTGGCCGAGCGGTGCGGTCGTGGGCGAGGCGCGGAGCCGCGTCCGGATGCGGTCGGGCGGCGGTCGGGGAGGGGGTACGTGCCCAACTGTTCCGTTTCTTGGTAGATTCTGGTCAGGTGTGCCGGGAAGCCTGGTCGGCAGTGATCGTTGGGCCGATTCAGTGGAGAGGCACACGCCATGCGCGCTCGCGACGTTCTCGCCGCGTTTCCCCCGATAACCGCCGACACCCCCGCCAGCGAGGCCGCCAGGCTGCTCAGCGAGCACAAGGCGCCCGGCCTCATCGTCGTCGACGACAGGGGCAAGCCGCGCGGCATCCTTCCCGGCGTCCACGTACTGCGGCTCGCCGTACCCGGCTACTGCCAGGAGGATCCGACGCTGGCACGGGTGATCGACGAGCCACACGCCGACCACTTCCTCGATCCGCTGGCAGGACGGAAGGTGGCGGACGCCCTGCCCTGGGTGTCCCGCGACCTGCCGGTCGTCGACTCCGAGGCGACCGTGCTGGAGGTGGCCGCGCTGATGGCGCGCACCGGCAGCCCGCTGGTCGCGGTGATGTCCGAGGGCCACCTCATCGGCGCGGTCACGCTGCAGACGCTCCTGGACCGGGTGGTCGCCCAGTGACGCTCACCGCCTGGGTGGCGACGGCCACGTTCCTGTTCGTGTACGCCCTGATCGCCACCGAGAAGATCCACCGTGTCGCGGCCGCGCTCGGCGGGGCAGGCGTGATGCTGCTCATCCACGCCACGAACGCCGAGACCGCGTTCTTCAGCGAGGCCACCGGCATCGACTGGAACGTCATCTTCCTGCTCTTCGGGATGATGGTGATCGTCGGTGTGCTGAAGCAGACCGGCGTGTTCGAGTACCTGGCGATCTGGGCGGCCAAACGCGCCAAGGGGCGGCCGTACCCGCTCATGGTGCTGCTGGTGGCGATCACCGCGATCGCCTCGGCGCTGCTCGACAACGTCACCACCGTGCTGCTCGTCGCGCCGGTGACGTTCCTGGTGTGCGAACGGCTCGCGCTGCCGGCCGCGCCGTACCTGATCGCCGAAGCCCTCGCCTCCAACATCGGCGGCGCCGCCACGCTCGTCGGCGATCCCCCGAACATCATCATCGCCAGCCGGGCGAACCTGAGCTTCAACGACTTCCTGGTGCACATGGCGCCGATGGTCGTCGTGCTCATGATCGCGTTCATCCTGCTGTGCCGGGTGATGTTCCGGCGGGCCTTCCGGTACGACCCGGACCGGGTGGCCGAGATCATGGCCCTCGACGAGCGTGAGGCGATCAAGGACCGGCGGCTGCTCGTGCAGAGCCTCGTGGTGCTCGGGCTGGTGATGGCGGCGTTCGTGCTCCACCCCGTGCTGCACTACGAACCGTCGGTGGTGGCGCTGCTCGGCGGGGGCGTGCTCGTCGCGGCCACCAAGGTGACCACCTCCGAGGCGCTCAGCGAGGTGGAGTGGCCGACGCTGACGTTCTTCGCCGGCCTGTTCGTCATGGTCGGCGCCCTGGTGCACACCGGCGTCATCGGCCTGGTCTCCGAGGCCGCCGCCGACGCCTTCGCCGGCCGGCTCGGCGTCGCCACGATGGGCCTGCTCGGCGGCTCGGCGGTGATCTCCGCGATCGTCGACAACATCCCGTACGTGGCCACGATGGCCCCGATCGTGGGCGAGCTCGTCCAGTCGGCCGGCGGCGACGCGGCCCAGGTGCTCTGGTGGGCCCTCGCCTTCGGCGCCGACCTCGGCGGCAACGCCACCGCCGTCGGCGCCGCCGCCAACGTCGTCGTCCTCGGCATCGCCGCCCGCAACGGCACCCCCATCTCCTTCTGGCAGTTCACCAAGTACGGCCTGCTCACCACGATCATCACCGTCGGGTTGTGCGTGCCGTACCTGTGGCTGCGCTACCTGGTCGGCGCCTAGCCTCGTCACCCGGCGTTGGCGGCTCGGTGCCCTGGGCGGCGTGCGGGCCGGTGCCGGGGTGCGGTCGCAGTGGCGCGGTCCGGGCCGTGGCCGTCGCCGATCCGGCAACACATGGCGGCGGTCGAGCGGTCCCTGCGCACGGCCCTTCACGGCTCGCGGCTGCGAGGTCGCCGGCCCGGAGGCGTTGGAGAAGGCCAAACAGGTGCTGGCCGAGCGGGTCGGCGTGCAGTGGCGTACCGAGGCGAAGCTCTGGTCGCTTGACGATCCCGACCCGATGCCGGTCGGCTGGTCCGTCACCGACGACGCCACGCTCATGGACCACCCGGACAACCTCGCCCACGTACCGCCGCACCGGTCCGGCTCCAGCGACAGGATCGGCGAGCTGGCGCGGCACTTCCGGGCGCTGCGCCGCCGTGGCCTTGTGCCGCGCCACGTCGTGACCGGACCGCAACACCTGTGGGCGGGCAACCGCCCCTCGCCACGTGTATGTGTGAAGTGCGGGCACCGCAGGTCTACGAGGAGTAGCCGAGGCAAGGAGACTGGCCGTGGCCGACCGAAGCGCCATCGAGTGGACCGAGGCTACCTGGAATCCGACGACGGGTTGCGACCGCGTCTCACCGGGGTGCGACAACTGCTACGCCCTCAAGCTGGCCAAGCGGCTGAAGGGGATGGGCAACCCCAAGTACCAGAACGACGGTGATCCCCGTACCTCCGGGCCCGGGTTCGGACTGACGCTCCACTGGGACGCCCTCGGCCTGCCGTACCGGTGGCGGACGCCTCGGACGGTCTTCGTGAACTCGATGTCCGATCTCTTCCACGCGCGGGTGCCGCGCGAGTTCGTCATGAGGGTCTTCCAGGTGATGGCGGACACGCCCCGCCACACCTACCAGGTCCTCACCAAGCGGTCCCGCCGGTTACGGCGCATCGCACCCGAACTGCCGTGGCCGGAGAACGTGTGGATGGGCGTCTCGATCGAGTCCCGCGGCCAGGTCGACCGGCTGGAGGACCTGCGGGCGGTGCCGGCGACCGTCCGCTTCCTGTCCTGTGAGCCGCTGCTGGGCCCGCTGGGGCCGCTGGACCTCACCGGCATCGACTGGGTGATCGCGGGGGGCGAGAGCGGTCCCGGACACCGGCCGATGGATCCTCGCTGGGTCCGGGAGCTGCGTGATCAGTGCCTGGAGCAGGGCGTGGCGTTCTTCTTCAAGCAGTGGGGCGGCCGTACCCCCAAGGCCGGTGGACGGGAGCTCGACGGCCGTACCTGGGACGAGATGCCGGCGCGGTACCGGCGGGGGAGGGTCACGAGCGTGGGGGCCTGATCACCATCGTGTCGATCCTGCCCTTGCCCTCCGTCGACGTCAGGCCCTCCCCGTGCAGTCGCTTGATCGCCTCGCGGATGTGCTTCCCCCGGGCGAGGCCCAGCGTCTCCCCCATGATCTCCGGGTATTTCGCGATCACGGAGAACGGGGCGGATTCCCGCTCGATCAGCGCCGCCAGGTTGGCGGTGATGGTCTCCACCCATTCGCGTTCGAGCTTGCGTTCGCGGTCTCTGAAAAGCTCGTCTTCGAACCCGAACGATGGTTGCTCGTCGGTCGTGGTGGTCGCTCGCTTCCAGCACGCACGCCGCCATTCGGTCATCGCCAGTGACAGCGCCTCGCCGAACGCCCAGAGGCCGTCCCGATGTCTGCTGAAGAACACGAGGTAATAGACCGGCTCGTGGCTTTCGTGATTGCGGACCGGCACGACCCAGCTGCCGCAACCGGTGTCCCGGCACACCCGTAGGCGATAGTCGGCCACCACCGCGTCCGTACCGCGCGAAGGGGAGTGGTGCCGGAAGAACACCGTCCGCCACCAGGAGCCGCCGCACACCCGGTCGATGTTGCGCAGCTTCTTCTCGTTGGCACGATCCACCCGCCGGACCAAGTGTGCCGAGAAGTTCATCAGGACTTCGGTCTTGGTGCTCCGCGGGCGGCCGTTGAGCAACGTGAGTACCGCCTCATAGGACAGCCCTGTGCCGTACGGATCGAGAAACGCGAACAACGGGTAGGACCTGGCGAAGTCGATCACGTCGTTGACGTGTTTTGCGACGTCTCCATGCTTCAGGACGACGGTGACGTCGGAGGCCTCCTCGCGGAGAATCGCGGACAGCCGGTGGAACACCGCACGCTGCTTCTCGGTCAGGAAGATGCCCAGGCGACGGGGTGAGCTCTGGGCCGCCTGCTGCCGAGCGACCTGTACCGCGATCAGCGGGGAACCCTCGGAGTTGTCCTTGTACCGGCCCTCACCGGCGTACCCGTCGAAGTAGACGACCCTCCCGTCGGGAGACGTGCTGCCCGTCTTGCTCACGAAGACCGGGAGGTAGCGACGGAGGAGTTCGTGCTTCAGGACGGCAGCGGGTTTCTTGCCGTCCCAGAAACCGCTCGGACCTGATTCGGGTGCCGCATCTCCCACGGATCCCTCGCAGAATCGTCGGGTTCGGCTTTCCTCGGTTATAACTCCACTTCGCCGGGTGGTCACCGGTCAGGGTGAGGGATTCGTGGCGGCCGCGCTCGTGGAGTGACACCGTCCCGCTCGGTCCCACTCAGAGTTCCTGATCGGTTCCGATGCACCGGTTGCGGCGCCGAACCCGTCATCGTCGTCGGTTCGCTTCGGTTTCCGGTCCGGTTGGTGCTCTAGATCAACATGTGATTCGAAATGGCATTGGGTGACCGGGAACCATGCGCGGGCGTAAAGGTTTTGCGCTGTTTTGGCTGTCCGACTTTCCGGGCTTTCGGTACTTGTGACGTTTGTCGGAATGTCGTCTGAAGGTGGTGTACGGGGTTTCGGTCGGCCGGCGGCCCTGGTGACGTAAGGATCGTCCCGTCGCGGTTCGTTCTCTTTCTCCACGTGCCTCTGGCGTTACCGGAGAATGGGGCTATGGGGCGGCGCAGGCGTTGGTTGGCGATCGCGTTGGCGGTCGGGTCAGGAGCCGTACTCATCGGCATGGTGCTGGTCGTGGCCCGTGCGGTCTCGTCCGACGAGCGGCCCCACATCGCGGATCTGGTGGGGGTCGTCATCTCCGCCGCCGCCCTCGCCTTGTCGCTACGGGAGACCGGGCGGCAGAGCTCGGCCAGAACGTATCCGGCAGGGGCGGATGCCCTGGAGAGCGCCAAGGAGGTGCTGGCCGAGCAGATCGCCAGGCAGTGGGGCGACGAGGCGGTCCTGCGGTCGCTGGACGACCCCGCCCCGATCCCGGTGCGCTGGTCGGTGACCGAAGACACCAAGGTCATGGACCGCCCGGAGAACCTCACTCCCGCGTCCCTGTATCTGAGTGGTTCAAGCGCTGACGTGGCCGCCCTCGCCAAGGCGTTCCGGGCGTTACGGCGGCGCCGCCTCGTCATTCTCGGCGGGCCCGGTTCGGGCAAGACCACGCTGGCGGTGCTCCTGGTCCGCGAACTCGTCACCACCCGTGCCGCCGGTGAGCCGGTTCCGGTACTGCTGTCGCTCGCCGGCTGGGACGCCGCCCGCGCTCCCCGCCTGCACGAGTGGGTGGCGGAACGGCTGGCGGACGGCTATCCGCTGCTGCGTGCGCCCGACCATGGCCCGGACATGCCACGGCGGCTGGCCACCGGCGGGCACATTCTCCCTGTTCTGGACGGTCTGGACGAGTTGCCGGCGTCCGCGCAGGCGGCCGTCATCACCGCGCTCAACCGGTACCTGGGCCGCGACGACCAGATCATCCTCACCTGCCGCAGCCGCGAGTACGCCGAAGCAATCGGCCAGGCGGGGGACGTGCTCACCTCCGCCTTGGTCATCCGGACCCACCCGGTCGACCCGCGGACCGCGGCGGGCTATCTCCGCAGCTGTCTGCCACCCGAACCGGGACAGGCCTGGGAGAAGATCCTCGCCGCGCTCACCGCGGCCGCTCCGCCGAGCGGGCCGTCGGCGGCGCTGGCCGAGATGTGCGCCACCCCGCTGGGCCTGTGGCTGCTGCGTACGGTCTACGCAGGCACTCGCGCCGATGTGACGCCGCTGCTCGACTCGCACGCTTTCCCTGACGCGGCGGCGCTGCGCGCCCACCTGTACGACCATCTGGTCGGTGCCCTCATCGCGACGCGCGATCCCTCCGTCGAGCGGCAGGAGCCGTTCCGGCCACGCCGTCGCCACGATCCCGACCGCGTCCGGAGATGGCTGGCGTACCTGGCCCATCTGATGAGTCACCCGAGAGACGGGAGCCCGCCCACCCGCGACTTCGCGTGGTGGCAGCTTGCCCGTGCCACCGGACTGTTCACGACGGCGACCCGCGTCGTGGTCGGGCTCGTCACCGGCCTCATGGGCGGTGTCGTGGCCGGGCTCGTGTTCGGCCTCATGGTCGGACTCGAGCTGGGACCGCCTGCGGGGCTCGCGCTCGGGTCCCTGGCCGGGGCCGTGGTCGGGCTGATGGTCGGACTCCTGGTCTGGTCGGAGGCGGCCTCCTGGCAGCACAAGCGTCCGGGATTCGCCGCCCTCCGGGTACGCGGCCGGGGACCCTCGTCGACCCTGGACATCGTGATCGGGCTCGTCGGCGGGCTCGGCATCGGGCTCGTGACCTGGCTCGCGTTCGGGCTCTGGGGCGGGGTCCTGGTCGGGCCCGGGATCGGGATCGCGGCCGGGATCGTGAGCTGGATGGAGCGGCCCGCCCGCGACGACGCGGCGACGACGCCGATGAGCGGCTGGCGGGCCGATCGCGTGGTGAATCTCCTTCGCGCCGCCATGACCGGGATCGTGTTCGGGCTCACCGGCGGGATCGCCGGCGGACTCGAGGACGGACCCGCGTTCGGGCTGGCGATCGGGATCGTGTGCGCGTTCGTCGGCGGGCTGGGAGGCGCACTCGTGGGCGGACGTCATCGCGCTTGGCCGGCCTACCTGGTGGTGACCTACAGGCTGGCGTTCGCGGGTCTGCTGCCGCGGGCGTTGATGCCGTTCCTGGATGACGTCCACCGTCTGGGGCTGCTGCGGGCGGTCGGTCCGTTCTACCAGTTCCGCCACGCCGAGCTGCAGGATCACCTGGCGGGGGTCTACGAGCGCGAGTACCGGGCCAAGTAGCCGCACGGCCGTCACCGCGCACCGCCGAGGCAGCCGATCGCGGTCGGCCGGGTCGCCGGAGGAAGCGCATTTCCGGCGCTCCTGCGGCCGAACCGACAGACTCGTCGGCTAGTTTGTGGGCACGACCGGTCAAGCCCGATCAAAAGGTGCGAGCCGTAAGAAGGGCAATCCATGGGGCGTGCGCGGCGAAGCCGGAGTCGTCCGGCACACGGGGAGGCGTACCGATGGCGAACGTCGTGAACGCCGTGATCCGCAGCCCTGTGCGAGACGACCCGGCGGCCGGCGACGGCTACCGGGCAACCGCAACATGCGGCGCCGCAGGACCGAAGGGCCGGAAATGAGCCGGGGACGCGGCTCGGCGCTGCGGTTCTTCGCGCTGGTCTTCGTGCTGTCGCTGCCGCTGTGGCTGCTGGGCCACCTGGCCAACCAGGCCGGGGCGGCGCGGCCGTACGACCTGCCGGTGAGCTCGCTCATGGCGTTCTGCCCGGTGATCGCCGCGCTGGTGCTGCTGCCGCGGGGTGAGCGGCTGCCGCTGCTGCGGCGGTCGGTGGCGCGGTTCCGGCCGGGGCGCTGGTACGTCGCGGCCGTGCTGCTCATGCCGGGTGTGTTCGCGGCGTCGTACGTGGTGCTGCGGCTGGCCGGGCGCCCGCTGCCGGAGCCGCGGATCACCTGGGCGATGGTTCCGGTCCTGATCGTGATGTTCCTCGTCGCGGCGGTGGGCGAGGAGGCGGGCTGGATGGGGTACGCCGCCGACCGCATGCTCGCCCGGTACGGCGCGTTCACGGTCGGCCTGGTCATCGGCCTGGTGTGGGCGGCCTGGCACATCGTGCCGTGGCTGCAGGCCGGCCGCGACGCGGGCTGGATCGCCTGGCAGTGCCTGTTCACGGTGGCGACCCGGGTGATCATCGTGTGGATGTACCGGAACACGGGGGCGAGCGTGGCGGCCGCGGTGCTCGTCCACGCCTCCAGCAACGTCGGCTACGCGCTGTTCCCGGTGAACGGCTCGCACTACGACCCGATGACCGTGGGCCTGCTCACCGCGGCCGTCGCGGTGCTCGTGGTGGCGGTGTGGGGCCCGCGGACCCTGGCGGGCCGCGATCACGGACGACCCCCGGCAGGACCGTCCGCCTCGTCGTCCGCAGGTTGAGCCCGGGACTCGGCTGTGCGGCGGCCGCCCCGGCGGAGGGCCGCGAAATGCGCTGGGTCAAGCGTTGGGTAAGGTCGCGGCATGACCGTTTACCGGGTACGGGGCACCGTGGCCTTCCACGAGACCGACGCGTCCGGGCGCTATCACTACACGAACGCATTCAAGTGGGTGGAGGTCGCCGAGCACGCCCTCTACCGGGAGGCCGGCGTACAGGTCGTCGATCTGCCCCGGCGGGCCGTACAGGCGGTTTTCGATCTGCCGTTCGAGTTCGGTGACGAATACGTCGTCGAGCTCGAGGTCGAGAAGCTGGGGAACACCTCGATCACCTACGCGTGGCGGATTCTCAAGGGTGAGGACGTCGCGGTGCGCGGGTCATACACCGTCGTCCACATCGACGGCTCCGGGAAGCCCACCCCGGTGCCCGACGCGCTCCGTGACGTGCTGGCGGATTACGTGAACCCGGCCCCCTGACGGGCCACTCACGTCGCGGTCGCCGGAGGCGGACCTCTGTCGGGTACGGAGGCCGCCTCTCGCGTTGCGCGCACCTGTGCCCGGATCCAGCGGCGGTGCCCCCGCACAGGGGCCCGCCATGGGCGGTGGTGGGGACACATGTTCCCGCTCGCGTATGTGTTCGTCCGGCGATGCCTTTCACGGAACGCAGCGGGAAAAGGGTTTGATCAGGTCGTGTTTTTTGGTGGATCCGCAATATCGGCGGAGGGATTGAAAGTTTCAGGTCGAGATCGTGACGTCCTGCTTATCGCAGGCGTCGGATCGCCTCGGCTTTCACTCGATCGTATTTCGATGATCAGCTGAGAAGGTTGTTCCGGTTCGTCTGATCAGGGCGGCTGAACTGCGCAAACGCCTTGATTCGACGGGCGTTTCATTTCCGTGGCGGCCGGCCGGCGGAGAAAAAGGGTGTTTACGCCATGGACACACCTCGTTTACACTCCGGCGTATGGGAGCGCTCCCACGAGATGTGTGGTCAATGCGCCCACGGTTGCGGGAAGACGTGCGTTTCGTGGAATCCCCGGACGGCGCGTACATTCACGGCGACCATGGGACGTGCACGCTGCGCGGAAACCAGGCGTTCGCCTTGCTCAGCAGGCTGGCGCCGGCCCTCGACGGTCGCCGTACCCTCGCCGAGCTCACCGCCGGGCTGTCGGAGGACCGGCGGGACATCGTCGAGCGCCTGATCCGGAGCCTCGCCGAGCTGCGCTTCGTCGTCGACAACCGCGGCTCGCGCCCGCACGGTCTGACCGCGGCCGAGCGTGACGTGTACGCCGACGAGATCTCCTTCATCGGGTACGCGCACGACTCACCCGAGTGGCGGTTCGAGCGGTTGCGGCGGGCACGCGCCGTGCTGGTCGGCGAAGGCCCGCTGCTCGCCGCGGTGCTGGAGGCGTGTGTGAGGTCCGGCTGGAAGCGGCTGCGGGTCCTCACCACCGGCACCACGTCCGGCGGCGGGGACGCCGTGGCGCTCCGCGACGTCGTGGAGCGGGCCCGCCGGGACCCGGAACAGGCCGTCCGCATCGAGGCCGCGGACGACCCGGCCGCCGCCGGGCTCGACGCCATCGCCGACCGGCCCGACCTGGTGCTGCAGATCGCCCGGGATCCCGCGGACCTGATCGCGACGGCCCGGGCGTGCCGCGAGGCCGACGTGCCGCTCGGGCAGGCGCTCGTCCGGCCCGCCGAGGTGTGGCTGACCGCCGTGGGGCCGATCGCGCGGACCGAGGCCGAGTCCGGCTGGCGGCGGCTCGGCGCGCTCCCGCACGCCACCTCGGCGCACACCGGCGAGGACTGGCTGATCGGGCCCGTCCCCGCCGTGGTCGCCGCCATGCTCGCCCTCGCCGCGTTCTCCCACCTCACCGGCATGGACTCCGCCGATCCGGAGGACCGGTACGGCACGGCCGTACCCGGCCGGCCGGACCACGCGGCGAACGCCGTGCCGCACCCGCCGGCGGCCGTGCCGTACGCGAGCCCGGCGGGAGCGCCGCCCGGTGACGGTGCCGGGCCCGCGCTCACCAGGGTCGACCTGCGCAACCTCGACACCTTCCGGCACCGGTTCCTCCCGCATCCCGGCGCGGATCACCGGTCATGCCCCGGCCACACGCCCGAGGACGTGTGCGCGGCCGTGGACGCGCTGGCGGCCGCCGTGCCGATCGGCCGCGACCGGCTCCTGGAGCGCACGGGCGAGATCGTCGACGCCCGGCTCGGCCTGCTCGGCCTGCTCGACGAGCAGGACCTCGCGCAGACCCCGCTCGCGGTGTGCCGCGCCACCGTCTCCGACCCGTTCGGCGTCCTGCCCGGCTGGGCGCCGCCACCGGAGGTCGTCGGCTGGGGCGAGGACCGGCCCACGGCGCGGGCGCGCTGCCTGCTCGCCGCGCTCGCCACGTACGGCGCCCTCGCCGCCCACGGCGCCCGCACCGCCGCGGCCGCGGACATGGTGTGGGGGGTCGAGGTGCCGACCGGACGGCCGCGGGCGGTTCCCATCGGCGTGCTGGGGCCGGTCGGGACCCGCTACCGGGCCCCGGCCGGGGTGGCGGCCGGGCTGAGCTGGGCGGAGGCCGTGGCCGCCGGGCTGCGCGCCCACTGCGAGGCCCACCTCGCCGCGCTCGACCCGGACGACCTGCCCGTCGTGCAACCACCGTCCGGCCACCTGGGGCGGCAGCTCGAGCTGACGGGCGAGGCCGTCGAGGTCCGGGACGCCACCGCGGCGCTGGGCGTGCCCGCCTTCCGTTTCGGGGTGCCCGGCCGCCCGGCCGTCGTGTCGGCCGCCGCGACCCACGCCGCCGCCCTGCTCGACGGGCGGGAACGGGTCCTGCTCGGCTGGCAGGCCCGCACCACCGGGCAGCTCGCGTACGCCGACCCCGGCCCGACCCGCTTCCCCGGGCACGCCGCGGGCGACCCGCCGCCGGACGACCCGTACGGCGTGCGGCTCATGGCCGAGGCGCTGCGCGCGACCGGACGCGTCCCGGTGGCGATACCGCTCGACCACGACCCCGAACTCGCCCGGCTGCTGCCGTTCCTCGTCCAGGTGGTGCTCGCCGATGACTGACGTGCTCGCCGCTCCCCGTGGGCCGGTCGCCGTGCTCGGCTCCGGCAGGCTGCACGCGGCCATCCGGTCGGCCCTGGCCCGCACCGGCCGCCCGGTGGCGACGGCCGCGCACGACGGCGTCACCGCGCTCGTGCTCGCCTGCGACGCCGACGACACCCGCGGGTACGGCGAGGCCCGCCGCCGGGCCGCCGAGCTGCGGGTGCCGTGGCTGCCGGTGCGGGTGGAGGGCGGCTGCGTGCTGGTCGGCCCCGCGGTGCGCCCGGGCACGCCCGGCTGCCCCACCTGCGCCGAGCGGCGGCGTGCGGCGAACCGCCCGGACGCGCCTGGCCGGGACGAGCTGCGCAGGCGGTACGGCCACGAGCTGGCGTCGCGGCCGTCGCGCCTGGTCACGCCGGTGCTCGCCGCGGCCGTGGGGGTGCTGGTCGCCGGCGAGGTGGACCGGCTGCGGCATGACCCCGCCTCGGCCCGCTCGGCGGGCGCGCTGCTGCGGCTGGCCGTACCGACCGCGACGGTCCGCCGCCACCCCGTGCTCGCCGACCCGCTGTGCCCCGACTGCGGGTCCCGGCCGGACGACCACCCGGAGGCGAGCCGCCCGTTGCCGGTCTCGGCCCGCAAGCCCCACCCGGCCGTCTTCCGCGTCGGCGACATCGCGCCCCGGGCCGCGGAGCTGGAGCGGATGTTCGTGGACGCCGAGACCGGGTTCGTGCAGGGCGTGGCCTCCGACACCCGGGGCGGCACCCCGATGGCGGTCGCCCGGCTCGCCCCGGCGCGCACCGTCGACGAGAGCCACCACGGGTACGGCCGCAGCGACGACTTCGCCGCGGCGCGGGCCACCGCGATCGTCGAGGCGCTGGAGCGCGTCGCCGGCATCCATCCCCGCGGCCGCCGCACCGTGGTGCGCGCGCCGTACGCCGACGTGGCCGGCCACGCCCTCGACCCGCGCACCCTCGGCCTCTACCCGGACGACCGGTACGACCTGCCCGGTTTCTGGTTCACCCGGTTCCACCCGGAGAAGGAGACCTCCTGGGTGTGGGGGTACTCCTTCCGGCGGGACGCGCCCGTGCTCGTGCCGGAGTGCTTCGTCTACTACGGCCCGCGCCCCGAGGGCGACCGCGGGTTCGCCTACGAGTGCTCCAACGGCTGCGCGATCGGCGGCACCCCGGTCGAGGCGATCCTGCACGGGCTGCTGGAGGTCGCGGAACGGGACGCGTTCCTCACCGCCTGGTACGCGCGCCTGCCCATCCCCAGGGTGGACCTCGGCTCGGCCGCCGACCGGCGCATCCCGCTCGCGGCCGAACGCATCCGGCACCGGTACGGCTACGAGGTGGCGGCGTTCGTCGCCACCCTCGAGCAGGGGCTGCCGGTGTTCTGGGTGATCGCCGTCGACCGGACCGGCGGGCCCGGCCGCCCCAAGGCGGTCTGCGCGAGCGGGGCCCACCTGTCCCCGGAACGCGCGCTGCGCCGGGCGATCCACGACCTGGGCCCCGCCCTGGAAGGCCAGCTCGAACGGTACGACGAGGCCGCGGCGGCCCGCCTGCTGGCCGACTCCGACCGGGTACGGCGGCTGGAGGACCACCCCATGCTGTACTGCCATCCGGACGCGTTCGAACGGCTGGCGTTCCTGCCGTTCGACGGCCCGGCCCGCACGCTCGCCGAGATCACCGCGGAGTTCGCCTGGCCCGCGCACGACGACCTCGGCGCCGACCTCGCCGAGCTCGTCGGCCGGTACCTCGCGAGCGGCCTCGACGTGATCACCGTGGACACCACCTCGCCCGAGGCCAGGGCGGTCGGGCTCGCCTCGGCCAAGGTGCTCGTGCCGGGCGCGATGCCGATGACCTTCGGGCACCGGCATCGCCGTACCCACGGCCTGCCACGCCTGCTGTCGCTGCCCCGGCTGCTCGGGTACCGCGACGCCGACCTGCGGCCCGACGAGCTCAACCCGTTCCCGCACCCCTTCTCCTGACGACCCCTTCGACCGGCGAGAGACCCGCATGCACCACGCCGCCACAGCAGCCGCCGCCACCGTGCCCGGCGAGGCCACCCGCCGCTACCTCGCCGCACTGCGCGACCGGGGGCCGCTCACGATCGACCGGAGTACCGCGCCGACCCGCCACAAGCGCTACCCCGGCGCGCCCCGCATCGTGCTGCCCTGGCCCACGTCCCCGGACCGCACCGGCCTGTCCGCGGTCGGCGAGCTGCTGCGCGAGCTGCTCGGCGTGGCCCGGCTCATCTGGTTCCACCAGGTCGATGACACCGGCCGTCCGGTGGGCGGGCCTCCCGTCCTGCTGCTCGGCCGCCCGGCCCCGTCCGGGGGCGCCCTCTACCCGATCGAGGCGTACCTCGCCGTCGGCGGGCCGGAGACGGCGGGGCTCTACCACTACGACCCCGTGCACCACCTGCTGGAGCGGGTGCGCGACGGCGACCACCGCGCGGCCCTCGCCGGGATCCCGGACGTCGCCCCCGCGGTACGGCCGGACGTGGTGCTCGTGCTCTCCGCGGTGTTCTGGCGGTCGATGTTCAAGTACGGCGACCTCGGCTACCGGCTGGTCTGCCAGGAGACGGGGGTGCTGCTCGCCCAGGCCCTCGCCGTCGGCGAGCGGCTCGGCATGACCGGCGAGATCCGGCTGCGGTTCGCCGACCCGCGCCTGGACCGGCTGCTCGGGCTCGACGGCAGGCGCGAGGGGGCGCTCGCCGTACTCGTCCTCGAGCTTCCGGACGGGCCCGTCCGTCCCGGCCGGCCCGTCGATCCCGGTGATCCGCCTCCCGCCGTGCCGGAGAGCACGCCCGCGCCGAGGCGCATGCCCCCCGGCGGGGCGGCCGCCGCGCTGCACGAGGCCACCCGGAACGCCGCGCCCCCGACCCGGGAGGTGCCCGGGGCCACCTCGCCGGGCGGCGCGCCCGCGGCCCGCGAGGCCACGGAGTTCGCCCTGCCGCCCGCACCCGCGGTACGGCTCGCCGACGGGGTGCCGTACCGCGCCTCGCCCCCGGTCGGCTTCCGGCCGGTGCCCCTCGCGGCGGACACGCTCGCGGCCGTGCTCGCCGCGGCCGCCGGGCCGTACCCCTCCGACCTCGCCCGCGACGCGCCGGCGACCGAGCTCTACCTGCTGGCGCTGCGGGTGGGCGGCCTGCGACCCGGCGCCTACCGCTACGACCGGGAGCGCCGGGTGCTGTGCCGGGTGGCGGGGGAGTCCGCGGTCGCCGGCGTCCTCGGCGGGCGGCTGCTCCCGAACACCCGGATCGCGCTGCCGGGCGCCGCCGCGGCCCTGATCCCGGCGGGCGACCCGCTGGCGGGCGTACCGCGGCACGGCGACCGCTGGTACCGCATGCAGCAGATCGAGACCGGCCTGCTCCTCCAGCGCGCGACCCTCGCCGCCGCGGCCCTCGGCCTGACCGCCCGCATCCACTCGGACGGGGCGAACGAGACCACCGACCGCGTGCTCGGCCTCGCCGGAACGTCCCGGCGAAGCCTGTCCTTCCTGTGCATCGGCACGCCACGAGCCGGCGGGCCCGCGCTGGCCCGCCCCATTCCCGCCGGACCACGGAAAGGAGGTGGTCACCCGCAGATCACGTACGGCCGGCAGTGCTGACGACGCATCACCACTCCCACACCGACGCAAGGAACAGCGAAAGGAGAGAAAGACAGATGGCCGAGAACCTGTTCGACCTCGACGGCCTGAAGGTGGACTCCATCGAGGTGCTGTCCGCCGACTCCATCGTGGCCGAGGGCCACGGCCTCATCGAGACGGGCGCTTCCTCCTACAGCCCGTACTGCTCCTCCTACATGCAGGCCTGCAGCTGCTGGGCCCCGGAGCAGTGATCGCTCGATGAGTCCGGCCGGAGGCACCCGGTGCAGGGGTGCCTCCGGCCTCCCGGCGACCCGCGTGAGGAGCGCGTCCATGACCCACGTAACGCCGGCCGTCCCCGCCGGGGCGGCCTCCCCCTCACCGCGGCCCGCGGATCGAGGATACGTCGTCGCGCCCGCCTTCGCCGTCCGCGTGGCCGCCCTGCCGGTCGAGGTGCTGGAGCGGCTGCGCGCCACCCGCACCTGGGAGATCGTCGACGAGCTCGCCGAGACCACGGCGTGGCTGGAGCGGGAGGGCACCGAGCTCTCCGACCTGCTGTACGGCGTCATCGGCGAGGTCGGCGGCGACCCCGCGCGGGCCGGGCTGAAGCCCGCCCTCGTCGCGCTGCGGCGCGCGGTGTTCACCGGCAGGCGACCCGACCGCCGGGCGCTGTCGGCCGAGGTGCTGGGGGCGCTTCCCACCGGGCTCGCCGTACGCGTCCGGTCGTGGGCGGCCCGCCGGGACCGGCAGGCCGCGCTGCGGGCCGCCCTGCCGGACGTGCTCGCCGCCGAGACGCGGGAGAAGATCGCGCTGCTGCGGGAGGCGACCGGCGCGGACGTCTTCCGGCTCGGCCTCGAACAGAGCAGCCCGGTGCTCGCCGAACGGCTGCGCCAGGGGCGGATCGGGCGGCAGGAACGGCTCGCGCTCGCCCGATACCTCGCCAGAGCGACCGTCAAGACCAGCCCGTACGCGACGTTCACGCTCAGCGGCTTCGGCCGCTGGACGGACTCGGGGCCCGCGGTGCAACCGGCCGAGGAGCTGAGCTGGACCGGCGACGCCGACCTCGACCGGGCGGTGCTCCAGCCGATGTGGGCGGCGCTCGCCCGGTTGCCGCAGGTCGTGGCGCGGGCGCGGCTGCGCGTCAACCCCACCGCCGTCGACGACGGGGAACGCGTCTGGTTCCTCGGGCCCGGGGGCGCCGAGCAGCTCCGCAGCGTGCCCGCCGCCCCGGAGGTGCGCCGGGCCCTGGCCTGGGTGCGCACCCACCCCTGCCCCACCGTCGGCGCCGCGCCCGCGCTGCTGCCGCTCGTTCGCGCCGGGCTGCTGGAGCCGCTTCCGCCGTACGAGGAGCAGTCCGCCGACCCGGTGGGCGAGCTCGCCGCATGGCTCGCCGCCGGGCCCGGCGGCGACGCGCCGCGGCTCGCGGCGGTGGGCAGGCTCGCCGCGGCGCTGCGGGACGACCGGCTGCGCCGCGACCAGCGGCGGCTGATCGAGACCGTGCGCCGGGCGCTGGAGGACGTGTTCGCCCCGGCGAAACGCGACCAGCCCTGGCTGCCGGACAAGAACCTGTGCACCCGCACGGCCGTGCTCACCCACCAGGCCGGGCGGTGCGCCCTGCCGGAGTGGCGGCCCGCGCTCGACGACCTCGACGTGGTGCGCCGCCTGCTCGGCCTGTTCGACCCGGACCTCCCCGTCAAGATCGCCGCCACCGCGTTCTTCCTCGACCGGTACGGCGCCGCCGCGCGCGTGCCCGTCCTCGACCTCTACCGCGAGCTTCACACCGGTGCCCCCGGCGCGGGCGGCGCCCTGCTGCGCGCGCTGCTCGGCGACCCGCTCGCGGTCCCGGACGCCGCGTTCACCGCCGAGGCCCTCCCGCGGCTGCGGGAGCTGGCGGCGCTCCGCCGCGACTTCTGGGCGGCGACCGGGGCGGGCCCGGACGCGCGGGACGAGGTGGTCCGCGTCGATCCGGACCGGCTCGCCGCGCTCGCCGCCTCGTGGCCGGGGTACATCCGGCCGCCCGGCTCGGTGTCCTGCTTCGTCCAGCCGCTGCCCGGCCCGGACGGCCTGCGCCTGGTGCTCAACACCGTCCTGGCCGGGTACGGCCGCGGGCTCTCCCGGCTGCACCGCCTCGCCGGGCCGTACGCCCCGCCCTTGGCCGACCTGCGCGCGGGCCGCGGCGAGGTGCTGGTGGCCGAGTGCCGGGGCATGCTGGGCGGCGGGATCAACCTGCGGTCGGCGACGGCCGACCGCGCCCTGGCGTACCCGTTCACCGGGGACCGCGACGCCGCGGCCGGACTGCCCGTGCTCTCGCCGGCCGATCTCACCGTCACCTGCGACGGCGACCGGCTCGTGCTGCGCGACCCGGACGGCCGTCCGGTGCTCCCGGTCCATCTGGGCATGTCGGCCCAGCACTGGCTGCCGCCGGGGCTGCAGTTCCTGATCCGGGCGTTCGGCGAGCCGGCCACGGCGATGGTGCCCGGCTGGGTGTTCCGCACCGGGGGCAACCTGCCGGAACCGGGTGTGGTGGAGCGCTGGCCCCGCCTCGACGTGGGCCGGGTCACACTCGCCCGCGCGTGCCTGCGGCTGCGCGCGGCCGAGGTCCCCACGCCGGGCAGGGGCGAGGACGACGCCGCGTACCTGCCCAGGCTGGCGGCCTGGCTGGCGCGGCACGGCGTCCCCCGCCGGTTCTTCGCCCGCGTCGTCGGGCTCGGCGACGGCCTCGGCATGGGCCTGCTCGGCAAGGGACGCAAACCGATGTACGTGGACGTGACCGACCCGTTCCTGCTCACCGGCTTCCTGCGCGAGCTGCGGGATCCCGACGCGCTCGTGGTGCTGGAGGAGGCCCTGCCCGATCCCGCCGGCGCACCCCGGTACGGCGGGCACGGCAGGCGCGTCACCGAGTACCTGGTCCAGCTGACCGTTCGGGAGCCGCAACGGTGACCGCCGCCGGGCCGCGCGGGTGGGTGAGCGCCCACCTGTTCCACTACGGCGACCTGGACGCGCTGATCGGCGCGGTGGTCGCGCCCGTGGTACGGGCCGTGGGTGCGCGGGAGCACTTCTTCCTGCGCTACTGGGAGGGCGGCCAGCACGTCCGGCTGCGCATCAGGCCACCCGGCGCCGGCGAGCGCGCACGCGTCCGCGACCTGATCGACCGTACGGCGGCGGCCTACTTCGCCGAGCACCCGTCCAGCCCGCCCATCGACGCCGACACCTACCGCGCGTTCGCCGCGGTGGTCGCCCGCGGGGAACGCCTGGAGCGCTACGACGACCGGCTGCACCCCACCGACTCGGTCGAGTACATCGCCTACCGGCCCGAACACTCCGCCTACGGCGACGACGCCTGCATCGCCGCCGTGGAGCGCCACTTCACCGACTCCAGCGTGCTCGCGCTCCGCGTCCTCGGCGCGGGCACACCGCCGGGCCGCCGCGCGGCGATCGGCCTCGCCGCGCTCACCCTCACCCTCGCGGTGTGCGAGCCCGACCTGGCGGCCGCCGCCACCCGGCTCGCCGCCGCCGAGGACCCCGGCGGATGGCCCGGCGAGGACGACTACCGGCGCCGGCGGGACGCCCTGCGCGAACAGACCCGCGGCCTGTGGGACCTGGCCGGCCGCGCGACGGCCGGGGCGGACGGCGGCGCGGACGTGCTCGCCGCGTGGTGCGTGTCCATGCGCGAGCTGCGCGACACGCTCGACCCGCTGCACGCCGCGGGCCGATGCCGCCCGTCGAACCCCGGATCGCCCCACGTGTTCCTGGCGATGGCGCTGCCCCAGCGACGGCGGACCGTGCCCGCGATCCTGCTGCGCTGCGCGCACCTGTTCCACAACCGGCTGGGGCTGACCCTCGACGTCGAGCGTCACCTCTCTTACCTGCTCGCCCGCACCCTCGTCGACCTCGCGGACCCTGGGAGGCAACCGTGACCACCCCGCACCGTCCCGGCCCGGCGACGGCCTGGCACTGCGTGCACGTCTACTACCACGCGGACCAGGACCCCCTGCTGCTCGACGCGGTCCGGCCGCTGTTCGACGAGATCCGCGACAGCGTGGCGGCGGCGTACGTGCTGCGGCACTGGCGGCAGGGGCCGCACCTGCGGATCAACGTCCGGGCCGAGCGCTCGGTCTGGGAGGACCGGGTACGGCCCCGCGTCTACGAGGTGATCGGCGCGTACCTGCGCGACCACCCCTCGACGGCGCGGCTCGACCCCGAACAGAGCCTGCCCCGGCACCGGCTGCTCGCGCTGCGGGAGCAGGAGCACGGCCCGCTCACCCCGTGGCCGCCCGACAACTCCATCTGTGACATGCCGTTCGACTCGCGCCGGCACGTGCTCGGCAGCGACGCGGCCGTGGAGCTGCTCACCTCGTTCTACAGCGACTCCACGCCGCTGCTGTTCGCCATGCTCGACCACGTGCGCGCCGGACGGGACACCAAGCCGGACCTGGCGATGAGCCTCATGCTCACCGTGGCGCACACCTCCCGCCCCATCACCCAGAGCTTCGTCTCCTTCCGCTCGCACTCCGAGGGCTACCTCACCTGGGCCGCCGACCCGCCCGCGGCCCGTGCCGCGTTCGACCGCCACTACGAGGAGCGGCGGGAGGCGTACACCGCGCGGGTACGGGACGTGATCGGCACGCTCGACGACCCGGCCCGCCCCGCCGCGCCGTTCGTGCGCGAGTGGGCGGCCCTGCTCGCGGAGTATCGCCACCGCGCGGGCGCGCTCATCGAGCGCGGCGAACTGGTCCAGCCGATGCCCAGGCCGGAGCCGTCCCCGCCGCGGCTCGGCGACATCCCCGTACCGTCGCGCGAGCCCGGCGAGCTCCACCGTCTCATCTTCAACAGCCCCGCCTACCGGCGGGACGTCTTCGAGCATCCCGACTTCCTGCGCTACCGGGTGCTGCTCAACTACACCTACCTCCACCTCACCCGCCTGGGACTGACCCCGCTCGAGCGGTTCCGCCTGTGCCACGTCATCGCGAACGCCGTTGAGGAGGTCTACGGGGTGTCGGCGATCGACCTGATCCGGCGTTCGATCGCCGCACTCGAGGCGTGATCGGCGGCGCACCGGGTCCGTGGTGAGGCAGCGGTCATTCCGGCCCGGCGCCTTGCCACCGGAGAGCCCATCGGGCCGGGCGGTGGCCGCGCGGAACCGGGCGAGCGGGGCGTGGCAGAGATCTCGTTCGCGTCGGCGGGCCGCGCCGGATCGGGTGCGGCGACCCCGAGCCGGCGTGATCTTCACGCGGGGCGGGATGCCGGGGAGCCCGGCCGCGTCCGTGGCGGTGGGATCGGCCCGAGGGGGTTTACGCACGGAAGGAAACCCGCGGACCATGAAGATCCACGCCATCGGTCCCTCGGCCGCCGCCGGGCACGCATCTCCATCCGCGCCCCGCGGCGGGCGGGAACGGCCCTCGGCGGGTGAGCGTTGGTCCACGCGATCTGGTCACGGAAAGGCGGATGCCTTGGGCGCCAACCGGCTCGTGCTCTGGGACATCGACCACACGTTGATCGAGACGGGAGGCGTGGGACGGGAGGTGTTCGCCGCGGCGTTCCACGCGGTGACGGGAACGCCGATGGTGCGCATGACGACGGCCGCAGGCAAGACCGAGCTGGCGTTCTTCCGCGAGACGCTGGAGCTGCACGGCCTTTCGCCGGCGCGGTTCTCGTTCGCACGGTTCGCGCGGCTCATGGCGTGCGGCTACCACGAGCGGTCGCACGATCTGCTGGCGTGTGGCCGGGTCCTTCCGGGTGCGGTCGGCGCGCTTCGGGCGCTGGCCCGGGTACCGGGGATCGCCCAGTCCGTGCTGACCGGCAACGCCAGGCCCACGACCGAGGCGAAGCTGAAGATCTTCGGCCTCGACCGCCACGTCGACCTCGACATCGGAGCCTACGGGGACGACGACGCCGTACGGGCGGCCCTCGTGCCGATCGCGCAGCGCCGGGCGGGCCGCAAACTCGGGCAGGCGTTCTCCCGGGACTCGACCCTGCTCATTGGCGACACCCCGGCGGACGTGATCGCCGGACGGGACGGCGGGGCGAGGGTGATCGCCGTCGCGTCGGGAGAAAGCGGTCTCGCCGATCTCAAGGAGGCCGGAGCCGATGTCGTGCTGCGCGACCTCACCGACACCGGCGCGCTGCTCGACGCGATCCACACGCTGTTGCCCACATCTGCCTGAGCGGATCGGCCGGCCTCGCCGAGGCGTGCGCCACCCTCGCCGGGCACGCGGTCGCCGCCCGGCCGTACATCCGCCCTGGGGCCCGATTCCTCCCGCGGATATGTGTGAAGACGGTGTTCACGGTCCGCCGGGAACAGCACATCCACAAGCGGCTGCGGGTCGGCGGCGTCGCCGTCGGCGCCGTGCTCGCGGCCGTGTGCGCCCCCACCCTGGCCTTCGTCCTCATCGTGACCGTCGTGCTCTGCGCCATCGGCGTCGCGGCGGCCGGTGTGTACCCCGCGGCACCGGAACTGCTCCTGCTCGCCGGGATCCTGGCGTCGATCACCATGTCCCTGCTCGGCGTCTGGATCACCCGCTTCGCGAGGACCGCCGAGAGCATTCAGCTCATCGGTTTCATCCCGCTGTTCCTCCTGGTCTTCGGCAGCGGGGCGATGATCCCGCTGGAGTTCATGGCGGACCGGTTCGCCCAGGTGGTCTGGTTCAGCCCGCTCGCGCCCCTGGTGGACCTGTTCCGGGCCGCGTACTTCGGCGCCGACTTCTTCGGCGGCCGGGTGACCCAGGTGCCGCCGCTCGACCGTCTGGAACTCTGGACGGCCGCCCTCCCGGCCCTCGGCGTATCCCTGGCCTGGGCGCTCATCTCCTGCCACCTGGTGCGGTCCGTGCCCTGGACGGCCCGCCGTACCTGAGTCCGGAGACGCCGACCGGTACGGCCCGCCGTGCCGGCCCCGGGCACCTGGTGATCATGTGCGGCCGTTGGTCGCAATGATGAGCATGATTGCCAGGGCGCCGTGCTTTTCCACGGAGCCGGCGGAAATTCGGGTCGCGTGTCCGGAAAATCCCCTGCTATGGTCGGCGTTCGGGTCGGCCGCGGGACTTCGGCGCGACTTCCGGATCACGTCTTGGAGCGACGGCTTCGCAGTTCGCGCCCCCATTCCCCGGTCGGCCGCCTCCCCCGGAAGGACCGATGGACCGGCGCGTCGACCTGATCGAATGCGAGGACGTGCTGCTGTTCGCCAACGCGGCGATCACGTCCACCGGGCAGCGCGAATTCCGCGACTCCCGGCAGCGGCAGCGGCTTTCGCTGGAGTTCCTCCACGCCTACGTCCACGGAAACTATCCGGACGTCTACGCCGCGATGCTCGCGCTGGACATCAACGAGCACAACGCGGCGCTCATCATCTTCAACCTGCTCAAGGAACGGACACCGGCCGACGGGCGGCTGATCGCCCGGCGGCTCGCCCGGATGAGCCCGCCCCGCGTCTACCGGCTGTTCAGGCGGCTGCGCGACGCCGGGGTCAACAACCGGCGCACCCGGGCGATCATCCGCGACTGGCTGGCCGCCCGCCCCGACCTCGCCCACGACGCGGTCAAGTACCGCTCCGGCCTCAAGGCCGCGGTACGGCACGCCCACCTGCGCCTCGACGGCGAGCTCGGCGACTTCCTGTTCGCCCCGCACCGCCGGGGCCGGTACGCGCACCCGCTGCTGGAGGCGTGGCGGCGGGCCCACTACGACAGGTCGGCCCTGTACGAGCTGCCGTACCCGGTCGCCGAGGGCTTCGCCGCGCGGCACGGCATCCCGCGGGCGGAGTTCCTCGAACGCATCGCCCCCAGGCTGACCGCGCTGGAGAGCCTGCGGCTGCGCGAGTCGGCCGCGGCGCACGGCGTGGCCACCGGGGCCGACCTGGCCAGGATGCCGCTCGTCCGGCTCGCCTCGTACGCGCTGTCCCGGCCCGTGGCGGAGCGCCGCGGGCTCGAGGCCGCGCTGCGCGCCGCGGCGGCCCGGGTGGCGGGCGCCCGCGCGGGCCTGTGGGGGTACGTCGTCGCCGTGCTCGACGACAGCTTCTCCTCGTACGGCTCGCCGGTTAAGCGCCGCCGCCCGCTCGCGGTCGCGCTCGCCTGCCACTACCTGCTCGAGGCGCTGGCCTCCGCGTACGAGGGCCTGTGGCTGTCGGGGACCACCGAGCCGATCGGGGTACGCCCGGTCGGGCCGACCCCGCTCGGCCGGCGCATCCTCGACGCCCTGGAACGGCGCCCGGACCGGCTCGTCATCGTCTCCGACGGCTGGGACAACGCCCCGCCCGGCCTCGCCGCCGAGGTGCTGCGGGTGTGGCGGCGCCGCTTCGACCCGATGGAGGAGGTCGAGATCGTGCACCTGAACCCGGTGTTCGACGCCGAGGAGTACGAGGTGCGCCGGCTGTCCCCGCTCGTGCCCACGGTCGGCATCCGCGACGCCGAGGACCTGCCCGCCCTGGTGGAGCTCGCCGCGTTCGCGCAGGGCCGTACCGGACTGTCCGAGCTGCGCGCCTACCTGCTGGAAAGGGCGGCGACGGGATGATCGACCTCACCGGGCTGTACACCCGCCCCGCGCAGACCTGGGGCGCGCTGCGCCTCGTGCCGCTGGTCCGCCCCAAGCCCATCCGCGACCTGCGGCTCAGCCCACTCGTCTACGGCGACGACGAGCCGTCCGTGGTGACCCTGCCGGACAAGACGCTCTACATCGCCTACATCCCGCACGCGTTCGTCGCGTCCTGGACCGGCGACGGCACCCCCGCCGCCGCGTACGGCACCCAGTTCGAGCAGCGGCCCGCGCAGGCCGTTCCCATCCGGTTCCGCCGCATGGCCCGGCGCATCGACACCAACCGGCTGCGGTTCCTCCCCCTGCACCTGGCGTTGGAGGGCTACCTCGCCCTCCACTTCGGCGGCCCGGCCATCGCCTGGGAGGAGTGGACCAGGTACGCGGTGACCCGCGGCCTGTCCCCGCGCGCCGAGGCGGCGTACCGCGGCGAGCTGATCCCCGACCTCGAGGAGGCGCTGCGGGTCTTCGAGATCCACCCCGGCCAGTGCGGCCTGCTGCTCTACGCCGGCGACACCCTCGCCGCCGCCTTCGTCGTCCCCCACCCGGAGGACTACCGCATCCTCCACCCGACCCTCATCCACGACCTGTACGGCGAGCTCGTCTACCAGTACGCCCGCCTCTACCCGGCCCGGGACTGGCCGCTGACCATCGACGAGACCCGGCTCGTGTCACTGACCCACCTGCGCAACGAGGTCGCCCGCCTCGAACGCGAATGGGCCGAGTTCCATGACACCGTCATGGCCGCCGACCTGCTCCGCTCCCCGCACCACGAGCAGGTCGTCCACCGCATGGGCCGCTACACCCTCCGCCGCTTCCTCCCGTCCTTCGAGCGCCACCGCGAAAACCACATCGGCGAGCTGATCACCGACGAGTCCGGCCACCTCGCCTACCTCAAAACCTTCCGCCTCTCCGAGTCCCAGACCCGCCGCGGCCACCTCCTCACCACCCTCGCCTACCACGACTGGCACCTCCCGGCCACGGCTCTCGGCATCTCCGTGGAGGAACTGGGCCGTCGCCTGGAACGGGCCGGATTCGGCTACCTGCTCCGGGCGGAGATCCTCGGCGCCTACCGCAAGGGTTCCTCCAGATCAGTCTGAGCGGCGGGATTTCACGGACTTCCCCCTGACGATGGAGCCGGTCCCGTTGGCCCGATCGAGACTGCGCGAGTTTCCGGGTGCCGTGTCACGGCGACCGGGTGGTTGCGGGGCTTCTCGGCGTCTCCCGCAAGCACGCAAACCTGATCAGGTTGGGCCGACGGCCGGGCGGGGAGCCGCTTCAGGACCCGGGAATGACAAGGCCCCGAGTCGCTGTCGCGCGGACTCGGGGCCTTCGTGGTGTCCGAGGGGGGACTTGAACCCCCATGCCCTTTAACGGGCACTAGCACCTCAAGCTAGCGCGTCTGCCTATTCCGCCACCCGGACGTGTCGCTCGGAGGTGTTCGCTCCGTGCGCCGCATACAGGCTAGCACCTCTTGGGGAGTGCTTCATACCGCTAATCGTGGGTTGGGCGTGGCGGGGTGGTGGTGGGCGGGGGAGAAGGGCGGGAGCGGTCCGGGAGTGGGGCGTGGCGCGATGGGTGGACTGGGACTGAGCGGAGGAAACGGGCAGGATGGAGGCTCCCAGGGTGTCTCTCAGGGAGGGAGGATCATGGTCGCGGTCGGGAACATGGAGGAGGAGGTCGTCGGCCTGTGCCGCGACCTGATTCGCATCGACACCTCCAACCCCGGTGACAGCTCGGGGCCGGGGGAGCGCGAGGCGGCCGAGTACGTGGCGGAGAAGCTCGCCGAGGTGGGGCTGGAGCCTCAGGTGTTCGAGAGCGAGCCGCGGCGGACCAGCGTGGTCGCGCGGATCGAGGGGACCGATCCGGGGCGGGAGGCGCTGCTGCTCCACGGGCACCTGGACGTGGTGCCGTTCGACGCCGGCGACTGGACGCGGCATCCGCTGAGCGGGGAGGTCGCCGACGGGTGCGTGTGGGGCCGTGGGGCGGTGGACATGAAGGACATGGACGCCATGATCCTCGCGGTGGTACGGCAGCGGCTGCGTGAGGGGCGGCGGCCGCCGCGGGACGTGGTGCTCGCGTTCACGGCCGACGAGGAGGCCGGCGGCGGGCTGGGCGCGCGGTGGCTCGTCGAGAACCACCCGGAGCTGTTCGAGGGCTGCACCGAGGCGATCGGCGAGGTCGGCGGGTTCAGCATCAGCCTGTCCGAGACCGAGCGGGTGTACGCGATCGAGGCGGCCGAGAAGGGCATCGCCTGGATGAAGCTCACCGCGCGCGGGCGGGCCGGGCACGGGTCGATGCTCAGCACCGAGAACGCGGTCACCGAGGTCGCCGAGGCCGTGGCGCGGATCGGCCGGTACCAGTGGCCGGTACGGCTCACGCCCACGGTGAAGAGCTTCTTCAAGGAGGCGTTCGGCATCGAGCTGACCGAGGAGGACACCGAGGCGACGGTGGCGAAGATGGGGCCGCTCGCCCGGCTGGTCGGCGCGACGCTGCGCAACACGGCGAACCCGACGATGCTCGAGGCCGGCTACAAGGCGAACGTGATCCCGCAGACCGCGACCGCCGCCGTGGACGGGCGGTTCCTGCCGGGCTACGAGGAGGAGTTCTTCGCCACCATCGACGAGCTGCTCGGCCCGAACGTCACCCGCGAGTTCATCCACTACGACATCGCGGTGGAGACCCCGTACGAGGGGCGGCTGGTGCGCGCGATGACCGAGGCGCTGCTCGCCGAGGACCCGGGCGCCCGGGTGGTGCCGTACATGATGTCCGGCGGCACCGACCTGAAGTCGTTCAGCCTGCTCGGCATCCGCGGGTTCGGGTTCACCCCGCTGCGGCTCCCGCCCGACCTGGACTTCTCCGGCATGTTCCACGGCGTGGACGAGCGGGTTCCGGTGGACGCGCTCACGTTCGGCGTGCGGGTTCTTGACCGGTTCCTGGATCTCTGCTGACCGCCCCAGCGAAATTCACCGAAATCCATTGCCATCACGTGAAGTGCTGCTAACGTAACTGAGCGTTGAAGGGGTGATCCAGGGTGGTCCACACCGGGTGCCTCCGTGTGTGCGGAGCGTGCCCGGACGTCCAAGGAGGGTCGCGTGGCAGGCACGCAGTCGGTGCAGGGCGGTTCGGCGCCCGACATGCCGTGCCTGCCGGTGGCCGGCCCCGGTGACGGGGTGCCCGCGGCGGGGAGCGACCGGAAGGTGCGGTCCGGCGCTTCCCGCCTGGGGCGTCGCCTGCTTCTCGGCGGGCTCTTCCTCGTCGGCTGGGTCCTGGGCGTGTTCCTCCTCGGCTGGGTCGGTGCCGCCCCCGCGGCAGCGGACACGCTCCCTTCCGGCGACTCCCGGATCACCGCCTCGGTCCGCGCCGAGCTGGACCAGGTGCGGTCCTTCGGCGCGGTCGACGCCTCGACGGAAGCCGAGGCGATGGCCGGGCGCGGCGTCCACGGGCTCACATTCCAGTACGCGCCTGGCCACACCGCACCGTCCACCATCGTCCACAAGGTCGGCGCCTACGCACTGGCGCCGCGGTCCGGTGGTGGTGTCGGCCCGCTCGGGCCGCCTTTCGGGGATGCCGTGCGATCGATCGATGATCCACGGCTGATGGCGTTTCCCGCCCCTCCGGCGGGGACGCTTCCTCCGGTCGTCCGTACAGCGGCGGACGAACCCGCGTTCTCTCCTGACTGATCTCGCGTGTGACGGCGTCCCCCTGAGTGGGGTACGGCCGGCGGAGTGCGCCTACCCTCCGGAGTCATATCGCCGCGCTCCGTGCGAGTGATCCGTCTGATCTCCTCCGTTCATTGATCGCGACGGCCGTGGGGCCCCCGCTGTGCGGTGCTCCCCGCCGCCTGCCCTGTCGTGCCGTCGCGGCTGTCAGAAATCCCCCACGACAAGCATCAAGGAGCTTCTATGCGCACTTGGGCGAAGGGCGCGAAGCCCGCGGCGTTGCTCGCGCTCGGCGTCATGGCCCTCACCGGCGGCGGCACCGCCTGGGCCGACACCGACGGCCGCTACTCGATCGGCGGCGGCAACCAGATCGACCTGCCGGTGACCCTCCCGGTCGACATCAGCGGCAACGCCATCGGGATCCTCGGTGACGCCAACGCGGCGTCCCGCGGCGGCGCCTCCGTCGAGAACGGCCCCGGTTCGGGCGCGGGCGGCAACCGCACCTCGGGCCGGTCGTCGATCCTCGGCGGCAACCAGGTCGTCGCCCCGATCACCGCGCCCGTCAACGCCTGCGGCAACGCGGTCTCGCTCTTCGGCAGCGCCGACGCGGCCTGCCAGGGCGGCGCCAAGGTCAAGAGCAGCGGCAGGGGCGGTTCCGGCTCGGGTGCGGGTGGCAACCGTACCTCGGGGCGGTCGTCGATCCTCGGCGGTAACCAGGTGGTCGCGCCGATCACCGCGCCGGTGAACGCCTGCGGCAACGCCGTCGGGGTGCTCGGCGAGGCCGCCGCCGGGTGCAAGGGCGGTGCCAAGGTCAAGAGCAGCGGCAGGGGCGGCTCGGGCTCCGGTGCGGGTGGCAACCGTACCTCGGGGCGGTCGTCGATCCTCGGCGGTAACCAGGTGGTCGCGCCGATCACCGCGCCGGTCAACGTGTGCGGCAACTCGGTCGCCGCGCTCGGCGGCGCCTTCTCCGGCTGCAAGGGCGGGGCGAAGGTGAAGCAGGGCGGCGACGACAACGGCTACGGCGGCAGGTTCGGGCGCCGGGCCGGCGGGCGCGGATCCGGCGGCAACGACACCGACGGGCGCTTCGGCGTGGGCAGCGGCAACCAGGTGGTCGCGCCGATCACCGCGCCGGTGAACGCCTGCGGCAACGCCGTGGGCAACGGTGCCGCGGGGTGCAAGGGCGGCGTCACGGTGAAGCGCTCCGGCGGCTCGGGCTCCGGTGCGGGTGGCAACCGTACCTCGGGGCGGTCGTCGATCCTCGGCGGTAACCAGGTGGTCGCGCCGATCACCGCGCCGGTCAACGTGTGCGGCAACGCGGTGGCCGTGCTCGGGAACGCGTTCGCCGGGTGCAAGGGCGGCGCCGAGGTCGTGGGGCGCGGCTCCGGCGCGGGTGGCAACCGTACCTCCGGCCGGTCGTCGATCCTCGGCGGCAACCAGATCGTCGCCCCGATCACCGCCCCGGTCAACGTGTGCGGCAACGCGGTGGCGGTGCTCGGCCGCTCCGAGGCCGCCTGCCTCGGCGGCGCCAAGGTCGTGGGCGGCGGCTCCGGCGCGGGTGGCAACCGCACCTCGGGCGTCGGCAGCATCCTCGGCGGCAACCAGATCGTCGCCCCGATCACCGCGCCGGTGAACGCCTGCGGCAACGCGGTCGCGGTCCTCGGCGACGCCGCCGCCGGGTGCCTCGGCAGCGCCAAGGTCGTCTCCTCCAGCGCGCGCGGCCTGCGCAAGGTGCACCACGCCGGCCTGCTCTCGGCCGCGCCGGTCAAGCCCGCCAAGAAGGCGGCCCACCCGGTCCAGCCGGGCCGTCCCAAGCTGCCGAAGGCGACCGGTCACAGGCTCGTGCCGGTGCCCGGCGGCGTCCCGCAGCTCCCGGGCCAGCTCGCCCCGCTGCCGGGCGGCCTCACCGAGCTGCCCAACCTGCCGCTGGTGTCGAACCTCCCGATCGGCAAGGCGCCCGCGTCCGGCGGGTCGGCCACCGACATCCTGCCGATCAAGCTGGTGAGCGCCGAGGAGACGGCCAAGCCCGCCGGGATGGACGCCGGTGCCTTCCTCACCATGGCCCTCGGCACCCTGTTCGCGGCCACGACCGCGTTCTTCGCGTTCACCCGCCGGTTCCGCTTCGGCCGCAGGTAACCGCCGGCCAGGCCGAGACCGCGCAGCCGCCGTGCCGTACCCGGTGCGGTGCCCACCGGGGCCGGCCGCGGCTCTCGGCGGCACGACCGATCCCGGCCGCGCCCGCGCACGGCGCGGCCGGGAGCCCAGACGCTTTGCCCGTTCCGGGGGCGCGGCCCGGGACGGGCAAAGCCCTGTCCTCGGCGATATCACATCACGGCGCGCGATTCCCTATACTCGGGCGCTTGGGGACGGAAGACGGCACAGGGACCGGCACCGGCGGGAGGATCACGCCGGGAGAGCCGCGCGGGAACGATCAGCGTCGATCACATCGTGCGGACCACCCTGATGATCTTCCGGCGCAGGCGTACGTGCCTCCTGCCGTCGGGATAACGTCTCAGCCGGTACAGTTCCCAGTCGCCGTACTCCGCGTGATCGGTGAGGACCCTGCGGGCGTCCTCCCGCGAGGTATCCCGCGAGAAGTACAGATCCAAGTAGGAGTACTCGACCACAGCGATTAGTCTCCCAGAGGTGGCCTGCGGGACTACGGAACCCTCTGGGCTCTATTCTGCTCCCTCGTGAATATCAATGGGAGTGGAGTTTCCGGGAGGGGACGGGGTAACCCGTGTGGGAGGGAACCCTGGTTAGCGACACCCGGACGAGGATTCCCGGCGGACCCGCCACGGGCCCACGGGAGCGACCTGAGCAAGCGAGGTAGGAAGTAGCGTGCCAGCCAAGGACGGGAAGGCCGACGGAACCCGGCTGGTGATCGTCGAGTCGCCCGCTAAGGCGAAGACGATCGCCGGTTACCTCGGGCGCGGCTACATCGTGGAGTCGAGCATCGGTCACATCCGCGACCTGCCCGAGAAGGCCGAGGACATCCCCGAGAAGTACAAAGGGGAGCCGTGGGCCCGGCTTGGCGTCAACGTGGAGCACGACTTCGAACCTCTCTACATCGTCAACCCCGACAAGAAGGCCCAGGTCACCAAGCTCAAGCAGCTCCTGAAGGACGCCGACGAGCTCTACCTCGCCACCGACGAGGACCGCGAGGGGGAGGCGATCGCCTGGCACCTGCGCGAGGTGCTCAAGCCCAAGGTGCCGGTGCGGCGCATGGTCTTCCACGAGATCACCCCGCAGGCGATCCGGGAGGCGGTGGCGAACCCGCGCGACCTCAACCTGCGGCTCGTCGACGCCCAGGAGACCCGGCGCATCCTCGACCGCCTCTACGGCTACGAGGTGAGCCCGGTCCTGTGGAAGAAGGTCAAGCCGCGGCTGTCCGCCGGCCGGGTGCAGTCGGTGGCCACCCGCCTCGTGGTCGAGCGCGAGCGGGAGCGCATGGCGTTCACCCCCGCGGGCTACTGGGACATCCGCGCGCTGTTCGACACCCGGCGCCCGGACGAGGAGACGCCCACCTTCCACGCGACGCTCACCGCGGTCGACGGCCGCCGCGTGGCCCAGGGCCGCGACTTCACCAGCGACGGCACGCTGCGCACCACCGACGTCGTCCACCTCGACGAGCAGGCCGCCCGCGGCCTCGCCGACCGGCTCGCCGGGGCCACGTTCACCGTCACCTCGATCGAGCGCAAGCCGTACACGCGCAAGCCGTACGCGCCGTTCCGGACCACGACCCTGCAGCAGGAGGCGAGCCGCAAGCTCGGCTTCTCGGCCAAGTACACGATGCAGGTGGCGCAGCGGCTGTACGAGAACGGCTACATCACCTACATGCGTACCGACAGCATCACGCTGTCGGAGACCGCGGTCGCCGCCGCCCGCCGCCAGGCGCTCAAGCTGTACGGCCCGGCCTACGTGTCCGACAAGCCGCGCGTCTACACCAGCAAGGTGAAGAACGCCCAGGAGGCGCACGAGGCGATCCGCCCGGCCGGTGAGGAGTTCCGCACCCCGGCCGAGACCGGGCTGCAGGGCGACGAGTTCCGCCTGTACGAGCTGATCTGGCAGCGCACCGTCGCCTCCCAGATGAAGGACGCCACCGGTGAGTCGGTGAGCGTGAAGGTCGGCGGCGTCTCGAGCACCGGCGAGGCCGTGGAGTTCAGCGCGAGCGGCCGCACGATCACGTTCCACGGCTTCCTCAAGGCGTACGTGGAGGGCGCCGACGACCCGTCGACCGACCGGGACGACTCCGAGCGGCGGCTGCCCACCCTCGCCGAGGGCCAGGTGCTCGCCGCCCGCGAGCTCGCCGCCGAGGGCCACACCACCCGCCCGCCGGCCCGGTACACCGAGGCCTCGCTCGTCAAGGAGCTGGAGGACCGGGAGATCGGCCGCCCGTCGACGTACGCGTCGATCATCGGGACGATCCTCGACCGCGGCTACGTGTTCAAGAAGGGCACCGCGCTGGTGCCGTCGTTCCTCGCGTTCGCCGTGGTCAACCTGCTCGAGCAGCACTTCGGCAACCTGGTGGACTACGAGTTCACCGCGCGCATGGAGGAGTGCCTCGACGCGATCGCCCGCGGCGAGACCGAGCGGGTGCGCTGGCTGCGCCACTTCTACTACGGCGACGACGGCGACGTCGGCCTCAAGGACCTGGTGAGCGACCTCGGCGACATCGACGCCAAGGAGATCAGCTCGTTCCCGATCAAGGGCAGCGACATCGTGATCCGGGTCGGCCGCTACGGGCCGTACCTGGAGCGGAACGGCGTGCGGGTGAACGTGCCGGAGAACCTCGCCCCGGACGAGCTCACCGCGGAGAAGGCCGAGGAGCTGTTCGCCCAGCCGAGCGGCGAGCGCGAGCTCGGCGTGGACCCGGAGACCGGGCGGATCATCGTGGCGAAGAGCGGCCGCTTCGGGCCGTACGTCACCGAGATCCTCCCGGAGGAGGCCGAGGCGAACGGCACCGGCAAGGCGAAGAAGGGCGCGGCCAAGCCGCGCACCGCCTCGCTGTTCAAGTCGATGTCGCTGGAGACGATCACGCTCGAGGACGCGCTCAAGCTGCTTTCGCTGCCTCGCGTGCTCGGCGAGCTCGACGGCGAGGAGGTCACCGCGCACAACGGCAAGTTCGGCCCGTACGTGAAGAAGGGCTCGGACTCGCGGTCGCTCTCCTCCGAGGAGGAGCTGTTCACCATCACCCTCGAGCAGGCCAAGGAACTGTTCGCCCAGCCCAAGCAGCGGGGCCGCGGCCGCGCCGCGTCCGCCGCGCCGCTGCGCGAGCTCGGCGAGGACCCGAACTCCAAGCGGCCGATCGTGGTGAAGGAGGGCCGGTTCGGCCCGTACGTCACCGACGGCGAGACGAACGCGTCGCTGCGCAAGGGCGACACGGTCGAGGAGATCACCGTGCAGCGCGCGGCCGAGCTGCTCGCCGAGCGCCGGGCCCGCGGCACCACGACCAAGCGGGGCCGGGCCAAGGCCGCCGCCAACCAGCCGTAGCCGGGCCGCTGCGATCGATACCGGGGCGGGTCGGCGCACCGATAACCTGATACCCATGACCACCCCCGGCCGGCCCGCCACACGGCGGAGGCGCCCGCACGTGCTGGCCAACGCGCCGTTCCGCAAGCTGTGGACGGCGATGTCGGTGTGCAGCCTCGGCGACTGGCTCAACCTGATCGCGCTCACCGCGCTGGCGAGCCACTTCACCCGGGACTCCGGGTTCCAGGTGCAGAGCCTGGCGATCGGCGGCGTGTTCCTGGCGAAGATGCTGCCCGCCGTACTGCTCGGCCCGATCGCCGGGGCGGTGGCCGACCGGTTCGACCGGCGGCTCACCATGGTCGTCGCGGACGTGGCCCGGTTCGCCGTGGTGCTGTCGATCCCGCTCGTCGGCAGCTACCGGTGGATGCTGGTCGCCACGGTCCTGCTCGAGTGCGTGAACCTGTTCTGGGTGCCGGCCAAGGACGCGACCGTCCCCAACCTGGTGCCGAAGGACCAGCTGGAGGAGGCGAACCGGTTCAACCTCCTCGTCACGTACGGCACGGCCCCGCTCGCCGCGGCGCTGTTCTCGGTGCTGTCGCTCGTCGCCGAGATGCTCGGCGGCGCGGTGCCGTCGTTCGCGGCCGAGCCGGCGAGCCTCGCCCTGTACGTCAACGCGCTCGCGTACTGGGTCTCCGCGATCCTGATCTTCACGCTGAAGGACATCCCGCGGCGCGCGATCTCCGCACCCTCGGTGCTCCGCCAGATCGCCGACGGCTGGCGGTACGTGGGCCGCACCCCGCTGGTGCGCGGCCTGGTGATCGGCATGGCCGGGGCGTTCGCCGCGGGCGGCGCGGTGATCGGCGTGGCCCGGCTGTACGTGGCCGCGCTGGGCGGCGGCGACCCGGCGTACGGCGCGGTGTTCGCCGCGGTGTTCGCGGGCATGGCGCTCGGCATGTTCTTCGGGCTGCGGCTGCTGCGCGAGCTGTCCCGGCGCCGCCTGTTCGGGCTGGCGATCGTGGCCGCGGGCCTGGTGCTCACGGCGATCGCGCTGATCACGAACATGGTGGTGGTCACGGTGCTCACCGTGGCGCTGGGCGCGTGCGCGGGCATCGCGTGGATCATCGGCTACACGCTGATCGGCCTGGAGGTCGAGGACGGGCTGCGCGGCCGTACCTTCGCGTTCCTCCAGTCGCTCGCCCGGGTCGTGCTGCTCGTCGTGGTCGCCGTGGCCCCGGCCCTCGCCGCGCTGTTCGGCCAGCACACCTACCGGCTCGCCCCGACCGTGTCGTACACCTTCGGCGGCCCGAACCTCGTGCTGGTGATCGGCGCGCTGCTCGCGATCACGGTCGGCGTGGTCGCGCTGCGCCACATGGACGACCGCCGGAACGTGCCACTCCTCGCCGACCTGGCGGCCGCGCTGCGCGGCGCCCGGTACGTCCCGGACGAGCCGGGCCCCGAGCGGCGGCGTGGCGTGTTCATCGCGTTCGAGGGCGGCGAGGGCTCCGGCAAGACCACCCAGGCCCGCATGCTCGCCATCTGGCTGCGCGACCAGGGCTACGACGTGGAGCAGACCCGCGAGCCGGGCGCGACCAAGGTGGGCATGCGGCTGCGCGCGATCCTGCTCGACGCGGCCCACCAGGGCCTGTCGGCCCGGGCCGAGACCATGCTGTACGCGGCCGACCGGGCCGAGCACGTGGAGAAGGTGATCCGCCCGGCCCTGGAGCGCGGCGCGATCGTGGTGAGCGACCGGTACGTCGACTCCTCGCTCGCCTACCAGGGGGCGGGCCGCGCCCTCGACCAGCAGGACGTGGCCCGGATCAACGAGTGGGCCACCGGCGGGCTCGTGCCCGACCTCACGATCGTGGTCGACGTGCCGCCCGAGGTGGGGCTCGCCCGGTTCGCCTCGCCCGCGGACCGCATCGAGGCCGAGCCGCTCGAGTTCCACGAGCGGGTGCGCCGCGAGTTCCGGGCGCTCGCCGCCGCCGACCCGGACCGCTACCTCGTGGTCGACGGCACGCAGACGCCCGAGGAGATCGCCGCGATCGTGCAGGACCGGGTGCGGGAGATCCTGCCCGACCCGGTGCCGGGGGACGCCGAGGCCGCCACCGGCACCATGCCGGCGATCCGCGACCGGCGGTGAGGTTGCGATGAGCGTGTTCGACGCACTCGTGGGCCAGGACCACGCGATCGAGGTGCTGCGGCGCGCCGCCGCCGGGTCCGGCATGACCCACGCCTGGCTGTTCACCGGCCCGCCCGGGTCCGGCCGGTCGGACGCGGCCCGCGCCTTCGCCGCCGCGCTGCTCTGCCCGCAGCAGGGCTGCGGCACCTGTGAGCTGTGCCGCCAGGTGGAGGTCGGCTCCCACCCCGACCTGGAGGTGGTACGGCCCGACGGCCTCTCCTACAGCGTGCGGCAGACCCGCGAGCTGGTGCTGCGCGCCGCGGGCGCCCCGACCCTCGGCCGCTGGCGGGTGGTGCTGTTCGAGGACGCCGACCGGGCCACCGAGGCCGCCGCGAACGCCCTGCTCAAGGCGATCGAGGAGCCGCCGCCGCGGACGGTGTGGCTGCTGTGCGCGCCGTCCCCCGACGACATGCTCGTCACCATCCGGTCCCGGTGCCGCGTGGTGACGCTGCGCACCCCGCCCGCCGACGCGATCGCCGAGCTGCTCGTCAGCCGGGACGGGGTCGACCCGGAGACCGCCGCGTTCGCCGCCCGCGCCTCCCAGGGGCACGTGGGCCGCGCCCGCCGCCTCGCCCTCGACGAGGAGACCCGGCGCCGCCGCGACGCGGTGCTCAGCCTGCCCCGCGAGCTCACCGGCGTCGGCGAGTGCGTGGCCGCCGCCGAGCGGCTGGTGAAGACCGCCGAGGAGGAGGCCGCCGCGGCCACCGCCGAGCTGAACGAGGCGGAGACCGCCGAGCTGCGCAAGGTGTACGGCGAGGGCTCGACCGGCAAGGGCCTCGGCCGCGGCCTGGTGCGCGGCGCCGCCGGGGCGCTGAAGGAGCTGGAGGAGCGGCAGAAGTCCCGTGCCACCCGGATCAAGCGGGACACCCTCGACGCCGCCCTGCTCGACCTGGTCGCGTTCTACCGGGACGTGCTCGCCGTACAGTTCGGGGCGCCGGTGGAGCTCACCAACGAGGACCGGCGCGCCGACGTGGAGGCCGTGGCCCGCGCCTCCACCCCGGAGACCACGCTGCGCCGGGTGGACGCGATCATGCAGTGCCGCAAGCGGCTCGCCGCGAACGTCAACCCGCAGATCGCCGTCGAGGCGATGGCCCTCGCGCTCCGCTGACCGGGGCCGCCCGGCCGTACCGCGGGAATCACACCGCCGGGTAGGCAACCTTGGGCGCGCGGCGGCGTCTCTGGAACATGCAGGCGGAGATCCTCGACCTAGGCCCCTCGCGCGGCGCACCGGAGGCGGACGACGCGATCAGCGCGCTCTACGCCGAGCACGCGCTCGGCCTCACCCGGCTCGCCCTGATCATGGTCGGTGACCGGGAGACGGCCGAGGACGTGGTGCAGGAGGCGTTCCTCGGCCTCCACCGCCGCTACCACCGGTTACGCCACCCGGACAACGCCCTGGTCTACCTGCGCAGCGCCGTGCTCAACGCGTCGCGCAGCGTGCTGCGCCGTCGCCGGTTGCCCTCCTTCTTCGCCCGGACCTACGAGCCGCCGGTGTGGTCCGCCGAGTCGGCCGCGATGCTCGACGCGGAACGGCGGGCCGTGCTCGCCGCGCTGCACCGGCTGCCGCGCCGCCAGCGGGAGGCGCTCGTGCTGCGCTACTACGCCGAGCTGTCGGAGGAGGAGACCGCCCGGGTGATGGGCGTGAGCCGCGGGACCGTCAAGTCGACCACCCACCGGGCGCTCGCCGCGCTCGGCCGCCTGCTGGAGGAGCGGGACAGGTGACGGAGGTGAACGTGCGGGACATCATCGAACGGCTGCGCGACGCGACGACCGCGGCCGGGGAGACGATCACGGAGGCGCCTCCGCTGCGGCTTCCGGAACCGCGGCCCCGCCCCTGGCTCACGCCGCTCGCCGCGGCGGCCGCGGTCGTGCTCGCCATCGCGGGCGGCGTGACCGTGTATCGGTCGGGGTTCGGTGAGCGCGTGACGCCCGCGGACGGCGCCGCGCCCCTGCCCCGGTTCTTCGCGCACGTGGCCGGCGCGGACGTCGTGGTGCGGTCGAGCGACTCGGGGCGCGAGGTCGGCCGGATCGCCGCGCCGTCCGGGCGGGAGTGGTACGCGCACGTGGCGGCGGCCGGGGACAACCGGACCTTCTACGCGGCCACCGAGGCGAAGGACTGCAGGCCGCGGCTGTACCGGTTCACCGTGGGCGAGGACGGGCGGGTGGCCAAGCCGGAGGCCCTGCCGTACGGGCCGCCGGAGGGCATGTTGGTCAGCTCGCTCGCGGTGAGCGGGGACGGGTCGACGGTGGCGTACGGCCTGCAGTCGTGCCGGCCGGCCGCCACGACGGGCCGGATCACCGTGGCCGACACCGCGACCGGGCGTACCCGCGAGTGGCGCGGGGACCGGCCGGTCACCGGCCTGTCCCTGAGCCGCGACGGGCGGTACCTCGCCTTCCGGGAGGCGACGCTGCTGACCGTGTTCCGGGTCGGGTCGCCGCGGCCCGGCTCGGGGGATGCGGCGTTCACGGAGCCCGAGGTCGTCTCGTCGACGGACGTCCAACCGGTCCCCGCCGAGGTGGTGCCGTCGCCGGAGGCCGCACTCCGCGAGCCCACCCCGTCGGCGTCCCCCGAGGCGTCGGCCGCCGCGACCCCGTCCCCCGCCGCCTCGGGGCCGCCCTCGCCGGTGCGGCCGGGCGACGGCGCGGCGGTTCCCGAGCCCGCGCCGGCGGAGAGCTTCGCGCTCCCGAAACATCCGATCACGCCGGATCCGACCGACCCCCCGATCCGGGAGCCGTACTTCGGCGGCGCCGACGGCCGGCCGTACCTGGCCTCGCCGGTGCCGAAGCCGGTGCCCACGGCCGGTTCGGACGACGTCCGCTACGTGCGGGTGCCCGACGGGCGGGTCCGGGTGCTCGACACCACCACCGAGCCCGGCGACCTGCGCCGGAGCCGCATGGTCCCCCTCACCGGGCCGTGGGGCGACGTCGTGTGCGGGGTGACGATCTCCCCGGACGGCACCCGCCTGTACGCGGGCGTGGGGTTCCCGCCCGCCGCGGCGCGGCCCGAGGCGGCCACGGTGGGCGTCGCCGAGTTCGACGCGTCCAGTGGCGAGCCGCTGCGCCACCTCACCCGGATCGATGAGGGCCTGCTCTGCCTGGTGGACGGCGACGGCGGCGGCACCCGGTTCCTGGTACGGCGCGGCGGCGAGTACGGCGTGGTGGCGGACACCGGCGGCTACCGCACCCTGGCCACCGTCGGCGCCGAGCCCAGGACCGCCGCGGCCTGGTAGCCCCGGTACGGCCCGCCCCGGCCGGGCGTGACGCTCCCCGCCGCGAGCGACGCGGCGGGGAGTATTTGTGCGTCCTGCGCCGTTGCTTCGATGTGCCGAGCCCGATGTGACCCAGGGCACGGGCCGAAACCGCCCGGGCCGCGTAGGGTGGCGAGTGCAGGCACGCCGTACCTGACGGAAGGGGAGCGCGGCGACGTGGGCATGATCATGGCGGTGAGCTTCACCCGCTATGGGCGGCTCTATTACCTCGATCCCGGTCCGCACCGGCCAAAGGTGGGGGACAAGGTGCTCGTGCCCACCGGGTCGGGGCCCGAGGTGGCCGAGTGCGTGTGGCCGCCGCAGTGGGTCAGCGAGGACATCGAGGGCCTGCCGGTGTGCCAGGGCCTCGCCCAGGAGGAGCACCTCGTCCGCGACGAGAACAACCGGCGCAAGCGCGCCGAGGGGCGGAGCGTCGCCAAGCGCCTGATCAAACGGCACGGGCTGCCGATGAAGGTGGTCGGCATCGACTACCTCGACGCCGACAACGTCTACACCGTCTACTTCTCCGCGCCGCACCGCGTCGACTTCCGCCAGCTCGTCCGCGACCTCGCGCGCAACCTGCGCGCCCGCGTCGAGCTGCGGCAGATCGGCCCGCGCGACGAGGCCCGGCTGCAGGGCGGCATCGGCCCGTGCGGGCGCGACCTGTGCTGCGCGACCTTCCTCAAGGACTTCGAGCCGGTCTCGGTGCGCATGGCCAAGGACCAGGACCTGCCGGTCAACCCGCTGCGCATCGCCGGCGCGTGCGGGCGGCTGATGTGCTGCCTGAAGTACGAGCACCCGCTCTACCAGGAGTTCCGGGCCTCCGCGCCGCGCGTTGGCACCCAGGTGGAGACGCCGGAGGGCCCGGGCACCGTGGTGGGCCACAACGTGCCCGCCGACCAGGTCGTGGTGCGGCTCAACGACGGCGGCCGGCGCTGCTCCTGCTCGCGGGCGAGCGTGTGCGCGCCCCGCCAGGCGTACGAGGAGACCTACGGCGGGAAGGCGGACGACCGGTGAGGCGGCGGCGCATCGCGGCCCTGCTCGCCGCGGCGGCCCTCGCCGCCGGGTGCGGCGCGACCGGCGGCGAGCCCGCGGGCGGACGGGGCGGCGGGTCCGCGTCCGCGGCCCCCGGCACCGGCGCCACGGCGGCGCCTGCGGGCCTGCAGCGGTACTACGGCCAGAAGGTGTCCTGGTCGGACTGCGGGCAGGGCTTCCAGTGCGCCCGCGTCGCCGTACCGCTCGACTACGACGACCCGGACGGCGAGCAGATCAAGATCAGCGTGGTCCGGCTGCCCGCCACCGGGGACCGCATCGGCTCGCTCCTCGTCAACCCCGGCGGGCCCGGCGGATCCGGCATCGAGTACGCGCGCAGCGCCGAGTACATCGTGTCCAAGGAGATCCGGGCCCGGTTCGACATCGTCGGCTTCGACCCGCGCGGCGTCGGCGAGTCCTCGCCGGTGCGCTGCCTGTCCGGCTCCGAGCTCGACCGGCACGTCGGCCTCGACGCCACCCCCGACGAGGAGAGCGAGGTGAGCGCGCTCGAGCGCAGCGCCCGGGCGTTCGCCGAGGGCTGCCAGGCCAAGTCCGGCAAGCTGCTGCCGCACGTCGGCACCGTGAACGCCGCCCGCGACATGGACGTGCTGCGCGCGGTCCTCGGCGACGAGGGCCTCACCTACCTCGGCAAGTCGTACGGCACGCTCCTCGGCGCGGTGTACGCCCACCTGTTCCCGGACAAGGTGCGCGCCCTCGTGCTCGACGGCGCGGTGAACCCGTCCCTGGACCCGCTGGAGTCGAGCGAGGCCCAGGCGCGCGGCTTCGAGGTCGCGCTGGAGGCGTTCCTCAAGGACTGCTTCGAGGACGCCTCCTGCCCCTTCGACAGCCGCGAGCTCGACGGCGCCCTGGAGGAGTTCTCCGCGCTGATGCGCCGCATCGACGCCCGGCCGCTGCGCAACAGGACCGACGCCCGCCCGGTCACCGAGGCGTGGGCGATGCTCGGCGTCGCCACCCCGCTGTACGACCGCGGCTCCTGGCCGGTGCTGCGCCAAGCGATCGCCCAGGCGCTCGCGGGCGACGGCACCACCCTCATCTCCACCGCCGACCTGCTCATCGGCCGCCGCCCTGACGGCACGTACTCCAACCAGACCGAGGCGAACACCGCGATCAACTGCGTCGACCGGGTCTACCCGCGGGACATCGACGCCTACCGCCGCGCCGCCGAGTCGACCGAATCGCCGCGCTTCGGCGCGTACATCGCCTGGGGCTCGCTGCCGTGCGCCTACTGGCCGGTCAAGGGCGACGACACCGGCCGCCGCATCACCGCCGAGGGCGCGCCCCCCATCGTCGTCATCGGCACCACACGCGACCCCGCCACGCCGTACGAGTGGTCCCAGGCCCTGTCCACCCAGCTCAGGTCGGGCCGCCTCATCACCTACGAGGGCGACGGCCACACCGCGTACAAGACGGGCTCGGCCTGCGTCGACCGCCTCGTCGACCGCTACCTCATCTCGCGCACCGCGCCCGCCGACGGCGTCCGCTGCCCGGAGCGCGAGTGACCCGCCCACGCCACCGGGGCTAACCGAGGAGCGCACACCGCCTCCGACCCTGTAGACTCTTTCTCGCCGTATGGCACCGCCGCCTTAGCTCAGTCGGCCAGAGCGACGCACTCGTAATGCGTAGGTCGAGGGTTCGATTCCCTCAGGCGGCTCAGCTCAGAGGCCCCTTCCGATCTTGGGAGGGGCCTTTTCCCATGCCCATGCCGAACCAATGCCAGATGATCGTGCGCCGGACCCCGACGCGAGACGTCATCGGTCCCTTGCTCCCGCCCGGCACGTCTTCAGTCGATGAGGTCGCAGAGGCCGGGGCCAAGGTCGTCGCCGACCATGCGGAGGGCGGTCTCGGCGCGGGAGGCGAGGACGAGCGGCGGCGTGTCGGCGACCAGGTGGGCGTGTGCGATACGGTCCAGGGCGGCGCCGACCAGCGGAGCGGTGGTACGGAGCGCGGCGGGGAGGGCGATCCCGCCGATGGAACCTCCGTGGAGCACGATATTGCGGCATCGATAGAGCCGACGCAGCGACATCTCAAGGTAGCCCCGTACGCGCTCCAGAACGCGCCGAGGGTCGGCGAGCAACTCCCGCATCCGGTGGATCGCAGCGGCGTCGCTGGCGGTGCGCCACGACCGGACCAGCGGAAACCCGCCGCGACTTTCCAGCTCGGCGGCGATGACCGCAGCACGCTCCCGGTTGGACGCGCAGGCGGCGAGTTTGCCGGGAAGCGGGTCGCCCGGCACCTCGCGCACCCGGTAGGACAGGGCGGTGAGTTCGGCACGGGGCCATGAGCAGGCCACCAGAGCTGCCGCCCGGGAGGCGGCGACCACCTTCTCCCGCTCGTCGGGATCGCGAGCCTCGGTGAGCAAGGACTCCAGGGCCGTGCTCGTGGGACCTGTGCCCTACGTCCGGTACGGCCCGTCACTGGGCGTGCTCGAGCCGCTCTTTACCGTCAGGCATGGAAGTTCGTGCCGCTTGTCCTTACACTCGCTGGGCCGGAAGCGGGCGCGGTAGCGGACGTACGGCTACTCGCCCGTCGGGTGCCGGCGCGGGACCGCGGCCATGGCCTCGATCTCGACGACGATCTCGGGGGTCGCGAGCCCGGCGACCACGGCGAGCGTGTTCGGGGGTACGTCGCCGTCGGGGAACCACCTGCCGAGCGTGTCGCGTAGTGCGGCGCGCAGGCCGGGCAGGTGCTCGCGTCCGGCGACCAGCGTGAACAGCTTGACCAGGTTGGCCGGGGTGGCGCCGAGCGTGCCGAGCAGCGCCTCGATGTTGGCGAGGGCCTGCCTGGCCTGCGCCTCCGCGTCGGGACCGGCGAGGCTGCCGTCGCTGAGCGTGCCCACCTGCCCGGCGAAGACGACCAGCTCATGACCCTCTGGCACGGCCGCCAGGTGGTTGTACGCCGCGATCGGTGCGGGTATGCCGTCAGGACTCCAGCGACGAACCATGATTTCTCCCCTTGCCGGGCCCTTCCTATGCGAGTGCCGGGTTGTGGCCGGTTGCCGAACTGGCCATGGAGATCTTCACATGCCGAGGCGGCTCAGTTTGCGCATTTTGTCGTCTCCATCCGTGGCTCGAAGGGCGATGCCGGGTACGGCCGCCCCGCTCGCATGACCCAGGACGTGCGCGATGGCCTCTTGGCCGTCGAGTCCGCCGGAAGGTGCAGGACGCATGCCCGAGAGCAGCACGACGGGCGACGGCCGTAGTCGCTGGTTTCACGACGCGTGATGCGATGAGCGGGTTCCTTCGGTCACGTTCATCGCATGGGTTCTCTGGAACCTGGGGCTTTCAGGCCTCGGCGCGCTGGTCGGTTGCCTTGTCCGGCGGTGTGACGAACGATCCCATCCCGCGCACCGTGTAGATCACGCCGGCTTCGCGCAAGCGCACCAGCACCTTGCGAGCCGTGGCTCTGGCCACGCCGAACTCGCGTACGAGGGCGTGCTCGGACGGTACGGCCGTATCGGGCGGGTAGGTCCCGTCCGCGATCCTGGCTCGGATCACCTCGGCTATCTGCTCCCACTTCGGAGCGTTGGGGCGCCAGTCGATCACGCGGTCGACGTTAGATCTATGCAGACACCTAGAGATACCTGCGGGTAACCGTAGTGAGGTATAGGGAAGTTGAGTTACCCTGCGTACATGGCCGACAACACGGCATGCAGGGCTCTCGCAGGCAGACCTGAGTTCGACGTCATCGAGCACGACAACGGCACGTTCACGGCCGTCCACAAGGCGAGCGGGGAGAGAGGTGATCACGCTCGTCGCCCCGGCCGTGAACAGGGGGTGCGCGGCCGGTGACGGCAGGGCGGCATCGCTGTGGCGTGCCGTACACGCCGGTGCGGCGGATTCGGTGGGACGTGCGGCAGCGGGAGCAGGCGGCGCGTCTCGATGCGGAGGAGCCCGGGTGGGTGGTCGTGTATGGGCCGTGGTCGCGCCGGTTTATCGCGTTCGCCGCCTGGCCGGTGTCGCGGGGGTTGGTGGTCGACGCGCGTACGCCGGAGGAGCTGTGGGAGGCGATGCGGGACGCGGAGATGATCGACGCCGCGACGAGCGGGGGACGAGCGTGACCGACGTCCGCCGCCCGAACGCTCACGCTCACGCCACTGCCCGCGTGCACTTCCCGCCTGAGGGCGGGCCATAGGCCGGGCGCGGCGGCGCGTGCCCACGGTACGCCGGGGGAAGACGCGCCGACCCGAGGATGATCGCGCGCCGCCGTGCCCTTCCAGCGCGTGGCCGTACGCGTTCCCCATCACGTCAACCCAGCCGCGCGGCGGCCACGCCCAGGCCCGGCATCCCGTGTCACCCCCTGTTCCACGGGATGCCGGGCCTTTCTCTCCCGCGCACCCAGGGCTTGTGGGTGCCGGGATCAGGAGGCTTCCTCGAGCAACCGGTCGTGAATGTGCTCCAGCAGGTCGTCCAAAACTTCCAGAGCGGCGGCCACGAACGCGGTGGCGATCCGCTTGGCCAGGGTGTCGTTCTCGGCGACGAGTTTGTCCGCCACCTCCTTCGACACCTTCCCGGCGACCTTCTCAGGGAAGGTCTGCCACTGGTGGACGAGGAACCAGATGACGATCGGGATGACGATCACCGCCGTCATCGCGCCGGCCCTCACGCCCACGATCTTGACCAGGGCCAGCTTCACAAAAAGCGCGACGCCGAGCTTCTTGCCGACGACGAGGAGGATCTTCTTGAAGGCCGCACTGGCCAGCACCGTGCTCAGCGCCTTCATCATGGCCACCTTCACGGCGGGGATCGCCAGCGCCTTGGCGAGCAGCGCGGCCAGCGCTCCGCCCACCGCGGTCTCCTGAACGACATTCACGACTCCCTGGCCGAGCTGGTCGGCGAGCTGTTCCGCTACCGTCGTCCTCTCGGATATGTCCAGCGCGTCCTTGATCTGACCGCGGGCATAGGCCCCGGTCTTGCGTAACTCCTCCTCCAGGATGCGGTGGATCTCCGCCCGGTTCCGGAGCTGGTCGGCCAGGCCGTCCAAGAGCGTCTGCAGAGTCTCCTCGCTCTGATAAAACTCCGTCACCGCGTCCGTGACGGCCTTTTCGACGATCTCCTCCAGCTTGCAGGAGATCTTCGAGCCGCCTTGGCCACGCATATAGCGGAACAAGTGTGCCGCGTATTCGGGCGTCGGGCTCGGGGAGAGCGTACGGGTCCGGTCCCCTTCGGTCACCTGAAGCGTCAGCAGTTCGGAGGTATCCCGCGAGCGTATCTCGGTGTACACCCGCCGGCTTACCAATGCGCGCAGTTCGTCTTTCCGTGTACCGAGACGGGCGACCAGTGCGTCAATGTCGACCTGTTCCGTGACCCGTTCCGCGGCGGCTTTTCCAAAGATTCCCATGAGCGGACTGTACGCCGCACGTAACCACCGATCATCGTGCGTAATTCAATCCTTATTGAATGGTCGTCGGTCGACGATATCTCCGCCCGAATGCCGAACGCATTCGAGGCCAAGCGGCTCCGGCTCGGTCCATGTGCGGTCGCGCCGGTCGGACGGCGGGAGAGATGATCACGGCCGCGAGAGGCAGGCCTGGACGCCTTGTTCGCCGGTTTCGAAGGCGATGATGCGGTCTTCGGGGCTGCCGTGGTGGCCGGGGTCGGTTTCGGGGAGGTCGTCGCCGATGCCGGCGACCGCGGTGAGGAGGCGTTCCTCGTCGAGGGGCTCCCATTCGAGGTAGCCCTCGTTGCGGGCGCCGGTGAGGGTGGCACCGGCGAGGCAGTCGGCTTGGAGTTCGACCTTGGCGGTCGGACCGGCCAGTTCGTTGGTGCGGTGCTGGATGGCGTGGCCCCATTCGTGGGCGATCGCGATGTACGGGAAGGTGTTGCCCTCCAGGTACGGGTCGCCTTTGACGAAGTCGCCGTCCCAGGTGATGTAGTCGCCGGAGGGGCAGTAGTACGCGTTGCCCGGCTCCAGCCGTACGTCGCCGCACATGGGCGGGTTGGCCGGGTCGTAGCGGCCCCGTACCTCCGGGGGTGTGTAGCGGCCGGGGAAGTTGCGCGGCCAGTTCCGCTCCCAGAACCGGTTGACGACCTGGACGGCGTCGCGCTCGTCCTGGCTCATGGTGCGCAGCGCCTCCTGGCCGACCGGGACGGTCTCGGGGCCGGTGGGCCGCAGGCCGCTGGGGCCGCTCGTCTCCGTGTCGGCGGCGGGTTCGGTGGTGGTCGCCGTGGCGGGGTCCGGTTCGGCGGGTGTCGTGGCGGCGAACGCGGGCGAGCCGTACCAGAACGTGGCAAGCAGCGGTGGGGCGAGCATCATGAGCCGCCGCCGGTCGTTCATCGTCTGCCCTCCCCCTGCCAGTGCGGGACCGGCCGCGGGTCAAACGGCCGTCTCCACCAGGGTGGGCGGCGAGTCTGCGCGGTGTCGATGGCATTTGACCTGGTCAGTCCGGTTTGTTGACGCAATCGGGAGGCTCGCGGCCAGATGTGCGTGTGCCGCCGCGCCCCGGTCTGATCGCGGAGGCCGGGTCCGCGTACGGCCCGGCCGGGTGCCGGCGGGGCGCGAGCAGGCTCTAGGTACGCCAGAGGCAATTTCAAGATCGATTAAGCCCGCGGCCGTCTCCTGCTGATAACAATACGTATTCGCTAGATAGCTCTATGTATCGGGTTATTTCGGCACGTAACCGGACATCAGCAACGGTGCCCCCCGACCACCATCACAAGGAGTGACGGATGAAACTCACGCGAATGGCCAACGCGCTTGTCGCCGCCGCGCTCGTCGGTGGCGCTCTCACGATGGGTACCGCGGCTCCGGCCCAGGCGACCACGACCGTTCAGGCCACGGCTCAGTCCGGTGGCTTCTCGAGCTGTGGGTTCGGCCATGGCTTCGGCTTCGATGGCTTCGGCTTCGGGTTCGGGGGCTTCGACGGCTTCGGGCTCTTCGGGTTCGACGGCCTCTGCTTCGGCAGTGGCTTCGGCTTCTGAGGGCCTACCGGTAGCGGTCACCATAAGCGCGTGATCTGAGGGCCGCGGCGGCCGGTGTCGGAACCGGCATCGGGCGCCGCGCGTCATCACGGTCATCCTGCGAAACAGTCACCTTTGAAGCCGGTCCGGCGGCATCGCCGGACCGGCTTTCCCCATCCGGACCCAGGTGACCGCGCCATTCCCGGCCCACGGTCGGCACCGCCGTACGGCACCGCCGCGGGACACCCGGTCGAGGCGGTGGGCCAGGCCGGCGAACATCGCCGGACCGGAACGAGTCGCCACGGGCCTCCGTGGGATGCTCGCACCATGCGGTACGTCATCATCGGCGCGGGGGCCATCGGCGGCACGATCGGCGGCCGGCTGTTCCAGGGCGGCCACGACGTCGTGCTGGTCGCTCGGGGGGAGCACGCCCGCGCCCTCCGTGACGAGGGCCTGCGCCTCGTCACCCCTCAGGGCACGGACACGCTGCGGATTCCGGTGGTGAGCGAGCCCGGCGAGCTGCGGCTCACCCCCGACGACGTGCTCATGCTCTGCGTGAAGACCCAGGGCACCCAGGCCGCGCTGGACACCTGGGCGTACGCGCCCGTCGAGGGCGGCGGCACGGCCGCCGGGCGGCTGCCCCTCGTCTGTGCCCAGAACGCGGTGGAGAACGAGCGCCTCGCCCTGCGCCGCTTCGCCCGCGTGTACGGCATGTGCGTGTGGCTGCCCTCCACCCACCTGGAACCCGGGGTCGTCGTCGCGTACGGCACGCCGCTCTCCGGCATGTTCCACATCGGCCGCTACCCGCACGGCCTCGACGAGACCGCCCGGCGCATCGCCGCAGACCTGTCCGGGCACGCGTTCGCCGCGTACCCCGACGAGAAGGTGATGCGCTGGAAGTACGCCAAGCTGCTCACCAACCTGCTCAACGCCTACGACGCGGTCTGCGGCGACCCCGCCGGGACCGAGAAGATCGGCGCCCTCGTGCGTGCCGAGGGCGCCGCGGTGCTCGACGCGGCCGGTATCGAGTACGCCTCGGTGGACGAGCAGCGCGCCCGGCGCGGCGACCGGGTCACCGCCGTCGACATCCCCGGGGCCGTCGCCAACCGCAGCTCGTCCTGGCAGAGCCTGGCCAGGGGCAGCGGCTCCATCGAGGCCGACTACCTCAACGGCGAGATCTCCCTGCTCGGCCGCCTCCACGGCGTCCCCACCCCGGCCAACGACGTCCTCCACCGCCTCGCCAACGAGTTCGCCCGCGACCGCCGTCCCCCGGGCTCGCTCTCCCTGCAGGACCTCATGTCCGCCATCGACGCGGCGGCGTCCCCAGTCTGATCACATCGCCCGACGGCGCGACGACAGGCCTTGGCGGCGGAACCCGGGGCTCCGGTCAAGAGGACGCCGTCATGTTCGGTCCGGGCGGCGGACAGGCGCCGCCTGTGACCGGGCAGATGTCCAGCGAGTATTCGCGGTGGGTCATCACGATGTGCTGCAGCGACGACTCCATTCCCCCGCCTCAACGGTGATCGTCGCCGGGCTGTAGCCCGACATCGTGCCGTTGCGTACGGGGAAGGTCGTCTTGTCCGGGCCGCGGTCGGGCCAGAACTGGGAGAAGACCGCCCCGTGCTCCGCGACGGCTTGCTGGAGTCCCTCGTTCTCCGGCGGACAGTGTCTGCGGATCCCGGTGCCGATCACGGCCACCGTCCGGCCGCCGACCCGGATCGCGGCCCGGTGCGCGCAGGTGTCGACACCGGCGGCCAGACCGGACACGACCGTCAGGCCGCGTTCCGTGAGCCGGATCGCCAGGTCCTCGGCGACCTGTCGACCCGACGGCGAGACCCGCCGGGAGCCGACCACGGCGACACCCTGGTCATCAGCCAGCACGGCCCCCGGGCGAACAATAAGGGCGGCCGGTCGAACACGTCCCGCAAACGGTGCGGATGGTGCGCGCCGCCGAGCGTGATGAGCCGCAGGCCCTCGCGCTCCCAGCCCTCGATCTCCTGCCGTGCCTCGTCCTCCTGCCGTGCCTCGTCGATCGCCTCTTCGAGCGGGTCGGAGAAGAGGTCCGCGGGTTCGAGGCGTTCGCGCAGCAGGTCGACCACCGAGGCGCCCTCGGTGATCCGCCGCACGACCTCGCGCTCACCCTTCTCCGTCGAGGTACGGCGAAGCAGCGCGACGAGCGCGGCGCGTTCCCGATCGCCCCAGCGATCATGCCGCCGGCGTACTCGTGCGCTTGGCGTCCTGTCACGACCATTCGAACGTGTGTACAGCGATCACGCGGGGCTGCCGCGCGTGCGCAGACCGGTACGGTCGTCCGTACCGCCGAAACGGCGCTGACCTACGCCCTGACGCCGTATCGAGCCCTGATCGGGTGTGCTCGGGCGATACCGGAACCGCCGGGGACGGGCGATATCCGGTGGGTGCCGAGCCTGGCGGATCGGCCGTTGCGGGGGCGACGGGCGGGTCGGAACGGCGGCGGACAGGTTTTGTCGGTCATGGCTGCGATCGTTGGGTCATGCCGACATCGAGGACGTCCGGACGAGACGATCGTGGTGGCCGCGTGGTCCCGGGCGCGGCCTGCCGTGTCCTGACGCCGCACCGGTGCGGGAGACGGGCCGGGGTGACCGCATGACCGTGCTGGACGCCCGGGCGCTCAATCGCGCGACGCTCGCCCGGCAGCTGCTGCTCGACCGGGCCGACCTGCCGGTCCTCGACGCGGTCACGCACCTGTGCGGGCTGCAGGCGCAGGAGCCGCAGGAACCGTTCGTCGGGCTCTGGTCGCGGCTGCGCGCGTTCGACCCGGCGACGCTCTCGGAGCTGCTGGTCGGGCGGCGGGTGGTGCGGACCCACCTGATGCGGCGCACCATCCACCTCGTCACCGCCGACGACGCCCTCGCCTGGCGGGCCCGGTACGACGACATGTTCCGCCAACGGGTCATGGGGACCTTCCGCCGCGAGGCCGACGGCGTCGACCTGGACAAGCTGGCGGCGGAGGCCCGCGCGGTCCTCGCCGACGGGGAGCCCCGCACGAGGGGCGAGCTCGTCGCGGCGCTCGCCGAGCATCGGCCCACCGTGTCCCGGCAGGCGCTCATGGAGCTGCTGATCTCCGCGGTGCCGCTGGCCCAGGCGCCGCCGCGCGGGCTGTGGCGGACGAAGGCCGGGGTGCGCCACGTGCTGCTCTCGACCTGGCTGGGCCGCGACGTGGACCCGCCGTCCGCGGACGGCGTCGATCGCGCAGGCCAGGCGATGGTACGGCGCTACCTCGCCGCGTACGGCCCGGCCGCGACGGCCGATCTGCGCGCCTGGTCCGGGCTCGCCGGGCTGCCGGACGCGGTGGCGGCGATCCGGGACGAACTCGTCGCCTTCCGCGACGAGCGGGGCCGGGAGCTGCTCGACCTCCCCGACGCGCCCCGCCCCGATCCGGACACCCCGGCGCCGGTGCGGTTCCTGCCCGCGTTCGACAACGCGATCCTCGGCTACCACGACCGCAGCCGGATCATCGACGACGCCCACCGTGGCCTGTCGGTCGAGGGCGCCCGCTTCGCCCTGGTTGACGGCCGGGTCGCCGCGACCTGGACCGTCGAGGCCGGCACGGTGATCGTGACGCCGCTGCGCCGCCTCTCCCCGGCCGACCGGGACGCGCTCGCGGAGGAGGGCCGGGCGCTGGCGGCGTTCCTCTCCGACGGCGAAAGCGACCGGGTGCGGGTGGACGAGCCCATCGGCTGATCGGCCCGGCCGCGGCGGGCCGCGAGGCCGTCACCGCCCACCGTGATCCGGACCTGCGCCGCCAGGAACGGAATATGCGCAGTTAGTGATGAATGCGAGGATTTTTGTTTTCGTTTCCGATCGCGTCTCCGTGTGGTGATCTCTAAAGTCGGTGCGCGCCAGAGTCTGCGATCGCGTAACCGGACATTGATCGCCAAATGGGGGGACTTATGGTCGTCTGGCGCGCCCGTCCACGATGGTGGCTTGCGTGCGGACTCGCGCTCGGGCTCGTCGGGTGCTCTCCCGGCCAGGCCGGTGACCCGGAGCCGTCCCCGACGGCCGCGACCACGACCGCATCCGCGCCCGTATCCTCGCCCGCGTCCTCGCCCGCCGCCACCGGCTCCCCGGCCCCGGAGGCGGCACCCGCCCTCGCCACCCTCTACGGCGACGGCCACGACGAGAACATCGGCCATGCGCGCATCGACGTCATCGGCCTGGAGCGCACCACGCCGACGAGCGTCACGGCCCGCTTCCGGGTCACCGCCGACCGGCGCCCGGTGCGGCTGGGGCAGTTTCACTCCTACGACCTCGCCGGTCAGAACGCCTACGACTACATCCAGGCGTTCTCCGGCTTCTTCCTCCTGGACGACGCGCGTTTCGCGGTCTACCACCCGATGAAACGCGACGACGTCGAGGTCCGCGCCCGCTGCCTGTGCAGCTACTCCGAGGTGTCCGCCACCCTCGAACCCGGGCAGTCCGCCACGCTGTGGGCCGTCTACCACGTGCCGCCCGAGACCACGTCCGTGGCGGTCGGCTTCCACGGCGCGGGCCTCACCCCACCGCTGCCGATCAGCCCGGCCGGCACCGGCCCCAAGGTGGACGGCGAGCCGGACGCCGCCGTGATCGAGGCCGCGTACCCGAACACGACCCAGCTGGTCACGCGCACCAGCGGCACCACCGTCTCCGTCGCGGAGAGCGGCACCCGCGTGGAGATCGCCCTCAACACCGACGTGCTGTTCGAGTTCGACAAGGCCACGCTCACCGGCAAGGCCAAGGAGGAGCTCCGGCGCGCCGCGGACCGCATCGGCACCGAGGCCAAGGGCACCGTGAAGATCGTCGGGCACACCGACGACGTGGGCACCGAGGCGTACAACCTCCGGCTGTCCGTCCGCCGCGCCGAGGCCGTGCGGAAGGCGCTCCGCTCGCTGGTGCGCAACCCCGGCGTCTCCTTCACCGCCGAGGGCAAGGGGGAGACCCAGCCCGCCGTCAAGGGCACCTCGGAGCGGGCCCGGGCGCGCAACCGCCGGGTCGAGGTGATCTTCGAACGCGAGGTGCCCGCGCCCTCCCCGCGGCCCACCCCGTCCTCGGCCCCCTCCGCCGAGCCCGCCGCCACCGACCCGGGGACGCCGCTCGCCACGGCCCGAGGGGTGCGCAGGCTCACCGGGCTCAACGCCGAGCTGCTCGAGCTGCGCAGGATCAGCCGGCGCGGCCTCATCGCCACGTTCTCCCTCAGCCACGCCTCCGGCGGCGAGGTGCGGCTGGCGGAAGGCGCGATCGACCGCGACGCCGAGGAGATCGGCGTGATCACCGGATTCCACACCGAGTTCTTCTGGGTCGCGCTCACCGGCCCGGACGGCACCCGCTACCTGCCGCTGACCACGCCGGGCGACGACCCCGGGTCTCCCCGCCACTGCGTCTGCTCGGTGACGACGCTGAAGAGCCTCGGGCCCGGCCGGCGTGTCCGGCTGTGGGTGCTGATGACGGCCCCGCCGGAGGAGGTCACGACCGTGGACGTCAACCTCTTCGGCTTCACCCCGATGAAGGGCGTGCGCATCGCGGCCTGACGGCCCGCGGGCCGGGGCGGGGGAGGCGCGGCGGCCCGAGGGAGCCGGACCCCGGCCCCTCGGCCGCACCCGCGCCGGGACCGCGATGGCGGGATACGCCCACGCGCTCGCCCTCGCCCGCGCGGAGGGCGTCACCGCCCGGGAGCTTCTCCCGTTCGCCAAGGGCATCGCCGAGATCCTGCCGCCGATCTTCGAGGAGACCGGGGACGAGGCGGACACCGGCCGGTTCGCCGGTGGGGACAACCCGCTCACCTCGGCCGTGTCGACGATGTCCCACGTCATCGAGACCTCCGAGGGGCACGGCATCGGCGCCGGCGTGATGCGCGCCGTCGCGGGCCTGGCCGGCCGCGCCGTCGGCCTCGGATACGCCGAGGACGGCTTCATCCGGGTCGTCGACATGCTCGTCCCCCGCAAGAGCTGACCCAGTCCTTCCTCCTCCGCACCCGTACGGCACGGCCCCGGCCCCCGGGGCCGTGCCGTACATTCCCGCCGCCCGTGGGTAGGGGAGGGCGCAGGGAGGGATGGCGATGGCCGAACACAGCGTGCTCGACGAGATGCGACAGGTGATCGACGAGGTGTTCCGCGACCGCGAGGTGGCGACCCGCCGCGACGTGTACTCGCGCGCGTCCGAGCACATCAACATTCCCGCCGAGACCATGGCGCGGCTCAACGAGCTGCCGGACCGCTCCTACCGCAAGGAGGAGCTGGCCGCGGAGGTCGACCGGATCGTCCGCGAGTGGATCGAGCAGGGCGAGCCGGGATGACCCGCCGCCCGGGCCGCGCCGCCGTACCGTAAACCCCGGTCACCCACCGCCGACGCGGCCGGCCGTACCGCCCCGGCGGTGTGCACTCTGCACAGCCACACGCGATCTTCTGGGCGGTTCGCACCGTGACGCCTTCCGACCTGCGTTTCTACGTTGGGGGACAGCACATTTGCCTGGAATGACCAGGCCGAAATGCCCCCCGGAGGCGTCATGGCTTCTTCCTTCGGCACCGACGACTTCGCCACAGCCCGCGTCCCGGCCCGCGCCCGCTACTCCTGGTACTCGGTCGCGGTCCAGCGGTTCGGCCAGATCTCCGCGCTCAGCCAGTTCCTGCTCGGAGCCACCCTCGGCTTCGGCATGTCCTTCTGGGACTCCTTCCTGGCGATCACGTTCGGCGCCGTCATCCTCGAGGTGGTGGCGATCGCGCTCGGCGTGATCGGCATGCGGGAGGGCATCTCCACCTCCACGCTCGCCCGCTGGTGCGGGTTCGGCCAGGCCGGCTCGGCCGTGATCGGGCTGGCGATCGGGATCAGCCTGGTCGGCTGGTTCGGCATCCAGTCGGCGGTCTCCGCCGAAGGGCTCTACCAGCTCATGCCGATCATGCCGGTGTGGCTGTGGGCGCTGCTGTTCGGCCTCGCCGTCACCGCCATCGTGATCAAGGGCTTCAAGTCGATGGCGTGGACCGCGTACCTCACCGTGCCCGCGTTCGTGGTGCTGGTGGCGTGGTCGGTGGGGTCGGAGCTGGCCAAGCACTCGCTCGGTGAGCTCGTCGCCTCCGCCCCGGCCGGACCGTCCCTCACCCTGCTGCAGGGCACCACGCTCGTGGCGGGCGGCTTCATCGTCGGCGCCGTGATCACGCCGGACATGACCCGGTTCAACCGGTCGGTCGGCGACGTGGTGAAGCAGACCATCGTCGGCATCACGCTCGGCGAGTACGTGATCGGCCTGGTCGGCGTGCTGCTCGCGCACGCGATCCGGTCCGACAACATCATCGTCATCGTCACCTCGACCGTCGGCTGGATCGGCGTGCTGATCATCATCGTCGGCACCCTGAAGATCAACGACTGGAACCTGTACTCCTCCGGCCTCGGCCTGGTGAACTTCATCGGCACCGTCTTCGGCAAGCGGACCAACCGGGCGGTCGTCACCGCGATCCTCGGCGTCGTCGGCAGCGTGCTCGCCGCGGCCGGCATCCTCGAGCGGTTCACCGACTTCCTCTCCCTGCTCGGCGTCACCTTCCCGCCGATCGCCGGGATCATGGTCGCCGAGTACTTCGTGGTGCGGACCTGGCGCCGCGAGCTCGACGCGAGCCGCGCCGAGGGCGCGATGCCCGCCGCCGCGCCGCGCTGGGTGCCGACCACCCTCGTCATCTGGCTGATCGCCAGCCTGGTCGGGTACTTCGTCACCTGGGGTCTGCCGAGCGTCAACTCGCTCGTCCTCGCCTTCGTGCTCTACGTCGTCGCGGGCAAGCTCGGCCTCGTCCGCGGGTACGGCACGGCCCCCACGGAGACCTCCACCCCCGCCCCGGCCTCCGCCTCCAGCGTCTGACCACCAGCGTCTGATCAAAGGACCGAATTCATGCGGATCGGAATCGACGTCGGCGGAACCAACACCGACGCCGTGCTCATGGACGGCACCACCGTCCTCGCCGCGGTGAAGACCGCGACCACCCGTGACGTGACCAGCGGCATCACCACGGCCCTCGACGAGCTGAAGCGCCAGCGCGCGTTCGACCCGGCCGCGGTGAACGCCGTGATGATCGGCACGACGCACTTCATCAACGCCCTGGTCGAGGCCGACCGGCTCGCGCCCACCGCCGCGGTACGGCTCGGCCTGCCGTCGACGGCCTCGCTGCCGCCGATGGTCGACTGGCCGGAGCGGCTGGTGAAGGCGATCAGCGGCCGGGCGTACCTGTGCCACGGCGGCCACGAGTTCGACGGGCGGCACATCGCCGAGCTGCGCGAGGACGAGATCCTCCACGTCGCCGAGGACATCGACAGGCACGGCATCCGCAGCGTGGCGATCTCCAGCGTGTTCTCGCCGGTGAACGCCGAGTTCGAGCAGCGCGCCGCGGAGATCCTGGCCGCCCAGCTGCCCGGCCTCGCGGTCTCGCTCTCCTCCGAGGTGGGCCGGATGGGCCTGCTCGAGCGCGAGAACGCGACGATCATCAACGCGTCGCTGCGCGAGCTCGCCGACCGGATCGTCGACGGCCTCGCCGAGACCCTCGCCGCGGCGGGCATCCGCGCGCCGCTCTACCTCAGCCAGAACGACGGCACGCTGATGGACGTCGACTTCGCCCGCCGCTACCCGGTGGCCACGTTCGCCTCCGGCCCGACGAACTCGATGCGCGGCGCGGCGTTCCTCTCCGGCGTGGACACCTGCGCCGTGGTCGACGTCGGCGGCACCACGAGCGACATCGGCGTGCTGCAGAACGGCTTCCCGCGCGAGGCCACCACCGAGGTGAGCGTGGCCGGGATCCGCACCAACTTCCGCATGCCGGACGTGCTCAGCCTCGGCATCGGCGGCGGCAGCCGGGTCCGGGAAACCGACGGCAAGGTCACCGTCGGCCCCGACTCGGTCGGCTACCGCCTCGTCGAGAGGGCGCTGGTGTTCGGCGGCGACACGCTCACCGCGACCGACGTCGCGGTCGCGGCCGGGCGGGCCGAGATCGGCGACCCGTCGCTGGTCCGCGGGGTCGTCGACCGGTCGCTCGCCGAGGCCGCGCTGCGGCGCATCGCCGAGGACATCGCCGACGCGATCGAGCGCATGCGCACCTCCCCGGACCCGCTGCCGGTGGTCGCGGTCGGCGGCGGCTCGATCCTGCTGCCCGACTCCTTCGGCGACTCCGGCCGGGTGCACCGCCCCGACCACTTCGCCGTGGCGAACGCGATCGGCGCGGCGATCGCGCAGATCGGCGGCATGGTGGACCGCATCTTCCCGGTCGAGCCGGGGCAGCGCCGTGCCGTACTCGACGCCGCCAAGCAGGAGGCGGTGGACCGGGCGATCGCCGCGGGCGCCAAGCCCGGCTCGGTGCGGGTGGTCGAGGTGGACGAGGTGCCGCTCGCCTACCTGCCCGGCAACGCCACCCGGATCCGGGTCAAGGCCGTCGGCGACCTGCAGGTGGAGGCGGTCCGTGGCTGAGCGACTCATCACCGAGGCCGACCTCGACGACCTCGCAGTCGGCGCCGCGATCCTCGGCACCGGCGGGGGCGGCGACCCGCACATCGGGCGGCTGCTCGCCGGCGCCGCGGTGCGCGCGCACGGCCCGGCCGAGATCGTGCCGCTCGACCAGGTGCCGGACGACGCGGCCACCTTCATGGTCGCGATGATGGGCGCGCCCACCGTGATGGTGGAGAAGGTGCCCTCGATCGAGCAGGTCGCGGCCGCCGTCCGCGCCCTCGCCCGGTACCTCGGGGTGGAGCCCACCCACGTGGTGTGCGCCGAGGCGGGCGGGGTGAACGCGCTCGTGCCTGTGGTCGCCGCGGCCCAGCTCGGGCTGCCGGTGATCGACGCGGACGCGATGGGCCGCGCGTTCCCCGAGCTGCAGATGGTGATCCCGACCCTGTACGGCATCACCGCCACCCCGATGTCGATCGCCGACGAGAAGGGCAACCAGGGCATCTTCGACACGATCGACAACCACTGGGCGGAACGGCTCGCCCGCTCGGCCACCATCGACATGGGCTGCTCGGCGATGATCAGCCTCTACCCGATGGACGGCGCCACCGCCCGCAAGGCCCTCGTGCCCGGCACCGTGTCGCTCTGCGCCGAGCTCGGCCGGATCGTCCGCGAGGCCCGCGCCGGCCACCGCGACCCGGTCGCCGCCGTGGTGGACCGCCTCGGCGGGGCCGAGCTGTTCACCGGCAAGGTCGTCGACGTGGCCCGCCGTACCGAGGGCGGGTTCGCCCGCGGCGAGGCGACGCTCACCGGCACCGGCGGTGACACCGGCGTCGAGTTCACCCTCCGCTTCCAGAACGAGCACCTGGTCGCGGTGCGGGACGGCACCGTGGTCGCCTCGGTGCCCGACCTGATCTGCGTGCTCGACGCGGAGACCGGCACCGCGATCACCACCGAGACCCTGCGGTACGGCCAGCGGGTGCGGGTGATCGCCGCGCCGTGCGACCCGCGCTGGCACAGCCCGGAGGGCGTCGAGCTCGTCGGCCCCCGGTACTTCGGCTACGACCACGACCCGGTGCGGATCCCCACGGAGGTGGCGGCATGAGCTACACCCTCGACCGCGCCGACCTCGCCGACCTGGCCCGCGGCGCGGCGCTGCTCGGCACCGGCGGGGGCGGCGACCCGTACATCGGCCGCCTCCTCGTCGACCAGGCGCTCAAGGAGACCGGCCGTACGATCACCGTGCTCGACCCGGCCGAGCTCGACGACGACATGTTCGTCATCCCCACCGCGCAGATGGGCGCGCCCACGGTCATGGTGGAGAAGATCCCGCGCGGCGACGAGGCGGTGATCGCGCTGCGCACCCTCGAGAGGCACCTCGGCCGGCGCGCGGACGCCACCATGCCGATCGAGTGCGGCGGCATCAACTCGATGATCCCGCTGCTCGTCGCCGCGCACACCGGGCTGCCCGTGGTGGACGCGGACGGCATGGGCCGGGCGTTCCCCGAGCTGCAGATGGAGACGTTCTCGGTGTACGGCGTGCCGGGCTCGCCGCTCGCCATCGGCGGCGAGAACGACGAGATGGTGATCATCGACACCGGGCACGACAACAAGCGCATGGAGTGGCTCGCCCGCGGCATCACCATCCGCATGGGCGGCGTGGCGCACATCGCCGAGTACTCGATGACCGGGGCCGACGTGAAGCGCACCGCCGTACCGAACACGCTCACCCTCGGCCTGCGCATCGGCCGGGCGCTGCGCACGGCCCGCGCCGAGCACCGCGACCCGATCGCCGCGCTCGCCGCGACCATGGCCGACACCCTCTACAACAAGGTGCGGGTGCTGTTCCGCGGCAAGGTCGTCGACGTGGAACGCCGCACCGAGGCCGGGTTCGCCCGGGGGAACGCCACGCTCGAGGCGTTCGACGGCGACGGCAAGCTCGAGCTGACCTTCCAGAACGAGCACCTGGTCGCCCGGGTGAACGGCGAGGTCCGCTGCGTCGTGCCCGACCTGATCTGCGTGCTCGACATCGACACCGCCGAGCCGATCACCACCGAGGGCCTGCGGTACGGCCAGCGGGCCGTGGTGGTGGGCATCAGCACCCCGGACCTGATGCGCAGCCCCGAGGCGCTCGCGGTGTTCGGGCCCCGCGCCTTCGGCCTGGACGTGGAGTTCCGGCCGGTCGAGGAGCTGGTGCCGGAGTAAGGCCCCGGCCTGTCATCCCGGAAAAATTCCGGGCCGGGATGGCAGGCCGGTTACGGTCCGACCGCAATCCGTGTCAGGCTGATCGGGTGGCGATGCGACTCGGGCCCGCCGAGGTCGACGACCTCGCGCGCGGCACCGCGCTGCTCGGCTCCGGGGGCGGCGGGCAGACCGACCTCGCCGCCCGCGTGCTGCGCCACGCCCTCACCGCGGCCGGGCCGATCACCCTGCTCGACGCCGGCGACGTCGGCGGCGGCGACGGGTACGTGGTGCCCGTGGGCCTGGTCGGCGCGGTCTCCGTGTTCTACGAGCGGCTGCCGTCCGGCGGCGAGTGGACGCCGGTGCTCGCCGCGATCCTCGACCGCACCCGGGTCGCCCCGGTCGGGGTGATCGCGATCGAGGTGGGCGGGGTGAACGGCATCGTCGTGTTCGTCGCCGCGGCCGAGCTCGGCCTCCCGGTGATCGACGCCGACCTGCAGGGCCGGGCGCTGCCGCGGATCGACCAGATGTCGGTGGCCGCGCTCGGCGAGCCGATCACCCCGCTCGCGATCGGCGACGCGAGCGGGCGGCTGCTCGTGCTCGACGGCATGCCGCCGGCCGCCGCCGAGCGGGTGGTCCGCGGCGCGCTCAGCGAGTTCGGCGGCTGGGCCGCGTTCGCGATGCGCCCGCTGCGGGTCGCCGACCTCGACCGGCTCACCATCCCCGGCTCCCTCGGCCGCGCGCTGCGCCTCGGCGCCCGGCACGCCGCCTGGAGCCGCAGCGCCGACCCGCACGAGATGGTCGCCGCGCTCGGCGGCCGGCTGCTCGGTGCCGGCCGGGTCATGGAGGTGGTACGGCACCGCGCCACGGTCGGCTTCGGCCGCGGCTCGGTGATCATCAAGGCGCACCGCGGCGGCGGCCTGCTGCGGCTGGAGATGGAGAACGAGTACCTGCTCGCCCTCGTCGACGGGCGGCCGGTCGCCTCCACCCCGGACATCCTGTGCGTGGTCGACCGCGCCACCGGCACGCCCGTGCCCTGCGACACCGTGCGCGGCGGCCTCGACGTGGTCGCCTTCCACCTGCCCGGCCCGGCCTTCTGGTGGCGGCCCGCGGCGACCCACGCGGTCGGGCCGCGCGCCTTCGGGCTCGACATCGACCCGATCCGCCTCGGCCCGCAGGACCGGATCGACCCGCTCGGCCCGCTCGACTCGCCGGATTCACCGGATTCGCCGGACTCGCCGCCGCCGGAGCGACCATGACCGCGGAACGCGCGCCCACCCTGCGCCGGCTGCTCGGCTACCCGCCGCTCGCCGAGGCGGTGAGCCTCACCGGCGACGAGGGCCTCGACCGGCCGGTCACCGGGATCGTGCTCGTCGACGCGGCCGGCACCGGGCCGGTCCGGCCCGGCACGATCGCGCTCTGCCCCGCCGTACCGGCCGGGTACCTCAGCTCGTGGCGGCTCGACGCCACCATCCGGCGGCTGCGTGACCAGGACGCGGCCGCGCTCGCGGTGCCGTCGCCGCGGCCGGGGGAGGAGACCATGCTCGACGGCAGCCGCCGCCTCGCCCGGCACCTGGGGCTGCCGGTGCTCGCGGTCGGGCACGACCCGCTGCGCTGGGCAGGGGACGCCGCCGCGTTCCTGTACGCGCCCGCGGTCGCCGCGGCCGAGCTGCTGCACCGGGCGCACCGGTCGCTCACCGGCGCGCCGCTCGGCCCGGAGGAGGTGGCCCGCGCGCTGGGCCGGATCCTCGAGCGGCCGGTGGCGGTGTTCGGCCCGGACGGCGCGCCGATCACCGACGGGTTCGGGCCGCCGCCCGGGTTCGACCCGTACCGGCCGGTGACGCAGACGCTCATCGAGCACGGCGGCACCACCGTGGTGGTGCCGGTCCCGGCCGCCACCGGGTGGGGCGTCGACGCGTGGATCGCCGCCGCCCTCGGCCCGGTGCCCGAGTCGTGGGCGCGGGCGGTCGCGGACGTGCTGCGCGCGGGCACGCTCGCGCTGCAGCGCTGGCAGGCCACCCGGCGGGTGGTGCTCGAACGGGACGCCCGGCTGCGCGCGAGCCTCTTCGGCGACCTGCTGGAGGGCCGCCTCGACCCCGGGCACCCGGCGCGGCGGGACGCCTCGGAGATCGGGTGGCGGCTCGACGGCTGGCACGTCGCCTTCCACATCGCCGCGCTCGGCGAGGTGGACCTGCTGCGGCACACCGACGCGGTCGCCGCCGCGCTCGCCGCCGAGCGCGTCGACGCCACCGTGGTGGAACGCGGCGACGGCTGGTCCGGGTGGACGACCGCGCGCGCCGAGCCCGGCCAGGACGCCGGGCGCGACCTCATCGCCGCGCTGCGCAAGGTACGGCGCCGCCTGGCGAGCCGGTTCGACTGCGCGATCGGCGTCGGCCGCGCCCACCCGGACGCGCCCGGGCTCACCCGCAGCCTCGCCGAGGCGTGGGACGCCTCCCGGATCGCCCGCGGCCGCCCGCAGACCGGCCGCCTGGTGCACATCGACCGGCTCGGCCTCGCCCAGCTCCTCACCGCGTGGGCGAGCAGCGAGACCTTCGCCCCGGCCGCGGCCCGGCTACTGGAGCCGCTGCGGTCGCAGCCCGGCGATTTGGTCGCCACGCTCGCCGCCTACCTCGACGCGGGCTGCTCGACGGCGGACGCCGCCGCCGTGCTCGGCGTGCACCGCAACACGGTCGCCGCCCGGCTGCGCCGGGTCGAGGAGCTGCTCACCGTCGACCTCGGCAACCCCGACGACCGGCTCGCCCTCCACCTCGCCTGCCGGGTCACCGCCGCGGACCGGGGCGGCGCGGGCTGATCCGGTCCGGCCTCCTGGGGTACGGTGGCCCGGAGCGGGCACGGCGAGATCGACCGGGAAATCGGCCGCGGTGGATCCTCGTCGATCATTCCGCGCGGCCGAAATGTCGTGAATCGAGCGGGGAGACGAACCGGAAGCAAGTGAATCAGGTCACCGTGTTCCCGGCCGGTGCCCGGCGGGCCGGTTCGTCGCCAGGGAATGCCCGGCCGTACCGCGCCGGTGACGGGAATCTCCGCCAATCCCGGGCGGGATGGTGTGATATGACGTGGCGGAGCCCTAGTCTCTCCGCTAAAAATCGCCAGTGACGAGCGAACCGCAAGGAGCCTCCCGATGTCGTTGCCGGAAACCCGCGACCACCTGTTCACCTCGGAGTCGGTCACCGAGGGCCACCCCGACAAGATGGCCGACGCGGTGTCGGACGCGGTGCTCGACGCCGCGCTCGCCAACGACCCGCAGTCCCGGGTGGCCTGCGAGACGCTGGTCACCACGGGCATGGTGGTGCTCGCCGGCGAGATCACCACGCCGGTGAACCTCGACTACACGCAGATCGTCCGCGACACCATCGTCCGGATCGGCTACGACGATGGACGGTACGGCTTCGACGGCAACCACTGCGCGGTGCTCGTCGCGCTCGACAAGCAGTCCCCGGACATCGCCCAGGGCGTGGACGCGGCCCAGGAGTACCGGGAGCGGCTGTCGGAGGACGAGTTCGACCGGGCGGGCGCGGGCGACCAGGGCATGATGTTCGGCTTCGCCACCGACGAGACGCCCGAGCTCATGCCGATGCCGATCGCGCTCGCGCACCGGCTGGCCCGGCGGCTCGCCGAGGTGCGCAAGGACGGCACCCTGCCGTACCTGCGGCCGGACGGCAAGACCCAGGTGACGATCCGGTACGTCGACCACACGCCGGTGGCGGTGGAGCGGGTGCTCATCTCGGCCCAGCACTCCGAGGACGTGACCAACGAGCAGATCCGCGAGGACCTGTGGCGACACGTCGTCGTGCCCACCCTGCCGTCCGGGCTGTACGACCCGGATGCCCTGCGGGGGAGCCTGCTGGTCAACCCCACCGGCCGGTTCGTGGTCGGCGGCCCGGTCGGCGACGCCGGGCTCACCGGACGCAAGATCATCGTGGACACGTACGGCGGGTACGCCCGGCACGGCGGCGGCGCGTTCTCCGGCAAGGACCCGTCCAAGGTCGACCGGTCCGCGGCGTACGCGGTGCGGCACGTGGCCAAGAACGTGGTCGCGGCCGGGCTGGCCAAGCGGTGTGAGGTGCAGGTCGCGTACGCGATCGGCGTGGCGCGGCCGGTGTCGCTGCTGATCGAGACCTTCGGCACCGAGCGGGTGAGCCCCAAGCTCATCGAGCGGCTGGTCACCGAGCACTTCGACCTGCGCCCGGCGGCGTTCCGCAGCCGCCTCGACCTGCACCGCCCGATCTACTCGCCCACCGCCGCCTACGGCCACTTCGGGCGCACCGACATCGACCTGCCGTGGGAGCGCACCGACCTCGCCGAGACCCTGCGCAAGGCCGCGGGCCTCTCCGACGACGCCGCCCCGGCCACCGCCTGAGGCCCATACGCCGGCAGGGGCGGGGCGGCCGCATGCCCCTGTCTGGCCGCCCCGGGGGAGGACCGGGCCGGCGTCCGTTTACGCCGTCACACCCGCCCGCGCCCGGTCGCGGGCGGTCAGGTGATTCGCCGTGCCGCCGAATTGGCCGATTCGGCGGCATTTTTGCCTTCGTGTACCGAATGTGAACAGGCGATCGTCTAATCGCGAAAACACCCCGCCCTATTCTGTTTCGGCTGGTGACCCGGTTCTGCGTGTGGACCCGGGTGATGCGGGTACGCGGATCCCGCGTCCGCTTGCGGCCAATCCCTTTTCTCGGGTTCATCGCCGCTCGATAGTGAGTGGTGGGTTTCTCGAGCGGACCACCCGATCACATATCGCCGCGTTCACGTTTCCCTGCGTCGGCGCGAGGGGACGGTGACGTTCTTCTTACCCGGTCCCTTGTCGTTTTCCGGTTCCGAACGGTGCCAGTGGTATTTCGATTTCCTGGCCGTCCTGATATTTCGTCGGCATCGGGAGAACAGGGGAGGTCCGTTGTCCGGGCTCGACGCGAGACTGAAGAAGCTGCACGCCTTGAAGGACGCGGTCGTGGAGGACGCGCCGAGGGAAGAGGAGAGGCGCATCCCGTTACAGGACCTGTTCGACTCCCCGGACCTCGGCGAGGAGCTGCTCGCCGCGATCACGGCATACGACGACGCCCGTGAGCGTGCCCTGGCGGCCGTCGAGCAGGCGCGACGCGATCTCCTGCGCCGTGTGAAGTCCGAGATCGGCAAGGAGTTCCGACGGGTCAAGGAGGCCGAGGAGAAGGTCGCCGACTCGTGCGGATCCCCGCAGCAGATAGCCGCGCTGTTGTCCGAGATGAAGCCGACCCTGGAGAGGTCCGCCTCTTCCAAGGACAGGATCGTGGCCATCCTCGAGGACATTCGCGGGGCCGTCGTCCCTGGCGGCGAGACCGCCGCCGCGGCGGGTGCGGCATCGGACGCCGGCCCGGGGACGCCGGTCACCGGCGACTCTCCCGGCTCGCCCCCTTCCGCCGAGCCACCGCCCGGCGAGGGGCAACCGGACGACCCATCGAACGCATCGGCGGAGGGTCCGGACGAGGCCCCGCCAGCAGGTGGTTCCAAAAGCTGACTCAGGTATGCCCTGGTGGCGAAGGCTAATGCTGGCCATCCGGCGGCTGCTGGGACGCGACAAACGAACCTCCCGCCCGTCGGGTGACGCCAGGCCACCACCGCCGTGAGGTTCTCGTGGTCGTGCGGATGATCGTGCGGCCGGTGCCGACGGCCGGGCCGGCGGGGCCTCGATGCGGCCCTACGCCGGAGCGTCTCCGCGTCACCCTTCCCTGTCTCGCTCCTGGCCGGGGATTCCTCTTACCCCAAGCGGAAACGCGCCGCGCGGTGACCCCTAGGGCGGCATCGGTTTCGTCCGCCGCGGAAGGCCCGAGCACGAGCGCCTGCCGTACCGGCCGGGCGTGGCCCTCGGTGGCCGCGTCCGGCCGCTGCACATACCGGAGACGGCGCGTGCGTAGTCCGCCGACGTGGGCGCGCCGGGCCGTACGCCGCGAGCACCCGGAGGCCTTGAGATCGGCGGCCGCGCATGAACTCCGCGGAGCCGGGTGTACGGAGTGCGGCGGATGCAGGCCGGTGATCCGGGCGGGGGCGCGTCCCGGGTATCGGTCAAGTCGGAAGATGCGCTAATCGGGGAAACGGCCCGTCCCTTTCTGTGATGTCCGATACGTGTGGTGCCCCTGGGACTGCAGGTGTTACGCCTGTGTGTCTTCGTGTCCGGATGCGGCCACTCCTCTTCTCTCGGGTGATCCGGCACTCGATAGTGAGTGACAGGTGTTCCAATCGACCTATTTGACCGCATATCTATGCGTCTGTGCTGCTGTGTCGCGATTTTGAGGGATCGGTGATGGTGATCGTCCGGTCCCTCATCGCGTTTCTCGCGGCACGACGCCCCGGGTGCCGGAGGGAACGCGTTCCCCCGGGCACCTGAATGCCGCCGTGGAACACGGACGAAAGGGGATGCCCGTTGTCCGATCCCGACCCGCTGCCGGCCACGTTATCGGTGCTCACGAGCAGGATCGAGACGGGGGTATCGGGGCGAGCACGCCCCTTCGCATGGCCGGACGTGTTCGCGTGGCCGGGCCGGGCAGGTGTGCCCGGTCCTCGGGCAGGGTGACGACCGCGCCTTCCCGGGGCCGGTGCCCGTGACGGTAGGGGCCGCCGGCGTCCGTGGCCTTCCGGGAGATCCGGTGGAGCCGTACCGCCCGGCCACCGCCGTGCGGCCCCGGCCACGGCCGCCGAGCCGTACCTTGCGGCCCGGGCGCGGAGCCGAGCGGGGCGGAACGTTCCGCGGGCACGCCGTGGCCCGGGGCGTTTTGAGCGGATGAGGCCTTTCCCGGCCATTTCCATCGACGTGTTCATGGCAAACGCCTTATCGACGTTTTGTCGCAGCGTGCCGTGCCCTGCCGTACTCCGCGAGCAAGCTTGGCATATTTGAGGTCGATTTCGAATCAATCGCCCGTTAAATTGCTTGAGTGCCCTCTTGTGGGCAAGTTGTCGCAGGTCGTGCCGACAGGAACGGCGTACGCTGGGGCACTTTCACGTCGGCTTCGCGCGAAAGGAAAACGAGAGGGAATTCGCATGGCGATATACGGCTATCGCTGCGCGCAGTGCGCCGACATCGAGGTCGCCTTTCCGATCGGGACCGCGCCCGCCACCGTCTCGTGCCCGGAGTGCGGCACGACCGCGACGCGGGTGTTCACCCCGCCGATGCTGAGCCGTACGCCCGCCGCCCTGTCGGCCGCGATGCAGCGCGCCGAACGCAGCGCCCACGAGCCCGAGGTCGTCACGTCCCTCCCGCCGCGCCGCCGGGCCCCGGCCCGGGTCGCCACCCATCCGGCCACGCGCCGTCTGCCGCGTCCGTGACCGTACCCGCCTGGAAAGGAGCCAGCCGTGCCTGAACTGATCTTCCCGCTCGACTCGACCAAGAGCTTTACCGAACAGGCCAAGGTCGGTCACAACCGGTGGCATCCCGAGATCCCGCCGGTGGCCACGGTCAAGCCGGGCGACAGCTTCCGGGTGCACTGCCGGGAATGGTTCGACGGCGCGATCCGCAACGACGACTCCGCCGAGGACATCCTCAACGCCCCGCTCAACCGGGTGCACGCGCTCAGCGGCCCGTTCGCCGTCGAGGGCGCCGAACCGGGCGACCTGCTCATCGTGGACATCCTCGACATGGGCCCGATCCCCGACGAGGACAGCGGCCCGCTCGCCGGCCAGGGCTGGGGCTACACCGGCATCTTCGCCAAGAAGAACGGCGGCGGCTTCCTCACCGACCAGTTCCCTGACGCGTACAAGGCGATCTGGGACTTCTCCGGCCAGACGGCCACCTCGCGGCACATCCCCGCGGTGTCGTTCGTCGGCATCCCGCACATCGGCCTCATGGGCACCGCCCCGTCCCACGAGCTGCTCGCCAAGTGGAACGCCCGCGAGCGCGCCCTGATCGAGACCGACCCCAACCGGGTGCCCCCGCTCGCCCTCCCGCCCGAGCCGGACGGCGCCATCCTCGGCGGTGTCCCCGAGTCCGAGTTCGACCGCGTCGCCCGCGAGGCCGCCCGCACCGCGCCCCCGCGCGAGAACGGCGGCAACCAGGACATCAAGAACCTCACCATCGGCACCCGCGTCTTCTACCCGGTCTTCGTCCCCGGGGCGAACCTCTCCCTCGGCGACCTCCACTTCTCCCAGGGCGACGGCGAGATCACCTTCTGCGGCGCCATCGAGATGGGCGGCTTCGTCGACCTCCACGTCGACCTCATCAAGGGCGGCATGGAGAAGTACCACGTCGGCGAGAACACCATCTTCATGCCGGGCCGTACCGCGCCGCAGTACAGCGAGTGGCTCGCCTTCTCCGGCGTCTCCGTCACCCTCGACGGCGAGCAGCGCTACCTCGACCCGTACCTCTCCTACCAGCGCGCCTGCCTGCACGCGATCAACTACCTGACCACCTTCGGCTACACGCCCGAACAGGCCTACCTGCTCCTCGGCGCCGCCCCCATCGAGGGCCGCCTCTCCGGCGTCGTCGACATCCCGAACGCCTGCGCCACCGTCTACATCCCGACCGCCATCTTCGACTTCGACGTCCGCCCCGGCTCCGGCACGCCGTACCGCATCCCCGAGGGCACCAACGTCCCGCACGCGAGCGCCGGCTGAGCCCTTGCTCCGGGGTGACGACGCGGGTACGGCCGCCCTTGTCGTCGTCGCGGCGACGCACCCTGACGTGCGGAAGCCGCATGGCGATGCGGCCGCCACCCGGCTAGACCGACACCGGCACTTCTGCGAGGACAAGCGTGGCAGCACCTGAAGACCTCCGGCCTGGTGGAGAAGCCTCTTCTCCCCGCCGGAGGTCTTCTCATTTCGTGGCCTTGGCTCACCGGCCTCCCGACCGGGTACGGCTAGCGGTTCGCGTCGAGCAGCGCGCGCCCTCGAGTAACGCCGCGAGGTAGCCACATAGGTACGCGAAACTGGCAGCAGACTCCTCTGACTGTTGGTAGAACGGCCAGGGAGACCTATAGGGGTGGGGCAGTTGATCAGCGCTCTGACCAGGGAGGGTGCACTACCGCCGGGTCGCTGCAAGAACGAGCCCGCGAGTCCTCTGTATTACGGCGCTGACCTGCGACTTTACCTGGGGTCGCCGATCACCCCTGGAGGGATGGCAACGTGTCCGAGTGGAGGAATCTGCGGGCCGGGTGCAGCGGTTCTCGATCATCCCTGGAGGGATCGCAACGTTGATAGCCGCCCGCAGTGCGCGGGCGATGGCAGGCGGCTGTCATGGTCGAAACGGTATGGGGATGGGGTGGGGGTTCATCGCCTCGGCAATCTGTAGGTGAACCACACGTGTGTTGCGCCTGCGGGGGTGTGTTTCCAGCCCGCCGATGTCGTGATCGTGGAGATTAGGGCCAGGCCGCGGCCGTGCTCCGTCATGTCGTCTTGCATGTTCACGCGGCGGGGCAAGATTCCGCCGTGATCCACGACGGAGCCGTACAGACAGTCAGGCCCCAGCCGTAGCTGGAGGCGGATGGGCGGCGCGCCGTGTACGGCGGCGTTGGTGACCAGCTCTGAGACGACGAGGAGGATGTCGTCCGCGACGGCGTCCAGGCCCCAGTCGGCCAAGGTCTTCCGGGTTAGGTCCCGGGCGACGGCAGGTGCACGAAGGTCGGGCGGCAGATCCCAGGTACGGAAGGAGTCGCCTGACGGACGGCGCGTCATAGAACCTCGCTTGGACAGGGGGAGCGAGGACGGTGCGAGGTCGCGACGCGTGCATCCGACTGGTGTGCAGGTGCGACGGCGTGCCCCCGTTGACGGGAGCCTTGTCACACAAGGGGCTGGCATGGCCCGCTGCGCCACGATATCGCCTCGCTAGCGTCCTCTGATTGCATCGGCGTGACGGGCCGGAGGCAGCGGTGTGCTCTGGCGAGGTTGTCTCCCGCCTCGAGAACGATCCTCGACAATCGGCCGAGCAGGTGGTTCCGGTCTTACTTTCCGTGCCCATCACCGCACGGAAAGTAGTCACCTGTCTGTGTAGTGTTTCACCAGAGTGAAATAGACCGATCCGGCATGGTCAGTGGGGGACGCCCATTCGGGCGGCCATGCCGCGTAGCTCCCGGCCGGCGGCCGCTGCGCGTGACTGCTCCAGCAGTACCGCCACTGTCTCGCGTACCCGAGCGTCGTTGCGAATCCGTTGCGGGGCCATTCGCTCCGCCTCCCGCAGCCACTCGATCGCCTGGTCGCGGGTGCTCCGCTCCTTGGCCAGGCCGCGGCCGACGTCGGCCAGCAGCATCGCGTGCCGCGATCGGCGCGTGCCGTACCGGCTGCGGTCGATTCGCTCGGCGATTTCCAGCACGCCGCGTCCGGTGCGCCCGGTTTCCACGGCTATGGCCACCCGCCATCCGCCCACGTTGGTGGCGGAGAATGATCCCCAGTTGTTCACAGGATCGTCGGGAACGCGTGTGGCGAGCTCGGCGGCCTCGTTCAGCAGATCCTCGGCGTCGTCGAGCCGGAGGCTGACGGCCGCGCTCAGGGCGGCCATCAGGGTGAGCATGCCCAGTACGGCGATGCCCTCGTCAGTACGGGCGTGCGTCTGGAGTGCGGTGGCCGCGCGGAGAGCGGCGGCGTGCGTCCGCTCCCAGCTTCCGGCTCGCGGCATCGCCTGAATCAGCAGGTACGTGGCCTTGCCGATCGCGATCGGGTCGTCGAGCATGCGGGCTGCCGCGTCCGCCCTGGCTGCCGCCAGGTAGGCGAGGTCCGGATAGCCCAGATCCTTACTCCTGACCGAGGCCGGATGGCACGCTTCGATGAGCATTTCCAGCGCGGCCCGCTGTTCTCGCTCGCCGATTGGTTGGGCGATGTGATAGTGCAGCTCGTCCAGGAGCGGAGGGAGCAGGCGGCCGAGTTCGATGTAGTCGCAAACCGCTGAGGCGGCCTCGACGCGTCGCAGTTCGGCGGCGAGTTCGTCGATCGGCCGGGCACGGTCGACGGCCGGGGCGGTGAGTGTGTTGGTTTGTAACGCGACCCGGATGGGCGGAATCGCCGAATGCGGGCCCGCGCGCAACGGATCGTCTCCCAGGTGCGGGCCGCCCAGCAACTCGGTCTCGGATACCTGCAGGGCAGCGGCCAGAGCGGAAATGTGGGAACGGCGGTCCAGGGCTCGCTGTCCGCGCTCGGCCATGGAGAGGAAACTCACGCTGAGTCCGGCCTGCCCGGCGAGCTGAGCCAGCGTCATCCGCCGCCAGCGGCGTAGCGTTCTGAGGCGGGCACCGACGGTGGCGTCGTCGTACACGGCCTCGCACCTCCTGAAGCCTTTGGTTCGTCCAGCGTACGAGGTGCCGCCTCTATGCGGCCAGGGATAGCACGATGCGGCAGAGCACAACGTGACACCTGGCAATTTCCCTCACGATTCGGCCGGGGTTAACCGGGGCGATGGCCGACTTCGCGGACAGGCATCTGTAAAGAGTGTTTGTCTATATGGTTTGGTTAGTTTTAATGGGTGATATAAGGCCAAATGGGACGGCCACTGGTGGCTGCGCCCGCTGGCGAGGGCGTGAGGGGGCGGTGCGTGGGGCGCGCGGGGGATGGGGGAACGTTCGGGCGGGAGTGGCCGGCGACGCTTGACGTCGGGGCGTTGCTGGCCGAGGGCTGGCGGCCGTATCCCTTTCGGGAATTCGTGCTGAAGGTGCACAGCCGGTGCAATCTGGCCTGTGACTACTGCTACATGTACGAAATGCCAGATCAGAGCTGGCGTTTCCGGCCCCGGCGGATGAGCCGGGAGGTGATCGAGCAGACCGCCGCGCGCATCGCCGAGCATGTACACGCCCACGGGCTCGACGCGGTCGAGGTCGTGCTGCACGGGGGAGAGCCGCTGCTGGCCGGGGTGGAGCACCTCGGCCATGTCGTGCGCACCATCCGCGCGGCCGTCGGGGGCGCGGCCCGGGTCGGGGTGCGGGTGCAGACGAACGCGGTCCTCCTCGACGAGCGTTACCTGCGGCTCTTCGACGAGCTCGGGGTCCGGGTGGGGGTGAGCCTCGACGGGGACGCCGAGGCGCAGGAGCGGCACCGGCGCACGCCGGACGGGCGGGGCAGCCACGCGGCGGTGACGGCCGGGCTGCGGCTGCTCACCGGCGAGCGGTACCGGCACCTGTTCGACCGGTTGCTGTGCACGATCGACATCCGCAACGACCCGGTGCGCACGTACGAGGCGCTGCTCGCGTGGGGGCCGCCGACGATCGACTTTCTGCTGCCGCTGGCCAACTGGGAGCGGCCGCCGCCGGGGCGGGCGCCGGGCGCGGCGGCCACGCCGTACGCGGACTGGTTGATCGCGATCTTCGACCGGTGGTACGGCACGGCGCCGATGCCGGTGCGGGTCCGGCTGTTCGGGGAGATCATGCATCTGCTGCTCGGCGGGGCGAGCACGGTGGAGAGCGTCGGGATCTCGCCGGCCGCCACGGTCGTGGTGGAGACCGACGGGGCCATCGAGCAGGGCTCGGCGCTCAAGGCGGCGTACCCGGGGGCGCCCGCCACCGGGCTGCACGTGGCCAGGGACCGTTTCGACCAGGCGCTCGCGCTGCCGGGGTTCGCGGCGCGGCAGCTCGGCGTCGCAGGGCAGGCGGCGCGGTGCCGGGCCTGTCCGGTGGGGCGGGTCTGCGGGGGCGGGCACTTCGCGCACCGCTACCGCAGGGGGACCGGGTTCGCGAATCCCTCTGTCTACTGTCCCGATCTGTTCCGGCTGATCACCCATATCCGGTCACGCATGCAGGCCGACCTGCGCGGACGGGCGGCCGTAGGGCGGGTGGCGCGATGAGGCCGGTGCCGTACCGTCTCGGCGAGGAGGAGCTCGTCGCCCTCGGCGGCGGGGACGACGTCACGAAGATCGTTGAGCGGCTGGCGGCCGCGCAGTACGACGGGCGCATGCTGCTGCTCTGGGGCGTCATGGACACCGCCCGGCGGGTCGGCCATCCCGAGGCGGAGCGGGTACGGCACGGCTACGAGCTGCTCGCCCGGCTTCAGCGGCGGTACCCGGGGGTCGCCGGGGAGGTGCTGCGGCATCCGGCGGTCGGCGCGTGGGCCTTCCACACCCTGCGCGGCCTGCGCGGGGAGACGGCCGGCCCGGCCGCCCGGCCGGCGGGGCTCGCCGCCCTCGCCGCGGCGGTGCTGGTGAAGAGCGGGGCCGAGGGCGCGGTGGAGGTGCCGGTGGTGGACGGTGCGGTCACGCTGCCGTCCCTGGGGCGGGCGCTGCTCGGCACCTCGGATCGGTTCGCGCTGGTGCGGTCGGGCGCGGCGGGCGCCGAGGTGATCGCCACCGGCGCGCGGGTGGCGATACCGGCCGACGCGGAGACGGACGCGCCCGGATGGCATGGGATGCGCGCGCTCGCCGCCGGGGCCGGGAAGTTCACGATCCGCGTCCTCGTCGACGACCTCGACCCGTTCCGGATGCCGGGCGCTCTGGTGAACGGGCGGCTCACCGCGGCCGAGGCGGCGGAGTGGCGGGCGGTGTTCCACGACGCCTGGCAGGTGCTGGTCACCGGCCATCCGGTGGCGGCGGCCGAGGTGGCCGCGGTGATGCGGGCGATCACGCCGCTCGAACGGCCGCCCACCGGGCAGCGCAGCGCCACCTCGTCGGAGGCGTTCGGCGCGGTCGCGGTGTCCCGGCCGGTGGACGCGCCCGCCCTGGCCGCGGCCCTCGTCCACGAGGTGCAGCACAGCAAGCTCAACGCGGTGATCGACATCGTGCCGCTCGTCCGGTCGGGCGTGGGCCACCGGCGGTACTACGCGCCGTGGCGGGACGACCCACGTCCGCCCGCCGGGTTGATGCAGGGCGCGTTCGCGCACCTCGCGGTGAGCGGGTTCTGGCGGCGGCAGCGCCACCGGGAACGCGGGGCCGCGGCGATCCGGGCGCACGCCGAGTACGCCCGTTGGCGGGCCGGGGCGCTGCAGGTGACCCGCACCCTGCTCGCCGAGCGGCTGCTCACCGAGGCCGGAAAGGTGCTCGCCGCGGCGATGCTGCGCACCCTGACCGCGTGGCAGGCCGAGCCGGTGCCGCGCGAGGCGGCCGTACGCGCCCGGCGTGAGGCCGAGCTGCACCGCAGGCGGTGGCGGGTGCGCAACCGCATGCCCATCCGGTGAGCCGGGGCCCGGCGGCGTGAGTCCGGCCCCGCCGCACGACGCGGATGGCTTCGGCGATGCCGCGTACCTTGACCGCGTGGCAGGACAGGCCGATGCCGAACGCGAGTCCGTGGTGCGTGCGCGGTGGGAGGTCGAGGCGTATCGCGGGCAGCGGCAAGCACACAGCGCCATGGTCGGCCCGCTGATCCGGACCCGGCGGACGGGTCGAGTGGGCGCGGACCGGCCGTGGTGATGGTGCGCGCCCTGACCGCGTGGCAGGTCAAGCCGTTGCCGCACGCGACGTCGTGGCGCGCGCCGGACGAGCGTGCAACCGCGCGGGCCATCCGGTGAACCCGTGGCGCGGCCGAAGCAATGGTGCGAAGCCGCCCGTGGGACGCCGCCCCGGACGCGGGGCGATCACGCCGGTGCCTCGCATGCGGCCCGCGCCCGAGCCGCGCCAGGCGTGGCAGGCGCGCAGCCGTACGGCCGGCCGGGAGGCCGATCAGATGTCCGGCGGGTCGAAGTCGAAGTTGAGGCGGGTGCCGGACTCGGCGAGCCTGGTGTCCGGGTGGTCGGGGCCGAGCGTCTGCGCGTAGGCGGTGAGGGTCTCGGAGTGCAGCGCGTCGGCCTCCCGCTCGGCGCCAAGGGCACGCAGGTCGAGCACGAGGTTGGCGGCGCAGCCGAGGGTCATCGGGTGGTGGTCGCCGAGCTTGGCCTTGAGCCGCCGCAGGGTGTCGCTGCCGAGGTCGTGGGCGGCCTGTACGTCGCCGAGCGCGGCGAGGTCGCTGGCGAGGTTCGTGGCCACGGTGAGCGGATAGTGGTGGTCGCGGCCGAGCCGTGCGTCCAGGCCGTCGAGCGCCTGCTGGTTCAGCTCGCGGGCGAGGTCGGCCCGGCCGCGCAGCCGCTGCAGCAGGGCGAGGTTGGTGAGGCAGCCGTAGGTGTACGGGTGGGTCTTGCCGTACACCTTCGGGTAGCGCTCGGCGGTGTCCTGCGCGATCGGGAACGCCTCGTCGATCTGCCCGGCGGCGCGCAGCGCGTTGGCGAGGGCCACCTCGGCGGCGAGCGTGCCGGGGTTGTCCTTGCCGACGATGCGGGTGAACTTGGTGACCAGCTCCCGGGCGAGCTCCAGCGCCTCCTCGACGGCGCCCGAGCGGCGCAGCGCGATCGACAGCTCCTTGCCGGTGCGCAGCGTCCACGGGTTGTCGGCGCTGAGCTCCTGGCGGCCGAAGTCGTAGGCGTCCTCGCTGAGGAACCTGGCCTCGTTGTAGTCGCCGCACAGCCGTACCGCCCGGGCGAGGCCGGTCCACGAGGCGAGCACGTTGAGCTTGCTGACGCCCTGGGTGGCCTCGCTCTGCGCGTTGAACACGGCCTCGTGCAGGGCGCGCGCCCCCGGGTAGTCGCTCATCAGGCCGAGGTCGAGCGCGAAGTTGTGGGTCACCCGCAACGTGCGCGGGTCGCGCTCGCCGTACCGCGCCTCGTGCAGCTCCCGGCACATGCGGTCCTGCTCCAGGGCGGCGCGGAAGTCGCCCTGGGCGCGCAGGTTGGCGCCGGCGAGGCTGAGCAGGCTGAGCGTGATCTCGTCGTCCTCGCCGAGGACGCGGCGGGCGCGCGGCAGCGTCGCCTCGACGATCTCGTGCGCCGCGCGGTAGTCGCCCTGCTCGCGCAGGATGGTGGCGAGCCGGCGCTCGGCGAGGATGATCTCGCGGGCGTCGGGGTCGGTGTTCCGCCGCCACGAGGCCAGGTACCGGTCGATGAACGCCCGGGCCGTGGCGAAGTCGCCGCGGTTGGTGAGGTAGCGCGCCACGTTGAGCGCGAACTCCCGTACCTGCTCCCGCGTGGAGTCGGCGATGTTCGTCGGCTCGACGTGGGCGACCAGCTCGTCGAAGCGCGGCCAGCGGGACTCGTCGTCCGGGTCGTGCGGTGCGGCGCCGGCGAGCAGCAGGTGCACCTCGTCCCGGTAGACGGACTGCTCCTCGGGCGAGAGCGAGGCCCGCACCAGGGCCTGGATGAGCCGGTGGACCTGGATCGTGCGGTTGTCGGAGTCGATGCGGCCGAGCGCGAAGCGGCCCAGCATGCGCAGCGCCTGCGAGCGGCGGATCGCGTTGCCGATCACCGGGTGGAGCTTGGAGTCCTTGGGCAGGGTGCTGCGCCGGAAGACGTCGAGGGGGATCGGCTCGGGGCCGAAGAACGCGCAGGCGCGCAGCAGCTCGAGCGCCTCGGGCAGCTCCTCCTGGAGCTTGCTCACCGAGAGCTGCCAGGCCGCGGTCATCGGCGCCCGGTACTCCGGGGCGCCGATCTGGTTGAGCAGCTGCGCCGGCTGCTTGTCGAGGAGGTCCAGGTACTCCTCGGTGGACATGCCCGTGACCGACTGCAGCGCGCCCGCCTGTTCCAGGGCGAGCGGCAGGTCCCCGAGCCGCTCGGCGAGCAGGTGGGCCTCGGCCGGGGTGACCGACTTGGGCGCCCGGCGGCTGAGGAACTCGATGCTCTCCTCGCGGGTGAAGGTGTCGACGTGGATCGTCTCGACGACGCTCGCCCACTCCTGGTTGCGCGACGTGATCAGCACGTGGCCGGGACCGTCGAGCGGCACCAGGCGGATGATCTCCTCGGGATTCTCGGCGTTGTCGAAGACGAGCAGCCACTTGTCGATCGGCTCGCCGCGGCGCAGGGCGGTGAGCACGGCGTTGGCCGCGTCGTCGATGCCGGCCGCCTGCGCGGACTCCAGGCCGAGCAGGGGCGCGAGGGCGGCGAGCGCGGACGGGACGAGCCGGTGCTGGTCGGCCGGGATCCACCAGACGAGGTCGTACTCGGACCGGTAGCGGTAGGCGTACTCGATCGCGATCTGCGTCTTGCCGACACCGCCCATGCCGTGCAGGGCGTACGGCAGCACGGCGGTCACCCGGCCGACGACATTGCGGTGAAGATCTTCGAGGAGTTGCTCCCGGCCGGTGAAATTCTTGTTCCGAGGAGGCACCTTTCCCCATATCTGGGGCAGGCGTCCAGCCGGCCGATTTCTCACCGAGTCCGAGTCCACAACGCCTCCGCTCATCCGCGATCGTACGGGTAATCGTACTGTCCTTACCCGTCGGTTGCGGAAAATCCACTCGCCGCCGGTGAGCCGCGATTGCCGCAGGTGATGCGGGCGATAGCTGAGTCAAAAGTCATTTAAGTGATCATAGATGCCCGTGTGTCCGTTTATGAGTGATATGTGGGCATATCCGCATTATCATTGGTGAAGAAAACATCACCCCTGGGAGGAAGTGGGCCGAGCCGATCGACAGGCCGGGGGCGGAGAGTGTATGAGTGAGCTGATCGAAGTGTCGCCCGGCCGTGAGGTTCCGCGCCCCGTGTTCGCGGGAAGCATCTGCATGGGCGTTCGCGACGATGGACAGAGAGCGTGGCATGCCTGAGGAGAACGTGACGCGAGATCACGCCGGCGACGGCTCGGACGCCGGGGGAGGTCTGCTCGACCTCACCGGGCTCGACCTTACCGATCTCGACGCGGCGGACCCCACGGCCCTCGGTGCGGCGCTGCGACGAATGCTCGACGCCCGTTCCCAGGACACGAGCCAGGACGTGGTGGCCGGGTTCCAGGACTAGATGTCGGCCATCATGCAGGATGTGAACGGCAACGAGCAGCGAGACAGGTGATCGTCATGTGCCCGCCTCCGCCGACCTTCCACCCTGAGCACAGGAGGCACCGCACATGACGGCCGGGACCATGACGACGCGGGCGACGGTGCCCCCGTACCCGGGGACCCGGCCCTTCGGCACCCGGGACGCCCCCCGGTTCTTCGGCCGCGGCCGTGAGGCGGAGGAGCTGGCCGGGCTGTGGCGGCGCAACCGGGTGACGGTCCTGTACGGCCCGGCGGGCGCCGGCCGTACCTCGCTGATCGCGGCCGGGGTGCTGCCGCTGGTCGGCACGCCCGGGGACGAGGCGCCGCCGGTCGGCCGGGTGTCGTACCGCACCGTGTTCCCGGTGGCCGCGCTGCCCGAGCACAACCCCTACACGCTGGCGCTGCTGTGTTCCCTGGCGCCCCACGAGCCGGTCACCGACCTCGTCGGCTGGTCGCTGCGGGACTTCCTGCGCAGGTGGCCGCGCCGTACCGACAGCTGGGGGCGGCGGCCGCCGCTGCTGGTGGCCGTCGACCAGGTCGAGGAGCTGTTCGCCGACGTCTCGCACGCGCCCGGCCGGGACCGCCGGCGGCGGGCGTTCGTCGAGGAGCTCGCCGAGGCGCTCGACGAGCACGACGACCTGCGGCTGCTGCTGTCGATCCGGGAGGGCCACCTCGACGAGCTCGCCGCGTACGAGCGCACGCTCGGCGGCTTCGCCCGGTTCCGGCTCGCGCCGCTCGACCCCGAGGCCGCGCTCGAGGCGGTACGGCGGCCGCTCGAGGCGACCGCGCGTTCGTACGCGCCCGGCGTCGCCGAGGGCATCGTCGAGGACCTGGCGGCGGGCACCGACCGGGTCGAGCCCGCCCTGCTCCAGGCGGCCTGCGCGGCGCTGTGGCGGGCGCTGCCGCCCGACCTCCGGGTGATCACGGCGGACGCGGTGCGCGCACACGCCGACGTCGGCGCGTCGCTGACCTACTTCGCCGGGCGGGTGCTGGGCGAGGTGGCCGAGCGCACCGGAGGCTCCTTCCTCGACCTCGCGGCCTGGCTGCGCGCCGTGCTCGGCGGGCAGGCCACGGCCGGGGAGGCGACGGTGCCCGGCCCGGTGCTCCGCATGCTCGAGGACCGGCACCTGCTGGCGCGTACGCCGGACGGATACCGGGTACGGCATCCGCGGCTGATCCCCGCGCTCCGCGCGGTCACGCCCAGCGCGCCCGAGCCGGCCGACGCCGGCACGTACCTGCGCGACGCGCTGCAGGCCATGGCCCGCGGGGAGCTCTCCCTCGCCGAACGGCTCGCCGACGTGGCGCTGCGCGTGACCCCCGGCGACGAGCTGCGCGCGCGGGCCGAGGCCGAGATCCTGCTCGGCAACATCGCCGTGGAACGCGGCATCACCGACGAGGCCGAGTCCCGCTACCACGCCGCGGCCGCGCTGCTCGAGGCGTGCGGGGACACCGCGGCGGTGGGGCGGCTGCTCGCCGCGGTCGGGAGGCTCCGGCTCGCCCGGGGCGACGGCGCCGAGGCGCTGGAGGAGCTGCGCGCCGCGGCCGAGCGCCTCCCGGGCGACCTCACCGTGCGCACCGAGCTCGCCCGGGTGCTGTGGCAGCTCGGGCAGCCGCAGGGCGCGGTGACCGTGGTGAACAGCGTGCTGTCGGCGAAGGGCAACGTGCCCGAGGCGCTGCGGGCGCGCGGCGAGTTCCTCGCCGACCTCGGCGACGCCGAGGGGGCGCTGCGCGACCTCGCCCAGGTACGGCGGCGCCTTCCGGCCATCACGCGGGCGGCGCACGCGCTCGCGCTCGCCCGGGTCGGCCGGTTCGAGCCGGCCCGGCGGGAGATCGACGAGGCGCTCACCGAGGCGCCGAACAGCGGGCCGGTGCTGCTGTACGCGGCCCAGGTCGAGGCGCTGCGCGGGGAGCCGGACGCCGCCGACGCGCTGGCCCGCCGCGCCGAGGCGGCGAGCGAGCCCCGGCTGTACCCGCATCAGCGCGGCAAGGCCCGCCTCCTGCTCAGCGGCGACCGGAACCGGCCGCGCTGAGACCGCCCCTCGTCCGGGCCGTCGTCGGCGATCGCCCGGTACAGCGCGTCCATGCAGGCGTCGTACTCGGTGAAGTCCGGGGGGCACCCGGATCTCGCCGACGACGAAGCGCTTGTCCGCCCCGTTGTCGTAGATCATCTCCGCGTTGCGCAGCACCGTGGCCGACAGCCGGGTGGCCGCGGCGGCGAGCGCGCGGGCCGCCTCGGCGACCGCGGGCGGGGCGATCACGGCCACGTGGGACGCGTGCAGCCCGACCGCCTCCGCGTTCTCCTGCACGGCGGCGAGCTTGGCGTCCAGGTCGTAGTGCTTGCCGCTGCAGGCGAGATCGACCTGCACCCGCAGCCTCATCGCCGGGCCGAGCAGGTCGCCGTACGCGCGGCGGCGGGCCTCGACGCGGGCCTGCTCGTGCTGCCGCTCCGCCTGCCGCGCCTCGCGCCGGGAGGTGCCCCAGAGGGTGGCCAGGACCGCGAGGATCGCGCCGCTCGCCGAAATCACCGCGTTCCATGCGGAAGGATCGGGGGCCATGGAATGAAGTCTGAATCATCGACGGCCGGACCGCGCAGACCCGCGGCGAAATGGCGCGGCCGGTGGGCAGGGGTGCGCCGCCGACCGTGTGCGTGCGGGAGGATCGCTGCGCCGATCACCTCAGGAAACGCGACATTTATCGCTTGCGGTTAAGAACCTGGACAATGCTCGCAAAGCTCCTGATCGGTACCTGTACGAGCGGTTTGTCCGTCGTGTCACTGTAACGGCTGTATTTCACCGTTACTACGTGTGAAAGAACAATGTTTCGATCTTTGCATGATCGGGTAAACGCGCCGTTAGCTTCTGGGTCACGAGTCGTCGGGAGCCCCGGATGTCCCAGATCACGTTGACGGCGGCGGCGCGTGACGCGCTCGGCGAGGACGAGGTCATCTTCGTCGACTGGCACGTCACCGGGCTGTGCTGCGCCGACGCGGGGGAGTTCTCCGTCCGGGCGTTGCGGCGGTCGCGGCTGCCCCGCCGGGCCCGGCGGCTCGGGAACGACCTGGTCTTCGCCCACCCCCTCGCCTGGGTGCACCTGGCCGACCTGCCGGTCACGATCGACTGCCGCCCGCTGTGGCGCTGGCGGCGCTTCACCACCGATCTGCCGCCGGACGCCGGCCTGCGCTGCTGCCTGGGTCGTCCCCTGCACGGGAGGTAAGCCGGTGAAGAAGGTTCGGTCCATCATCATCTGGACATTGGTCGCCGTGGTGGGCGCGGCGGGATGGGCGGTGCTCGCCCTGTCCAGAGGTGAGAGCGTCAACGCCGTCTGGCTGGTGTGCGCAGCCCTCGGCTCCTACGCCATCGCCTACCGTTTCTACGCCCGCTTCATCTGCCGGAAGGTGCTCGGCGTCGACGACAACCGGGCCACCCCGGCCGAACGGCTCGACAACGGCATCGACTACCAGCCCACGGACCGGCGGATCCTGTTCGGCCACCACTTCGCCGCGATCGCGGGCGCCGGGCCGCTGGTCGGGCCGGTGCTCGCCGCGCAGATGGGCTACCTGCCCGGCACCATCTGGATCATCGCGGGCGTGATCTTCGCCGGCGCCGTGCAGGACATGGTGATCCTGTTCTTCTCCATGCGCCGCAACGGCCGCAGCCTCGGGCAGATGGCCCGCGACGAGATCGGCCCGGTCGGCGGCGCGGCCGCGCTGGTCGCGGTGTTCGCGATCATGATCATCCTGCTCGCGGTGCTCGCGCTCGTCGTGGTGAACGCGCTCGCCCAGTCGCCGTGGGGCGTGTTCTCCATCGCGATGACCATCCCGATCGCCCTGTTCATGGGCTTCTACCTGCGCGTGGTACGGCCCGGCCGGGTCGTCGAGACATCCGCGATCGGCGTCGGCCTGCTCATCCTCGCGATCATCGCCGGCGGCTGGGTGCAGGAGTCGAGCTGGGCCGAGTACTTCACCCTCAGCCCGTCGGCCCTCGCGATCGCCCTGATCATCTACGGTTTCGTCGCCGCGGTGCTGCCGGTGTGGATGCTGCTGGCGCCGCGCGACTACCTGTCGACCTTCATGAAGATCGGCACCATCGTGCTGATGGCGGTCGGCATCGTCATCACGCTGCCGCCGATGCGGAACACCGCGTTCACCGACTTCGCGTTCAGCGGTGACGGGCCGGTCTTCGCCGGGTCGCTGTTCCCGTTCGTGTTCATCATCATCGCCTGCGGCGCGCTGTCCGGCTTCCACTCCCTGATCTCCTCCGGCACCACGCCGAAGATGATCCAGAAGGAGTCGCAGGTCCGGCTCATCGGGTACGGCTCCATGCTCATGGAGTCGTTCGTCGCGGTGATGGCGATGGCCGCGGCCTGCCTGCTCAGCCCCGGCCTCTACTTCGCGATGAACTCGCCCGCCGGCGTGGTCGGCACCACGGTGCAGTCGGCCGCCGAGGCGGTGTCGAACATGGGCTTCGTCATCACGCCCGAGCAGCTCCAGGCCGCGGCCGACGCGGTGCAGGAGGAGACGCTGATCGCGCGGACCGGGGGTGCCCCGACGCTCGCCGTCGGCATCTCGGAGATCTTCTCCGGGTTCCTCGGCGGCGACGCGTTCAAGGCGTTCTGGTACCACTTCGCGATCATGTTCGAGGCGCTGTTCATCCTCACCACCGTGGACGCGGGCACCCGGGTCGGCCGGTTCATGCTGCAGGACACGATCGGCAACCTGTGGAAGCCGTTCGGCCGGGTGAGCTGGTGGCCGAGCCTCGTGGCGGCGAGCGCCGTGGTCGTGGCGGCCTGGGGCTACTTCCTCTACCAGGGCGTCAACGACCCGCTCGGCGGCATCAACCAGCTGTTCCCGCTGTTCGGCATCGCCAACCAGCTGCTCGCCGCGGTGGCGCTCACCGTCGCCACCACGCTCATCATCAAGAGCGGAAAGGTGAAGTGGGCCTGGGTGACCTTGGCGCCGCTCGCCTGGGACGCGGCGGTGACGCTGACCGCGAGCTGGCAGAAGGTGTTCTCCAGCGACCCGACGCTCGGCTTCTTCGCGCAGCGTGACCGCTACCAGGCCGCGATCGAGCGGGGTGAGATCCTCGCCCCGGCGAAGTCGATGGACGAGATGCACCAGATCGTCGTCAACTCCACGGTCGACGGCATCCTGGCGGCGCTGTTCGCGATCCTCATCATCATCGTGATCGCGGACGCGGCCCGGGTGTGGATCAAGGCGATCCGCGCCACCGAGCCGCTGCCGAGCACCGAGGCCCCGTTCGTGCAGTCGAAGATCGTGGCCCCGTCCGGCCTGTTCGCCACCCGCGAGGAGAAGCGGCTCATGGCCCAGGCCGCGGCGGCGTCCGGCGGCGGCGACGACCGCGCCGCCTCGGCCACGTCGTAGTCGGGATCCCGCCCTTCGGCACAGCGCGAGGCCGGCCGGTTCTCCGGTCGGCCTCGTGTCGTTCCGCCGCACGGCCGCGGCCTCGGCGTGAAATCAGCGTGGCATCAGCGTTGCACCGCTGTGGCACCACTGCGGCATCGGTGCGGCACGCCGGCGGTACGGCCGTGCGGCACGGGCGGCGCAGGGCGAGAGAAGGCCACGGCGGGACGCGGGCATGCGTCGGGCCCGCCGTACGGCCCCGCGGATGCGGGGTCAGCGGGGCAGGTCGGCGACCTCGACGAGGTCGGCGATGTCGATGCCGTGCCGGGTCAGCTCGGCGATGCTGCGCGCGTAGGCGACGTGGTAGCCGTTGTGGCGGATCCTCAGCACGGTGCTGCCGTTCAGACGGATCGGTTCGACTTCCCAGCCATCTGCGCCAATCCAACGGGACATGCGGGAAGAGTACGAAACCGCAGGTCAACGACGGACAAAGCGCTTACAAGTGTCGGTCAGCTTCTCTTTGCCCGGTTGTCGACCCGCTGACCTGCGGGGTTACCGGACGGGGAAGGAGACAGATGGCGTGATGTCCGTTTTCCCCGCGGTGCGGCGGGCACAACCCGGGTGCCTGCCGGGCGACCACGCAGCGTGACGGAGAAGTGATACGGCGCGCCGGACACGGCCAGGCGGGCGGTTCTTGACCCCGATGGCTCCGTGGAGTGGGAGGAGGAAGCGAGCCGGATGAGGGCAGTCGTGTGGCAGGGGCCGCGGAAGGTGTCGGTCGAGAACGTGCCCGACCCGCGCATCGAGGAGCCCACGGACGCGGTGATCCGGGTGACCGCGACCGGGCTGTGCGGGTCGGACCTGCACCTGTTCGACCACGGCGCGTCGATGCTGGTGAAGCCGGGCGACATCCTCGGGCACGAGGCGCTCGGCGTGGTCGAGGAGGTCGGCTCGGCCGTCACGCACATCAAGCCCGGGGACCGGGTCGTGGTCCCGTTCAACATCTCCTGCGGTCGCTGTTTCATGTGCGACCAGGGACTCTACTCGCAGTGCGAGACCATGCAGTCGATGCACGGCCGCAAGGGCGCGGCGCTGTACGGCTACGGCCACATGTACGGCGGGGTCCCGGGCGCCCAGGCCGAGTACCTGCGGGTGCCGCAGGCCCACTTCGGCCCGATCAAGGTGGACGACGGCATCCCGGACACCACCGCGGTGCTCCTCGCCGACGTGCTGCCCACCGCGTGGCAGGCGGTCGAGTACGCCAAGGTGCCGCCCGGCGGCACGCTCGTGGTGTACGGCCTCGGCCCGATCGGCCAGATGTGCTGCCGCATCGCCAGGCACCTCGGCGCCGCCCGGGTGATCGGCATCGACCGGTACCCGGACCGGCTCAAGCTCGCCGCCGCGCACGGGGCGGAGACGATCGACTTCACCACGGTCGACGACGTGGTGGAGACCGTGCGGGAGATGACCGGCGGGCGCGGCGGCGACTCGGTGATCGACGCGGTGGGCATGGACGCCGACGGCTCGCTCGCCGAGAAGATGCTGCAGACCGTGAAGGTGCAGCCGGACCGCATGGCGGCGCTGCACCACGCCCTCGGCTCGGTACGGCGCGGCGGCACGGTCTCGGTCACCGGCGTGTACGGCGGCTGGATGATGCGCTTCCCGCTCGGCGACCTGTTCGACAAGCAGGTGGCGCTGCACTGGGGGCAGGCGAACGTGCGCCGGTGGACCGACCGCATCCTCGAGGTGCTGCGCGCCGGGGACCCGATCGACGCGGCCGGGCTGGTGACCACGGAGATGCCGCTCGGCGAGGCGAGCCGCGCCTACACCGCGTTCCGCGACAAGGAGGCGGGCGTGATCAAGGTCGTGCTGCGGCCTGGGGAGGGATGACATGCGACGTTTCCCGTTCTCGGTGGACCCCCTGTGGCGGCTGCCGCTCCGGCTCATCGGGGTACGGCCGAGCAGCGCGTACGTCGAGGTGAACGAGGAGCTGGTGATCCGGTTCGGCCCGTGGGTGGTGCGCACCCCGGCGTCGAACGTCGCCGACGCCGCGGTCACCGGCCCGTACGCGCCGTGGCGGGTGATCGGCCCGCACCTGTCGCTCGCCGACCGCGGCCTCACCTTCGGCACGAACAGCCGCCGCGGCGTGTGCGTGCGGTTCCACGAGCCGGTGCGCGCGCTCGCCCCGGGCCGGGTGCTCACCCACCCGGCGGTGACCGTGACCGTGGCCGACCCCGAGGGGCTCGCCGAGCACCTCCGGTACGTGGCGGCGGTGGCCCGATGATCGCCCGGATGGCCCGGGGCGCCCTGGCCGGCACGGTGGCGACGGCCGCGATGAGCGGGCTCATGCTCGCCGGGGCCCGCGCCGGGCTGATGCGGGAGCAGCCGCCCAAGCGCGTGGTGCGCGCGCTGCTGCCCGGGCACCGGCACCGGCCCAAGCCGGGGGAGCGGGGGCTCGGCACGCTCGCCCACTTCGCCTTCGGCGCCGCCTCGGGCGCGCTGTTCGGCCTGCTCGTCGGCGACCGGCGGCCGCGCGTCCCGATCGGCGTGGCGTACGCGCTGGCGATCTGGGTCTCCGGCTACCAGGGCTGGATCCCGGAGCTGAAGATCATGCCGCCGATCTCGCGGGACCTGCCGGGGCGGCGGGCGGTGATGGGCGCGGCCCACGTGGTGTACGGCACGGCGCTCGTGCTCGCGCTCAACCGGATCTCCCCCGAGCCGCGCCGCGGCCTGCCGCCGTCGCCGCCGCCGTCGGACCGGGCGCTCACCCCGGCGGGCGCGGCGGGTCGGGCGCGATGAGGCCGCGCACGCCGCCGGCCGCCCAGCGTCACGGCTGTGCCCCCGGCCCGCCGGTGGTCGTGCCCGGCCCATGACCCGGGGCGTGCGCCCGCCGCGGCCGCCGCGGTTCGTGGTCGCGTTCGTGGTGCTGACCGCGGTGACCGGGGTGGTCGAGGCGGTCAGCTTCCTCGGGCTCGGCATGGTGTTCACCGCGGTCATGACCGGCAACACGCTCTTCCTCGGCTTCGCGCTGGCGGGGCAGCGGCTGCCGGTCGCCGGGCCGCTGGTGGCGGTCGCCGCCTTCTCGGCCGGCGCGATCGTCGGGAACCGGGTGACCGCCAGGCTCGCCGCCCGCGACGGCGAGCGGTGGCTGCCGTCCGCGCTGTACGGCGAGGGCGCGCTGCTCGCCGTGGCCGCGATGCTCGCGCTCGGGCTGCCGGCCGAGAACCCGCACCTCACCCCGCACCGGTTCGTGGTGATCGGCGCGGTGGCCGCGATCATGGGGGCGCGCAACGTCACCATCATCCGGGCGGGGGCCCGGTCGCGGGACCTGCCCACCACCGTGGTCACCCGGGCGCTCGCCGGGGCGTTCATGGGCGGGCCGCCGGGGACCATGCTCCGGCGGCTCGCCACGGTGGTCGGCATGGTCGTCGGCGCCGCCCTCGGCGCCCTGCTGCTGCGGTTCCACCCGATCTTCCCGCTGCTCCTCGCCTCGGTCGCGGTGGTCGTCGCGGGCGCGCTGTGCGAGCGCGAGATCCGCGAGGGTGGGCGGCCCTCCTGACCGCCGTGCCGTACCGCCGGGGAGGAAAATCGGATGCCTCGCGCCACGGGTGCCGACTAGGCTCCCCCGGGACCCGGAGGAAGGCCCGAAGGAGGGCCTTGAAGGAAGGGCCTGGAGGAAGGGCGCTGCCATGGGCCACGTGGAGGTCGCGCACGTCACCTACGTGCTGCCCGACGGCCGGACCCTGTTCCACGACGTGTCGTTCCGGGTGGGGGACGGGGTCAAGGCGGCGCTCGTCGGTCCGAACGGCGCGGGGAAGACCACCCTGCTGCGGCTGATCGCGGGGGACGTGCAGCCGGTCGAGGGCAGCGTGACCAGCTCGGGCGGGCTCGGCGTGATGCGGCAGTTCATCGGCGGGCCGCGACCCGCCGGATCGGACGGCGCGGCGACCACACCTCGCACGGTGGCCGAGCTGCTGCTGTCGGTCGCGCCCGAACGGGTGCGCGCGGCCGCGGCGCGGCTGGAGCGGGCCGAGCTCGCCATGATGGAGCGCGACGACGAGAGGACCCAGCTCCGGTACGCCGAGGCGATCGCCGACTACGCGGACGCGGGCGGCTACGACATCGAGGTGCTCTGGGACACCTGCACCACGGCCGCGCTCGGCGCGCCGTACGACCGGGTGAAGTACCGGGACCTCGACACGCTCTCCGGCGGCGAGCAGAAGCGGCTCGTGCTCGAGGCGCTGCTGCGCGGCCCGGAGCAGACGCTGCTGCTCGACGAGCCGGACAACTTCCTCGACGTGCCGGGCAAGCGGTGGCTGGAGCAGGCGCTGCGGGAGACCCCGAAGACCGTGCTGCTGGTGTCGCACGACCGCTGGCTGCTCGCGAACACCGCGGACCGGGTGATCACCGTCGAGTCCGGCGGCGTCTGGGTGCACGGCGGCGGGTTCGCCGGCTACGCGCAGGCCCGGCGGGACCGCATCGCCCGCCTCGACGAGCTGCGCCGCCGCTGGGACGAGGAGCACGCCAAGCTCAAGCGCCTGGTCACCACCCTCAAGCAGAAGGCCTCGGTCAACGACGGCATGGCCCCGGCCTACCACGCGGCCCAGACCCGGCTGCGCAGGTTCGAGGAGGCCGGGCCGCCCGAGGCGCCGCCGCGCGAGCAGACCATCGCGGTACGGCTGCGCGGCGGGCGCACCGGTAAGCGGGCGATCGTCTGCGAGGGCCTCGCCCTGCGCGCGCCCGGCGGCACCGAGCTGACCCGGCCGTTCGACCTCGAGGTCTGGTACGGCGAGCGGGTCGCGGTGCTCGGCTCGAACGGATCCGGCAAGTCCCACTTCCTCCGGCTGCTCGCGGGCGAGGAGATCCCGCACACCGGCACGGCGCGGCTCGGCGCCCGGGTGGTGCCCGGCCACTTCGTGCAGACGCACGGGCGGCCCGACCTGCACGGCCGTACCCCGTGCGAGATCGTGATGACCGAGCACGCGAGGACCCGGCAGGAGGCGATGCACGCGCTCGCCCGGTACGAGCTCGCGGGCCGGGTCGGCGACCAGCGGTTCGAGACGCTGTCCGGCGGGCAGCAGGCCCGGCTGCAGATCCTGCTGCTGGAGCTGTCCGGCGCGACGCTGCTGCTGCTCGACGAGCCGACCGACAACCTCGACCTGGCGAGCGCCGAGGCGCTGCAGGAGGGTCTGGAGCGGTTCGCGGGCACGGTGCTCGCGGTCACCCACGACCGGTGGTTCGCCGCGTCGTTCGACCGCTACCTGGTGTTCGGCGCGGACGGCCGGGTGTACGAGTCGCCGGAGCCGGTCTGGGACGAGGGCCGGGCCGTCCGGGGCCGGTGAGCGCGCGTCTTGTGCCCGGCTAAAGACATCCATACGAATGCGTCCGAGGCCCGCGTGCCGCCGGTCCGGGACAGGGCACGGCCGGTTATCACGGCAGGGTGAGGCAGCGCAGTGTGATTCGGGTCGCCCGTCCGCTCGCCGTGGTGGCGGTGGCGGCGGGATCGCTCCTGGCGGGGTGTTCGGCGGAGCCGGAGCGGACGACGGAGGCGCTCCGGCCGCTCGCGGCGCGGGAGCAGGCCTACGCGATCGTGTCCGCGGGCAAGGAGCACCGGGTGACCTGGACGCTGGTGCTCGCCAACCCGAACCGGTGGCACTTCGCGGAGAACGTGGTGGCGACGCTGGTGGGCCGGGACGCCCAGGGCCGCGAGGTGGTGCGCAGCAGGCATCCGGTGGACGCGGTGCCGCCGGGCCGGACGACCGCGTTCAGCGCCACGACGTCCACCACGACACCACCGGCAAAGGTGGAGATTTCCCTCGAATCGCCACAATGGCGAAAAGCGGCGAGAATTCCGTCAGCCTTCAAAAGGTTTCCGGTCGCCGACCTCAACACCGTAAAATTGCGTGACGGGCAATACCTGGTGAGCGGCAATCTGCGGAACCCGTTCCGCAAGGAGACCGCCACGCTCACCGTCACCGCGGTGCTGCGCGACCGCAACGGCCGTACCACCGGCGGGCGCGCCGATTTCGTGGAGAAGGTCGGCCCGGGCACGTGGCGGCGATTCGCCATCACCGTCCCCAAGGTCACGGGCGGGGTGGACCCGGAGCGCACCGAGGTGTTCGTCACGCCCTGGGGCTCGACCGCCGGGCCGTACGAGGAGCTCGCGCGGGCGGGCGCGGTGCCGCTGCACACCGACCGGCCGCGGACCGCGCCGTTTCCCAAGGAGCGCGGCGGGGAGGCCGCCTCGTTCGAGTAGCCGCCTTCGCCGGAAAAGCATCATAAAACGCAACGTTTTACGCATGGCGCCCATAAACGCCCTATTCTCGTCGCCACTCGAAAAAGGTGGAACTCGCTGTTACCACTTATTACTGTCGGTTACATGAATGACCGCGGTCTGGTCGACGCGCTCCGTGCCCGCGACGCCAACGCCCTCGCCGAGCTGTACGACCGGTACGCCGAAAGCGTCTACCGCTACTGCTGGACGCTGACCGGCGGGCCGGACGGCGCGCAGGTGGCCCTCCGGGACACGATGATCGCGGCCGAGGCGCGGATCCACGCGCTCACCGACCCGGCCCGGTTCAAGGTCTGGCTGTACGCGCTCGCCCGCGGCGAGTGCCTGCGCCGCCGGTCGGCCGCCGCGCCCGCCCCCGAGACCGACCCCGGGGACACCGGGCTGAGCGCGGTGGCCCGCGACGCCGTCGCCGCGCTGTCCCGGTCGGACCGGGAGATCCTCGAGCTGGTGCACCGGCACGGCTTCTCGCTCGCCGACGCGGCCCGGGTGATCGGCATCTCCCGGCGGCAGGCGAGGATCCGGTACGGCGCCGCGGCCGAGCGGCTGTTCGACGCGCTCGCCGCCGAGCTGCGCGGCCGCGAGTCCCAGGTGTTCGGGCTGCTGCCGCAGACCGTGCTGCCCGAGTCGCTGCGGGTGCGGGTGATGAGCTGCTTCGTCGACCCCGACCTGCTGCCCTACCGCAGGCTGGTGGCCCGCCGGGTCGGCCCGCTCGACGCCTCGGGCTTCCCGGTCGGCGCCGAGCGCCGCATCATCCGCGGGGTCACCGCGGGCGCCGCGTCGCTCGCGGTCGCCCTCGTGGTCGCGTTCGCCTTCCACCAGTTCTGGCTGACCGGCCCGGCGAGCGTCACCGCGGCGATCGACGGCCGCCCGGCCGCCGAGCCGGTCGACGTGCGCGCCGCACCCGGGGACTCCTCCACCGGCCGGCCGTACCCGGGCGGCCCGGCCTCCTCCGCGGCGAGCCCGGCCGGCCCCCGGCCGGCCGCGGGCGCCGGCCTGCCCACCCCGTCCCTTCCCGTCGCCCTCGCCCCGCGCCGCACGTCCGGCACCACGCCCGCGGCGCCGGGCCCGCGACCCTCCGGCGCGGCCACGCCGGGCGCGGCCACCCGCCCGGTCTCCCCGATCGTGGAGCTGCGGCCCACGACGCCGGGCGGCGTCGTCCGGGCGGCGCCCCCGATCGGCGTGACCCCCGGGCAGGGGCGCGGGGACGGCGGCCCCGGGGACGGAGGCGGCGAGGTGCGCCGCAAGGAGCGGCCCGAGGCCCGCGGCGGGGCGCGCGGCGGCGGTCCGGGGGAGCACGGCCCACGCCGGTACGGCCCGCGCCGCGATCACCCGCGGCACGGTGGCCGGCACGGGGAGGACCGGCGGGACGCGCCCGGACGGCGCGGCGAGGCACGGCGTGACGAGGCACGGCGCGGCGCGGTGGACCGGTCGCCCACCGCCGCCGTGGTCCGCCGGGGCGGCCCCGGGCGCGGCCCGGAGCGGACCACCGCTCCCGCCGAGGCGCGCGGGTTCCCGCCCTCGCCGTCGCCGTGGTGGGACTCCCCTTCGGGGCGGACGCCGCGGGCCTGGCCCACCCCGTGGCACGGCACCCGTCAGCCGTCGCGCCCGCACCCCGGCGTCTCTGAGGGCGGCCGGTCGGACGACTGGCCCGATCACCGGCCCGAGCCCGCGCCCGCCCCGGTGCCGTCCCCCGCGCCGGACGCGCCCCCGCCGATGCCAACAGAGCCGTGAATCCGGCACGTGCCGCCGGACCCGGCCAAGCGGGGCGATGACCCCTCCCGGTGATCAGTCATCCCATGACTACTTTCTGTAATCATAACGTGTGCAGAGAGTGACGCATGGGAACCCTGTGAAGGGTGATGCGAACCAGGAGGGGAGAGGACCCATGCGAAGTACGGGCTGCCGCCGGGTGGCGGCGATCGTTGTGGGACTCGCCTGTGCCTGCGCCGCGACGGCCGGGCAACCGGCGCTCGCGGCCAAGCCCCGGCCGTCGGCCGAGGACGTCGCCAAGGCCCGAAAACAGGTGCGCGAACGCGCAGCCGAACTCAAGGAGGTGGCCCTCCGTCTCGCCGAGGCCCGCGCCCGCCAGGAGGAGCTCGCCGCGCAGGCCGCCCTCGCCGTGGAGGCCTACAACGAGGCCGTGGTCCGCGAGCAGGCCGCCCGCGCCGAGCACGAGCGGGCCGTCGAGGCGGTGAAGCGGGCCGACGCCATGCTCGCCGAGGCCCGCCGGGAGGTCGCCCCGATCGTCGCGCAGAGCTACGGCGGCTACGACATGACCGAGCCGGGCCTCGCGATGATGGGCGGCCCGGGCGGACCCGAGGGATACCTGCAGCGGACCAGCCTGCTGCACCACATGCACACCGAGCGGGCGCAGACCCTGCAGCGGCTGCGCGACATGCGCCGGGTGCGGTCGATCATGGTCAGGCGGGCCCGCGAGGCGCACGAGGAGCAACGGCGGGCCGCCGAGCGCGCCGCGGAGGCGAAGCGGGCGGCCGAGCAGGCCGTCGCCGAGCAGGTGGCCCAGACCCGCCGGCTCGAGGAGGAACAGGCGCGGCTGGAGCTGCTGCTGAGCCAGGCCCGGCAGCGGGCCGAGCGCCTGGAACGGCGCCGCACCGCCCCGGTCCGGGTCCGCACGAGCGCGCTGCGGACCGCGACGACCACCGTCCGGACGCTCCCGGTGAAGGGGGTCGGGTACCGGTTCGCGAACGCCGCGTGGGTGAAGGAGGCGCTCGCCGAGGGCTCGACCGCGGCCAAGGGGGACATCGCCGCGGCGTGGGCGCTCACCCAGCTCGGCAAGCCGTACCGGTGGGCGGGGGCCGGCCCGCACGTCTACGACTGCTCCGGCCTGACGATGCGCGCCTGGGAGCGCGCCGGGGTCCGCCTCGACCACTGGACCGGGACCCAGTGGACCTCCGGGCCGCACGTGGCCATCGACGAGCTGCAGCGCGGCGACCTGGTCTTCTTCGGCAAGGTCAAGGGCGACCCCAGGAGCATCCACCACGTCGGCATCTACATCGGCGACGGCCTCATGGTGCACGCCCCGCGCACCGGCGACGTGGTCCGCGTCGCCCCGATCTGGCGGCGTGACCTGTTCGGGGCGACCCGTCCGGCGACCTGACCGGACCGGCGGTGATCCGCAGCCCCCGGCCAACGAACGACAAGGGCCCGGTGACGTACCCGGGGAGACACCCGGGGAGAACGGTGCGGGTGTCCCGGTGCCCGACGAGCCGACCGCGCCGCACGGGCGGCGCGGCCTCCACGATCCGCGCGAGACGCTCGTCCGGGACCGGTGCGGCCGGGCCCGGATCCGCGTCGACCGGCTAGTGCGCCTGCTGCTTCGCCTGCGCCTCGTGGCGCTCGATGGACCGCCTGATCTCCGCCTCCGCCTCGGCGCGGCCCACCCAGTTGGCGCCCTCGACCGACTTGCCCGGCTCCAGGTCCTTGTAGACCTCGAAGAAGTGCTGGATCTCCAGGCGGTCGAACTCCGGCACGTGGTGGATGTCCTGGATGTGCCCCATCCGCGGGTCGGTGGCGGGCACGCACAGCACCTTGTCGTCGCCGCCCTTCTCGTCCTTCATCCGGAACATGCCGACCGCGCGGCACCGGATCAGGCAGCCGGGGAACGTGGGCTCCTGGAGCAGCACAAGGGCGTCGAGCGGGTCGCCGTCGGCGCCGAGGGTGTTCTCGATGAAGCCGTAGTCCGCCGGGTACTGCGTGGACGTGAACAGCAGCCGGTCGAGCCGGATCCGGCCCGTCTCGTGGTCGACCTCGTACTTGTTCCGTTGCCCTTTCGGGATCTCGACGACAACGTCAAACTCCACGATTCCTCCCGGCTTACGCCAAGCCCGGTCCTCCGGGTTCGGCGGTTGATGTCACGGTGGCTAAGGTCCGTAGGCGTACATCTCAGCATGACGCATGGCGGGAGAGGACAGCGGTGGTGGTCCGGGGTCGGTGGACGCTCGTGGTCAGCCTGGTGCTGCTCCAGGCCTTCACGCTCGGCGCCGCCCTGTACGTGTGGAACACCGGCCTCACCCTGGACGGGACCGAATCCCGGGCCGCCGCGCCGTCGCCGAGCCCGACGCGCACCCCGGCGCCGGTGATCACCGCGACGGCCCCGGTGCTCGCCGGCGGGACCGAGGGCGAGGTGCCGGACGCCAAGCGCCTCGCCGCCCGGCTCAAGGGCCCGATCGGGGACGCCGCGCTGGGCGGCCGGGTCGGCGCCGTGGTGATGGACGCCGCCACCGGCACCGTGCTGTACGGCAACCGGCCGACCACCGGCCTCACCCCCGCCTCCACCACGAAGGTGGTGACCGCGGTCGCCGCGATCACCACGCTGGGCTCGGACGCCCGCCTCGCCACCCGGGTGGTGTACGGCAAGTCGAAGAACGCCATCGTGCTCGTCGGCGGCGGCGACCCCACCCTCGCCGGGCCGCGGGCCACCAAGCACCCCTACCCACGCCCGGCGAGCCTCGGCATGCTCGCCGTCTACACCGCCCGGGCGCTCAAGGCGGCCGGGGTCACCAAGGTCACCCTCTCCTACGACGACTCCCTGTTCACCGGCCCCCGCACCGCCGAGGGCTGGAAGCCCAACTACGTCCCCGAGGGCACGGTCGCCCCGGTCACCGCGCTCATGCACGACGGGGGCCGGGTGCACCCGCGGACCCGGCAGCGCTGGCCGGACCCCTCCCGCGCCACCGCGGCCGCCTTCGCCGCGCTGCTGCGGCGGCAGGGCATCACCGTCTCCGGCGGCCCGCGCGAGGGCAGGGCGAGCTCCTCGGCGCAGGAGGTCGCCCGGGTCGAGTCGCCGCCCGTCTACCAGCTCGTCGAGCGCATGCTCACCGAGAGCGACAACGACCTCGCCGAGGCCCTCGCCCGGCACGTCGCGCTCCAGCAGGGCCTGCGCGGCACGTTCGCCGACGGGGCCAAGGCGTGCCTGCGGGTGCTGCGCGACCTCGACGCGCACGAGGGGGTGCGGATCGAGGACGGCAGCGGCCTGTCCCCCAGGAACCGCATCACCCCCAAGGCCCTGGCGCGGCTGCTCGCGCTCGCCGCCTCGCCGGAGAACCCGCACCTGCACACCGTGATCAGCGGCCTGCCGGTGGCCGGGTTCACCGGCACCCTCGACGACCGCTACGACCGCAAGGAGAGCGAGCAGGGCGCGGGCCTGGTGCGCGCCAAGACCGGCACGCTCAACGGCGTCACCACGCTCGCCGGCGTCACCCGCACCGCGAGCGGCCGGCTGGTCACGTTCGCCTTCATGGCCGACCAGGTGCCCGCCAACGACCCCGCCGCCGCCGCGATCGACCGGCTCGCCACGATCGTGTCGACCTCCTGAGCCCGGCGTGACCGGGTTGCGCCGGGCCGTACGGGGTAGGACGCGCGAACACGCCCCCGAACGCATACGGTGGAGTCATGCAGGTGATCGACTGGGATCTTGCCGTCGCGACCGGAACCCGCCTGGTACGGCCCGGCCCGCAGGTGAGCCGTGAGGAGGCCCGGGAGGCGGTGGCCGAACTGCGCCGGCTCTCCCGCGTGGCCGAGGGACATGTGCGGGAGTTCACCCGTATCGACGGCGGGGTCGCGCCGCAGCCTGCCACGATCGTCGACCGGCCGGGATGGATCCGGGCGAACGTGGACGGATTCCGCGTGATCCTGGAGCCGCTCACCGAGCGCGCCCGCCGGTCGAACATGCCCGCGATCGTCGAGGCCGTCGGCTCCCGGATCACCGGCGTCGAGGTCGGCGCGGTGCTCGCGTTCATGGCCTCCCGGGTGCTCGGCCAGTACGAGCTGTTCCTGCCGCCGGACCCGACCGGCAAGGCGCCCACCGGGCGGCTCACCCTCGTCGCGCCGAACATCGTGCACGCCGAGCGCGAGCTGCGCGTCGACCCGCACGACTTCAGGCTGTGGGTCTGCCTGCACGAGGAGACCCACCGGGTGCAGTTCACCGGCGTGCCGTGGCTGCGCGAGTACGTGCGATCCCAGATGACCGATTTCCTGCTCGCCTCCGACGTCGACCTGTCGACCCTGCTGGAGCGGCTGCGCGCCGCCACCGACGTGGTCGCCGACGTGATCCGCGGCGGCAACGGCAACCTCATCGACGTGATCCAGAGCCCGCGGCAGAAGGAGATCCTCGACCGGCTCACCGCGGTGATGACGCTGGTGGAGGGCCACGGCGACTACGTGATGGACGCGGTCGGCCCGTCCGTGGTGCCCTCGGTCGCCGAGATCCGCGCCAAGTTCCAGCGCCGCCGCCAGGGCGGCTCCCGCATGGACCAGCTCGTGCGCCGCCTGCTCGGCATCGACCTGAAGATGCGCCAGTACGCCGAGGGCTCGGCGTTCGTGCGCACCGTGGTCGACCGGGTGGGCATCGACGGGTTCAACGCGGTGTGGACCTCCCCGGAGACGCTGCCGACCCAGGCCGAGATCGCCCGCCCCGAGCTGTGGCTCAACCGGGTGCACGGGTACGGCGGGCTGCCCGGCGCGAACTGACCGGACGCACCGCGCAGGAGACGGGGTAAGCAGGGGCACGACCGGGGCATGGGTCCGCATCCCGCCGTCGCCGACGTGCGGCGCGCCGTACGCGAGTGCCTGGGCGACCTGCCCGAGGGGGCGCTCGTGCTCGTGGCGTGCAGCGGCGGCGCCGACTCGCTCGCGCTCGCCGCGGCCACCGGCTTCGTCGCGCCCCGGATGGGGCTGCGCGCCGGGCTGGTGACCGTCGACCACGGCCTGCAGGAGGGCTCGGCCGAGCGGGCCCGGAAGGTGGCCGCGCTCGCCCCGCGCCTCGGGCTCGATCCTGCCGAGGTGTGCACGGTGACCGTGGGCCGGGCCGGGGGACCCGAGGCGGCCGCGCGGGAGGCGCGGTACGCGGCGCTCGCCGCGACCGCCGACCGGCTCGGCGCGGCGGCCGTGCTGCTCGGCCACACCCTCGACGACCAGGCGGAGACCGTGCTGCTGCGGCTGGCGCGGGGCAGCGGCACCCGTTCGCTCGCGGGCATGGCGCCGGTCTCCGGCCGCTACCGGCGGCCGCTGCTCGGGCTGCGCCGCCGCCGTACCGCCGAGGCGTGCGCCGCGCTCGGCCTCGATCCCTGGGAGGACCCGCACAACGCCGACCCCGCCTACGCCCGGGTCCGGGTACGCCGCTTCGCGCTGCCCGCGCTCGAGGAGGCCCTCGGCCCCGGCGTGGCCGAGGCGCTCGCCCGTACCGCGCGGCTCTGCGCGGACGACGCCGACGCGCTCGACGCGTGGGCCGAGCGGGCCTGGGCGCGCGCCCGGGCGGAGGGCGAGCGGGCGCTCGCGGACGTGGGCGGGCCCGCGCCGGGGGCAGGGTGTCCCGGAGGGGAGCCCGGCGCCGTCGCGGTGTCGGTCAGGGCGCTCGCCGCGGAGCCGCCCGCGGTGCGGCGGCGGGTGATCAAACGGGCCGCCGAGGCCTCAGGGGCGCGGCCCGCGGCGCTGGCCGCGGTGCACATCGCCGAGGTGGAGCGGCTGGTCACCGGCTGGCGAGGGCAGGGGCGCGTCGCCTTACCCGGGGGGGTGGGCGTCGTCCGGCGGTATGGCACCCTGATATTCGCCAGCAACGTTACATAGAGGGATTTTCCACGTGGACGCAGCCGACATGGGCAGGGACCTCGCGAAGGTCCTCATCACGGAGGAAGAGCTCCAGGGCAAGATCCGGGAACTCGCGGCGCGCATCGACGCCGACTACGCGGGCAAGGATCTGCTGCTCGTCGGGGTGCTCAAGGGGGCGGTGATGGTGATGGCCGACATCGCCCGCGCCCTGCGCCTGCCGGTCCAGATGGACTGGATGGCCGTCTCCTCCTACGGGGCGGGCACCAAGTCCTCCGGGGTCGTCCGGGTGCTGAAGGACCTCGACACCGACATCGCGGGCCGGCACGTGCTCGTCGTCGAGGACATCATCGACTCCGGGCTCACCCTGTCCTGGCTGCTGCAGAACCTCAAGTCGCGCGACCCCGCCTCGGTCGAGGTGTGCGCCCTGCTGCGCAAGCCCGAGGCGGTGAAGGTGCCGATCGACGTGCGGTACGTCGGGTTCGACATCCCCAACGAGTTCGTCATCGGGTACGGCCTCGACTACGCCGAGCGGTACCGCAACCTGCCGTTCATCGGCACCCTCGCCCCGCACGTCTACGGCGGCGAGGGCGACTAGCCGCGCACCGGACCCCGGTCTCCTTCCGCGCACCCGTCACACGCTCCCGGGCGCGCCGCGATGAACGCTTCGCGGGATCTTTCATTGCGGCGCGCCGGGGCGGAACGGCGGCCGACCTCAATGCGAGGGCGGCGAGGCAATCCCATACGCTTTGAGCGAAGTCAGCCGCGAAAATGTGATATTGCGCTCTGACGCGCTGGAACACAGAGGCACCTGACGTACGTTGGAAGAACAGAGCCGTCGCGGCCGAGCGGTTACCCCGCACGGGTGCGCGGTGTACCTTCTGATTCCGAAGGTGCCATCGCGGCGTCTTCGGGTACTCAGAAGGAGCGGCGGAGGGATGCCGCGACCCCTCGGTTGAGGGGGTGCCAGGCCTTGGTCAGGAAGGGACGGGCCCGCCGGGGTTCCGCATCAATGGATCTCAAGCGATTTACACGTGGGCCACTGCTGTGGATCCTAGGCATCGTCGTGTTGCTCCTGCTCGTCACCACGATGTTCGGTGGCGACGGCAACTATGAACGCACCGACACCTCGAAGATCGTTGCGTTGATCGAGCAGGGCAAGGTCGCGAACGCCAAGATCATCGACAAGGACCAGCGCATCGAGGTCACCACGACCGACGGGCAGAGCTACTACTCCTCGTGGGTCGCCGGTCAGGGCCTCCAGCTCGTCGAGGCGCTCGAGCGGGCCAACCCGCGGCAGGGCTGGACGGTCGAGGTGCCCCGGGAGAACTTCCTGGTCGGGCTGCTGGTGAGCTTCCTGCCCATCGTGATCATCGTCCTCATCTTCCTGTTCATCATGAACCAGATGCAGGGCGGTGGCTCACGGGTGATGAGCTTCGGCAAGTCCAAGGCCAAGCTGGTCACGAAGGACACCCCCAAGACCACCTTCGCGGACGTCGCCGGCGCGGACGAGGCGATCGAGGAGCTCCAGGAGATCAAGGAGTTCCTGCAGAACCCGGCGAAGTTCCAGGCGATCGGCGCGAAGATCCCCAAGGGCGTGCTGCTGTACGGCCCGCCGGGCACCGGTAAGACCCTGCTCGCCCGTGCCGTGGCCGGCGAGGCCGGCGTGCCGTTCTACTCGATCTCCGGTTCGGACTTCGTGGAGATGTTCGTCGGTGTCGGCGCCTCCCGGGTGCGCGACCTGTTCGAGCAGGCGAAGGCGAACGCCCCGGCGATCATCTTCATCGACGAGATCGACGCGGTCGGCCGGCACCGCGGCGCGGGCCTCGGCGGCGGCCACGACGAGCGCGAGCAGACGCTCAACCAGCTGCTCGTCGAGATGGACGGCTTCGACGTCAAGGGCGGCGTGATCCTCATCGCCGCGACCAACCGGCCGGACATCCTCGACCCGGCGCTGCTCCGCCCGGGCCGCTTCGACCGGCAGATCGTCATCGACCGGCCGGACCTCGAGGGCCGCAAGGGCATCCTGCGGGTGCACGCCCGCGGCAAGCCGTTCGCGCCCGAGGTGGACCTGGACACCATCGCCCGCCGTACCCCGGGCTTCACCGGCGCCGACCTGGCGAACGTGATCAACGAGGCCGCGCTGCTCACCGCCCGTAAGGACGAGAAGCTCATCTCGCAGGCGACGCTGGAAGAGGCGATCGACCGCGTGATGGCCGGGCCGGAGCGCAAGAGCCGGGTCATGTCCGACCAGGAGAAGAAGATCATCGCGTACCACGAGGGCGGCCACGCCCTGGTGGCGCACGCGCTGCCGAACGCCGACCCGGTCCACAAGATCACGATCCTGTCCCGCGGCCGCGCCCTCGGCTACACGATGACGCTGCCGATGGAGGACAAGTTCCTCGCCACGCGCTCGGAGATGATGGACCAGCTCGCCATGCTGCTCGGCGGCCGCACCGCCGAGGAGCTGGTGTTCCACGAGCCGACCACCGGCGCGGCGAACGACATCGAGAAGGCGACCCAGATCGCCCGCCGCATGGTCACCGAGTACGGCATGAGCGAGCAGCTCGGCGCCCGCAAGTTCGGCAGCGGCTCGAGCGAGGTGTTCCTCGGCCGCGACATGGGCCACGAGCGCGACTACTCCGAGAAGGTCGCCTCGGCGATCGACGAGGAGGTGCGCCGGCTCATCGAGACCGCGCACGACCGGGCGTGGGAGATCCTCGTCGAGTACCGCGACGTGCTCGACAACCTCGTCCTCGAGCTGATGGAGAAGGAGACCCTCTCCCGCGAGGAGGTCCTGCGGATCTTCGCCCCGGTGCGCAAGAAGGAGCACCGCCCGTCCTACCTCGGCTACGGCAAGCGCCTGCCCTCCGACCGCCCGCCGGTCCTCACCCCCAAGGAGCGGGCGGGCAACGGGTCGAGCCCGGCGCTGCCCTCCGGAGGACCGAACGGCGGCCCGAGCGGAGGATCGCCGGCCGACCAGCCGTGGCTGAGCGAACGTGCCCCCAAGGACGAGGCATAACGGAGCCTGCGGCGACGGGGTCGGTCTTCGCACCGACCCCGCTGTCGTTGTAGGCCATATATATCGGTTAAAACAGACATTGGCGAAGAAATCGCCGGTGACACGACGGCCTGGTGCCGGCGCCCCGTGAGTCGCGCCGGGCCGGTAAGGAAGTCTCATGGACAGCGAACTGATGCCGGAACGCCGCCCGGAGCCCCCGCCGTTCGACGCGGCCCGCATCGAGAAGGCCGTTCGCGAGATCCTCATCGCCATCGGCGAGGATCCCGACCGCGAGGGCCTGCGTGACACCCCCGCCCGCGTCGCCCGCGCGTACGCCGAGCAGTTCGCCGGGCTGCGGCAGAACCCCGAGGACGTGCTCACCACCGTCTTCGACGCCGACCACGACGAGATGGTCCTGGTGCGGGACATCGAGGTGTCGAGCGTGTGCGAGCACCACCTCGTGCCGTTCTACGGCGTCGCCCACGTCGGGTACATCCCCAACGACAAGGGACAGGTCACGGGCCTGTCCAAGCTCGCCCGGCTGATCGACGTCTACGCCCGCCGCCCCCAGCTCCAGGAGCGCATGACCTCCCAGGTCGCCGACGCGCTCATGCGGGTGCTGGAACCGCGCGGCGTGATCGTGGTGATCGAGGCCGAGCACCTGTGCATGACCATGCGCGGCGTGCGCAAGCCGGGCGCGAAGACGATCACCTCGGCGGTGCGCGGCAACTTCCGCAGCAGCGACCGCACCCGGGCCGAGGCGATGGCACTCATCCTGGGCCGCCGATGACCGGCATCGAACCCACCGGCCGTCGAGGCGACGAGGCCCGACGCCCTACGCTGGAGGACATGACCTCATGGAGCCTGCGTGGGCTGCCGGAGCGGGCGCGGTGCCTGGTGATGGGCGTGGTGAACGTCACCCCCGACTCGTTCTCCGACGGCGGCCGATGGTTCGACACGTCGGCCGCGATCCGGCACGGCCTGGACCTGGTGGCGCAGGGCGCCGACATCGTCGACGTGGGCGGTGAGTCCACCCGGCCGGGCGCCGCCCGGGTGCCGCTCGAGGAGGAGATCCGGCGGGTCGAGCCGGTGATCCGCGCGCTCGCGGCCGAGGGCGTCACGGTCAGCGTGGACACGATGCGCGCCGAGGTGGCCGAGATCGCGGTCGAGGCCGGCGCGGCCCTCGTCAACGACGTGAGCGGCGGCCTCGCCGATCCGGCGATGCCCCGCGTGGTCGCCGCCACCGGCGTGCCGTACGTGGTGATGCACTGGCGCGGCCACAGCCACGACATGGACAGCCGCGCCATCTACGCCGACGTGGTCACCGAGGTGCGCGAGGAGCTCGCCAAGCGGGTCGACTCGGTGCTCGCCGAGGGCGTCGCCGAGGAGCAGATCATCATCGACCCCGGCCTCGGGTTCGCCAAGCGGCCCGAGCACAACTGGGCGCTGCTCAAGCACCTCGACCGGCTCGCCGAGCTCGGCTACCCGATCCTCGTCGGCGCGTCCCGCAAGCGCTTCCTCAGCCGCCTGCTCGCCGCGCCCGACGGCACCGCCCGGCCGTTCGAGGAGTGCGACGTCGCCACGGCCGCGGTGAGCGCGCTCGCGGCCGCCGCGGGCGCCTGGTGCGTGCGGGTGCACGACGTCCGCCCGAACGCGGACGCGGTTCGCGTCGCGGCCGCCTGGCGGGCGGGGGGCGCCGGGTGAGCGTCGTCGCCGAGATCGAGACGCTCAACCAGGAGTTCTACAGCGCGATCGAGAACGGCGACCTCGACCGCATGGAGCGGATCTGGGCCGAGGACGCCGACGGCCGCGAGGTCGTGTGCGTGCACCCCGGCTGGGGCATGGTCACCGGCCGCCGCGAGGTGCTGCGCTCCTGGGCGCTGATCATGGCGAACACGCCGTACATCCAGTTCGTGCTCACCGACGTGCGCACCAGCGTGGTCGGCGACGTCGCCGTGGTGTGCTGCGCGGAGAACATCCTCACCGCCGGGGACGAGGGTGAGACCGGCTTCGTCGCGGGAAAGGTGGTGGCCACGAACACGTTCGTGCTCACCCCGCAGGGCTGGCGGCTGTGGATCCACCACGGCTCTCCGGTGCTCCAGGGCGGTGAGGACGACGAGGACGGGCAGGAGGTCCTGTGACGGCGCTCGACGCCATCACGGTGCGGGGCATCCGGGCCCGCGGCCGGCACGGGGTACTGCCCGCCGAGCGGGAGCTCGGCCAGGAGTTCACGGTGGACGTCACGCTCCACCTCGACACCAGGCAGGCCGCGGCCACGGACGACCTGACCCGCACGGTCGACTACGGCGAGCTCGCCACGCGCCTCGCCGAGGTGGTCTCCGGTGAGCCGGTGAAGCTCATCGAGACCCTCGCCGAGCGGCTGGCGCAGGTCTGCCTGTCGTACGAGCGCGTCGAGGAGGTGGAGGTGAGCGTGCACAAGCCCGCCGCGCCCATCCCGGTGCCGTTCGACGACGTGGTGGTGACGATCAGACGGAGGCGGTCATGCGAGTCGTGATCGGGCTGGGCAGCAACCTGGGGCGACGGCTGGAGAACCTGCAGGGCGCGATCGACACCCTCTTCGACGCCCCGGGGCTGGAGTTCGTCACCATGTCCTCGGTGTACGAGACCGAGCCGGTGGGCGGGCCGGAGCAGGGGCCGTACCTCAACGCCGTGGTGATCGGGGAGACCGAGCTCGACCCGCACACGCTGCTCGAGCGCGCGATGAACGTGGAGCGGGCGTTCGGCCGGGTGCGCACCGAGCGGTGGGGGCCGCGCACCCTCGACGTCGACCTGATCATGGTCGACGATGTGATCATGGAGGAGCCGGAGCTCACCCTGCCGCACCCCCTGGCCCACGAGCGCGCGTTCGTGCTCGTGCCCTGGGTGGAGGCCGATCCGGACGCCGAGCTGCCCGGCCGCGGCTCGGTGGCCGCCCTGCTCGCCTCCCTCGACCAGGAGGGCGTGCGGCGGCGCCCGGACCTCAAGCTGCAACCTCCCACCTAAGGAGGCGTGTGAAGCCCAGCCATCCCGGTCTGCTCGTCGCCCTGGTGGTCGTCTCCGCCGCGCTCACCTGGGCGGTGCTCCAGGGGGTCTACTCCGAGATCCAGACGCTGCCGTGGACCGCGATCCCCACCGTGGGGCTGCTCGCCCTCGGCGAGGCGTACGCCGGCTGGAGCACCCGGGCGCGCATCCTCCGTAAGCCGGGCACCAAGCCGGTCGACCCGATCGCGGTCGCCCGGCTCGTCGCCCTCGCCAAGGCCTCGGCGCTCGCCGGGTCGGTGTTCGCGGGGATCTTCGCCGGGTTCGTGCTCCGCGTGCTCGACCTGCTCAGCCTGCCCAAGCCGCGGCACGACGCCCTCGTCGGCGGCGGCTCGTTCCTCGCCTGCGTGCTGCTCGTCTGCGCCGCCCTCTACCTGGAGCACTGCTGCCGCGTGCCCAAGGACCCCGGCGACACGAACGGGCCGCGGCCGGCCGACCGGTAGCGGCCGGGGCCGCTACTTGTCGATGTCGCCGACGACGAAGAACATCGAGCCGAGGATGGGGACGAGGTCGGCGACGGTGTGGCCGGGCAGCACCTCGCGCAGCGCCTGCACGTTGTTGAACGAGGCCGAGCGGAGCTTGAGCCGCCACGGAGTGGTGTCGCCGCGGGAGACCAGGTAGTAGCCGTTGACGCCGAGCGGGCTCTCGGTCCAGGCGTAGGTGTGGCCCTCGGGCACCCGGAGCACCTTCGGCAGCCGCTGGTTGACCGGGCCCGGCAGCTCGCGCAGCCGCGCCGTGCACTCCTCGGCGAGCGTGAGCGACTGCTCGACCTGGCGCAGCAGCACCCGGAACCGGGCGTGGCAGTCCCCGGCCGTCTCGGTCACCGGGGTGACCTTCAGCTCGCCGTACGCCAGGTAGGGGTCGTCGCGGCGCAGGTCGAACGCGACGCCGGAGGCGCGGGCGATCGGGCCGGTCATGCCGTACTGCAGGATCGTCTCGCGGCCGAGGCGGCCGATGCCGACCGTGCGCTCCCGGAAGGCGGGGTCGGCGAGGATGCGCTCCTCGTAGTCGGGGAGGCGGCGCCGTACCGCGGCGACGGCCCGCGTCACGTGGTCGAGCCAGCCTTCCGGCAGGTCCTCCTTCAGTCCGCCGACCCGGTTGAACATGTAGTGCATGCGGCCGCCGGTGGCCTCCTCCAGCACCGTGCGCAGCTCCTCGCGCTCGGCGACGCCGAGGCCGGGCGGGGCCGAGCCGAGGTCGAGCGGGTGGACGGAGAGGAACATCAGGTGGCTGAGCACCCGGTTGAGCTCGGCGAGCAGGGTGCGCGCCCAGACCGCCCGCTCCGGTACGGCCATGCCGAGCATGCGCTCCACCGCGAGCACCACGCCCAGCTCGTTGGCGAACGCCGACAGCCAGTCGTGGCGGTTGGCGAGCATGATGATCTGCCGGTAGTCGCGGACCTCGAACAGCTTCTCCGCGCCCCGGTGCAGGAAGCCGACGATCGGCTCGGCGGCGACGATGCGCTCGCCGTCGAGGGTGAGCCGCAGCCGGAGCGCGCCGTGGGCCGAGGGGTGCTGCGGGCCGATGGCCAGGACGGTGTCCTCGGTCTCGCCCGGTACGGCCGCGGCGGCCCCGATCCCCACTGTGCGCTCGGTCATGCCCCCAGTATCGCCGAGGGCGCGGGCCCGCCCGGCCCGCCGTACGGCCCGGCGGCAAGGGATGGCCGCATCGGCTGGGTGGATTAGGCAAGTTTGCACCATGATCAGGATCAGATTGCTGTTTAGGATTGGTCCGTGCGGTTTGACCCTTGGGATCCGGAATTCGTCGCCCACCCCTACGACGTGTACGCCCACCTGCGCGAGCAGGAGCCGGTGACGTACTTCGAGCCCACCAACCAGTGGCTCATCGCCCGCCACGCCGACGTCGACGCGCTGCTGCGCGACCGGCGGCTGGGCCGTACCTATCTCCACGTCGCCACGCACGAGGAGTTCGGCCGGGAGCCCGAGCCGGACTGGCACGCGCCGTTCTGGCGGGTGGTCCGCGCGGGCATGCTCGACGTCGAGCCGCCCGTGCACACCCGGCTGCGCCGCCTGGTGTCGAAGGCGTTCACGCCGCGCATGGTGGAGTCGCTGCGGCCCCGGATCCGGGCGATCGCCACCGAGCTCGCCACCCGGTTCGCCGAGAAGGGCGGCGGCGACCTCATCGCCGAGGTGGCCGAGCCGCTGCCGGTCACCGTGATCGCCGACATGCTCGGCGTGCCCGAGTCCGACCGGCACCTGCTGCGGCCCTGGTCGAACGACATGTGCCTGATGTACGAGCTCAACCCGCCGCTCGAGGCCCAGCGGGCGGCGGTGCGCGCCGCCGAGGAGTTCGCCGCCTACCTGCGCGAGCTGGCCGCGGCCCGCCGCGCGAACCCCGGCGACGACCTGATCTCCCAGCTCGCCCAGGTCGCCGACGAGGGCGACCGGCTCACCGAGGACGAGCTGATCGGCACCTGCGTGCTGCTGCTCAACGCCGGGCACGAGGCCACCGTGAACGCCACCGGCAACGGCTGGTGGGCGCTGTTCCGCAACCCCGACCAGCTCGACCGGCTGCGCGCCGCGGTGCGGGACGGCGACCAGGAGCTCGTCGCCACCGCCGTGGAGGAGCTGCTGCGCTGGGACACCCCGGCCCAGATGTTCGAGCGCTGGGTGCTGGAGGACATCGAGGTCCGCGGCGTGCGCATCCCGCGCGGCTCGGAGGTCGCCCTGCTGTTCGGCTCGGCCAACCGGGACCCGGAGGTGTTCGACGACCCCGACCGGCTCGACCTGGGCCGCGACCCCAACCCGCACATCTCCTTCGGCCTCGGCATCCACTACTGCCTCGGCGCGCCGCTCGCCAAGATCGAGCTCGCCGAGTCCTTCTCCGCGATCTTGCGCGCCGCCCCGGACATCGGGCTCGTGACCGAGCCGGAGTGGAAGCCCGGCTACATCATGCGCGGCCTCAAGGCCCTGGAGCTGCGCACCGGCTGACCTTTCCCCGCCCGGCGCCGTCGAACGGGTCCCGGGTTCGCGGCGCCGGGGCGACCGCCGGATCGCGGGCTCGCCGCGGGTGTCCGGCGTTCCTCACGGCGACGGGCGCACCGGCTCGCCCTACGCCGCCGGGTACGGCCGGCCGTACCCGGCGGACGGCGAAGGGAATCCCGTCGTCGGCGACGGCCGGCGTCCGTACCGACCGCCTGTGCCGCTCGCGGCGTCCTGTCGTGTCTTGCGGGTTCGTGAGGACATTCGGCCCATTCGGTGATCGGTCCGCCCGGCGGAGGACCGGCCTCGCGGCGCGGCGGGACGCGCCGTACGAGCGGTTCGGAGCCCTCGACGGTCCGGCCAGGGCGCTCCCCGAGATCACGCCCGCGCCGCGGAGGCGCTCGGCGCATCACCAGCCGTCCGTTTGACACTTACATGGCTAACCGCTATCTATTGGCCAACCGTTAGGGGCCAGCGGTTAGGGGATGGCATGCAGGATGCGGTGCTGGCGTTTCTCGCCAAGGAGCCATCGCACGGGTACCACCTGCACGCCCGGTTGCGGCGCGCTCTCGGCCCCCTGGGCGAGTCCATGAACCGTGGCCAGATCTATGTGACGTTGGCCCGGTTGGAGCGGGCGGGGCTCGTCGTCGCGGAGCGTGCGGAGGGCCTTCCCGAGCGGCCGGAGCGCAAGGTCTACGCGCTCACGCCGGCCGGGCGGGAACGGGTGACGGCATGGCTCGGCGAGGTGGGCTGGCCGAAGCCGGACCTGGCGGAGTTCCACCTGAAGCTCGCCGCAGCGGCGGCGACCCGGCTGGCCGACCCGGTGGAGCTCGTGGCGGCGCAGCGCCGTGAGCTGCTGCGCCGCCTGCGTGAGGTGCAGCAGGCGGCGCTGGCCGAGCCCGCGGCGTCGGGCGCCGGGCCGCTGCTGGAAGGTGTCGTGCTGCGGTTGCAGGCGGATCTGCGCTGGCTGGACGCCTGTGAGCGGGCCTGGTCCGGGGCCGGTGCCGAGGCCGGGGGTGGATGACCATGTCGGGCGCCGTGATCCGGGCCCGCGGCCTGGTGAAGCACTTCGGCCGGGGGCAGAGCCTCGTCCGCGCGGTGGACGAGGTCGACCTTGAGGTCCCCGAGGGACAGACGCTGGCCGTCATGGGCCCCAGCGGATGCGGGAAGTCGACCCTGCTGCACCTGCTGGGCGGCCTGGAGCGCCCCACCGCGGGAGAGGTGTGGGTGGCCGGGCGGCGCATCGACACGCTGAGCGAGCGGGCTCTGGCGCGCATGCGCCGCCGGTCGGTGGGGTTCGTCTTCCAGTCCTTCCACCTGGTGGAGGAGCTGTCGGCGGCCGAGAACGTGGAACTGCCCGCGCTGCTGGCCGGGCGCTCGCCGCGCGAGGCCAGGCGGCGGGCGATGCTGCTGCTGGACCGGGTCGGGCTCGCCGGCCGGGCCCGGCACCTGCCCGCACGGTTGTCGGGCGGGCAGCGGCAGCGGGTCGCCATCGCCCGCGCGCTGGTCAACGAGCCGCTGGTCGTCCTCGCCGACGAGCCGACCGGCAACCTGGACACCGCGGCCACCCTCGACGTGCTGCGGATCTTCGAGGAGCTGCGCGCCGCGGGACAGACCCTCGTGATCGTCACGCACGACGAACGCGTCGCGGCCACCGCGGACCGGCTGGTGTCGATGCGCGACGGCATGTTCGTCGACGACACCCACCTGGCCGCCGCCCGGCCGCGCGGCCTCGGCGGGCTCGGCGGGCTGCTGGGGCTGGGGGACTGACCGCGTGGGTTCCATCGTGCTCGTCCTGCGCCTGGCGCTCGCCGACGTGCGCCGCCACCCGGCCCAGGCCGCGATGCTCCTGCTGTCGGTCACCGTGGCCACCGCCACGATGGCGATGGGGCTGTCCCTGCACGGCGTGAGCGACGCGCTGTACGCGCAGACCCGCGCGGCCACCGCCGGGCCGGACGTGGTGGTGCTCTCCGGCGAGTCCGGCCCCGAGGTCACCGCCGCGCTGGCCTCGCTGACCGACCGACCCGACGTGGCCGCCCACCACGGCCCCTACCGCATCGTCTACGCCGACCTCACCACGCGCGACGCGGTGTCGTCCCCGGTGGTGGTGCACGGCTTCGCCGAGACGCCCGGCCCGGTCAACCGGCCGCTGGTCACCTCCGGGCGGTGGGTACGGCCCGGCGGCACGGTCCTCGAACGCGGCTTCGCCGTCGCGCTCGGCGTGGACGTCGGCGACCGTGTCACCATCGCCGGCCGCTCCTACCCCGTCGTGGGGATCGCCGTCACCGCGGCCACCTCCATCTACCCGTGGGGCGCGCAGATCGGCCCGTACGGCGGGCCCAGCGACTACACCGGCCTGGCCTGGATGACCCGATCGGACGCCCGGGCGCTGGCCGAGTCACGGAACCTGCCGGTGACCACGGCCATCGACCTCAAACTGCGCGACCCCGCCGCCGCGGAGACCTTCCGCCACACCGTCGGCGACGACCACCCCGTCCGCGTCTTCCGGAGCACCTTCCGCTCCTGGTGGTTCACGGCCCAGCACGACAAGGTGATCCTCCGGAACGCCCAGCCCATCCTGGTCATCGGGAGCTGGCTGCTCGGCTTTCTCGCCGTCACCGGAGTGGCCACGCTCGCCGCGGGGCGCGTCGCCGAGCAGACCCGCCGGGCCGGGCTGCTCAAGGCCGTCGGCGCGGGGCCGGGCCTGATCGCCGCCGTCCTGTTCACCGAGTACCTGGCGGCGGCGCTGGCCGGCGACGCGCTCGGGCTGACGATCGCCCGGCTGGCCCTGCCCGCCGTCGCCGCCCCCACCGCCAGCCGGATCGGCGAGGCCGAGCCGACGGCCACCGCCGTCGTCGCGGCGACCGTCCTCGCCGTGGCGGTGGCGGTGCTGTCCACGCTGGGGCCCACGCTGCGGGCGATGCGCACGGCGACCGTCACGGCGCTGGCCGCCGCCGCGCGCCCGCCCCGCCACCGGCCTCGGCTCACCGCGCTGTCCGCGCTGCTGCCCACGCCCCTGCTGCTCGGGCTCCGGCTGACCGCCCGCCGGCCGGGCCGTGCCGTACTGCAGGCGTGCACCACCGCCACCACCGTGGTCGCGATCACCGTTCTGCTGACCGTCCACGCCCAGCGGGAGCGGGGCTACGGCCTGGACGGCTCCACCGCCCTGCCCAACCTGCGGGGGCTGCACGATCGCCGGCTGATGCTCGCGATCACCGTCCTGCTGGTCGCGCTCGCCGTCGTGAACATCCTCACCTTCACCTGGACCACCGCCATGGAGGCCCGGGCGACCCTGGCCGTCGCCCGCGCGCTCGGCGCCACCCCCGGGCAGGTCGCCGCGGGGCTGTCCGCCGCCCAGCTGCTGCCCGGCCTGCCCGGCGCCGTCCTCGGCGTGCCGCTGGGCTTCCTCGCGTACCTGCTGTTCGGCGTCGGCGACTCGGTTCCGCCGCGCCTGTCCTGGACGCTCGGCGCCGCGCTCGCGACCCTCCTGGTCACGGCGGCGCTCACCGCCCTGCCCGCCCGCCTGGCGGCGCGGCGATCCGTGGCGCGGGAGCTCGGCGCCGGGACCGCCTAGCGGCGTCAGGCGAGGTTCACCCGCTGGGCGAGCCAGCCGAACGCGCCGAGGCCGGCCGGGTCGATGAGCTCGGCCTCCTCCGCGGCCCTGGCCAGCGCCTGCAGGTAGCCGCGCGGGTCGGTGCGGGCGAGGTCGAGCGGCGGGCGGGCGCCGGTGACCCCGAGGGCGCGCAGCGCCTCGCGCTGGGTGGTGAGCACGGTCCCGGTGGCCCCCGCCCGCTCCCCGGCCGCGGCGACCGCGTCGAGCGCGACGTGCGCGGTGATGTCGCACGAGCCGTCCGGCACCGGCGGCACCGTACGGCCCTCCCGGTAGGCGGTCAGCGTTCCGGCGGGCGGCCGGTCATGCACCGAGTGGGCGTAGTCGGCGGCGACCACGAGCCCGCGCTCCAGGCGGCCGACGAGCGCCGCCCACGCCTCGTCCCGGGGGCGGCCGATCTCCGCCCGGTCGCCGGGCTTGCGCAGCGGCCACCAGCGCTCCAGCCAGGCGAGGTCCTCGGCGCACGGCTCGCCGCCGAGCCGCTCGGCCCCGGTGCACGGGTCGACGAGCACGATCCGCGGGCCGTGCTCGGTGAGCTCGGCGACGTCGAGCGGGACGTTGTCGAGCCACTCGTTCGCGACCACCAGGCCGCACACCCGGTCCGGCACGGTACGCCGCCAGGCGATCCGCGCGGGCAGGCCGGGCGGGCGCGGGGCGAGCTCCACCGCGGTCACCCGCAGCCGGCCGGCGAGCTCCGGCGGGGCGAGCGCGAGCACGCGGGCCGCGAGCGTGCCGTCCCCGGCGCCCATGTCGACGAAGTCGAGCGTCTCGGGACGGCCGAGCCGCGCGTCGACGTCGCCGAGCAGGCGGCCGATCGCCTCGGCGAAGACCGGCGAGGCGGCGACCGAGGTGCGGAAGTGCCCCGAGGGCCGCTGGTGGAGGTAGAAGCCGCGCTCGCCGTACAGGGCGCGCCGGATCGCTTCACGCCAGGTGATCCACACGCGACAAGACGCTACCTTCACGCCGCCGTGATGCGGGCTTTCTCCCGGGCGGTCGCGCATTGTGCGCATGCCGGCGCGCTCGGTGCGGGCTTTGCGCTACCGTTGCCCCTCGCCGGAGGCCGCCGCCTCGGCCCGTTCCCTCTGCGGGCCCGGTGCGGCGACCTCCGGCGCCCCGCCGAGGCGCCACAAGTTACGCTGGGGCCATTGCCGTGGCCGGTCGGCCCGGGCGGTCCGGGCGCATGCCCGCGGGCCGCCGCGGACCGCCGCCAGACCCGATGGCGATGGGACTCGAAGTCATGGACCTCAGTGATCGCCCCGCGCGGCTCGACGTGGGCGTCGTCGGGGCCGGACGGGTCGGCTCGGCGCTCGGCGCCGCCCTCGCGCAGGCCGGACACCGCATCGTCGCCGCGAGCGGCGTCTCCGACGCCTCCCGTCGCCGCGCCGTGGAACGCCTCGGGGTCACCGAGATCGTGCGGCCGGAGGAGGTGGTCGAGGCCGCCGGGCTGGTGCTGCTCACCGTCCCCGACGACGTGCTCCCCGGCCTCGTCTCCGGCCTCGTGGCCACCGGCGTGAACGTGCGCGGCAAGCTGCTCGTGCACTGCAGCGGCGCGTACGGCCTCGCCGTGTTCGACCCGGCCACCCAGGCCGGTGCCCTGCCGCTCGCGCTGCACCCGGTGATGACCTTCACCGGCCGCGACGACGACCTGCGCCGGCTCACCGGCTGCTTCTTCGGGGTCACCGCGCCCGACCCGCTGCGCCCGGTCGCCGAGGCCCTGGTGATCGAGATGGGCGGGGAGCCCTCCTGGATCGAGGAGAAGGACCGGGCGCTCTACCACGCGGCGCTGGCGAGCGCGGCGAACCACATGGTGACCCTGGTCGCCGAGTCCGAGCAGCTGCTGGAGAGGATCGGCGTGGAGCACCCCGGGCGCATGCTCGGCCCGCTGCTCGGCGCCGCGCTCGACAACGCGCTGCGGCTCGGCATGGCCGGGCTCACCGGGCCGGTGGTGCGCGGCGACGCCGGCACCGTGCGCAAGCACGTGGACGCGCTCATCCTCGCCGCGCCCGAGGCGGCCGACGCCTACGTCGCCCTGGCCCGGCTCACCGCCGACCGGGCGCTCGCCGCGGGACTGCTCAAGCCGGAACAGGCCGAGCGGCTGCTCGACGCACTGGGGGGAAACCGATGGACCTGATCATCGCCCGAGACCGCCGGGAGCTGGCCGAGGCGCGCACCAAGCTCGGGCTCACCGGGGGCCCCGGCGCGCCCACCCTCGCCCTGGTGCCCACGATGGGCGCGCTGCACGAGGGCCACCTGTCGCTGGTACGGCTCGCGAAGAAGCACGCCGACCTCGTCGCGGTGAGCATCTTCGTCAACCCCCTCCAGTTCGGGCCGGGGGAGGACTTCGACCGGTACCCGCGGACCTTCGAGGCCGACGTGGCGGCGTGCCGCGCCGAGGGCGTCGACCTGATCTTCGCGCCGTCGGCGGACGTGATGTACCCGCCGGACCGGCAGGTGGGCGTGTCGTCCGGGCGCATGGGCACGATCGTCGAGGGACACTTCCGGCCCGGCCACTTCGACGGCGTGCTCACCGTGGTGCTCAAGCTGTTCAACCTCATCCGCCCGGACGTGGCGGTCTTCGGGCAGAAGGACGCGCAGCAGCTCGCCATGATCCGGCGCATGGTGGCCGACCTCGACGTGCCGGTGCGCATCGTCGGCGCCCCGATCGTGCGCGAGCCGGACGGCCTGGCGATGTCGAGCCGCAACCGGTACCTCTCGCCGGAGGAGCGCGAGATCGCGCTCGCCCTCTCCCGCGCGCTGCGCGAGGGCGCGGCCCGCCGTACCCCGTCCGAGATCGTCGCGGCCACCCGGGCCGTGCTCGACGCCGCCCCGCTGCAGGTCGACTACGTCGTGCTCGCCGACCCCGCCACCTTCGAGGAGGTGGGCGAGGACCACGCCGGCGAGGCCGTGCTCGCGGTCGCCGCCCGGGTCGGCACCACCCGGCTCATCGACAACGTCACCGTCACACTGCCGCCGCCCGGGGAGTGAGCGCGGGGCGGCCCCGGGAATCGGCCGCCGCCGGGGGCGCGTTATCGTCATGTTGACGAATTCAGGTACGACCCCCGGAGGCCGAAGTGACCGGCGCCCCTGCCCTCCCCCGACGGCTGACCGCACCTGAGCCCGGCTGGACCGTGCACGCCGACGTCGTGGTCGTCGGCTCCGGCATCGCCGGGCTCACCGTCGCGGTGCGGTACGCGGAGCTGGTGCCGGACGCGAAGGTGCTCGTGGTCACCAAGGACGTGCTGGGCGCCGGGTCGACCCGGTGGGCCCAGGGCGGCATCGCCGCGGTCATCGACCCCGACGACACCCCGGCCGCGCACCTGAGCGACACGCTCGCCGCCGGGGCCGGGCTGTGCGACGAGTACGCGGTCCGGGTGCTGGTCACCGAGGGGCCGGAGGCGCTGCGCTGGCTGATCACCGAGGGCGCGCGGTTCGACCGCGGCCCGGACGGCGAGCTGCGGCTCGGCCGCGAGGGCGGGCACCGGCGCAACCGCATCGTGCACGCGGGCGGGGACGCCACCGGCGTGGAGGTGCAGCGCGCCCTCGTCGAGGCCGCGCGGCGGCGGGGCATCGAGACGATCGAGCACGCGCTCGCCCTCGACCTGCTCACCGACGCCGAGGGGCGGGCCTGCGGCGTCACGCTGCACGTGATGGGGGAGGGCACCCGCGACGGCGTGGGCGCGGTGCGGGCCGGCGCGGTCGTGCTCGCCACCGGCGGCATGGGCCAGGTGTTCGCCTCCACCACCAACCCGGCGGTGTCCACCGGGGACGGGCTCGCGCTCGCGCTGCGCGCCGGGGCGGTCGTGCGCGACCTGGAGTTCGTGCAGTTCCACCCCACCGTGCTGTGGCTCGGCGAGGGCTCCACCGGCCAGCAGCCGCTCATCTCCGAGGCGGTGCGCGGCGAGGGGGCGTTCCTCATCGATGTGCACGGCGAGCGGTTCATGCGGGACGTGCACGAGCTCGCCGACCTCGCCCCGCGCGACGTGGTGGCCAAGGCGATCATGCGGCGGATGCGGGAGACCGGCGCCGACCACGTCTACCTCGACGCCCGGCACTTCGGCGAGGAGAAGTGGCGCAGCCGGTTCCCCACGATCTACGCGGTCTGCCGGGAGCACGGCATCGACCCGGCGGCCGAGCCGATCCCGGTGGTGCCCGCCGCCCACTACTCCGGCGGCGGCGTGCTCACCGACACGCGGGGCCGTACCACCGTGCCCGGCCTGTACGCCTGCGGCGAGGTGGCGAGCACCGGCGTGCACGGCGCGAACCGGCTCGCCTCGAACTCGCTGCTCGAGGGCCTGGTGTTCGCCTGCCGCATCGCCCGCGACCTCGCCCGGCCGCGCCCCCTGCCCGGCGAGCCGGTGCCCGACACCCGGCCGCACGGCCTCGTCGACCCGCGGGTACGGCCCCGCATCCAGGCGCACATGAGCCGCGGCGCGGGCGTGCTGCGCAGCGAGGAGAGCCTGCGCGAGGTGGCCCGCTTCCTCATGGACGCCCGGTGGACCCCGGTCGCGGTGGCCCCCGGCACCGACGCCTGGGAGGCGACGAACCTGCTCACCGTGGCCACCGTGCTCACCGCGACCGCGCTCGCCCGCAAGGAGACCCGAGGGTCGCACTGGCGCGAGGACTTCCCGGAGCGGAATGATGCGGAGTGGCTCGGCCACCTCGACGTGACCCTGGATGGGGGGATGACTTTCGTGGCGCACGACGACGCCGTGCTTCCCAGGCACCTCGACGCCGATCTGACCGCGGCCGGGCTCGACCCGCAGGCCGTGCTGCACCTGGTGCGCACCGCGCTCGACGAGGACCTCACCGAGGCGGGCGACGTCACCAGCCGGGCGACGATCCCGGAGGAGCAGACCGCGGTCGCCGACTTCGTCGCCCGCCGCGACGGCGTGGTCGCCGGCCTGCCGGTCGCCGAGGCGGTGCTCGCCGTGGTCTCCGCGAACCGGGTGACCGCGGTGCGGCACGTCGAGGACGGCGACGCGGTCAAGGCGGGCGAGGTGCTGATGACGGTCACCGGCCCGGCCCGGGACATCCTCACCGCGGAGCGCACCGCGCTCAACTTCCTCACCCACCTGTCCGGCATCGCCACCCTCACCGCGCGCTGGGTGGCCGCGGTGGCCGGCACCAAGGCGAAGATCCGGGACAGCCGCAAGACCCTCCCCGGGCTGCGCGCGCTGGAGAAGTACGCGGTCCGCTGCGGCGGCGGTGTCAACCATCGAATGTCGCTGTCCGACGCCGCGCTGATCAAGGACAATCACGTGGTGGCCGCGGGAGGGGTGGACAAGGCGTTCCTGGCGGTGCGGGCGGCGTACCCGGACCTGCCGATCGAGGTCGAGGTGGACCGCATCGACCAGATCCCGCCCGTGCTCGACGCGGGCGCGCAGGAGATCCTGCTGGACAACTTCGGCGTCGAGGAGCTCGCCGAGGCGGTGCGCCTGGTGAACGGCCGGGCGCGGCTGGAGGCCAGCGGCGGTCTCACCCTGGAGACGGCCCGCGAGGTCGCCGAGACCGGCGTCGACTACCTCGCGGTGGGCGCGCTCACCCACTCCGCGGCCGCCCTGGACATCGCGCTGGACCTGCGGAGGGCCTGATGCTGCTGGCCGTCGACGTCAGTAACACCCACACGGTGCTGGGTCTGTTCGAGGGAGAGGAGGTCATCGAGCACTGGCGGATCGCCACCGACCCGCGGCGCACCGCCGACGAGATCGCCGTGGTGCTGCAGGGGCTGCTCGCCCAGTCGCCGCTGCTGAAGAACGCCGACATCAGCGGCATCGCGATCTGCTCGACCGTGCCGTCGGTGCTCAACGAGATGCGGGAGATGTCCCGCCGGTACTACGGCGACGTGCCCACGGTCGTGGTCGAGCCCGGGGTGCGCACCGGGGTGCCGGTCCGCATGGACAACCCCAAGGAGGTGGGCGCCGACCGGGTGGTGAACGCGCTCGCCGCCTACACCCTGTACCGCGGGCCGTGCGTGGTGGTCGACTTCGGCACCGCGACCTCGTTCGACGCGGTCTCCGCCAAGGGCGAGTACGTGGGCGCGGTGACCGCGCCCGGCATCGAGATCTCCGTGGACGCGCTCGCCTCGGCCGGTGCCCAGCTGCACAAGGTGGAGCTGGTCCGCCCCCGCTCGGTGATCGCCAAGAACGCGGTGGAGGCGCTGCAGTCGGGCATCGTGTACGGCTTCGCCGGGCTCGTCGACGGCATCGTGGAGCGCATGGCCGCCGAGCTCTCCCCCAACCCCGAGGAGGTCACCGTCGTCGCCACCGGCAGCCTCGCCCCGCTCGTCGTCGGGGAGGCCGGGTCGATCGACATCCACGAGCCCTGGCTCACCCTCATCGGGCTGCGGCTCATCTACCAGAAGAACGTCTCCCAGTGACCCGGCCCGCGCCGCGCGTGCCGGCCGTACCGGATCGGCCGGAGGAGCCCCACCGCGGCGGCGCCGTCGGTCCGGAGCGGGTGATCGGGGGCGCGGGCGAGGGTGCCCCCGGTTCTCCTCGGTCCAGATCACGTGTGCGCCCTCGCTACCCTTAACCCTGTGACCGAAGATGTGACGACGACCTCGCTTCCCGAGCAGATCCGGGTACGCCGGGAGAAGCTGGAGCGCCTCCGCAAGGAGGGCATCGACCCCTACCCGGTGAACTTCCCGCGGACCGCGACCATCGCCGAGGTGCGGGAGAAACACCAGGGGCTGGCGCCGGACACCGCGACGGGCGAGCGTGTCGGGGTCACCGGCCGGGTCATGCTGCTGCGGACGAGCGGCAAGCTGTGCTTCGCGACGATTCGCGACGGCACGGCCGCGATGCAGATCATGCTCTCGCTCGACCGCGTCGGCGAGGAGGCGCTGGCCCGGTGGAAGCGGGACATCGACCTCGGCGACCACGTGGGCGTCGAGGGCGAGGTGGTCACGTCGCGGCGCGGTGAGCTGTCGGTCATGGTGGACCGGTGGGCGCTGACCTCCAAGTGCCTGCGGCCGCTGCCGGACAAGCACAAGGGTCTCACCGACCCCGAGGCCCGGGTGCGCATGCGCTACGTCGACCTGATCGTGAACGACGAGGCGCGCCGCATGGCGTACCTGCGCAGCGAGACCGTGCGGGCGGTGCGCGACTTCTGGCACGAGGAGGGCTACCTCGAGGTCGAGACGCCGATGCTGCAGCCGATCCACGGCGGCGCCGCGGCACGGCCGTTCAAGACCCACATCAACGCCTACGACATGGAGCTCTATCTGCGCATCGCGATCGAGCTCTACCTCAAGCGGCTCGTGGTCGGCGGCATCGAGAAGGTCTTCGAGATCAACCGGAACTTCCGCAACGAGGGCGCCGACGCGACGCACAACCCCGAGTTCACCATGCTCGAGGCGTACGGCACGTACCTCGACTACCACGACATGGCGCGGCTCACCCAGCGCATGTACCAGCGGGCCGTGGTGGCCGCGCTGGGCACGACGGTCGTGGTGCACGAGGGCAAGGAGTACGACCTCGGGCTGGAGGAGTGGCCGCGGATCACCCTGTACGGCTCGGTCTCGGAGGCGCTCGGCGAGGAGATCACGCCGGACACGCCGCTGGAGACGCTGCGGCGGTTCGCGGACAAGCGCGAGGTGCCGTGGGACCCCAAGTGGGGGCCGGGCAAGCTCGTGCAGGAGCTGTTCGAGGCGCTCGTCGAGCACACGCTGATCCAGCCCACCTTCGTGATGGACTACCCCGTCGAGACCTCGCCGCTCACCCGGCAGCACCGGGAGGACCCCCGGCTCACCGAGAAATGGGACCTCATCGGTTTCGGCACCGAGCTCGCCACCGCGTATTCGGAGCTCATCGATCCGATCGAGCAGCGGCGCCGGCTCACCGAGCAGTCGCTGCTCGCGGCGGGCGGGGATCCGGAGGCGATGCAGCTCGACGAGGATTTCCTCCGGGCATTGGAGTACGGCATGCCGCCGACCGGCGGCGTGGGCGTGGGCATCGACCGGATGATCATGGCGTTCACCGGGAGGAACATCCGGGAGACGATCCTGTTCCCGCTGGTCAAGCCCATCCAGTGAATCCGGACGATATATTTCGTCCGTTTTCGTGAAATCTCAAATTCGGCGCCGAGGGGTGTGATCGTAAAAATCGATCATGCCCCTCGGTGACGTGTTTGTGGGGTTCTCCACAGAACCACCGCACAGCGCTTGACGACCTTGATCGATGCGTTTAGCGTTCGACACGGAGCGGGCCAAGACAAAGCGACATCGCCGAGTTCGTCGTGAGGGAGGTTTCCCGATGGCGGTTTCCGATGTGGTTACCCAACGGGGCGATCGCGTCGTCGCCACGGAGGGCGTCACGCTCACCGAGGAGGACCTGCTCCTGCTGTCCGAGCTCGCCAAGGGCGTCACGGTCGACCGGGTCGGGCGGCGGCTCGACGTGAGCGGGCGCACCGTGCGGCGTCGGCTGCGCGGCATCTGCGACCGCATCGGCGTCGCCACCGCCATCGAGGCGGTCGCCTGGGCGGCCCGCAGGCGACTCATCTGATCCGCCATCCGGACGCGCCCGAACTCGACGGACCGGACCCGGACGTGCCCCACCGACCGTGTGGTGGCCGCCCGGGCTTCGTTCGTCAGCGGCCGAAGCCGGACTCCGCGGTGCCGGGGCGGCAGGGCGGGAACCGCACCGGGGTGCCGGCGGCAGGCGGCGTGTACCGCCGCACGCCCGTCCGTCGGCCGAGGCCGCCGGGCGCGTCAGTCGGCGATGCGGACGGCCCCCGCGAAGGGCCGGTTGTTGATCGAGGCCACGCGCACCACGTCACCGGTCCGCGGGGCGTGCACCATGAGGCCGCCGCCGATGTAGATGCCGACGTGGTGCAGGTCGCTGTAGAAGAACACCAGATCGCCGGGGCGCAGCTCGCTCTTGGGGATGTGGCGGCCGGCGGTCCACTGGGTGCCGGTGTAGTGCGGCAGGCGGATGCCCACCTTCGCGTACGCCCACATCACCAGGCCGGAGCAGTCGTAGGCGTTCGGGCCCGCGGCCCCCCACACGTACGGCTTGAGCTGCTGGGTCATCGCCCACCGCGCGGCCTGGGCGGCCTTGCCGTTCCCGACGATCGGGATGTTCATCCGCCGCGGCCTGCCCGCGGCGGCCTTGAGCTGCTCGTTCGCCTCGCGGTAGATGCTGCTCTCGGTACGGGCGATCAGCTTGGTGATCTTCTCGCGGCGCGCGTCGAGGCTCTTGACGATCTTGGCGACCTCGGCCTGCTGCCGCTGGGCCTCCTTCTTGGCCCGCTCGGCGTCCGCGAGCAGCTTGCTGAGCCGGTTCACCTCGGCGCCGCGCTCCATCTGCAGCGCGTACCCGGTCGCCGCGCCGTCGAGGTAGGCGTCGGGGTCGGCGCTGCCGACCGCGCCGAGCACCGAGCCGAAGCCGCCCATCATGTACGCGCCCTGGGTGAGCAGGTTGGCGCGCTCGCGCCGGACGGCGAGCTCGTCCTCGTTCTCGCGGAGCACGCGCTGAGCCTCGTCCGCCGTCCGCTTGGCCTTCTTCAGCCGCTCGCGCTCGCCGTTGTACTGCTCGGTCAGCTTCTCGATCTCCTCGTAGAGGGACTCGAGCTGCTTGGTGAGCCGGTTGAGGCTGGGCTCGGGGTCGGCCGAGGCCGACGCGGTGGTACCCAGCGTCAGTGCGGCGACGAGGACGCCGACCAGGAACGTGCGCAGCAGCAAGCAAGCTCCTCTCGGTGGCCGCCTACCGGGTTAGCTGACGGGTTCGGGCCGGGAGCAGCCCTACCGGACCCCGTGCCGGTCGCTCCGGCGGGAGTCCTCGGATTCACCCCCACGAGGGTATGGGTCCCCGGTTCCCCGTGCCGGTGCGGGGGCGGTGGGGATTCGGCGGATCGGCCGTGGGCACACGGCCGACATCGAAGCTGGACATTAATGCACGCCCCGGTGGCCCTCAACCGAAACCACGATTTCGTTGTGATTCGACAACCTCTCAATCACGGTCCGGTCACGGCCGCATATCCCGCCGATCCGCGGGGCGCCGTGCCGTACCGGAGCGGAGAAGCGGCACGTCGGAGCCGGTGCGGAACGGATCGTCCGGGCGGTTCCGGACCGGCCGCAAATGTGATCACATCACGGAATCGTCCGGGGATAACGGACCAACGGATACGGCAGGGCTCCGGCAGGATACTCTGACCTGTCATGGAGCAGGTCGCGGAGTTCACCCCGCCGGAGAGCGAGATCGTCGTCCGACGTGCCCGCACTCCGGATGTGCGGGGGATCCGGCGGCTCGTCGACATGTACTCGGGTGTGGGACCGCGGCTGCTCAAGAAGGCGACCGTCACCCTCTATGAGGACGTGCAGGAGTTCTGGGTGGCGGAGCACCGCGGTGTCGTTGTCGGGTGCGGAGCGCTCCACGTGCTCTGGGAGGACCTCGCGGAGATACGCACGGTCGCCGTGGACCCGGAATACCGCGGCCGCGGCATCGGCCACCGCATCGTCGGCGCCCTCCTCGACACCGCACGGGAGTTGGGACTTCGCCGTGTCTTCTGCCTGACCTTCGAGGTGGGCTTCTTCGCCAGGCACGGTTTCGTCCCGATTCAAGGGACCCCGGTCTCCCCCGAGGTGTACGCGGAGCTGCTCGCCTCCTATGACGAGGGGGTGGCCGAGTTCCTTGATCTGGAGCACGTCAAACCCAACACGCTCGGCAACACGAGGATGCTGCTGCACCTGGAGCCGCCTCCGGATTCGTCCGGCACGGCCTCGGCCGGCGCCGATTACCGCGGCGTCGATTCCTCCCGAGCCGTTTCGGTCCGTGCCGATTCCCCGGGCACTTCCTCCGGAACCGAAACCGCGGGCGCCGATTCTCCGGGCGAAGGCGGCAAGGGTGACGGCTGATCTCTCGGGCCGCTACGTTGGGCAACAGCCAGCATGTGCCTGAAATGCGCCACATGCCCCACGCGAAGTGAGGTGACACGGTGAGCACCGGACAGCCACCGTATCCACGGGACGAGCCGGATGCCGGGTCGGCGCCGGGGGCGCCCGACGCCCGGCAGAGCGGCGACCGACCGGGGGACGGATACGACCCGGAAGCGACGGTCGTGAGCTACCGATCCAATCAGCAGGGTTACGGCCCGCAGCCCGGTCAGGGGGACACCTATGGCCAGGCGGGCTACGGCCGGCAGGGACAGGGCGCGGCCCAGTACGGCTACGGCGGGCAGGCCTACGGGCAGCAGCAGCCGTACGGCGGGCAGCAGACCGGGCCGCAGGCGTACGGGCCGCAGAGCGGTCCGCAGCAGGCGTACGGCCAGGCCTACGGCCAGCAGTCCGCCCAGGGGGGTGCCTACGGGCAGCAGGGCGGGGCCTATGGCCAGCAGCAGCCGTACGGGGGACAGCAGACCGGGCCGCAGGCCTATGGCCCGCAGAGCGGACCGCAGCAGGCCTACGGCGGCCAGTCGGGCCCGCAGGCGTACGGCCAGCAGGCCGGTTACGGTCAGCAGTCCGGGCCGCAGGCCTACGGGCAGCAGCAGCCGTACGGCGGGCAGCAGTCCGGCCCGCAGGCGTACGGTTCGCAGAGCGGTCCGCAGCAGGCCTACGGCCAGCAGGCGTATGGCCGGCAGCCCGGCTACGGGCAGCAGGCCGGGTACGGTCAGCAGACCGGGCCGCAGGGGTACGGGCAGCAGACCGGGTACGGCCAGCCGTCCTACGGCCAGCAGGGGTACGGCGGGCAGCAGGCCGGCTACGCCCAGCCCGGCTACGGCCAGTCCGGCGCCGCCGGATACGGGCAGCAGGGCTACCAGGGGTACGCCCAGCCGGCCGCCTACGGTCAGCAGGGGTACGCGCAGCCGGGCTACGGCCAGGGGTACGGCCAGCCGGCCTACGCGCAGGGCGTGACCCCGCCGGGGGCGCCCGCGCCGCTCGCGGAGTGGTGGCAGCGCCTGCTCGCCCGCCTCATCGACACCCTCCTCGTCGGCGTGGTGGGATTCATCATCTCCTCGATCGTCAGCGGCGTCATGGTGTCGTCGTCGACGAGCCTCGAGGAGTTGGTGAGCTCGCTAATCCTCATCGCCGCGGCCGCGTTCGCCTACGAGTTCCTCCTTCTCGGCAGGAACGGGCAGACGCTCGGCAAGCTCGCGCTGGGCATCAGGGTGGTGCAGGTCGGCGGCACGCTCGGCCCCGAGGGACTGCCGAAGGACGCGGCGCTCAAACGGAGCGCGGTTATGTGGCTGCCCTTGGCGCTGCAGCCCATTCCGGTCATCAAGTACCTCACCTACGTCTTCCCGGTCGTCAACGCCGTGTGGCTGTTCTTCGACAAGCCGCTGCAGCAATGCCTGCACGACAAGGTCGCCGGCACGGTGGTTGTCAAGGTTAAGTAGTGGAAGATGACGGGGCCGAAGGTTTACAGCCTGTCGGCCCCGTTTTCGTGTCCGCGCCTTGCGTCCGCCGGTACGCCGTTTGGGACAATCTTGACCCTTGGCGGGGTCCTTTCGCTTTGCCGGACCGCCACCGGCGGGTTATCCAAGATCCTTTGCCCAGGTCAGCGAGTCCGGAACCCCTGTGCCGCCGGGGGTTCCGGCGCGCCGGACCGGCATTCCGGCCCACTTTGTCGGTCATCGGGTAAGAAGCCTGGAGAGACGCGCATTAGGCTTGACAGTAGCCACGCGGGCGCCCCGGCCGGGGGACGCCCCAATACCCCGAGAGGTCGGGAGGATGACCTATGTTTCAGGTATTGTCCGCTTTGATACCCCCGGGAGTCGTGGCGGCCGTCGTCATCTATGCGGTGGTCAAGTTGGTCCGCGCCGAGGGGCCCGCCGCGACGCGCGAGCGGGATCGCGCCGCGAACTCCCGGGAAGCCTCGGGGTCATGACTCCTGGCCTAGAATCCACGAAGAGAGCGAATTGCTCACGATGAAAACAGGGTATATGTTTGGCTAGCGAATCAAACAATGACCCTGCGAAAGGAATGCTCTAGGTGGCCACGCAGATCCAGAAGATTCTGATCGACGACCTCGATGGCGGGACGGCCAATGAGACCGTGTCCTTCGCCATTGACGGAAACTATTACGAGATCGACCTGAGCGACGAAAACGCCAAGAAGCTGCGGGAGGCGCTCAATCCTTTCGTGACCCACGCCCGCCGGGCGGACCCGACCCCCTCGCGGCGCCGGCGCTCGCAGCGCTCGACGTCCCGTGAGAAGAGCGCGGAGATCCGCTCCTGGGCCAAGGCGCAGGGCCTCCCGGTCAGCGAACGCGGTCGCATTGCCGCCTCCGTGGTGGAGCGGTACGAGCAGGCCCACTAGCAGGCGGTGCGACCGTGCGGTTATCCCGGCCGTTGCAGACCCCCGACGGCCGGGATAACCGCATGATCCTCTTTTGCGGGTTCGTTAAACATCGTTCGCTTGCGGCGTAGCGGGAACACCTCACCCCCGAACAGTAGTTGGATGGGGGTGAACGCCCTGCTCTCGGGGAACGTCTCTTGCCTAGGAGCGGTTGCCGGGTCGGGGCTACCATGCGGGGCGACGGGCCCGGATCTCCTGGACCCGCCTGACCCGCTCTGTGAGGAGCGACGAGATGTTCGAAAGGTTCACCGACCGCGCGCGGCGGGTTGTCGTCCTGGCCCAGGAAGAGGCCCGGATGCTCAACCACAACTACATCGGTACTGAGCACATCCTTCTTGGCTTGATCCACGAAGGTGAGGGCGTTGCCGCCAAGGCTCTGGAGAGCCTGGGCATCAGTCTTGAAGGAGTGCGCCAGCAGGTCGAGGAGATCATCGGCCAGGGGCAGTCCGCGCCCTCGGGGCACATTCCGTTCACCCCGCGGGCGAAGAAGGTCCTTGAGCTGTCGCTCCGAGAGGCCCTGCAACTTGGCCACAACTACATCGGCACCGAGCACATCCTGCTCGGTCTCATCCGCGAGGGTGAGGGTGTGGCCGCCCAGGTTCTGGTGAAGCTGGGTGCCGACCTGAACCGGGTGCGGCAGCAGGTCATCCAGCTGCTCCACGGCTACCAGGGCAAGGAGCCCGCGGCGGCCGGTGGGCCGCAGGAGACCACGCCGTCCACCTCCCTGGTGCTCGACCAGTTCGGTCGCAACCTGACCCAGGCCGCCCGCGAGGGCAAGCTCGACCCCGTCATCGGCCGGGACAAGGAGATCGAGCGGGTCATGCAGGTCCTGTCCCGCAGGACCAAGAACAACCCGGTGCTGGTGGGCGAGCCCGGTGTCGGCAAGACCGCGGTCGTCGAGGGCCTGGCGCAGAAGATCGTCAAGGGCGAGGTGCCGGAGACGCTCAAGGACAAGCAGCTCTACACGCTCGACCTGGGCGCGCTGGTGGCCGGTTCCCGGTACCGCGGTGACTTCGAAGAGCGTCTGAAGAAGGTGCTCAAGGAGATCCGCACCCGCGGCGACATCATCCTCTTCATCGACGAGCTGCACACGCTCGTCGGCGCGGGCGCCGCGGAGGGCGCGATCGACGCCGCCAGCATCCTCAAGCCGATGCTGGCCCGCGGCGAGCTGCAGACCATCGGCGCCACCACCCTCGACGAGTACCGCAAGCACCTTGAGAAGGACGCCGCGCTCGAGCGGCGCTTCCAGCCGATCCAGGTGGCCGAGCCGTCGCTCAGCCACACCATCGAGATCCTCAAGGGCCTGCGCGACCGCTACGAGGCGCACCACCGGGTGTCGATCACCGACGGCGCCCTCGTGGCCGCCGCCCAGCTCGCCGACCGGTACATCAGCGACCGGTTCCTCCCGGACAAGGCGATCGACCTCATCGACGAGGCCGGCTCGCGCATGCGGATCCGCCGCATGACCGCGCCGCCGGACCTGCGCGAGTACGACGAGAAGATCGCCCAGGTGCGGCGCGAGAAGGAGTCCGCGATCGACGCGCAGGACTTCGAGAAGGCCGCCGCGCTCCGGGACCAGGAGAAGCAGCTCATGCTCAAGCGTGAGCGCCGGGAGAAGGAGTGGAAGGCCGGCGACATGGACGTCGTCGCCGAGGTGACCGAGGAGCTCATCGCCGAGGTCCTCGCGAGCGCCACCGGCATCCCGGTGTTCAAGCTGACCGAGGAGGAGTCGCAGCGGCTGCTCCGCATGGAGGAGGAGCTGCACAAGCGGATCATCGGCCAGGACGACGCGATCAAGGCGCTCGCCCGGTCGATCCGGCGGACCCGCGCCGGCCTGAAGGACCCGCGCCGCCCGGGTGGCTCGTTCATCTTCGCCGGCCCGTCCGGTGTCGGTAAGACCGAGCTGTCCAAGGCGCTGGCGGAGTTCCTCTTCGGCGACGAGGACGCGCTGATCCAGCTTGACATGTCCGAGTTCATGGAGAAGCACACCGTCTCGCGGCTGTTCGGCTCTCCGCCCGGCTACGTCGGGTACGAGGAGGGCGGTCAGCTCACCGAGAAGGTGCGGCGCAAGCCGTTCTCCGTGGTCCTCTTCGACGAGATCGAGAAGGCCCACCCGGACATCTTCAACTCGCTGCTGCAGATCCTGGAGGACGGCCGGCTCACCGACGCCCAGGGCCGGGTCGTGGACTTCAAGAACACGATCATCATCATGACGACCAACCTCGGTACCCGGGACATCTCCAAGGGCATCGGGGTCGGGTTCTCCAAGTCCAACGACACCGAGAGCAACTACGACCGGATGAAGGCGAAGGTCCAGGAAGAGCTCAAGCAGCACTTCCGGCCGGAGTTCCTCAACCGTGTCGACGACATCATCGTCTTCCACCAGCTCTCGCCGAAGGAGATCATCCAGATCGTCGACCTGATGCTCGCCCAGGTGGACGAGCGGCTCAAGGACCGCGACATGGCCCTCGAGCTCACCCAGGCCGCCAAGCAGCTGCTCGCCGACCGGGGCTACGACCCGGTTATGGGCGCCCGGCCGCTGCGCCGTACGATCCAGCGGGAGATCGAGGACACGCTCTCCGAGAAGATCCTCTACGGCGAACTCCGCGCCGGCCAGCTGGTCAAGGTCGACGTGGAGGGCGAGGGCGAGAGCGCCAAGTTCACCTTCGTCGGCGTGCCTCGTGCTCAGGCCGTGCCGGATTCGGCGGCCGCGATCGCCGGATCGATGAGGCACTGACCCGCCGCGCCAGACCGAGAACCCCGTGTGAGATCCGTCTCACGCGGGGTTCTTACGTTGTGGACCTGCGATAACGAGGTCGTCTCACAACGGCGTCCCGGTGTTCGTGCGATTGAGAACTTGCGCCACGAGTGGTAGTACTACAGTCTGTAGAGTAAATCCTCGGAAGTACCTCAGATCGGCCGCGCGGGTGACGCGCCGAGGGGGCGGCGCCGGGCACCATCGTGCGAGCCGGGCCGGGGGAGATCCCGGCGGAGGGGAGACCGGTGTCCTCTGCGGGTAGTGCCAGGGCGCATGAGGGCAGACACGGTCGGTCCACGGGAGAACTGGAGGCACCGGATGCGCCTGCGTCATGACGAGGGCACGCTCGTTCACCTGGCCTACAACGCGGGTGTGCACCCCGCCGAGGACCTGGAGAACCTCATCGCCCACCTCACCCGCTACGCCGTACCGGTCCGCCGCCGGCTGGGCGTGGACCGCCTCGGCATCCACCTGTGGCTCGCCCCCGCGGTCGCCGACCACCTGATCGCCGACCGCATCGAGCTGGTACGGCTGCGCCGCTCGCTGGAGGAGCGCGGCCTGGAGGTGGTCGGCCTCAACGGCACCGGCGGCCGCAACCGGGAGGCGCCCGGCCCCGACTGGGCCAAGCCCGAGCGCTACCGCTACACCATGGCGCTCGCCCGCATCCTCGCCTTCCTGCTCCCGGACGACGTGCAGTACGGCTCGATCTCCACGATCCCGATCGGCTGGCGCCGCGAGTGGCCCGCCGACCTGCAGGCGATCGCCAACCGGCGGCTGGAGCGCCTCGCCCGCGAGCTGCGCGGCCTCTACAGCGTCACCGGCAAGGTCATCCGGGTCGGCTTCGAGCCGTGGCCCGGGTGCGTCATCGAGACCACCCAGCAGGCGCTGGAGCGCGTCGGCCACATCGACCCCGAGCACCTGGGCGTGTGCCTCGACGCCTGCCACCTGTCCCACGGTGAGGAGCAGGCCGGCGAGGCGCTGCGCGGCATCGCCCGCGCCGGGGCGCCCGTGGTACGGCTCAGCCACGTGCACGACCACGAGCGGGCGCGCGGCACCGCGGGCGAGCTGCCGAGCACCCGGCCGGTGCTGCAGGACACGGTGAGCGCCCTGCTGTCCGGCTCGGTGACCGGCAGCGCGCACATCGAGGTCGAGTCCCACGACCTGTCCGGCATCACCAAGGCGAAGGGTCCGGCCGCGCTCGTCGCCCGCCTCGCGGACGAGCTCGACTGGACCCGCCGCAACCTCACCGCGATGGGCTTCAAGCTCGCCGCCTGACCCGGCGAGCCGTACCGCATCCGTCAGCCGGGCAGCCGGTAGGTGCCGTCCTCGAGCACCTCGGCGAGCCCGTCCGCGACCAGCCCGTCGAGCGCGCGCTCCCGCTGCACCGGGTCGTCCCAGGCCGCGTCGAGCGCGGCCTTGGGCACCGGCCCGTGCGCCTGCCGCAGTACGGCGAGCAGCCGTCCCCGGCACTGGCGGTCGGTGCCCGCGTACGCCTGGCCCCGCCGCGGCGGCCCGTCGTGGTCGGGGCAGCCGGCGAGCCGCCAGGCGCAGCGGTCGATGATCGGGCAGTCGGCGCAGCGCGGGGACCGGGCGGTGCACACCAGCGCGCCCAGCTCCATCACCGCCACCGCCCAGCGCGGCGCGTCCACGGCCGGGAGCAGCGACTCGGCGATCCGGCGCTCGGCCGCCGTGGTGGCCCGGGCCGGATACCGCACCCCCTGCACCGCCCGCGCGAGGACCCGCCGCACGTTCGTGTCGAGCACCACGTGCCGTCCGCCGAACGCGAAGCTCGCCACGGCCGCCGCCGTGTAGTCCCCGACCCCGGGCAGCGCCCGCAGCTCCTCGTACCGCGACGGCACCTCGCCGCCGTGCTCCGCCACGATGCGCCGCGCGCAGGCGTGCAGGTTGAGCGCCCGGCGCGGGTAGCCCAGCCGTCCCCACTGCCGCACCGCCTCGCCGGGCGGCTCGGCGGCGAGGTCCGCGGGCGTCGGCCAGCGCCGCAGCCACGCCTCCCAGGCGGGCAGCACGCGGGCGACCGGCGTCTGCTGGAGCATGATCTCGCTGACCAGGATGCCCCACGACGTGGCGTCGGGACGCCGCCAGGGCAGGTCGCGAGCCTTCTCGGCGTACCAGTTCAAAATGGGTTCGCGCAGTGACAGAGACACTCCAGGGAGCTTAAAGGAGTGGCGCGTCGGCCCTCGCCGGGCCGTCACGGGTCTCCATACTGCGCGTATGGATCCGGACACGTATCGTGGTGATGCCGGGCTACCGGACCCGGACGTCTACTGGCGCCGCCGGGTGTCGGTGCTCACCGCGCTGCTCATCGTGGTCGCCGCGGTGGTGTGGGCGTGCACCAGAACGTCGGGCGAGTCCGCGGAGGCCGGGCCCGGGAGCGCCACGGCCGGGCCGTCCGCCCTCGTCGCGTCGCCCGCCGCCGGGGGCGCGCCGGACGGCGTGGCCGGCCCGTCGCCGACGCCGCGCGCCGAGCGGCGCTCCGGGGACGCGCGGTGCGCCGAGGAGGACATCGTCGTGCACCTGGAGGGCCTGCAGGAGGTCTATCCGCCCGGGGTACGGCCGCGCTTCGTGGTCATGCTGGTGAACACCGGCGAGGAGCCGTGCGTGCTCGACGTGGGCCCCCGCGCCCTGGACCTGCGCATCACCTCCGGCTCGGACCGGGTCTGGTCGAGCGCGGACTGCGTCGGGGGCGAGGAGGCGACCAAGCTGCACCGCCTGGAGCGGGGCGTGCCGTTCGTGCGCTCGATCAGCTGGAACCGGCACCGCTCGGGCCGGGATTGCTCGGCCTCCCACCCGGAGGCGAAGGCCGGCACCTATGTCGCCACCGCCGTCGCGGGCTCGCTGACCAGCGAGAAGACGGTCTTCCACCTCAGGTGAGCCCGGGCGGCGGTCAGCCGTACCGCTCGAGCAGCGAGGACTCGGCGACCCGGGAGAGTCCCTCGCGGATGCCGCGCGCCCGGGCCTCGCCGAGGCCGCCGACCGCCTGCAGGTCGTCCACGCTCGCCGCGAGCAGCTTCTGCAGCGAGCCGAAGTGCTCCACGAGCCGGTCGGCGACGCCGCGCGGCAGCCGGGGCACCCGGCCGAGCAGGCGGAACCCCCGCGGGCTCACCGGGCCGTCGAGCGAGCCGCCGGGCACGGTGTGGCCGAGCGCCTGGGCGACCGCGGCGAGGTCGAGCAGCTCGGCGGAGGAGAGCCGGTCGAGGGCCGCCAGCACCTCGTCGTACTCGCCGTTGCGGCCGCGCAGGTAGTCGCGCACGATCAGCACGCGCTCCTCCTCGAGCCCGGCGACGAGCTCGTCGAGCTGGAGGGCGAGCAGGCGGCCGTCGGTGCCGAGCTCGACCACGTAGTCCTCGATCTCCCCGGCGATGCGGCGCACCATCTCCACCCGCTGCACCACGGTGGCCATGTCCCGGAGCGTGACCACGTCCTCGATCTCCAGGGCGGACAGCGCCCGGGTGACCTCGTCGAGCCGCTGCCGGTACCGTTCGAGCGTGGCGAGCGCCTGGTTCGCCTTCGACAGGATCGCGGCGGACTCCTCCAGCAGGTGGCGGGTGCCGTCGACGTAGAGCGCGATGATGCGCATCGACTTGCTGATCGACACCACGGGATAGCCGGTCTGCCGGGAGACCCGCTGGGCGGTGCGGTGCCGGGTGCCGGACTCGTCGGACGGGATGCGGGGGTCGGGCACGAGGTGCACGGCGGCCCGCACGATCCGGTGGTCGCCGGAGCGTAGCACGATCGCGCCGTCCATCTTCGCCAGCTCGCGCAGCCGGGGCGCGGAGAACTCCACGTCGAGCTCGAACCCGCCGGAGCAGAGCCGCTCCACGGCCTCGTCGTAGCCGAGCACGACGAGGGCGCCGGTCTGCCCGCGCAGGATGCGCTCCAGGCCGTCGCGCAGCGGGGTGCCGGGGGCCACCGCCGCGAGCGTGGCCCGCCGCCGTTCGTCCAGCCGCCTGCCGTCCATCGCCACTCGACTTCCCATCCCGGCCAGCCTAGTTCGGGGACCTCGGCTTTCTCAGCCCGGCATGCGCATGTCAGGCGGCATGTCACCCTCCGGGTCAGCGTCGCGTCACCGGCCGTGTCAGCGCCGGCCGGGCCGTTCCGGGCGGTCCCGGGGGCGGTTTCCGGACGTCAGCGGCGATGCCGGCGGGGTACGGCGGAGCCGTACCGGGCCGGGCACGGGGGCCGGTGCGGGGGCGGGCCGGATCAGCTGACGTGGGCGAGGGCGTCCCAGACGTTCTCCGCCTCGACCACCTCGAACCCGGGCTGGAAGGTGACGGTGCGCACCTTGCCGCCCCGCGTGGGCACGAGCTGGCGGTCCTTGCGGTCGGGCGCGGGCAGCGGCGGGGCCGTGCTCTCCAGGGCGCCCGCGGGCACGAGGGCGCGGGTGAACCCGAGCCGGGCCGCCTCGGCGAGCCGCCGCCGTACGTCCCGCACCGGGCGCAGCTCGCCCGCGAGCCCGACCTCGCCGAGCGCGACGAGCCCGGCGGGCAGCGGCTTGTCCCCGGCCGCGCTCGCCACCGCGAGCATGAGCGCGAGGTCCACGGCCGGGTCGACGAGCCGGATGCCGCCCACCGTGGCGGTGAACACGTCGCAGCCGCCGAGCCGGGCGCCGAGCCGCCGCTCCAGCACGGCGAGCACCATCGCCACCCGGTACGGGTCGAGCCCGGAGGAGGTACGGCGCGGCTGCGGGGCCTCGGTGGGGCCGACGAGCGCCTGCACCTCGGCGGGCAGCGGCCGGGTGCCCTCCACGGTGACCGTGACGCAGGTGCCGGGCACCGGCTCGGAGCGCCGGGACAAGAACAGGCCGCTGGGGTCGGCGATGCCCTCGATGCCGCGCTCGTGCAGGTCGAAGCAGCCCACCTCGTCGGTGGGGCCGAACCGGTTCTTCACCGCGCGCACCATGCGCAGCCGGGAGTGGCGGTCGCCCTCGAAGTTGAGCACCACGTCCACCAGGTGCTCGAGCACGCGCGGCCCGGCGATCGTGCCGTCCTTGGTGACGTGCCCGACGAGCACCGTGGACATGTCCCGCTCCTTGGCCACCCGGACCAGGTTCGCCGCCACCTCGCGCACCTGGGCGGGGCCGCCCGGGATGCCGGTCACCTCGGCCGAGCCGATCGTCTGCACCGAGTCGACCACGAGCATGCTCGGCGCGACCTGCTCCACGTGGCCGAGCACCGCGCCGAGGTCGGTCTCCGCGGCGAGGTAGAGCCGGTCGCGCACCGCGCCGATGCGGTCGGCCCGCATCCGCACCTGCGCGGCCGACTCCTCGCCGGTGACGTAGAGCACGGTCTCCCGCTCGGCGAGCCGGGCCGCGACGTCGAGCAGCAAGGTGGACTTGCCGATGCCCGGCTCCCCGGCGAGCAGCACCACCGCGCCGGGCACGAGCCCGCCGCCGAGCACCCGGTCGAGCTCGCCCACGCCGGTGGCGCGCGCCTGCGCGATCTCCGCCTTCACCTGCCCGATCGGCACGGCGGGCGCGGACACCGCGGCGGGCCGTACCACCCGGGCCGCGGACGCCCCGCCCTCCTCCTCGACGGTGCCCCACGCCTGGCACTCGCCGCACCGCCCGACCCACTTCGCGGTGCGCCACCCGCACTCGGTGCAGCGATACCCCGGCCTCTGCGCCCTCGCCACCGTCCCCTCCCACACGTGCGCGGTGCCAATGGTGACGACGGCACCGTACCGTGCCGCACCGACGCTTCACCGGGCCGATCGCGGGCCTCGCCGGGGCCGCTCAGGGCCAGAGCCGCCAGCGCAGCACGTTCGGGTAGTCGATGACCAGCCCGGGGGTCTCCGCGATCGCCTCGGCGGCGACCTGCGGGGTGAACTCGATGCGCAGCACGGCCTCCAGCGCGGACCGGTCGGCGAAGGCCATGCGCAGGTCGAGCTCACGGCGGTGCCAGCCCTGGCGGGACCAGAACGCCTCCACGGCCGACGGGTCGTAGGAGGGGAGCGAGCGGCGGAACCAGCGGCCGAACGCGCCGCGGGTGGCGTCGATGTCGACGACGAACGCGGCGCCGCCGCGGCGGATCACCCGGTTCAGCTCGGCGAGGCCGGGCTCGCAGCCGGGGCCGAAGAAGTACGCCCAGCGGGCGACGGCCACGTCCACGCTCCGGTCCGGCACCGGGAGGGCCTGGGCCGAGCCGGTGCGCACCGTCACGTTGGGCAGGTCGCGGCAGCGGCGCGCGGCGAGCTCGGCGAGCCGCGGGTGCGGCTCCACGCCGATCACCCTGGCCGCGGTGCGGGCGTAGGCGGGCAGGTGGAAGCCGGTGCCGCAGCCGATGTCGAGCACGGTGCCGCCCGCCCAGTCGCGGATCGCGGTCATCGCCGCGTCCGCGACCCCCTCCGGGTCGACGGCGCGGTTCTCCAGCTCGTAGATCTCGGGATGGTTCCAGATGTTCGGGCTCGGGATGGCCCCCGGGATGATCCTCGCCACGACATCACCGTATGGGCATAAGCCACGCCTGGTGACGTCGACCGCTTAGGCTGGCAGACGTGGCACACGTCATCCGCGTTCCCGACGCGAAGATCGCATTGTCCACGGCGTCGGTCTATCCGGAACGTACCCCGGACGCCTTCGAGCTGGCCGCACGCCTGGGCTACGACGGCGTGGAGATCATGGTGGGCGCCGACCCGGTGAGCCAGGACATCGACGTGCTGGAGCGCCTGCGCGACCACTATCAGGTGCCGATCCTGGCCGTGCACGCCCCCTGTCTCCTCGTCACCCAGCGGGTATGGGGCCGGGACCCCTGGGCGAAGCTGGTCCGCGCGCAGAAGGCCGCCGAGCGGCTCGGCGCGCGCACCGTGGTGGTGCACCCCCCGTTCCGCTGGCAGCGTGACTACGCCCGCGAGTTCGAGGCCGGCCTCGCCCGCATGCAGGACGAGACGGACATCGTGTTCGCGGTGGAGAACATGTTCCCGCTGCGCGCCCGGGGCAACAAGGTCGTGCCGTACTCCCCGGACTGGAACCCGGTGAACTTCGACTTCCCCCACGTCACGCTCGACCTGTCGCACACCGCGGTGTCCGGCTCGGACGCGCTGGAGATGGCCGACAAGCTCGGCGACCGCCTGGCGCACGTGCACCTCGCCGACGGCGTCGGCGTGACCAACAAGGACGAGCACCTCGTCCCCGGCCGCGGCAACCAGCCCTGCGCGCAGCTGCTCGAGCGCCTCGCCAAGTCCGGGTACAACGGGCTCATCGTGCTGGAGATCAACACGAGGAAGGCGGCGAGCCGCTCGCAGCGCATCGACGACCTCGCCGAGGGGCTCGCGTTCGCCCGGCTGCACTTCGCGGCCTCCGCGGCGGCGAAGTAGGCGAAGCGGGCACGCGCGCGGCCTTCGCCGTGCGGGTGTGGGACCGCGCGGCCCTTGCCGCGCGGGTGGGAATCGCGGCCGATGCCGCATACACAGGACGGCGCGGCGTCCGCCATGCGGGGCAGGAGCGCGCGCACACCTTCATGGCCCGCCGCGGCGTAGGGGTACGGCCCGCGCCGCGTGCCGTACGGGATCCGGGCGGCCGGGACCGCGGACGGCGAGCACCCCGGGCGGCCTGCGGGAACGACCGGACGTCGTCGGTGTTTTACGTCGAGTGTCCGATTTGGTGGTGCCGGGGTATATCCTGCGCGTGAACCGTGCACCTCGGCCGCCGCCGACGCACCCGCCGCGAGACCGGCGGGCGGCTCCGCGGCGCGCCGTCGTTCCATTGATCGATACCCCCTGCACGACTTGTCGCAGAGCATTGTTCTAGTATCGTCGGGGGAGAGATAAGTTACTCGTCGGTACACCCGGGGTCGGGTGGAGCGCCGTCCTTTGGAGGAGCCGTGCTGGCCATTGCGATCATCGGCCTGGTCATGACCGCGGTCGCGGTCGCCCTCGCCGCGCGCCGGGTGCACTTCCTGTACCGGCTCGCCACCAGCGGTCAACCCGCCCCGGAGCGCGTCGAGTACGCCAAGGCGCACGTGCCCGAGGAGATCAAGACCCAGCTCGTCGAGGTCTTCGGGCAGCGCAAGCTGCTGAAGTGGACCCCGTCGGGCGTCGCCCACTTCTTCGTCATGTGGGCGTTCTTCATCCTCGCCACCGTCTACCTGGAGGGGTACGGCGCGCTGATCCAGGGGGCGATCACCGGCACCCCGGACTTCCACATCCCGATCATCGGCACCTGGCCGGTGCTCGGCTTCCTGCAGGACTTCATCGCGGTCGCCTGCCTGCTCGGCATCATCACCTTCGCGGCGATCCGGATCCGCACCTCGCCCAAGCGCCTCGGCCGCGCCTCCCGCTTCGCCGGCTCCCACCTCGGCGGCGCGTGGCTCGTGCTGTTCATGATCTTCAACGTGCTCTGGACGCTCTTCCTGTTCCGGGGCGCCGCGATCAACACCGGCAACTTCCCGTACGCGTCGGGCGCGTTCGCCTCCGAGGTCGTGGCGGGCTGGCTGCGTCCGCTCGGCGAGGGCGCCAACGAGGTGCTGGAGCTCGCCGGCCTGCTGCTGCACCTCGGCGTGATGCTGGTGTTCCTGGTGATCGTGGTGAACAGCAAGCACATGCACATCTTCACCGCGCCGCTCAACGTGCTGTTCTCCCGCCGCCCGGACGGCCTCGGCGCCGCGCAGCCGATGCGGAGCAACGGCAAGATCCTCGACTTCGAGGAGGCCGACCCCGACACCGACGTGTTCGGCCGCGGCAAGATCACCGACACCACGTGGAAGGGCTTCCTCGACTTCTTCACCTGCACCGAGTGCGGCCGCTGCCAGTCGCAGTGCCCGGCGTGGAACACCGGCAAGCCGCTGTCGCCGAAGATGCTCATCCTCGACCAGCGTGACCACGCCTTCGCGATGGCGCCGTACATCCTCGCCACCGAGGCCGAGCGGGAGAAGCTGCCCGACGAGGTGAAGGCGCTCGCCGACAAGCCGCTCGTCGGCGAGGACGGCGTGATCCACCCCGACGTGCTGTGGTCGTGCACCAACTGCGGCGCCTGCGTCGAGCAGTGCCCGGTGGACATCGAGCACATCGACCACATCCTCGACATGCGCCGCTACCAGGTGATGATCGAGTCGAGCTTCCCGTCCGAGGCCGGCACGATGCTGAAGAACCTGGAGAACCGCGGCAACCCGTGGGGCCTCGCCGAGGACAAGCGGCTGGAGTGGGTCGAGGAGCTCGCCTCCCGCGAGGTGGACCCGATCGAGGTCACCGTCGTCGAGGACAAGCTGCCCGAGGACGTGGAGTACCTGTTCTGGGTCGGCTGCGCGGGTGCCCTGGAGGACCGGGCGAAGAAGACCACGAAGGCGGTCGCGGAGCTGCTGCACATCGCCGGGGTGAAGTTCGCCGTGCTCGGCCCGATGGAGGCGTGCACCGGCGACCCGGCCCGGCGGCTCGGCATGGAGTTCCTGTTCACCATGCTCGCGCAGCAGAACATCGAGACGCTCAACGACGCCGGCGTGAAGAAGATCGTGGCCACCTGCCCGCACTGCTTCAACACGCTCGCCAACGAGTACCCGCAGCTCGGCGGGCACTTCGAGGTCATCCACCACACCCAGCTGCTCGCCCGGCTGGTCGAGGAGGGCCGGCTCACCCCGATCACGCCGATCGAGCAGAAGATCACCTACCACGACCCGTGCTTCCTCGGGCGGCACAACAAGGTGTACACGCAGCCGCGCGACATCATGGCGAAGGTGCCCGGGGTCAAGGCGCAGGAGATGCACCGCTGCAAGGATCGCGGCTTCTGCTGCGGCGCGGGCGGCGCGCGCATGTGGATGGAGGAGCGCATCGGCAAGCGCATCAACACCGAGCGGGTGGACGAGGCGCTCACCACGGACCCCGACACCGTCTCCACGGCCTGCCCGTTCTGCCTCGTGATGCTCGGCGACGCGATCAACGAGAAGAAGAACGCGGGCGAGGCGAAGGAGTCGCTCGAGGTGGTGGACGTCGCCGACCTGCTCGTCCGCTCGGTGAAGGGCGAGCGGCAGCCGACCACCGTCGACGGCTGACGCGCCACGGACCGGCCCGGGCACGGGCCGTCGACGGGGTACGGCCGGGCCGCGCGGCACGCTACCTGCGGGCCCCGCGGCCCGGATCCCGCGACCCGCGTACGCCGCCGGGGCGGGTGTGGGAGCATGTCTCCAGGGCGAGATTCCGGTGTCCGGCGGGTGAGCGACGCCGTGCCGTACCCGAGAAAAATTCGCGTCCGGTCTGCGGTGACGGCCACACGGGCGGCGGATCATTTCCAGTGGTCACCGCGTCAAAATCGCCCTCATGCTTCTTTCGCATAACGGGAAAATCACGGTAACCTCAACGTCACGGCTGAGTTGACGGGGAGGGGGCGGCATGCGTGTGATCGTCACCGACGCCGAAGTCACCATGGCCGACGTTCTCTCGCTCCGCATGACGGTCGACAAGCCGCTCACCGACGGTGCCGAGCTCGTCCTGCGCCACCGCGGCACGGGAGCCGAGCGCCGGGTGGGGCTGGAGGCGACCGGGCAGCAGGCCGGGGCCGCCGAGGTGGCGGTCGCGCTGGAGCGGCTGGCGCTCACCCCCGGGCGGTGGGACGCCTACCTGCAGCAGGACGGCCCGCGCACCCGGATGACGAGCATCGATCCCGGTTTCTCGCTCGACCGGCTCGACGCGTACGCGCTGCGCCGCCGCGAGCTCGCCTACCGGGCCTACCGGACCCAGACCGGCTACCTCGCCCTGAAGATCGACGAGGCGCGGCCGGTCGCGGACGTGCGGGCGGTGTGGTTTCGCGAGGGCCGGTTCGAGGTCACCGGCCTGCTCGCGTACACCGGGTTCGCCGACGACGACGAGCGCCGCCGCGCGCACATGGAGCTGCGGCACCCCGAGGACCCCGACGTCGCGGTGAGCGCGCTCGCCACGGTGCGGGGGGTGCGCTTCCACGCGGCGCTGTCGCTCTGCGACGTGATCGCCGCGGCGCCCGACTTCGAGGGACTGTGGGAGCCGCTCCTGTTCGTCGACGGGCTCGACGATCCGCTGCCGCTCGGGGCGCGCATCGACGACGTGGACGGCCGCCGCCGGGTGCACTACCCGGCGACGACGGTCGACGGCGTCCGGATCCGGCCCTGCTACACCGCCGACGACGAGTTGCGGCTCGAGGTGGGCGGGTGAAGATCTGCTTCCTCGTCCCGTCGGCGTACGACATGCGCGGCGACGTCCGCGCCGTGATCAACCTCGCCGCCGAGCTCGCCCTCCGGCACGAGGTCGAGATCCTCAGCGTGCGGCGCACCCGGGAGAAGCCGTTCTTCCCGGTGCCGGACCGGGTCGGGCTGCGCTGGCTGATCGACCACCGCCCCGGTAAGCGCTCGCTGCTGCCGCGCGGCGGCGTGCGCGCCGAGGTGGAGGTGTGGCGGGCGCTGCGCGCGCTGCGCTGCGACGCGCTCGTCACCACCCGGCCCGCGCTCGCCGTACAGGCCGCGCGGCACGCGCCCAAGGGCATGGTCCGCGTCGCCCGGGAGTGGACGCGGCCGGCCGTGCCGAACCCGATCCGCCGCCACTACCCGCGGCTGTCGGCCGTGGTCGCCTCGACCGAGCGCACCCGGGAGGAGTGGCGGCGCGCCCTCGACGAGGCGGTGCCGGTGCACCACATCCCGGACGCGCTGCCGGTCGACCCGCTGCCGCGCTCCCGGCTCGACAACCGGATCGTCTCCGCGGGCGGCCGGTGGGTGCCGGTGAAGGGCTTCGACCGGCTGATCCGGGCGTTCGCCATCGTGGCGGACAAGCGTCCCGACTGGCGGCTGCGCCTGTACGGCGGGGGCTCGGAGGAGAAGCGGCTGCGCGGCCTCGTCGCCGAGCTGGGCCTGCACAACCACGTGTTCTTCATGGGCACCACCCCCGACCTGCCGGGCGAGTTCGCCAAGGCGTCGATCGTCGCGATCCCCTCGCTCGCCGAGACGCCCGGCATGACGGTGATCGAGGCGCTCGGCTGCGGCGTGCCGGTGCTCGGCTTCGAGGGCCGGCGCGGGCCGGAGGACTTCATCACCTCCGGCCGGGACGGGGTGCTCGTGCCCGAGGGCGAGGGCGAGATCGAGGCGTACGCGGCGGCGATGCTCGCCCTCATCGACGACGAGCGGCGGCGGCGCGCGCTCGCCGCCGGGGCGCTGGAGACGGCCGCGGGCTACGCCGCCTCCGCGGTCGCCGCCCGGTGGGAACGGGTTCTCGACGACCTGTGCCCTTGAGTACGGTTAGGTCATGCATGGCTACAGTGCCGATAAACGGTCCTATCTGACCCGGTTGCGCCGCATCGAGGGACAGGTCCGCGGGCTGTACCGCATGGTGGAAGAGGACGCCTACTGCATCGACATTCTCACCCAGGTGGCCGCGGCGACCCGCGCCCTCCAGGCCGTGGCGCTCGGCCTGCTCGAGGACCATGTACGGCACTGCGTCGCCGAGGCGATCGCCGGCGGCGGCCCCGAGGCCGAGGAGAAGATCAAGGAGGCATCGGCCGCCATCGCCCGCCTGGTGCGCTCCTGAGGGCCGCCGAGCGCGCCTCGGGGCCGGGCGCGGACCGGTCCGGAGCACTCCGAACGGGCCACGCAGAATGGGCCAGCCGTCGCGGTCTAGTCCGTCCCCGGAAACCGGTCCGGACATGACTAGTCCCGGACTCCGGCGGAGTCCGGGACCGTGGTTGCGAATGCCTCTTCGCCGATGCTTCGTCAGTGACCTGCCGAGGTCCGGAGGCCGAGTGCGTTGTCGAGCTCTTCCGTGGTGAGCCGCCGCTCGCTCAGGGCGACGGCGCTGAGCACCTCCGCGTAGAGGGCGATCTCGTCCAACGCGACACGGTCATGGACCCGCAGATCCAAGTTGTCGTGCCCCACCGCGTCGTCCTTCCTTCCGCAGCCCACACCCTCTTTGAGGTTACGACCGACGCGTCTTTCGCGACATGGCCCATAGGGACCATTCCTCATCTCCCCGGCTAGGTCATTTCGCTTTGCCGAGGTCACAATTCGATGAAACCCCTGGTCGGGCGGTGGTTCGCGCCGGTAGGGCCAGGTTGAGAAAAGATATAGAAAAGGTAAGGAAGAAATATATCGGTGGGGTTTGTAGCGACTCGTGAGTCAGTTGTGGTCGAGCCATGACGCGGTGGTCTGTGCGCCCGCCCGCCGGGTCCCGTCGTCGATGACCGGATCGTCCCGCTGGTGCAGCAGCGAGCGGGAGACCGCGGCGGCGACCGGGAAGCCGCGGGGCGGCGGCGGGGTGCCGGTCAGCCGGCACCAGGCGAGCCCGGTGGCGTACGCGGAGCCGAGCAGCGCCGCCGCGGTGTTCCGGTCCGGCGGCTCCAGCGGCGCGGGCAGCCCGTCCGCGTCCGGCCAGCAGCCGCGCAGCGGGTGGCGGGGGTCGGCGAGCGCCACGTACAGGGTGTTGCGCAGCTGCGGGTCGAGCCAGCCGTAGATCGACTCCACCGCGTTCGGGGCGACCGCGGCCACGTCGGCGGCGAGCAGCGACGCCGCCACCGCCCGCGGATCCGCGCCGGTCGCGGCGACGTACGACAGCGACTCGACCAGGTCGTAGAAGACGTGCCGGAAGTGCTCGCCGGGGGAGTGCTCGCCGATCACCGCGGCGGTGAGGTGGGGCGGCACCCGGGCGAGCCAGGTGCGCCGCACGTCGCCGCGCGGCCACGGCCGGTTCGGGGCGACCATGGCGAGCAGCGCGTCCGCCCGGGGCCGGAACCGCGCGTCCGAGCGCAGCACCTTGGCGGTCTGGCCCATCAGCCCGGCGAGCCGTAGCCCGGCCACCTGGGCGCCGGAGCCGATCCGCTCGCCGTACAGGTCGGCGAGGGCGTCGAGGCGGGTGCCGGGCAGCCAGCGGATCCAGTCGTCGCCGGGCAGCGGCCGGGCGAGGAACTCGCCGAACACGGTGAGCAGGGCCTCGTTGCCGTCGAAGGCGGGCGCGTAGGCGCACCACATGATCGTGCCCCACACCACCGCGACCGTGCTCGGCACGTCGTCGGCGAAGATGTCCGAGAACGGCCCGCCGTCCAGCGGGAAGTCCGCCTGCCGCAGGTCGCGCAGGGTGCTGATGAGCTCGCGGATCCCGTCGGTGATCTCGCGCGGCACGTCCGGGCCGACGAACGCCTGGGTGGAGCCCCGGTCGGCGGCGCAGTCGGCCGCGGCGGGCAGCAGCGAGACCGGCACGCGCGGCGCGGGCCGGGCCGGGCGCGCGGCGGCGCGCAGGTCGGGGCGCACCGGCGGGGCGGACAGGTGCCACACCCCGTCGGAGGGCTCGTAGCGGTACCAGCGGCCGTGCGCGCCGAACACCCAGCAGGCGCCCTCGGGGGTGACGAGCACCCGGTCGGCCATCGCCTGGGCGCGCGACGGCAGCGGGAGCTCGGCCCAGCGTGGGTCGGCCGCCATCTCCCGCACATCGCGTTCCATCGCCGCGAAGCCGTCCCAGTGCACGTCCGAAATGGTACTTGCGGGGTCCCGGCACGAGACGGGGCGCACAACCCGCGCAGCACACCCATCCGCCACGTCAGGCGCTCAGGTCACGCCGAGGACGGCATCCGGGGCCGGCATCGGGATGAGGGTTTCACAGCAGGCGCGTGGTCGGCCCGATCCGCCGGGCCTTGCGGTGCCGCTCGGCGTGCGCCTGATAGGTGTCCGGGGTGTGGGCGAAGGACGCCCGGTCGGCGTCGGTGAGCTCGCGGATCACCCGGCCCGGCACCCCGGCGACGAGCACGCCCGGCGGGACCCGCGTGCCCGGCGGCACCACCGCGCCCGCGGCGACCAGCGAGCCCGCGCCGATCCGCGCCCGGCCGAGCACGATCGCGCCGATGCCGATGAGCGCGCCGGTCTCCACGTACGCGCCGTGCACCATCGCCTTGTGGCCGAGGCTCACCCGGGGCTCCAGGATCGCCGGCTCGCCCGGGTCGGCGTGCAGGCAGCACAGGTCCTGGATGTTGCACTCCTCGGCGACCTCGATGCGCTCGCCGTCGCCCCGCAGGACCGCGCCGTACCATACGCTGGTGGCGCGGCCGAGCCGTACGCCCCCGACGATCACGGCACCGTGGGCCACGAAGGCCTCGGGATGGATCTCGGGCTCGGCGTCGTCCAGCGCGGCGATGTAACTCACGGTCTCCATATTCCCATCCGATCAGCGCGATCCCATCGAGGGGGCACGGGCGCGATGGCGCGTGCGGCATTTGCCGGCCAGGACGGCGGTTCGGGTTGCGTGACGCGCGGGATTGGCAGGAAAGTCGTCTCCTACGTGCCGCCGATCCCCGGCGATATCCCCCATCCACGGCAGGGCATGCGATGACGAACAGCGACAGCTTCTCCGACCTCATGAGCGAAGAGAACTTCGAAGTCGTGATGCGCGGCTACAGCCGCCGCCAGGTGCACGACTACATCAACCGGCTGCGCAACCAGATCCGCGACCTGGAGGAGCGGCTCGCGCGCACGCTGGAGCAGGCCGAGCAGAGCAGGATCGAGCTCGCCGAGGCGCGCCGCCGCCTCGCCGAGGCCCCGCAGGACTACGACGAGCTCGGCCAGCGGCTCAGCACGATCCTCAAACTCGGCGAGGAGGAGGCCGCGGCGAAGCGGCAGGCCGCCGAGCAGGAGGCGAACCAGCTCCGGGAGCGGGCGTCGGCCGAGGCCCAGCGGCTGCTCACCACCACCCAGGAGCAGGCCCAGGCGATGGTGTCCGCGGCCCACGCCGAGGCGGAGCGGCGGGTCGCCGAGGCCACCGCCACCGCGGAGCGGCTGCTCGCGCAGGCCGACGCCGAGGCCGAGGAGAAGCTCGCGACCGCCCAGGCCGAGGCCGAGGCGGCCCGCAGCGAGGCCCGCGCCGAGGCCGAACGCATGCTCGCCGACGCGCAGGCCCGCGCCACCGCCACGGTGAACGCGGCGAACGCCCAGGCGGAGGCGACGGTGCGCGAGGCCACCGCCCGCGCCGAGGCGATCCTCACCTCGGCCCAGCAGCGCGCCGCCCGGCTCGACGAGCACACCGGCCGCCGCGTGACGTACCTGACCGACACCCACGCCGAGGTGATGCGGCGGCTCAACGAGATCAGCACGGTGCTCGGCGACCTGCTGCACAAGGAGCACCTCGCCGGGCCGATCCTCGACGAGGCGTCCGTGGTGCCCCCGCCGCCCCAGATCAGCACCGAGGTGATCGAGCCCGGCCTCGAGCCGTCCCCGGACCGTTCCGCCGAGGAGGACCGGTACGGCGAGCCGGACGAGGCCCGTGCCGACGAGCCGCGTGACGACGCCGAGCCGCCCGCCGCCGAGGAGCCGCGCGACGACGAGCCGGTCCGCGAGCACGCGCACGACTACCGGCAGGAGTACCCGCACGAGCCCGGCCACGAGGGCGGCCGTGACCACGGCCCCGGCGGCGAGGCCGTGCCCGAGTACGGGCCCGAGCCGCACGACGGTCGGTTCGGCCACGCCGGCCCGGCCGCCGAGCACCACATCCCGAACGGCGGCTACCCCGAGCGGGACGACCGTGACGAGCGGCCCGGCGAGCACGCCGAGCGGCTGCCGGAGAACGACCTGTTCCGCGCCCGGACCCCGGCCCGTCCGGAGGACCGCTGACGGACCCGCCCGGCCCGTGCCGGCCAGCCGGTGCCGCATGGCCCGAGGGCGTGAGCGGGCCGACGACGACGCGCCATCGCACCACGGAAGCCTCCGCCCCGCGGAGGCTTCCGCGCGTCCGGGCCGGGCTCAGCCGGGGTCCACGGAGCGCGCGAGTTCCTCCTGCTCCCGCAGCTTCTCCTGGAGGCCCTCCGGGTCGTCGGCGTCGACCGTCATCGCGCAGCCCGCCTCCCGCTGGGCGGCGGTGAGGGGATGGTGCCGGGTCGCCCACCATCGCCCGGCGTCGCTGCGCCAGATGGTCCAGTCCGGGTATGCCCGGGCGATCTCGGCGAGATGCCGGTCAACGGACATCCCTTCACCCCACCCGTATGTGCGGTCTACGACCCTCAACCTGCGCTGGATTCGACGAGTTTTCCCAGGAAACGAAGACGACTGGTGATCCTATCGCCCGACTTTTCGTCCGACTGCGATGCGTCGGTCGCGATGCCGCATGGAGCCTCCCCCCTTCGCCGGCCGCGCGTCGGCGGCCCCGCTCAGGCGTCGAAGTCGTACTGGAGCACGTACGAGGCGGAGTCGAGGATCATCTCGTTGAGCTCGACCGGCATGCCGCCGGTGGTGTACGCGGTGCGGCAGATCACGATCACCGGGGTGCCCGCCGGGAGCTTCAGCAGGTTCGCCTCCTGGGGGGTCGGCATGCGGGCGCGCACCTCCTCGGTGAAGTGCACGGGGCTGTAGCCGAGCTCCCCGAGCCGGGCGTAGACGCCACCCGGGCCGGTGTCGATCGCCGTGATCGCGGTGCCCTCGACGAGGTCGGCGGGAAAGTGCGAGGTGGCGAGCTGCACGGGACGTTTGTCGATCGAGTAGCGGCGGCGCCGGATCCACACGTCGTCGGTGTCGAGCAGCCGCGCGACCGCCTCGCTCGCGGGCACGCGCTCGACGTGGATCTCGTCCACCGTGTACGGACGGCCGCGGGTGTCGGCGTCCCAGATGGCCCGGCCCTGTGACCACTGCTGACGGGACAGACGCCGGGACCCGTGGCGCCGGATCGGCCGGAACAGACGGACGTAGACCCCGGATCCGCGCCGCGGTACGGCGAGCCCCTCGTTGATGAGCACGGCGAGGGCCTGCCGGGCGGTCGCCCGGGCGACGCCGTACTCGGCCATCAACGCGTTCTCGCCCGGCAGCCGGTCACCGTCACGGAGCTCGCCGCTGAGGATGCGGTTCCTCAGCGTGTCCGCGATCCGCCGATAAATCGGGGGCTCGTGAGGTACCGGGGATTCCGTCACGTTCGACCACCCTCTGTCACCAACCGGGTTTGGCGTCTCCAGAGAACTTGCCCCACATGCACCACGATCGCACAGATACCGGCCTTGTTCCCATGCTTGTTTCGCCGCGGGCATGTCTCCGCGGTGAGATTGCCAGGTTTTCGCCGTCCGAAATAGGCAAACGACCCCGCCCGGTAATGGGGCGGGCGACACCGCCGGGACGAAACCCGGCCGGTGTGCCGAACGCAATGCCGTGCGGTGCGTGGCCGTGCCGCGCGGGCCGTGACCGGGCCGCCCGGATCCCGCGGCGTGTCCCGGCCGTCCCGGCCCGTGATCATCCCCGGTAAGTACGGCGAACCAGTCCATTTCCGGGCCAATGTGGCGTAGCGCACAACGCGCTGACCTGCGGATTCTCGCCGCCCGGCGCACCGGCCGCCCGCGGATCGGCGCCGGGTACGGCGGGCCGGCGCCGCGGCGGAACCGCGCCGAGCGCCGGCGTGCCGCCCGCCGCGCGGGGAATCGCCCGCGTTCGCGAAACGTTCCCGCCCGATGCGGGCCGGTCGCCGCGGCGGCATCCGCGAAAACGCCGATGACCTGGCATTTCGCCGGGCGTGCCGGAGGAAACCGCACCGCCGCGCGACGCCCTGGCGATCACCGGCGGCGCGCGCGATACATTCCTCACAATCGCCAGACGCGTCACATGCGGGCAATCGTGCATCTGATACGGGCATGGCGCGATCTGCACCGCCGGGATATAGGAAGGTGGCGGTTCGGGAAGCCCGGCACGTCCGGGCCGTCCGGTATACGGAAAGTCTGGACTTCTTTTTTACTGACTAAATTTAGTTGAGAAGAAAAGGGGACATGGGCGAACTGACGGGGATCCACGCCTCGCCGCGGACCGCGATCCTCGCCACGCTCGGCCAGGCGGGGGCGCTGAGCCGTACCGAGCTCGCCCGGCGCCTCGGGCTCAGCCCGGCGACCGTGACCCAGGTGACCCGGCGGCTGCTCGCCGAGGGCCTCGTCCAGGAGCTCGACCGGGCGCCATCCCGGGGCGGCCGCCCCGCGCAGCTGCTGGGGCTCACCGGCGCCCCCGGGCGGGCGATCGGCGTGAAGATCGCCAAGGATCACGCCGTCGGCGTCGAGGTCCGGCTCGACGGCGTGCTGTTACAGAAACGGGAGATCCCCCTCGACGCGACCGCGCCCGACTGCCTCGACACCGTGGCCGCGCTGGTGGCCGCGCTCGCCTCGCGCGGTCCCCGGCTGCTCGGCGTCGGGGTGTGCGTGCCCGGGGTGGTCGACCGGCCGGGCAGCGGCGTGGTCGACTCGCGGCCGCTCGGCTGGACCTCGATGCCCGCCGGGGCCCGGCTGCGCGCCGCCCTCGACCTGCCGGTCCTCGTCGACAACGACGTCAACGCGCTCGCCGTCGCCGAGCGCCTGTACGGCAGGGGCCGCGGGTACCGCGACTTCATCGTGGTCGCGGTCGGCCAGGGGGTCGGGCTCGCCATCGTCGCCAACGGCGGGCTGGTGCGCGGCGCGACCGGCGGCGCGGGCGAGTTCGGGCACATGCCGGTCGCCGAGGGACCACGCTGCGGCTGCGGCAACCTCGGCTGCCTCGAGGCGGTCGTCGGGGCGGCGACGCTGCGGGCGCGCACCCGGCAGATGGAGCCGGCCACCGTGCTCGCCGAGGCCGGGGCGGTGCTCGGCCGGGCGATCGCCGGGCTGGTGAACATCCTCGACCCCGCCGCGGTCTTCGTGTCCGGCGAGGCGACCCGGCAGTGGGACCGCTGGCGGCCCGGTTTCGACGCGAGCTTCCCCGCCCACCTCACCCGCCCGCACCGGCACATCCCGGTGGAGATCGGCGCCTGGGACGACTCCCGGTGGGCGCACGGCGCGGCCGGCCTCGTGCTCGGCACCCCGCTCGGCGTGGTGCCGGGCACCGGCGAGCAGGGCGACCAGATCCGGGCCCGGCTCGCCTGACCGCGGTCGGGGACACGCGGCCTGCCGGGTGCGGATCGCGTATTTCGTGACGATCTATATAAGCGTGTCCCGCGTGCCGGACGGGGCCGCCGGGGGTACGGCGCCGGGCGGCGGGCCGTACCACGGCGCGGCGGTGACGGGACGGCCGTGCGGCGGTGTTCCCGGTGAGATCGGTCCGACACGGAGCGCGGCGTGCCGTGCGTGTGGACCGTTCCGGACGTGCCGTCGCATGGCCGCCCGCCACCGGTACTCCCTATGCTGTGGACCATCCGCGCGACGGATCGTCCGCCGCCCGGCAGGCGGCGCCGCGCGGACAGGTCCCTGACGGCGGAACGGGTCTAGGCTCCTGCTGATGCTTGTCGACTTTGATGTGCTGACCGAGGTGAGCCGTCTCGCCGGGCTCGCCGAGGAGGACCGATTCATCCTGGCGGATCAGATCGCCTGGAAGCTGGGCCCGGAGTGGGAGGCCCACGATCAGTTGGCCGGCGAGGCCCGCCTTCCCGTGGTGCGGCACCTGCGCACGCGCATGCTGTTCGCCGTCATCCCCGGTGGCTCGTACTTCATGGGGATGACCGAAGAGGAGGAGATGGCGGCGATCAACATCATCGGCGGTGACCGCATGCGCACCGCCCCGATGGTGGCCTGGTACGCCGCCGCGGCGCGCCCCGTGCACCGGGTCACGATCCGCCCCTTCCTGTGCGCGATCCGGCACGTGCCGTGGAGCGTGGCCGCCATGCTCAAGCCGGGGATCAACGAGGACTACAAGGGCTCGGTCATGGTCCCGGCGAAGGACACCTGGATGTTCCGCGAGCTGTTCGACGGGGCCCGGCTGCTGTCCGAGGCCGAGTGGGAGTGGATGGCGCGCGAGGGCGGCCGGGAGAGCTGGCTCGCGGTGCTCGCCCGCCGCGAGCCGAACCGGCCGCACGGCATGCGGCTCGGCCAGCCCCCCGCCGTGGAGAACCGGTGGGGCATCGAGCAGCTCCAGTCCGACGCCGGGGAGTGGGTGGCCGACTCCTGGCACCCCGACTTCACCGACGCCCCGGAGGAGGGCCAGGCGTGGGACCCGGAGGACCGGGCCGGCGTCAAGCGCGGGGCCCACAGCAACTGGCAGGCCGACCAGGAGGCGATCACCATGCACTGCGCCTTCCGCGAGCAGGCGCCCGACGGCGTGATCGCCGGCGTACGGCTCGCCCGCGACCTGCCCTGACCGCTCGCCCCGCCACCCGGACCGCGGCCCGTGAGCGCCGCCCGCGCGGCCCCGGCCACCCGGTCCGCAGCTCTCCGGCCGTGCCGTACCGACCTCCGGGCCATCCCCGGGTCAGAACGCGCCGAACGTCCGCCGCCACCAGGCGAACACGTCGGGCAGGGCGAGCGGCGTCCAGCGCGGCTGCGGCAGGCGGGCCGCCTCCTGCTCGGTCACCCAGCGCACGTCGCTGATCTCGACGCCGTCGGGCCGGGCGTCGGTGCCGGTGGCCGTGCAGCCGTACACGGTGGTGACGTACGCGCACTGGTCGCCGTTGGGGTAGACGCAGCGGAACTCGGGCCCGCCGTACACGCCGATGAGCCCCTGGATCCGGATGTCGAGCCCGACCTCCTCGCGCACCTCGCGCACGGCGGCGTCGGCGGGGGACTCGTCCGGCTCGATGATGCCGCCGGGCGGCGCCCACAGCGGCTCGGCCTCCGCGTGCAGCGCCATGAGCAGCCGTCCCCGCTCGTCGAAGACGCACGCGGCCACCGAGGGCAGCACCATGAGCTCGTTGCCGACCCGGGCGCGCAGCTTGGCGAGAAACTCCGGTATGGGCACGGTCAGCGTCTCCTCACGTCGGGCGGGCGCGTCACGATCAACGGCACCACGCTACGGCACTGCGCCGCGGCACGTGCCGGGTTCGGCCCTCGGAGAACCCCTGGACAACGGGCCGTGCGCCGGCCCGGGACCTCGCCGGGAGGCCGCGTTCCCGCGTTTCCCCGGCTTGGTGGATCTCCGTCACTAGGCTGGTGGGTACCGGCGACCGAGGGCGGGCGCGGGCGGACGGTCTGGGGGTGCCGATGGACGCCGACGAGGCGCGGGCGCGGTTCTCCGGCAGCCGGGTGGCGCACCTCGCCACCGCGGACGCCATGGGACGGCCGCACCTGGTGCCGTGCACCTTCGCCGTCGCCGGCGACCTGATCTACACCGCCGTCGACCACAAGCCGAAGACCACCCGCCACCTGCGGCGGCTGCGGAACATCCGGGAGAACCCGCAGGTGTCCCTGCTCGCCGACCACTACGAGGAGGACTGGGACCGGCTGTGGTGGGTGCGCGCCGACGGCCGGGCGCGGATCCTCGACGACGAGGCGGGCGAGGACGCGGACCAGGTACGGCGGGCCGCCCTCGCGCTCCTCGCGCGCCGGTACGAGCAGTACCGGGACCGCCCGCCCGAGGGACCGGTGATCGAGATCGCCGTGGCGCGCTGGTCCGGCTGGGTGGCGTCGCGGCCGCGGCGGCGGTGACCCGTGCGGTGCGCCGTGCGGAGCGGGACGATCCTTCGTAGGGCATTTGTCTGGCGAGTGTCGCCAAAATGCCCAACTTTGTGAGAGCATGGCGACCGCAACAGGAGGATGTCGTGGCGGTGAGGACGCAGGAGTCATCTGCCGTGGGCGCGGGTCTGCGGCCCCAGGCCGTGATGCTGACCTTCCTCGGCAACTATGTCTACGGCAGCGACATCTGCGTGTTCTCCGGCAGCTTCATCGAGGTGTTCGCCCGGGTGGGGGTCTCCGCGGAGGCGACCCGCTCGACGCTCACCCGCATGGTGAACCGCGGGCTGCTGCGCCGCCAGCGGCAGGGCCGCCGCATGTACTTCGGCCTCACCCGCCGCACCGTGGACATCCTCAAGGACGGTGAGCAGCGCGTCTGGCACACCGGCGTGGTCAACACCGACGAGCGGGACCGCTGGACGCTGATCGGCTTCTCGCTGCCCGAGTCGTGGCAGCGGGAGCGGCACGAGCTGCGGTCCCGGCTCATCTGGGCCGGGTTCGGCCCGCTGCAGAACGGGCTGTGGATCGCTCCCGCCGAGGTCGACGTGACCGAAATCGTCAAGGACCTCGGCGCGCAGGCGAACGTGAAGGTGTTCGCCGCCGAGCCGCTGCCCCCGACCGACATGCGCCGGCTGGTGCAGGACGCCTACAACCTCACCGACCTGGAAGGGCGCTACCGCGCCTTCCTCGACCGCTGGGACCGCCCCGAGCCGTTGCCGGAGGCCGCCGACGATCTCGTCCGATCGCTGGTGATGCTCACCGAGTGGCTGCAGATCATCCGGACCGATCCCCGCCTGCCGCTGCGCTACCTGCCTCCGGACTGGCCGGCCGAGCGCGCCCAGCGCGTCTGCCACGAGCTGTACCGGCGCTTCCGCCCGGAGGCGACGCGGGTCGCCTCCGAGATCCTCGACACGGTCCCCGACGCCGATCCCCCCAGGTAGCCCTCGCGGGAGCGGGCTGCCGAGTAGCAAGGAGCAGCAGATGCGCAATCAGGGCATTGGGTCCTGGCCACGGCGGCGTGCCCGGATGACGCCGAAGAAGGTGGCACTCACCTGCGACGGACGCGACTTCACCTACGCCGAGCTCGCCGAGCGGGTCGACCGGCTCGCGAACGCCCTCCGCGGGCTCGGGGTACGGCGCGGCGACCGGGTGGCCTACCTCGGCGCCAACCACAACTCCCTGGCGGAGACGCTGTTCGCCCTCGGCCTGCTCGGCGCGGTGTTCGTACCGCTCAACCACCGCCTCACCGCCCCCGAACTCCAGTACATCCTCGAGGACAGCGGCGCCGAGCTGCTGGTCTGCGGCCGGTCGCACCGCCACATGGCCGAGCAGCTCAAGGTGAAGCGCACGGTCGTCGACGACGAGGGCGGCGAGTACGAGAAGCTGATCGCCTCGGGCGCGCCGGAGCCGATCGACGAGGAGGTCTCCCTCGGCGACCTCTGCCTGATCATGTACACCTCGGGCACCACCGGCAGGCCCAAGGGCGCCATGCTCAGCCACGGCAACCTGACGTGGAACACCTACAACCTCATGGTCGACGTCGACCTCACCAGCAGCGAGGTCACGCTGATCAGCGCCCCGCTGTTCCACATCGCCGCGCTCGCCCAGACCCTGCTGCCCACCCTGATCAAGGGCGGCCGGTCGATCCTCGAGGCGTCGTTCGATGTCGACCGCACCTACGACCTGATCGAGTCCGAGCGGGTCACGATCATGTTCGGGGTGCCCGCGATGTTCAACTTCATCGCCCAGTCCCCGCGCTGGGAGACCGCCGACCTGTCGAGCCTGCGCAACCTGCTGTGCGGCGGCGCGCCGGTGCCGGAGCCGCTGATCCGCCGCTACCAGGAGCGCGGCCTCACCTTCCTGCAGGGCTACGGCATGACCGAGACCTCGCCGGGCGCGCTGTTCCTCAGCGCCGAGGACTCGGTGCGCAAGGCGGGCACCGCCGGGGTGCCGTGTTTCTTCACCGACGTGCGCGTGGTCACCGCGGACGGCCGGGACGCCGCCCCCGGCGAGCCGGGCGAGGTGATCGTGCAGGGGCCGAACGTGATGCTCGGCTACTGGAACCGGCCCGAGGCGACCGCGGAGGCGCTGCGCGACGGCTGGTTCCACTCCGGCGACATCGCGATCAAGGACGAGGAGGGGTACGCCCGGATCGCCGACCGCCTCAAGGACATGATCATCTCGGGCGGCGAGAACATCTACCCGGCCGAGGTCGAGGAGGTGCTCTACGGCCACCCGGCGGTCGCCGAGTGCGCGGTGATCGGCGTGCCCGACGAGCGGTGGGGCGAGGTGGGCAAGGCGATCGTGGTGCTGCGCCCCGGCATGTCCGCCACCGCCGAGGAGATCATCAAGTTCTTCGACGGCCGCCTGGCGCGTTACAAGATCCCGAAGCACGTGGAATTCGTGGACGCCCTGCCGCGTAACGGTTCCGGCAAGATCCTCAAGCATGTGCTCCGCGAGCGCCACGGGTGACCGTACGGTACGGCACGGCGCACGCCCGGCCCGGCGGTGCTGTGAACCGCCGGCCGGGCGGTAGCCGTACCGGAGGGTGATCCCGGACCCGGAGCGGAGTCGATGGTGGTAGGGGTTCACGGGCCGTATGGAGCGGTCCGCGGCAACGTGCCTTATCAGGCTTTGTACTATCTATGGCTTAGAACAGGGCCGAGACCGGGGTGGGGGAGACGATGACGATGCTCTCGGAGCGACGAGTGGGGGACGGCCTGCCTCCGGTCTGGCCGGCTGACCGCTACGAGGTGATCTGCGAGCGGGGCGAGTCCTTCGGCAGCACGCGGGACCGTTACCACTACGCCAAGTACGCGATGGAGTCCGCTCGCGCGCTCGAGAAGGCGGGGCTCGCCCGCCGGGTGCTCGTGATCCGGATGGCCGACGACACGGTGATCTACGACCGCGCCCAGGGCATCGAGCTGCCGCCCGAGGAGTGGTGACCGCCGGGCCGGTCGAGCCGCCGTCGCGCACGCGGGACGAACGGGGCGGGAGGGGCAAGGCCCCGGCGTCCGGTCGCGTGCGGGGCACTGCCCGGTGAGCGACCGGGCCGGCCGGACGTGAACATCCGCGGCAGCATCCCGAGGCATACCGAGCACGCCCGCGCACGCGGGTGAGCGCTTCACCACGTGCGTCCGGGTGATGTGCGCCGCAGTCCTCCGGCGGCGTGGCATGGCGCGGGCCTTTTCGGGCCGTGTGCGAGGGCCTCGCGTGCTCCCGATGGGGCCGTCGGGAGGCCCCGACGCCCTATTGATCTGACATCTCCAGTCATGATCTGTTGGCCCTTATTGTCGAGTCGATCTGCCGTCCCGGTAGGCCGCGCAACGGCCTCTCGACCGGACGGAAGCGGTGGGCGCTTCCGGTGCCGGTGCCCCTCGTCATGCCGGCGGCGCTCCTCAGCTCAAGGCCACCGGCTCGGCGATGAACCGCCGGTGGGAGCGCAACACCTCCGACACCGTCAACGTGACCACGACCGTACACCCGATCGGCCGGCCGGGCGGGCACACGCTGAAGTGCCGGATGGCCGACCCGGCCGTGATCCTGCAGCGGCTCGAGATCGACACCGGCAGGCTTGAGGCGAGCCACCTCGACCCGCCGGAGAGCATGCGCGCAGGCCGCTGACGCCGCCGTCCGCCGGGTGCGCGCTCAGGCCGACTTGGCGACGGCCACGTGGCGGGCGAAGCGGCGGTGGCGCTCGAGTTCGGCCGCGACCGGGGCGAGCACCAGGTCGCGGCCGACGCGCCGCATGGCCGCGTGCAGCAGCCGGGCGGTACGGCGGGCCCGGCGGCGGCCGCCCGCCCAGGCGGTGAGGCGGGCGGCGAGCGCGGTGAGCAGCCCGGCGAGCACCCCGCCGAGGAAGAGCACGGTCGGCCAGGGCAGCTCGCCGAGCGTCGGCGTCGGCGGGGCGGGCAGCCGCAGCCAGTCGAGCGCGAACAGGCCGAGCAGCCACAGCAGGCCCGCGGCCGCAACGGCGAGAAGCAGCCACTGCCAGGCGCCCACGATCCGCCACCAGCGCGGCGGCCGCGCCTCGCCCCAGCCGGTGGCGACCGCGTGGTCGAGCGCGTCGGGCAGCTCGGCGAGCCGCGAGGTGGCGGCCCGCCGTACCGCGGCGGCCCACGGGGCGGGCAGCCCCTCCGCGGCGCGCTCGGCCACGTCCCGGATCGCGGTCTCCACCCGGGACCGCTGCACCGCGGAGGCGGGCGGGAGCGAGGTGCGGTCGGCCGACCGGCCGGAGGCGCCGGTGGCGAGGCGGAGGCGGCGCAGCGGGTCCGGCCGCAGCCGGCGCAGGCCACGGGTGACCGGCCAGCCGGTGGCGGCCACCGCGCGGTGGCGGTGCGCCTTCGCCACCGCCTCGACCACGAGCGGCACCCCGGCCGCCTCGGCGAGCGCCGCGGTGAGCGGCGGGGCGCACCCGGCCACCGCGTCCGGCCGGGCGGTCCGCTCGCCGCCCCGCCCGTCGGCGCGGCCGCCGGTGGCGGCGGCGAGCTGCCACCACTGCGCGGGCCCCCGCTCCGGCGGCGGCCCCGCCGCCCGGTCGAGCGCGGCGGCGGCGAGCGCGGCGTCCGCGGCGAGCCGGTCGGCCCAGGCGCGCCGCCGGGACACCGAGGCGGCGAGCATCCACCGCAGGTCGGGCAGGCCCGCCCCGGTCACCGCCGAGGCGGCGACGAGCCGTACCCGCTCCAGCCCGTCCTCGGCGAGCAGGCGGCGCAGGTCGGCGAGGCAGGCGTCGACGGCGTGCGGGGGCAGCCGGTCGATCTGGTTGAGCACGACCACGGTGACGTCGCCGTGCCGGGCGAGCGGGCGCAGGTAGCGCTCGTGCACCGCCGCGTCGGCGTACTTCTGCGGGTCGAGCACCCACACCAGCAGGTCGACGAGCCCGACGAGCCGGTTCACCTCGAGCCGGTGGGACGCCTCGATCGAGTCGTGGTCGGGCAGGTCGAGCAGGATGAGCCCGCCCGGCTCCCGCTCGGCCGGGTGGGCGGACGGGTCGACGACGTGGCGGCGCGGCACCTGGAGCCAGTCGAGCAGCGGCCCGGCGCCCTCCGGGTCCCACACCGCCGCCTGGGCCGCGGCGGTGGTGGGCCGGGTGACGCCGACCTTCGCCACGGGCGCGCCGACGAGCGCGTTGAACAGCGAGGACTTGCCGCTGCCGGTCGCCCCGGCGAGCGCCACCACGGTGTGGCCGACCGACAGGCCGCGCCGTACCCCGGCCCGGGCGGTCACCTCGCGGGCGGCCGCCACCACCGCCGGGTCGAGCCGCCCGTCGGCGAGCTCGGCCGCCGCGGCGAGCGCGTCCAGCCGCTCGTCGAGGGAGACCGCGCTGCGGCGCCGTACCAGCGTCATCGGGCGCCTCCCCGATGGCCGCCGTCACCGCCCGGCGTACGGTGCGCCGGGGTCATGTCCCGCCTCGCCGCCCGTGCGGCCCGCTGTGCATGGCGGCGCCGTCCTCGTCGCGCGGCCCGCCGGGCGTCGCGGCGAGGTCGAGCGTGTGCCGCCGCTCGCGTACGGCCCGCGCGCACTCGCGCAGCGCCCGCGCGGTGTCCTCGGCCGGGCCCGGGGCCTCGAGCAGCCCGTCGAGCAGGGCGGTGAACCGGGTCATCTCCTCGTCGAGCACGCCGCGGACCCGCCGCCGCAGGTCCTGGCGGGCCCGCTCGGCGAGGGTGCGCACCGCCTGGTCGCCGAAGATCGCCTCCAGCAGCTTCTGGCTGAGCACGCTCGCGCCGCCCGCGATGCCGACCTCGATCCCGGTGAGCCCGCCGGTCGAGGCGAACGCGGCGAGCATGAGCAGCAGCGCGGTGCCGTTCACGCCGAGCGAGGCGAGGCGGGCGGTGGTGCGCCGGTCGGCGCCCTCGGCGCGGACCAGGTCGAGCACGTACCCCTGCCAGTCCCGCACCGCCGCGGCGGCCCGGTCCGGCAGCACGGCCGAGGCCCGGCCCAGCCGCCCGGCGGCCACCACGCCGGCGCGGGCGAGCAGGTCGCGCCCGGCGGGGGTGGCCGACCACGCCTCCAGCGAGCGCTCCGCGGCCCGGTCGGCGGTGGCCCGGATCAGCGCCTCCAGCCCGCTGCCGAGCGCCACCCGCAGCCGGGTGTCCGGCGCGGGCCGGGCGGTGAGCAGCGCGACGATCCGGTCCCGGATCCGGCCGACCCGGGCCTCCAGGGACCGCATGAGCTCGCCGGTGCCGACGAAGTCCTGCCAGCGGGCGAGCACCTCGCCGCGCAGCAGCGACCCGTCGCTCATCCCGTCGTCGAACGCGGCCATGCCCGCGTCGTACGCGCGCTCCACGGCCTCGCGCAGCTCGCGGATGCCGCGCCGCTGCCGCTCCACCGCCTCGGCGAGCGCGGGCACCCGTACCGTGAGGCTGTCGAGCGCGCCGCCGAGCGTGCGCCGCACGATCGCGGCCCGGCTGCGCGCGTCGGCGCAGATCTCGCCGAGCCAGTCCGCGACCGGCCGTACCAGGTCGGCGGGCAGCCGCCCGTGCTCGAGCGGATCGACCTCGGGCACGGTGAACAGCGGCACGTCGCCGAGGCCGTTCGCCGCGAGCAGCCGGGCGAGGTCGCCGCGGACCGGGTCGATCGCGTCGCCGGGCACGCGGTTGAGCACGACGGCGAGGGCGGTGCTGCGTTCCCGGGCGTCGCGCAGGAACCCCCACGGCACCTCGTCGGCGTACCGGGCGGCGCTGGTGACGAACAGCCACAGGTCGGCGGCGGCGAGCAGCTGCGCGGCGAGCTCGCGGTTCGCGGTCACCACCGAGTCGATGTCGGGGGCGTCGGCGAGCGCGAGCCCGGCGGGCAGCGTCTCGGCGGTCACCACGCGCAGCGTCCCCGGCTCGCCCCGGCCGTGCCCGGTGACCCGGGGCAGCCCGGGCAGCACGTTCCGGCCGAGGAACCACTCCTCGTCGGCCGGTCCGGTCACCAGCGTGGGCCCGAGTGTGGTCGGCCGCAGCACGCCGGGCACGGTCACGTCCGCGCCGACCAGCGAGTTGACCAACGTGGATTTGCCCGCGCCGGTCGACCCGCCGACCACGGCGAGCAGCGGCGCGTCGATCGCCTCCAGCCTCGGCAGCAGGTAGTCGTCGAGCTGCCCGGCCAGCTCCCGGCACGCCCGGCGGTCGGCCGCCACGTCCCCCACCGAGAGCGGGAACAGCTCGCCGTCGAGCCGTCGCCGCAGCTCCCGCAGGGCGTCCAGCAGCCCGCTCGTCCCGGCCATGAGGCCACCCTTCCCGCAGCGTGCCGTCCTAGGCCTTCGCACCGGCCCGGCCGGGCACCGGCCGTGGTCACGGCCCCGGTTCCGCCCGGGCGGGATACCCGGCGCCGGTGCCGTACGGCCCGCCCGAGCGGCCGACACGCGCCGAGCGTGGCCGTCCGGACACGGACGGCTGTCGCGCTCCGCGAGGCGTTGGACCCGGAAATGGGGGCAGAGCGAATTCGGCACCCCTACGCACCCCGAGGAGCGCGATATGGCAGATGTGCCGGTCAGCAGCCACGGCGGGGGGATCGCCGCGGCGCAGCGGTGGCTGCGGCGGCGGACCAGCAGGGCCGCGGACTGGCGGCCCGAGCGGCTCGTCGCGGCGAAGGGCGATACCCGGGTGAGCGTGATCCTGCCCGCCCGCAACGAGGAGCCGACCGTCGGCCCGATCGTCGCCACCATCCGCCGGGAGCTGGTGGAGCGCCTGCCGCTCGTGGACGAGGTGCTGGTGGTCGACTCCCACTCCACCGACCGGACCGGGGCGGTGGCGGCCGAGGCGGGGGCGCGCGTGGTTCACCAGGACGCCGTGTTCCCGGAGCTGCCGCCGCTGCCCGGCAAGGGCGACGCGATGTGGAAGGGGCTGGCGGCGACGCGCGGCGACATCGTCGTGTTCGTCGACGCCGACCTGCGCGACTTCGGCCCGCACTTCGTCACCGGGCTGCTCGGGCCGCTGCTCACCGACCCGACGGTGAGCTTCGTCAAGGGGGCGTACGAGCGTCCGCTGTGCCTCGACGGCCGGGTCGAGAAGGGGGCGGGTGGCCGCGTCACCGAGCTGGTGGCCCGGCCGCTCATCAACATGTTCTGGCCGGAGCTCGCCGGTTTCGTACAGCCGCTCGCGGGCGAGTACGCGGGCCGCCGTGAGGTGCTCGAGCTCGTGCCGTTCGTCGCCCACTACGGCGTGGAGCTCGGCCTCCTCGTCGACCTGCTGGAGCTCGTCGGCCTCGACGCGATGGCCCAGGTCGACCTGGGGTACCGGGTGCACAAGCACCAGCCGGTGCCGATGCTCGGCCGGATGGCCGCGCAGATCATGCACACCGCGTGGTCGCGGCTGGAGCGGCAGCGCCGCCTCGTGGCGACCGCGCCGCCCAGCCCCGCCCTGCTCCAGTTCCTCGTCGAGGACGGCGCCGCGCCGGTCCGCGTGTGCGACGTACGGCTGCGGGAGCGGCCCTGCCTCGCCTCGCTGCGCGTGGCCGCCCGGCGTGCCCGGGGCCGCCGCGCGCCGACGGCGGACCGCATCGGCCACTGACCGGGGCGCACCCGACCGCGGGCCCGGTCAGGTGGTGCGCTCGCTCCAGATGATCTCGTACGGCCCGAAGCGGTGGGTCTTGCCGTCCACGTCGGCGACCACGGCCTCGCCGGTGGTGTTCACCATGACCATGCGGTGCCGCTGGGCGAGCACCCGGACCGCCGGGTTCGACGACGTCACCGGCTCCAGCTCGACCCCCGCCGGGAACCACCGCACGAAGTTGCCGAGCAGCTCGTACGCGGGCAGCGGGGTCGCGGTGCGCGGCCGCCACAGGCAGCCGGGGCAGGCGCCGCCCTGCCGCTGCGGGCTCCAGTAGAGTGCGGTGGCCGCGCCGCTGCGGGCGAACTCCATCATCGCCACCGTCTGCACGGCGAGCCGGTGCCGCTCGTCCCACCGCTCCTCCTCCGGCTCGACGTACCACTCGGCCCACCACACCGGCAGGTTGCCGCTCTTCTCCCGCAGCCACCGGGTGACCGCGTCGAACTTGGCGAGCGCCCCGAACTCGTCGGGGAGCAGGTCGTGCTCCTCGGTCACCGAGGCGCCGTCCACCACGATGAAGTCGGCCCCCGCCTTGTGCTCCAGCCAGTACTCGAGCGCGTCGAGCGTGGCGCCGTCCACCACGCCCCACGGCCCGCGCAGCCGCCGGTCGGGGCCGTCGGTGTGGCTGTTGATCGGCAGGTACGGCCCGCCGACCTGGATGTCCGGGTCCACCTCCTTCAGCGCGGCGTACACCTTGTTGTACAGCGCGGTGTACGCCTCGGCGTCCGGCCGCCCGTGCCGGTAGAACCCCTTGAACTCGTTCCACACCAGGTAGTGGCGGACGTGCGGGTAGCGCTTCGCCACCTCGGCGGCGAGGTTGGCGAAGTCGTCGTAGTGCTCGGGCAGCGGCGCCTCGGTGAGCCGGTTCCAGTCGGTCTCGCCGGGCCGGCCGCCCTTCATCCAGTCCGGGGCGCAGCACAGGGTGATCACCGGCAGCCCGCCGGAGCGGTCGATGACCTGGAGGCGCGAGTCGAGGCTGCGCCAGTCGTACCGGCCGGGCGACGGCTCGGGGTTGCTCGCCCCGAAGCCCATGATGTGCTGGTTCTGCAGCATCGGCGCCCGCCGGAAGGCCCGGGTCACCCCCTCGGCCGCGGTCATGGTCTCGTTGTCCACGCTGTACTGGGTGTGCGTGAAGCCCCAGCGCGGCCAGTCCTTGGCGACCGGCGGCGGCTCGGCCGGTGGCGGCTCGGTGCCCGGCGCGGCGCTCGGCGTGGCGGACGGCTCGCCGGAGGGTCGCGGGGGTTCCGAAGAGCAGGAAGCAAGGCTCACGGCGAGCAGGGCCGCGGCCAGGGCGGCCCGCCACAGCGGCCGCCGCGCGCCGTGCCGTACCTCTCCCGGAAAGGATGTCAACGCAAACTCCCCGTGTACTCGGCGGTCGTGTGCGCCCCCGGTCACCACATCCCCTGATGCTCGATCATGCACTTCCGGGGCTAATGCCCCGATAAGAAGCGGGGAGGGGTGGGGGAAAGGCTAGCCTGATCTCCGCTCCGCGGGCGGGCGATCCGCGGTGACCGGCCGGTCGGCGAGCGTCCGCACGGCGTCGAGCATGAGGTCCCAGAAACGTTCACGGTCGAGTTCGAGGGCGACCTGCGCGTTCGGCCGGGCGCCGGTCACCCGGTACAGGTCGACCACGGTCGCGCCGCGGGTGTGCTCGCCGGTCAGCTCCACCGCGACCGGCGCCTCGACGCACCGCACCACCTCGGGCGCGACGATCGCGGCGATCGCCACCGGGTCGTGCAGCGGCGGCGCCGGCATGCCGTACACCTCCCGGTAGGCGTTGCCGTAGAACTCGAGCGACGCGGCGCACGTGGCGGCCAGGCCGCCGCCGATGGCGCGCAGCCGGGCGAACACCTCCGGCCCGGCGAGCGCCTGGTGGGTCACGTCGAGGCCGCACATGAGCAGCGGCAGCCCGCTGCGCAGCACGATGTCGGCCGCCTCGGGGTCCGCCCAGATGTTGAACTCGGCGAGCGGGGTACGGTTGCCCCGGCCCGTGCTGCCGCCCATGAACACGATCCGCTCGATCTTCTCCGTGAGGTCGGGGCGGTCGCGCAGCAGCGAGGCGACGTTGGTGAGCGGGCCGGTCGCGGCGATCGTCACCGGGCGGGACGCGGTCTCGAGCAGGCGCGCGGTCACGGTGACGGCGTCGTCGGCGGCGAGCGGGATCTCCGGCTCGGGCAGCTCGGTGCCGTCGAGCGCGCTGTCCCCGTGGATGCGCGGGGCGGTGTCCTGGCCGCCGGCGAGCGCGCGGTCGGCGCCCGCCGCCACGGGGATGCCGTGGAGCCCGGCCGCGGTGCAGATGCGCAGGGCGTTGTGTGTGACCTTGTCGAGCGGCCCGTTGCCCGCCACCGTCGTCACGGCGAGCAGGTCGATGCCGGGGTGGGCGGCGGCGAGCAGGATGGCGAACATGTCGTCGTGACCGGGGTCGCAGTCGAGCACGACCGGCACCGGGCTCTGGTGGTCCATGGGGACGATTGTCGCGAAAACCGACTGTTTGGACACGGGTGGTTGCCCGGACGCCTTCGGGGAAGGCGGGCCTCAGGGAGGATCGGCCGGTACCGGACCAGGGAGTGTCATGGTGAACCGCATCGGCTTCCGCAGGATCTACGAGGAGCCCGCGCCGGAGGACGGCACCCGGGTGCTCGTCGACCGGGTGTGGCCGCGCGGCCTGCGCAAGGAGAACGCGCCCTTCGACGAGTGGCTGCGCGACGTCGCCCCGTCGACCGAGCTGCGCCGCTGGTACGGCCACGATCCGGCCCGCTTCGACGAGTTCTGCCGCCGCTACCTCGACGAGCTCGCCGACCCCGCCCGACGCGAGGCGCTCGGCCACCTCCGCGACCTCGCCACGCGCGGCCCGCTCACCCTGCTCACCGCCACCCGGGACGCCGAACACAGCCAGGCCGCCGTGCTCGCCGACTGGCTCGCCCACGCGCCCGCCTCCGGTCGGCGCGGCGCTCCCTAGGCGTGCTGCTCGAGCGCATGGCTAGAGCCATGCGCTCGAGCGGTCGTATTCATGATCTCCGCTGTACGGGTCACTGCCGAGATCCGGTCCGGCCGGGTTCGATGTTGTGGGCTTGGGCGGCGCTACCGGTCCGTCCGGGCCAAGGCGCGGCGGGTCACACGACGATGCGGACCGGCTGTTCCAGCAGCGTCTTGAGGTCGGCGAGGAAGGCGGCGCCGGTCGCGCCGTCGAGTACGCGGTGGTCGATGGAGAGCGTGAGCGCCATCGTGACGCCCGGCCGTACCTCGCCGTCGCGTACCACGGGCTGCGGCTTGGCCGCGCCCACGGCGAGGATCGCCGCCTGCGGCGGGTTGATCACGGCGGTGAAGTGGTCGATGCCGAACGGGCCGAGGTTGCTCACCGTGAAGGTGCCGCCCGCGAGCTCGTCGAGGGTGAGCCTGCCGGTACGCGCCCGCTGGGCGAGGTCGTGGGCCTCGTTCGCGATCTCGGTGAGCGTCTTGCGGTCCGCGTCGTGGATGACGGGGACGATCAGGCCGTCGTCGAGGGCGACGGCGAGGCCGAGGTTCACCCGGTGGTGCCGCAGGATGCGCGTCTCCGCCCATGAGGCGTTGAGCGCCCGGTGCTCGCGCAGCATCACCGCGCACGCCTTGAGGATCAGGTCGGTGACGCTGATCTTGGGTCCGCGGTCGGCGAGCGCGGCGTTGAGCTCGGCCCGGTAGGCGAGCAGCGGCTCGGCGTCCACGACCGAGGTGAGGTAGAAGTGCGGGGCCTCCTGCACGCTCCGGGTGAGGCGCTGGGCGGTGAGCCGCCGCATCCGGTTGAGCGGGACCTCGTCGGCGTCCTCCGGCAGGCTCGGCGCCTCGGTCTCGTGCACGATCGGCCCCCGCCCGGCGGGCGCGGCGGCCGGCTCGGCAGGCCGTTCCGTGGGCGCTGCCGGGGGAGGGGCGGCCTTCTCCCGGTCCCGGCGGGCGATCGCGGCCTCGACGTCGGCGCGCACGATGCGCCCGCCCGGGCCGCTCCCCTTGACCGTGGTGATGTCGATGCCGTGCTCCCGCGCGATCCGGCGGGCGAGCGGCGACGTGGGCACCCGGCCGCCCGGCCCGCGCCCGGGCGGCGCCTGCGGCGGTACGGCGTGCCCGCGCGGCGCGGCCTCGCCCTCCCGCTCCGGCGGCGGCGCGGCGGCGGGCGCGCCGGCCTCGGCCGCGGGCTCGGCCCGCTCTTCTGGCTCGGCCTCGGCGGGCGGCGCCTCGCCGGCCGGGGGCTCGGGCTCGCCGTCGCCGATCACGGCGACCGGGGTGCCGATCGGGACCGTGTCGCCCTCCTGGACGAGGATGCGGGTGAGCCGTCCCTCGTCGTAGGCCTCCAGCTCCATCGAGGCCTTGTCGGTCTCGATCTCCGCGATCACGTCGCCCCGGCGCACCATGTCGCCCTCCCGCTTGAACCAGCGGCTGAGCGTGCCCTCCTCCATCGTGTCGGAGAGGCGGGGCATGATGATCTCTGGCATGGCAGTCTCCTGGACCGTCAGCGTCGGCCGGTGGGGGAGGGCGTGAAGCGGGTGGCGTCGAGGATCTCGTGCACCACCCGGGTGAGGGCCGTGGCGTCCGGCATCGCGGCGAGCTCCAGCGGCTTGGCGTACGGCAGCGGCACCTCGGCGCTCGCCACCCGCCGTACCGGGGCGTCGAGGTAGTCGAACGCGCCCTCCTGCACGGTGGCGGCGATCTCCGCACCCACGCCGTAGCTGAGCCAGTCGTCCTCGAGCACGACCGCGCGCCCGGTCTTGCGCACCGACGCGCAGATCGTGGCCCGGTCGAGCGGGCGCAGGCTGCGGACGTCCACCACCTCGGCCGAGATGCCCTGCTCGGCGAGGCGGCGGGCGACGTCGAGCGCGACCACGGTGGCCCGCGAGTAGGCGATGATCGTCAGGTCCTCGCCCTGGCGGGGCACGGCCGCGGTGCCGATCGGCACGGTGTGGTCGCCGTCCGGCACCTCGCCCTTGGTGTTGTAGAGGGCGAGGTTCTCCAGGAACAGCACCGGGTCGTCGTCCCGCACCGCGCTGGCGAGCAGGCCCTTGGCGTCGGCCGGGGTGGCCGGGGCGACCACCTTCAGCCCGGGCACGTGCGCGTAGAACACCTCCAGGTTCTGCGAGTGGGTGGCGGCGAGCTGCTGCCCGCCCCCGCCCGGGGTGCGGATCACCATCGGCACCGACACCTGGCCGCCGAACATGCCGCGCATCTTCGCCGCGTGGTTCACGATCTGGTCGATCGCGAGCAGGCTGAAGTTGATCGTCATGATCTCGACGATCGGCCGCAGCCCGAGCATCGCCGCGCCGACCGCGGCGCCGGTGAACCCCTCCTCGCTGATCGGGGTGTCCCGCACCCGGCGCGGCCCGAACTCCTCCAGCAGCCCCGCGGTGATCTTGTAGGAGCCCTCGAAGACGCCGATCTCCTCGCCCATGAGCAGCACGTTCTCGTCCCGCTGCAGCTCGGCGCGGAGCGTGTCGCGCAGCGCCTGCCGGTAGGTGATGACCCGCCCCACCGCTCACTCCTCCCCGGTGGCCGGGCCGCCGCACGGCAGCGGGTCCCCGGGCAGCTCGCGGGGCGCGTTCGGCACCGGCGTGGCGTACACGTTGGCGAACAGCGACTCCACGGGCGGCGGGGGACTGTTGTCCGCGAACTCGATCGCGGCGGCCACCTCCCGCTCGGCCTCGTCGTCGATGCGCGCCGCCGACTCCTCGTCGAGCACGCCGTCGTCGATGAGCCGGGCGCGGAACGCGGGCAGCGGGTCGAGCTCGCGCAGCCGCCGGGTCTCCTCGGCCGACCGGTAGCGGGCCGGGTCGACGACCGAGTGGCCGCGCAGCCGGTAGCTCACCGCCTCCAGCAGGTACGGCTTGTGCTCGGATCGGGCCCGGTCCATCGCGGCCTTCGCCGCGTCCCGCACGGCGAGCACGTCGTTGCCGTCCACCCGCTCGCCCGGGATGCGGTAGGCGCAGCCGCGCCGGTACAGCTCCGGCTCGCCGGAGGCCGCCTCGACCGGGGTGCCCATGCCGAGCAGGTTGTTGACGATCACGTACACGATGGGCAGGTTCCAGATCGCGGCGAGGTTGAGCGACTCATGGAACGCGCCGATGTTCGTGGTGCCGTCGCCGAGCAGGCACATCACCGCCTCGCCGTCCGGGCTCGGCCCGCCGCGGTAGGCGATGGCGAGCGCGGCCCCGGTGGCGGGCGGGAGCTGGCCGCCCACGATGCCGTACCCGCCGAGCAGCCGCAGGTTCCAGTCGAACAGGTGCATCGAGCCGCCGAAGCCGCCGGACATGCCGGTGGCCCGGCCGAACAGCTCGGCCATCACCGCGCCGGGGTCGGCGCCGCGGGCGAGCGCGTAGCCGTGCTCCCGGTAGGTGGTGAACAGGTAGTCGGCAGGCCGCAGCGCCGCCATCAGGCCCACCACCGTGGCCTCCTCGCCCAGGTTGAGGTGGCAGTAGCCGCCGATCTTCGCCCGGGTGTACATCTCGGCGGCGCGCAGCTCGAAGGCCCGGATCAGCGCCATCTGGCGGTAGTAGCCGACGAGCACCTTGGGGTCCTCGGCCGCGGTGGTCCGGCCGTGCCGTCCGGGCTCGGCCCCGGACCGGCGGTCGCCCTGCGGGCCGGGCTGGGTGGATGCCATCGTCGCGCCTCCTACGGGGTGTGGGGTGGGGTGTGCGGGCTCAGCTCCCCGGGGCGGGTTCCTGCAGCGTGAACCGGCCCGCCTCGGCCTGGCACTTGGGGCAGCGCGCGGGCGGCCGCTCGCCGTGCACGACCTCGCCGCACACGGAGCACGCCCACTCGGTGGTGAGCAGCGCCATCACGTCCGAGCGGCTGACGATGCCCACCATGCGCCCGCCGGAGAGCACCGGCACCCGGCGGATGCGCCGCTCCACGAGCAGGTGCCGTACCTCGTCGACGTCGGTGTCCTCGGTGACGCAGATGACGGCGGTGGTCATCACGTCGGCGGCGGTCCGGCCCTCGCGGGCGAGCAGGTCGTACTCGCTCACCAGCCCGACCACGGCGTCGCCGTCGTCGACCACGGGGACCGCGCTGATCCGGCGGGAGCGCAGCAGCGCGGCGATCTCGGGAACCGTGGTGTCCCGCCGCACGGTGATCACCGGGGCGGTCATGATCTCCTTGACCTTCACTGAGCCTCCTTGCGGGCGCCGTGCGCCGGGAAGCGGGGGCCTGCGCCGCCGCCGGACCGGCCCCGGCGACTGTCCCGGTGCTCGCCTGCCCTACCCCGATCCGCCGCGTGCTCACGTGCGCCCGGCTTTCCCGGCCCGCCGTACGGCACGGCCTCCGGCGTGACGCAGGCCCGGCATTCCCCCCGCAAATGCCGGGCCTGCACGCACCGAGCCGGCGGCTCAGGCCTCCTGCACCTCGCGGCGCATGCGGCCTGCGCCCGCGCCGGCCCGGCGCGAGCCTGTGGTGGCACGGGTGGTCCCGTCGCCGGAGTTCGCCCCGACGGGCGCGGCGTCCTCGGTGAGCGGGTGCATGAGCCCGCCCGCGGTGAGGACGGTGTGCGGGGTGCCCGCGACCAGCCGGGCCACGGTGAGACGCACGCTGCCCTGGTTGTTGCCGTAGAAACCCCAGGCGTCGTTGGCGAACGCGTACAGGTAGCCGCCCTTGGTCACCCGGCACCGGGTGCCCCGGCCGATCGCGATGCGCTCGTGCGCGTGGTGCACGCCGTTCACCGCCACCGCGTCGTTGGCGATCACGCCGACCAGGAACATCCACGGCAGGTCGCTCTCCCGCTGGGTGCCGACCAGGCTCGCCAGCTCGTTGCCGGTGAGCATGCGCAGCAGCCGCTCGCCGCCGCCGAGCAGGCTGCCGAGCATGCGCAGCCGCTCCCGCATCGGGTTGAGGCCGCGCATCCCCTGCGTGCCCTCCGGGCCGGAGAGGATGTCGCCGTCCTGCCACATGCCGTCGGCGATGAACCGGTACTCGCCGGGCTCCAGGTAGAGGCCGGTCTCGTTCCACGGCTCGTGCGCGAACACCTCGATGGTGCGCTCCTGGCCGGGCGCGAGCACCCGGGTCGGCCGGTACGGCCCGCCGGTGATGGGCGGCTTCTGGTGCCGCTCGTAGACCGACTCGTGCAGCTCCCGGGTGGGCCGCTGCGGGTCGATGCGCGGCACCGCGCGCGGCCGCGGGCGCAGCAGGATCTCCCGCACCGGCCTGAGCATCGGGTCCACCACCTGGTCGAGCACGCCGATGGCGCCGAGCTCGTCGTCGTGCATGACGTCGAACGGGTCGGGCTCGATCTGCTCCTCGACGGTGGCCTTGTGGAAGCCGAGCCGGATCGTCTCCCGGGCCTCGTCGATCATCCAGCGCAGCGCGCCGTCGCTGAGCCCGCGCTCGGGGTGGCCGCCGCCCACGTCCATGTGGCTGCCGGGGAACCACACCTGCTGCACGTCCTGGTTCGGCCCGAACGGCCCGGTCCACAGCGCCGGCTGGTACGGCTCGCGCCGCTCGTCCATGGCGAGCGCGTGCCGGCCGTACCGGATGTGCGGGTTGAGCCGCAGGTCGTGGAAGCGCTGCGGCCGGTCGAGCAGGTTGAGCAGGCCGAGGTGGTCGGGCACGCCGAGGGCGCCGACGGTCTCCCAGACGCCGATGAAGTGCACGGGGATGTTCTCCGCGTCGTCCGGGTCCCAGCGGAAGGTGAACCCGTCGCGCCACCCGGGGTCGCGCCGGTCCCGCCGCCGGTACCCCTCGCGGTAGAGCCGCTTGATCTGCGGCCAGATCGTGTGCTCCGGCATCTTCGAGGTGTCGATGAGGCCGCAAGCGGAGATCATGCCGGCGAGGCTGCGGGCGGTGTAGGCGCCGCGGCTGAAGCCGAACAGGGCGATGCGGTCGCCGGGCTCGTACCGGGTGGTGAGCCACAGGTAGGCGTCCATCACGTTCCGGGACAGGCCGAACCCGGTGGCGCCGCCGAGCAGCCGGTTGCGGACGGTCCCGACACCGGGTTGGTAGTAGGCGAGCTGTGGATTGTCGTTCTCGTCCTTCTCGGCGAGGGCGTTGTACAGCCGTCGCACGTTGGTGATGGTCCGGTCCTCCGCCGTGTTCCAGGTGCCGTCGCAGCACACGATGAGCTGACGCATGATCCCAAGTCCCCCGAGCCGGATTGGCTACTGATAGCAGTTGCTACGCTACCCTTCGTGGTCAACGGGAAAACTCCCGGACCAATCGGGCGATAGTGGCGCGGGGTTGCGGCGCCGGGCCGGACGGTACGGCGGCGCCGCCGGGGCGGGCGGCTGACCTGGGCAAAGGTAAAATTTCCGGCCCGAAACGCCATCGTTATCGAGCGTCCGGAAGATCCTTCTTGCGACCTGTTTGCGGGGTTTGTCCGAATCGTTTACCTTTCTGCGCAAGGCAAACGGCTCGGTGATCCGGCCGGCCCGGGCCCGCCCTTTACAACCTGTCCGTCGTCCCGTCGGCATGCTCGCATGCCGCGGGCGCGGCCGCCGAGTCCGCGACCCTCGCGGAGCCGGGGACCCACCTCTCCCCGGGGTGAATCGGCGCGCGTCTCCCGGCGTGCGCCGTAGGGCCAACTTCCAGGCCCGAACCCGTCAGCTAACCCGGTAGGCGGCATGGAAGAAGGAGTAAAGCCCCCGATGTCCATGTTTCGTCCCTCCTGGGCGCGTAACGGCGCGAACCTTTCCCACGCCATCGCCTGCACCCTGATCGCCGCAGGCGCGCTTCTCCCCGCGACCCCCGGTCTCGCCGCGGCCACCGACTCCGGAAGCGGTACGGCACAGCACGACGGCCGCGCGCCCGAGACGGACGACGCGAGGCTCACCCCGCTGCAGCGGATCGCCAAGGACCTGCCGAAGGTCACCGCCCAGGACGTGCTGCGGATCGCGGCGAGCAAGATCGGCGTCACCGAGAACGCGTACGGCGGCGGCACCGAGTTCCACGAGTGGTACATGAACTCCCCGCGCGCGCTGGAGACCCTCGCCCGCGACGGCGGCACGCTCCAGGGCTACAAGAACGCCCCCTGGTGCGCCATGTTCGTCTCCTGGGTCGGCGAGCAGGCCGGCATCCGCCCGATCATGGGCTGGGACGCCTACACCGTGACCTACGCCAAGTGGTTCCGGGCCAACGGCCACTGGGGCACCGACGCCGCCACCCCGGGCGCGGTCGTCTTCTTCGACTGGTCCGGCTCCGACGACATCGAGAAGATCGACCACGTCGGCCTCGTGGAACGTGACAACGGCGACGGCACCATCACCACGATCGAGGGCAACACCGGAAACGGTAAAGTCGAACGCCGGGTGCGCCCCAAGTGGCAGGTCGTGGGCTACGGCTACCCGCCCTACGCATCCTGACCGCCGGGCCGTACCCCACGAGCCGGAGCATCCAGGCCGATCAGGGCAGCGTGGCCTGGATGCTCCTTCTTTCCGTTCCCGTCCGGCGGCGGTACGGCGGGCCCGTCCGGCCCGGCGGCGCGCTCCCAGGAGGCCGAGGACTCGGTCGGCCGGCCCGAGCGCCCGGGCGGGCTTCACCGGCACGCAGGGGCGTATCCTCGCGTTCCGGCGGCACCTCGGCCGGACGCCCGGGGCGTACCCGCGGCGGCTCGCCTGACCCCTCTCATGGCCACAGGCCGGTGAGTTCGAGGGCGTGCGCCGGGCCCGTGGCGTACCGGATGCCGGGGACGACCTCGCCGTGCTCGTCGTACACGCGCCAGCCGCCGAGCTGGACCACGGGGACGCGGCCGCGCCGCATCGCCAGGGCGAGCTCGGACAGCGTGCCCCACGACCCGCCGACGGCGATCACCGCGTCGGCCGAGTTCACGATGATCGCGTTCCGGGCCTCGCCGGCCCCGGTGGGGATGGCGACGGTGAGGTACGGGTTCGCGCCCTCCCGGTCGGCGCGGGACAGCACGCCCACCACCGTGCCGCCCGCCTCGTGCGCGCCCTGCGCCACCGCCTCCATCACGCCGGTGTAGCCGCCGCACACCACCACGGCGCCGCGCCCGGCGAGCAGCCGCCCCAGCTCGTAGGCGTTCCGCCGCTCCTCCGGCGTACAGTCACGCGGCCCGCACACCGCCACCTGGATCGCCACGCCACCCCTCCTCCATCGCGCTGCTCGGCACCTTCCGGCAGGCAATCATGGCCGTCCCGCACGTGCTCCGCAGGCGAGGGTACGGCGCGGCGATGCGGCCTGCCGCGTCGGCGGCCGGGCCGATCCGGGTGGCCGTGTCCGTGATGAGATGTCCGGTGCCATGCCGGGCTTGCGGACGCGGCCGCCGGATGCTGTCCACGCCATCCCTGTGCCCGGCCGGGGTGTCAGCCGACGATCTCACGAGCCGTGGCCGTATCCGCGGCCCCGGGGACCGGCGATCCGGCGGACAACGCCGTCGTCGTGGCCCGTCTCGATGACCGGCGTTGCACGTTTCTTTCAGCACGAGCAGTCGGCGAGGGGCGCGGGCATTGGACCGACGCACGCCGTTGCCGCTCACGTTTCCGCTGGTCGGAGCCGTTGGGCCGGGGCTGCCACCGGCGACCGGGACCGGGTCGTGCCTCCGCGGCTGCCGGGTGTATCAAAGGTTTCCCGGCGACCGTCTTGGCGGTCGTCCCCGCGTGGTTACGCTGATCTGGATGATCGAGCCCGCAGTCCTGCCCGCCTTCCCGGCCCCGTTGCGGCGGCTGAACGAGCCCGCCGCCTGGCGGATCGAGGGCGACGACGCGCTCGTCCTGTCCGCCGGCCCTCGCACCGACCTGTTCACCGACCCCGGCGGCCCGGGCCGCTACGCGAACGCGCCCGCCCTCCTCGGCCGCCTCGACGGCGACTTCACCCTCAGCGCCCGGATCACCGCGGACCTCACCGCCACCTACGACGCGGGCGTGCTGCTGCTGTACGCGGACGAGGACCGGTGGGCGAAGCTCTGCCTCGAGCTCTCCCCGCAGGGCCGTCCCACCATCGTCTCCGTCGTGACCCGCGGCGTCTCCGACGACTGCAACTCGATCCCCGTGGACGGCGGCGACGTCCGCCTCCGCATCTCGCGGCTCGGCCCCGCGTACGCCTTCCACGCGGCCGTCGGCTCGGACTTCTGGCACCTGATCCGCTACTTCGCCCTCGACGGCGAGCCCGAGGTCGGCTTCCTCGCCCAGTCACCCACCGGCTCCGGCTGCACCGTCCGCTTCGGCGAGATCACCTACTCGCCGAAGCTGCCCTCGGACATCCGCAGCGGCGAGTGACGTCAAGCGCAGTAGGTAGACGCCACGAGGCTGCGTATGGTCGCCGCACCTCAGCACTAACCGCAGCCCAGGTAAGGGACCGTCCATGCCCGCACACCGGTACATACCGGACATGTGCGGGATCGGAGCGGGGCAATGATGCAGGTTCGTATCCCTAACCGAGGCGGCTACGGGATACCGTGCTCCACGGCAGGTAGAGACGGCGCGGATGCGGACAGAAATGGATGTCTTTCAGGTCCACGAGCAGCTGATTGCCGACTACGCGGCATTCACTCTGGGTTTCACGGAGATCCGGAACCGCAGGATCAGGGAACACGTGGAGAACCGGCTGAGTGCCGGTGAGCAGTGGCCCGATCCCTACCTGGCGCTCAACCCGAATTACGCTCCCGGCGGGTCGATACCCGACCTGGTGCGGAAAGGCTTGCTGCACCCGGAGTGCGAGAAGATCTTCCGTCTCGGCAAGGGCGAGGGAGGAGAGGAAAAGGATCTCCAGCTGCACCGGCACCAGCGCGAAGCCGTGGAGATCGCGAGGACCGGGGTGAGCTATGTGCTCACCACCGGTACCGGCTCAGGGAAGAGCCTGAGTTACATCGTCCCGATCGTGGACTGGGTGCTTCGCCGCAAGGATGAAGGCACCTACCGCCCCGGTGTTAAGGCGATCATTGTCTATCCGATGAACGCACTGGCGAACAGCCAGGTCTTGGAGCTCGAGAAGTTCCTTCGGCAGGGATACGGTCGAGGCCAGGAGCCGGTGACGTTCCACCGGTACACCGGTCAGGAGAGAGGCGAGGAGCGCGACCGTATCCTCGCCGACCCGCCGGACATCCTGCTCACCAACTACGTGATGCTCGATCTGGTGCTCACCCGGCCCGAGGAGCGGAAGCACCTGATCACCGCGGCACGCGGCCTGCACTGGCTGGTGCTGGACGAGCTGCACACCTACCGGGGCAGGCAGGGCGCCGATGTGGCGATGCTGGTGCGCCGGGTGCGCGACGCGTGCGGTGCGGAGGACATCCAGTGTGTCGGCACGTCGGCGACGATGACCACCGAGGGCAGCGAGCCGGACCGCCGGAGGAAGGTGGCCGAGGTCGCGACCCGGCTGTTCGGGGTTTCGGTGTCCAGCGCGCATGTGATCGGCGAGACGTTGGAACGTGTCACCACGGGGGATCCCGCCGCCGTCACTGACCTGACCGTCCCCGAGGATTACGAGAGCTTCATTGCCAGCCCGCTCGCCTCCTGGGTGGAGACCCGTTTCGGGGTGACCGAGGAGCTCACCCGTCCTCCTCGCCCGCTCACGGTTCGCGAGGCGGCGCGCGAACTCTCCGACCTGACCGGGCGTTCCGAGAAGGATTGCGTCGAGGCGATCCAGGCGACGCTGCAGCGCGGGGCGTCGCTCATCCATCCCCGCACGGAGCGGCCGCTGTTCGCCTTCCGCCTGCACCAGTTCCTCTCCAAGGGCGACGACGTCTATGTGAGCATCGAGCCGGAGGACACCCGATACATCACCAGCCGCTATCAGACCGTCGTCCCGGAGCCGGGTAAGGAGGATCACATCCTGGTCCCGGTGTCGTTCTGCCGGGAGTGCGGCCAGGAGTACCTGACTGTCCGCCGAAGCGACGATCGGGGCATCACACGGTTCACGTCTCGCCGGGAGAGCGACGTGAGCGGCGACGAGACCGACGGGTATCTATACGTGTCAGACGACTTCGCCTGGCCGGACAACACCCGGATCGCCATCGATGAGCAGCGTCTGCCGGAGCCGTGGCTGGAGACCCTGCCAGACGGCTCACTCGACGTCGTCGCCGCCAAGAAGAAGTATCTCCCGGAGATCGTGCACGTGGCTCCGGACGGCCGCGTTGTCTCCTCCGATGAGGAAGGCACCAGGGCCGCCTATATCCCCTCGCCGTTCACCTTCTGCCTGCGTTGCCGTACCTCCTACGAGCAGATCCGCGGCAGCGACTTCGCCAAACTCGGTTCGCTCGCGGTGGAGGGCCGCAGCTCGGCCACGAGCGTGATCAGCTCGTCCGTGGTCCGGACCCTGCGCGAGGATCCCGCGGTCCCGCAACAGGAACGCAAGCTGCTGGCGTTCACCGACAACCGGCAGGACGCGAGCCTTCAGGCGGGCCACTTCAACGACTTCGTCCAGGTGGTGCAGCTGCGGGGTGCGCTGTACCGGGCCCTTCTCGACGCGCCGGAGGGTCTCACACACAAGGAGATCGTCCAGCGCGTGACCGACGCTCTCAACCTCCGGCTGGCCGACTTCGCGCAGAACCCGGAAGCGCGGTTCACCGTCGAACGCAATACCTGGCAGGCGCTGCGCCAGGTTATCGCCTACCGCCTCTATGTGGACCTGGAGCGCGGCTGGCGCATCACCATGCCCAACCTCGAACAGACCGGCCTGCTTAAGGTGGACTACCTCGATCTGCCGGACATCGCCGCCGCCCAGGACCTGTGGGACGACCGGCACCACGCGCTCCGCGACGACGTGCCCGAGCATCGCGAGGAGCTGCTGCGCACACTCCTGGACGAGTTGCGCCGCGTGCTCGCGATCGATGTTGACTGCCTCACCCCGACCGGTTTTGAGCAGATCAAGGAGGACAGCCGCCACTACCTCAAGGAACCGTGGGCGATGGACCGCAACGAGCAGCTCGTCTCCACGGCCATCGCCTATCCGCGCCCCGGCCGCAAGGGCAGCCGCGATCTGCACCTGACCGGCTACGGCGTGTACGGAAGGTACCTGCTCAAGCAGAAGGAGTTCCGGCACCTCGATCTCACCCGCGACGACGCCACCGCGATGATCCGCGACATGCTCGCCGTGTTGGCGAAGTGCGGTGTGCTCGCCGAGGAACGGGACGGCTATCAGATCAAGGCGTCGTCCATCCTGTGGAAGCTCGGGGACGGCAAGGGCGCAGAGGACCGGCTGCGCAAGCAGGTCGCCTCCGACAAGGGCCCGCGCGTGAACCCCTTCTTCCGGGACCTCTACCGCGAGAAGGCCGCCAACCTCGCCGGCATGCTGGCGCGCGAGCACACCGCCCAGGTCAGCAGTCAGGTGCGGGAGGAGCGCGAGCAGCGGTTCCGCGAGGGCGACCTGCAGGTCCTGTACTGCTCGCCGACCATGGAACTCGGCATCGACATCAAGAGCCTCGGCACCGTGGTGATGCGCAACGTCCCGCCCACCCCGGCGAACTACGCCCAGCGCGCGGGCCGGGCGGGCCGCTCCGGTCAGCCCGCTCTGGTGGTCACCTACTGCGCCACGGGCAACGCGCACGACCAGTACTACTTCCGCCACCGCGATCAGATGGTGGGCGGCTCGGTGGCCGCTCCTCGCCTCGACCTCACCAACGAAGACCTGATCCGCTCGCACGTGCACGCGATCTGGCTCGCCGAGACCGAGCTACCGCTGGACGCCTCCATCGCGGGCATCGTGAACGTGGACGCTGAGGGGTTCCCGCTCTTTCCGGAGGTGGCGAAGGCGATCCACCGGGAGGACGCCCGGCAGCGCGCGGCCGAGCGGGCGCGTTTCGTGCTGGCGGGACTGGTTTCCGAGCTCGAGAACACCTCCTGGTGGCACCGTGACTGGATCGACCGCGCGGTGGCCGACGCCCCGAAGGCGTTCGACGCGGCGTTCGATCGCTGGCGCGACATGTACGCGACCGCGAAGGCGGAGCGGGAGGAGCAGCACCGCATCATCGGCGACCACTCCACGAGCAAGCCGGTCCGCGACGCGGCCATGGCCCGTCGTCGGGAGGCAGAGAACCAGCTTCGGCTGCTGTGCAACGAGGAATCCGAGGACGTGCTGAGCGACTTCTACTCCTACCGCTATCTCGCCGCCGAGGGATTCCTCCCCGGATACTCTTTCCCCCGGCTTCCGCTGCGCGCCTACATCCCCGACCGCAAGGGCGACTCCGAGGGAGAGTTCATCCACCGCCCCCGCTTCATTGCAATCAGGGAGTTCGGCCCCGACGCACTCATCTACCACGAGGGTTCCCGCTATCAGGTGAAACAGGTCCAGCTCTCCCCTGCGGAACAGGGCTCGGGCAGCCTCGACACCCGCTCCGCCCGCCACTGCGAGCACTGCGGCTACCTGCACGAGACCCAGGTAGGCACGGACGTGTGCGAGGAGTGCGGCGGCCGGCTCGGCAGGACGATGAACCGGCTGCTGCGCCTCCAGACGGTGAAGACCGTGCGCCGGGACCGCATCTCCTCAGACGAGGAGGAGCGGCGCCGCGCCGGCTACGAGCTGGTCACCTCCTACCGCTTCAACGATCACGGGGCACGACCGGGACGCTTGGTGGCGACCGCCGTCCAGAATGGCCGCACGGCCCTTGAGCTGCGGTACGGCGACTCGGCCACGGTCCGTGTGACGAACATGGGCCGCCGTCGGCGCCGCACCGATGGCTTCTGGATCAACGTGCGTAACGGCAGGTGGCTGTCGGAGAAGGACGCACTGAACCCCGAGCTCGACCGCGCCGACGACGCGGACCTGGTCCAGAACAAGCAGCTGGTACTCCCGTACGTGGAGGACAGCCGCAACATCCTCGTCACCCGCCTGCCCCGGAAGGTCGGCACCGAGGAGGCGATCAGCTTCATGTACGCGCTGGAACGCGGCATCGAGGCGGAGTTCCAGCTGGAGGACAACGAGCTCACCAGCGAGCTTCTCCCGGATCACGACCGGCGCGGCCGGGCACTATTCATCGAGAGCTCCGAGGGCGGCGCGGGGGTGCTGCGCCGTCTCGTACTGGAGGAGCACGCCCTCGCCGCCGCGGCCCGCCGCGCCCTGCGGATCGCCCACTTCGACCCGGAGACGGGTGCGGACACCGGCGGCACGATCAACGGTGAGCGCTGCGCCAAGGCCTGCTACGACTGCCTGCTGTCCTTCAGCAACCAGCCCTTCCACGACCTCATCGACCGCCGCCGCGCCCGCGACCTGCTGCTCGCCTGCGCCGGTGCCACCGTCATCAAGCCCGCGACGACCAGGCAGGGGGACCTGTGGGAGCAGGTACGGCTCCGCGTCGAGGGTGATGATCCCCGCCATGCCTTTGTCGTCTGGCTGGAGGAGCACGAGCACCGCCTCCCCGAGCGGGTCGCCCCACGGCTGGACGGCTGCTCGGCGCGACCGGATCTGGTGTATCCCGGTGTCGCCGTGTTCGTCGACGGCCCGGATGACGCCGCCACTCCCGGCCGCGACGAGGAAGCGGAGGAAGAGCTTCGCGATCGTGGCTGGAGTGTCATCCGCGTGCCGTACGGTGGGGACTACGCGGAGATCGTAAAGAAGTACCCGAGTGTGTTCGGTGTCGGCAGGAGGGGATGAGCATTGGCCGTCTACACGCCGGGTTCCCTGGTCAACGCCCGTGGCCGGGACTGGGTGGTCCTGCCCGGCGGTGACGACGATTTCCTGATCGTCCGGCCGCTCGGTGGGCGCGAGGACGAGACGGCGGCGATCCTCACCAACCTGGAGCCAGTCCGGCAGGCGAGCTTCCCGCCCCCGAGCGCCGACGACGCCGGCGATGCGGTGAGCGCCCGCCTACTCCGCACCGCCTTGCGCATCGGCTTCCGCTCGACGGCCGGCCCGTTCCGCTCGCTCGCGGGCCTCGCCGTCGAGCCGCGGCCGTACCAGCTCGTCCCGCTGCTGATGGCGATGCGCCTGGAGACGGTGCGCCTGCTCATCGCCGACGACGTCGGCATCGGAAAGACGATCGAGGCGGGCCTGATCGCGGCCGAGCTGCTGGCCCAGGGGGCCGTGAACCGGCTCACCGTGCTGTGCGGCCCGGCGCTTGCCGAGCAGTGGCAGGAGGAGCTGCGCGGCAAGTTCCACATCGACGCCGAGCTGGTGTTGCCGAGCACGGTGAAACAGCTCGAACGCAACGTGATCGGCGACGACCGGTCGATCTTCGACCACTACCCGTACACCGTGGTGTCGACCGACTTCATCAAGTCCCCTCGGCGCCGCGATGAGTTCCTCCAGTCCTGTCCGGAGCTGGTGATCGTCGACGAGGCGCACACCTGCGTCGCCGACGGCGGATCCGGCGCGGCCACCCTCCGCTACGAGCTGCTCCGTCGCATCGCCGAGCGACCCGATAGGCATCTGCTGCTCGTCACCGCGACCCCGCACAGTGGTAAGGAGGAGGGGTTCCGCAACCTGATCGGCCTGCTCGACCCGGAGCTGGCCACGGTGGACCTGGAGACCAGGGCGGGACGGGAGCGGCTCGCCCGCCACATGGTCCAGCGCCGTCGCGGGGACATCATCTCCTACCTCGGCAAGACGACTTTCCCCGAACGGCGGGAGACCCGGGAGGAGCGCTACCACCTCGGTGACGAGTACCACCGCCTGGTACGCCGGGTGCTGGCCTACGCGAAGGAGACGGTGGCCGACGCGTCAGGCGACCGGCTGCGGCAGCGGGTCCGCTACTGGTCGGTGCTGGCGCTGCTGCGCGCCCTGGCCTCGTCGCCGCGGGCTGCCGCCGCGACGCTGCGCAAGCGGGCGAAGGTCGCCGAGAGCGAGACACCCGAGGAGGCCGACCGTATCGGCCGTGCGACGGTGCTCGACCTCGCCGACGACGAGGCGAACGAGTCCGTCGACGTGCTGCCCGGCGCGGACGACGTGGCCGAGGACGACCGGTCCGAGCGGGCCCGCCTGCTGCGTTTCGCGCGCGAGGCCGACGCCCTCGCCGGTGACAAGGACGCCAAGCTCGCCAAACTCGACGAGGTGGTGCAAGGGCTGCTCGCCGACGGCTTCGATCCGATCGTGTTCTGCCGGTTCATCGACACCGCCGAGTACGTCGCCGAGCATCTGCGAGCCTCGCTTGGCCAGGCCGCGACGGTCGAATGCGTCACCGGTACGCTGCCGCCCGGCGAGCGCGAGGCCCGCATCGACGAGCTGAGCCGTACCGAGGGGCGGCATGTACTGGTCGCCACGGACTGCCTGTCGGAGGGCGTCAACCTGCAGGACACCTTCCAGGCGGTGGTCCACTACGACCTCGCCTGGAACCCGACCCGGCACGAGCAGCGGGAAGGCCGCGTCGACCGGTTCGGCCAGGTGCGCGACGTCGTCCGCGCAGTGACCATGATCGGCGCGGACAACGTCATCGACGAGATCGTTATGCGGGTGCTGCTGCGCAAGCACGAGGCGATCCGCAGGAGGCTCGGGGTGAGCGTGCCTGTGCCCAACTCCTCCAACCTGCTCGTCGAGGCGCTGATGGAGGAGCTGCTCACCTCCGGCGGCGAGCGATGGGAGCAACTTCCCCTCAACCTGTCCACCGGCGACCTGCACCGGGAGTGGGAAAGCTCGGCGGACCGGGAAAAGGCGTCACGCACCAAGTTCGCCCAGGCCGGCATCAAGCCGGACGAGGTCGCCCGGGAGATCGAGGAGATCCGCGCCAGCCTCGGTTCGAACGATGAGATCGAGCGTTTCGTCCGCGACTCCCTCGAGGCACTCGGGTCCTCACTCACCGACGAGGAGTACGGTTTCACCGCCGTCACCGCGACCCTCCCGGCGGGCCTGCGGGACACGCTGCCACCGGGCCACCCGCAGCCACTGCCGTTCCATCGGCACATGCCGGCCCCCCGTCGGCACGCCCATCTCGACCGCACCGACCCCGCCGTGGCGGCGATCGCCCGCTACGTGCTCGACAGCGCCCTCGATCCGACGACCCCGGGTCCTCGCCCGGCCCGGCGCTGCGGGGTGATGCGCACGGCCGCGGTGCAGCGCCGCACCACGCTCCTGCTCGCCCGCTTCCGTATGCATCTGGAGCTGCCGGTACGGGGCGGGGTCAAGCAGCTGGTGGCCGAGGAGGCGCAAGTGCTCGCCTTCCGCGGGCGGCCGGACGACCCGCAGTGGCTGCCCCCGGAGGAGGTGGAGGCCCTGCTGTCGGCGGAGCCCGCTGCGAACATCCCCGCCGAACTCGCCCGCGATGACCTGGAGCGACTGCTGGTCCCGGGCGACGACGGCCGTCCCGCACTCCTCGCACGCCTGGAGCCCGCCTTGAACGCGCAGGCCGCGGCCGTCGCCGAGCGCCTGCGTGCCTCCCACGCCCGGGTCCGCGAGGCGTCCCGGCAGAGCGGCGCCGCCCGGATCACCGTGACCCCGCACACCCCCGTCGACCTTCTCGGCATCTACGTCTACCTGCCTGCTTCGGCCGGAGGGCTGTGATGAGCCGTTCCCCTTTCCCTTCCCTGCGTACGGCCGGCGGACTGTTCACCGCTGACCTCTTCACTCGTGTGCTGGAGGGCCCAGAGCTGCCCGGCCGTGAGCCGGAGGCGTACGGCCTGCTGCCCCACGAGACGGTCCGGGAGGCGGCCGCCCGGGAGTTCGAGTACCTGTGCGGCGCCTGGGAGGCGTTCGCCCGGGAGAGGGAACGTGCCAGGCAGGAGGGACGCGCGCCACGCACGCGGGAACGCTGGCTGCTGCCTCTGTTCCGTTCGCTGGGCTTCGGGGTGCTGCAGCCCAGCGGAGGTGGGTTCACGATCGAGGGCACCCAGTACCCGGTGAGTCACCGGTGGGAGCACGTGCCGATCCACCTGGTCGGCTGGGGGGTCGAGCTCGACCGCCGTACTAAGGGCATCGCCGGGGCGGCGCACAAGGCCCCGCAATCGATGCTGCAGGAGATGCTGAACCGCAGCGATGACCATCTGTGGGGCATCCTCTCCAACGGTGCGCGTCTGCGGCTCTTGCGAGACTCGCGGGCGCTCGCAGGCTCGGCGTACGTCGAGTTCGACCTCGAGCTGATCTTCTCCGAGCGTCTGTTCCCCGATTTCCTGCTGCTGTACCGGCTGGTGCACGCCACCCGGTTCGCCGTGCCGGAAGGGAAGACCGTCGCTGACTGCCTGCTGGAGCGGTGGCGGAACGACGCGGTACGGATCGGGGAGCGCGCCCGGTCCCGCATGCGCTTGGGCGTACGGCGGGCCATCGAGACCCTCGGTACCGGATTCCTCCGCCACCCGGCGAACGACCTGCTGCGCCGCCGCCTCGCCGGGACCGCAACACCGGAGGAGCTGGCGAAGCTCCCTATGTACGACACACCGGAGAAGCTCGCCCTGTACGGCGGCAGCCTCGACAAGCTCTGCAAGCTGAGTAAGGAGGACTTCAACCGGGCCATCCTGCGGACGGTCTACCGGTTGCTGTTCTGGTTCGTCGCCGAGGATCGTGACGTGCTGCTGGAGCCGGCCAAGGTCGGCGACCGGCTGGACCGCCGCGTGCTGACGGCGCGCGAGCGGTACGCCGCCTACTTCTCGGCACAGCGACTGCGAGAGCGGGCGCTTCGCGGCGGTGTCGACCACCACGACGACCTGTGGCAGGCCGTCCAGCTGATCTTCACGGCGCTCGGTACTGAGGAAGGACTGCCGGACCTCGCCATCCCAGGCATCGGAGGGCTTTTCGAGCGCATCACCGAGCTACCCGACGGAACCCCGCTGAACCCGTCCCTGCCGGACGAGCTCGACGCCCCGCTCGAGGGCATGCAGATCGCGAACCACTACCTGCTCGAGGCGGTACGCCACCTGACCGTCGTCGAGACGGGTTTTCATCGGCGGACGGTCAACTTCCGCGAGTTGGACACCGAGGAGCTCGGCAGCGTCTACGAGGGCCTGCTCGAGTACCACCCCGACGTCGACACAACCGAACGTACGTTCTCCCTAGGCGAGGCGCCCGGGAACGAGCGCAAGAAGTCCGGCTCCTACTACACGCCCCCGTCCCTCACCGAGGCGTTGCTCGACACCACGCTCGACCCCGTGCTTGACGACGTGCTCCGTGACGCGGACACCGACGAGGCGAAGGTCGAGGCACTGCTGAACGTCACTGTCTGCGACCCTGCCTGTGGCTCCGGGCACTTCCTTGTCGCGGCGGCACGCCGTATCGCGCGCCGTATCGCGCAAATCCGCTCGGGGGAGGACGAACCGTCCCCCGATCTGGTACGGCATGCCATGCGTGAGGTCGTCTCGCGCTGCATCTACGGCGTGGACATCAACGAGATGTCCGCGGAGCTGGCCAAGGTGCAGCTTTGGTTGGAGTCAGTGGAACCCGGTCGGCCACTCGCCTTCCTTGATGCGAACATTCGCGTCGGCAACAGCCTGCTCGGTGCGACTCCGGCGCTCATCAAACGGGGAATTCCAAAGGCGGCGTACAAGCCAATCGAGGGTGATGACAAGGAGGTCGCGGCGGCCGTCGCGAAGGAGAACGAAGCAGAGAGGGATCGAGCCGCTAAGGGAATTCGCCAGGAAACCCTGTTCGGTGACGAGCCGATTCACGAGTCGAACGTGCGCATCGCATCGCACACCCAAAAACTCGTTTCCACGCTGCCGGCTCGTATGAGTGACCTGACGGTACAGCGCCGTAGGCTGCGCGAGATCGATGCACAACGGAAGTCGGCAAAACGCGTGGCCGATTCCTGGTGTGCCGCGTTCGTTCAGGAACTCACCCTGAAGACGCGAATGAATACCATCAAGGATGAGACGTTGTCCTGGATCGGCGGTGACGGATTCGATGAGCGGCGACAGGAAATCGTGGCGCGGGTCGATGCGCTGAGTCGCGAATATCGTTTTTTCCACTGGCATGTGGAGTTCCCGCATGTGTTCCGAGTTTCCGAGCAAGGCGATGTGAATCCGTTGACGGGCTGGTCGGGTGGATTTACCTGTGTGATCGGAAATCCTCCGTGGGAACGGGTGAAAATTCAAGAAAAAGAGTACTTTGCCACTCGTAACGAGGAAATAGCGAATGCGAAGAATGCTGCTGCTCGGAAATTGGCTATCGAAGGGCTAAAGGACAGCGAGGAAGAGGCGGATCGGCGGCTGTATGCCGAATTTAAGGCGGCCCTGCGCCATGCAGACGGTACGACGCTCCTGCTGCGAGATTCCGGTCGCTACCCGCTGACCGGCCGGGGCGACATCAACACGTACGCCGTCTTCGCGGAGACAGGTAGGACCATCCTTGCCTCCAATGGGCGAGTAGGGATGGTGCTCCCTACAGGGATTGCCACGGACGCAACCACTCAGTTCTTCTTCAAGGACATGGTTGAGACCAATACCCTGGTCTCGATCTATGACTTCGAAAATGAAGAAAAAATATTTCCCGACGTGGATCATCGGGTTCGGTTCTGTCTCTGGAGTGCCTCAGGCCGCAATGCTCCACAGGAGCGAATCGATCTCGCCTTCCGGCTCCGGCAGGTCACCCAGATCCCTGAGCGCAAGTTTTCGCTGACACCAGAAGATATCAAGCGCATAAATCCCAACACTGGGACTTGCCCGGTCTTCGATTACAAAAGAAACGCTGAAATCACGGTCGGTATACACCGGCGGGTTCCGGTGCTCTGGCGAGAGGCCTCTGCTGGCGTTGAGGAAAGTAACCCTTGGGGGCTTACCTTCCTGGCCATGTTTCACATGTCCAACGACTCGGGCCTGTTCTATCCTGATGCGTCCGTCGGCGAGACGCTGACGAGCATGCTCGAGGAGGGTTGGGAGCTTAAAGATAACGTTCTCTTCCGCGACGGCAAGCGCCTTCTGCCTCTCTATGAGGCGAAAATGCTTCACCACTTCGACGACCGGTTCGGTACTTACGAGGGGCAGACACAGGCGCAGGCCAATGTTGGCATCCTTCCTCGCCCTACTCCCGAGCAGAAAGACGATCCTGACTATGTGGTGATCCCGCGATACTGGGTGTCCGAAGATGATGTCCTGGAGCGGCTGTGCCCGCCAGAAGGAGAGCGTGGCAGACGTCGCGCAGTGAGGTGGGAGCGAGGCTGGCTCCTTGGCTGGCGCGACATTAGTCGCAGCTCAGATATGCGTACCTTGATTAGTTGGGTGATGCCACTCGCTGGTATAGGTCACACTGGCCCTCTGATTCTTCCCTCAGTCAAGGATGTTTCCGGTCTTTACGCCAATTTGTGTTCATTTGTCCTCGACTTCGTGGTCCGTCAGAAAATGGCCGGAACCCACATTACCTACAATTACCTAACTCAACTCCCTGTGCTGCCCCCGAGTGCGTATGACCGGTGTTGTGAGTGGGACCCGGAAGAGCAGATCGGAAGTTGGGTGCGGAGCCGAGTGCTGGAGCTGACCTATACGTCCTATGGGCTGGAAGCATTCGCTCGCGATCATGGTGACAACGGTCCACCATTCCGCTGGGACGAGGAGCGGCGCTTCTGGCTGCGCGCGGAGTTGGACGCGGCCTACTTTCACCTCTACGGGGTGTCCCGTGATGACGTTGACTACATCATGGAAACCTTCCGCGCATTCAAGAACGTCACTCCCGCATTGTTCGCGAGCACAAAGAAGGCGATCCTGAAGATCTACGACACCATGAGCGAAGCGATCGCCAATGGGACGCGCTACCGAACGGTGCTCGACCCCGCTCCTGGTCATGGTCCCCGCCATCCGGCTCGTCCGGCTGCAGAGTAGGAGCTGCCCATGGCTTCCGAACCCATCAGTCTGCTGCTGCGCACGACACTGGAGGTCTTACGCGACGCGGATGGGCCGTTGACCCGCCAGCAGACCATGGATAGGGTCGAGCAGCGGGTGAAAACGGCCCCCGAGTACCTGGCGATAACCGGCGACGAACGTCGGCGCTGGCAAACCCGGCTTGGTTGGAAGGTGATGCAGGCCGCGGCGTTGGGATGGGTCACCAGGAGGAACGGTTGGGCGATCACCGAGGCAGGTCTGCAGGCGCTCGAGGAGCACGACAGTGTCGAGCTCTCGCAGGAACTCAGGCGCCAATACCGGGCCAAGCGGCGGAACGAGATACGTAAGAGGCACAAAGATCCTCGGTGGATGCTGGTGGCCGAGGCGATGGCCCACCTGGAGGCGGGCACCTGGACCGGTCACGGCGACCTGGCCAAACTGGCGGAGTCATCGTGGAACTCGGTTTGGGGATTCCTCCGGCAGAACAAATTCCCGTCAATGCATCGGGTGCTCTTAAATGACGGGACTGTCCCGCGCGATTTCCAGTGGCCAGAACCCGGCCGCACCGACGATCCGCGTGAAGTCTTGAAGCAGGAGGGGATTACGTTCGACCCGGAGGGCCGGGCGAATCCCGCCCAGCGGCTGACCACCGAGGACTTTCGAGAGATGCTCGCCGATGTGGTGGAGATGCCCTCGGTCCGGCGGGCGTGGCTGGTGCGCGGTTCGTCGGTGGACGGACGGGACTTAGTGCCGGTTTGGCTGCGTAAGAACTCGGTCTCTCTCGCCGCCGCCAACCTCAGGGAGATCACGCTGCCGATCGACCGCGAGCAGCTCAAGCAGGCGGTTGACGAGGGATATCAGCACAAGACGTACGCGGTGCGCGAGGCGAAGCTTGCGGAATTCGACGCCTTCTGCAATCGCATGCGGCCGGGCGACTACGTGCTCACCACCACGAACGGCAAGGCGTATGTGGGCCGCATCACCGGCGACGCCCGCTATGTGTGCTCTTCAGACCAGCGATCCAACCTGCGGCGTACGGCGGAGTGGCTGAACGAAACCCGCCCGGTGCCGTTTGCCAAGCTGCCACGACCGCTGCCAGCCAGGCTGCACAACCAGGCCGACGTCGTGGAGCTCACCGAGGACATCGACGCGATCGAGGCGCTCCTCAACGCGCTGGGCATCGATCGCGACGAGAAGGAAAGAGGCGACGCTCAGCCGTCGGAACTGGCCTTCCCCGCGCTCGTTCAAGAACTCGCCGAGGAGACGTTCATCGACCTCGAGCACCTGCAGCGCATCGCGGACCTGCTGTGGGAGAACAAGCAGATCATCCTGTACGGCCCGCCGGGCACGGGAAAGACGTTCCTCGCGCGCAGGCTGGCGAATAGGCTGGCCGAGCCGGCTGCGGTCAAGCTCGTGCAATTCCACCCGTCCTACACCTACGAGGACTTTTTCGAAGGCTTCCGTCCGGAACAGGGACCCGACGGTCAGCTGACCTACAGACTGCGGCCCGGGCCGTTCCGGAGGATGGTCGAGGCCGCGCGTGAGGACAAGTCCGCCCCGTACATCCTGATCATCGATGAGATCAACCGGGCGAACCTGGCCAAGGTCTTCGGCGAGCTCTACTTCCTGCTGGAGTACCGCGACGACTCGATCGGCCTGCTGTACTCGCCGGAAGACGACTTCACCCTGCCGAAGAACCTGTTCATCATCGGCACGATGAACACCACCGACCGGTCGATCGCCCTGGTCGACGCCGCGATGCGCCGCCGCTTCCGGTTCGTCGAGCTGCACCCTGAAAACGAGCCGGTTAAGGGCATCCTGCCGCGCTGGCTCGAGAAACTGCGCGAGACCGACCCGGAGGCGGTGCACAATCTCGACGCCCCGCAGATCCTCGACGCGCTCAACGCCCGCATCGAGGATCGCGATCTGGCGATCGGCCCGTCGTACCTGATGAAGCCCGAGATCTACCGGCGTCCGGACGGTCTGCAGACCGTATGGGAGACCGCGATCGAGCCGCTGCTCGCCGAGTACCACTACGGCCGGCCGGGCAGCGTCCTCGACCGCTACCGCCTGTCCACACTGCGCAAGGAACTCGCCGCGGCCACCGGCATCCCGGCGTGACAGGCGCACAGCCCGATCGGCCGCTGATGATACGCATACAGATCGCCGAGACCGGGCCTGCGGTGTCGCTTCGGCTCACCGAGGAACAAGGGCGCAGGCTCGCCGCGTCCGGCGTGGTACGGGCACGACCTTCACCGTTCGACAGGAACCTCTGGGAGGTGCAGGCCCGGGACAAGGTCGGCGTGGCCGTGGTAGGCGATGTCGAGGTGTGGATAACGCCCAAGCTCTCGATCGATCGCCTGCTGTTCCTGATCGGTTATGCGACCGACCCCAAGGGCTGGCGGGAGGAGACCGCACGCCTGGACGTACGCGAGGGCCTGCTCCCCACGGTCGCCCATTCGCTGTGCCGCCAGGCCGAGCGGGCGCTGCGTGGCGGCCTGCTCCAGGGCTACCAGGTCGTCGAGGACGCCTCGTACGTGATGCGCGGCCGGCTCCGCGAGGCCGACCAGCTACGCCGCCACCATGGCCGGGTGATCCCGATGGAGGTGCGCCACGACGACTTCACCATGGACATCCCGGAGAACCGCATCCTGCTCGGTGCGGTCAACCGCCTGCTCACCGTTCCCCGCCTCGACAACGAGGCCCGCCGCCGACTCCTCGCCCTGCGCAATCGGCTCGCCCCCGTCACACTCCCGATCCCCGGTACGGCGCCGCCTGCCTGGCATCCGACGCGCCTCAACGCCCGCTACCATTCCGCGCTGCGCCTGGCGGAGATCGTCTGGCGGGCCACGTCACCCGAACACTCACCGGGCGAGGTCGTGGCGAACACGTTCCTGTTCGACCTCGCCAAGATCTTCGAGTCCTTTGTCACCGTGGCCCTCGCCGAGGAGGTGCACGCGCGCCACGGCGGCGCCGTCCGCCCTCAGTACACCTGCCATCTCGACGAGTCGCACACCATAACGATGCGACCCGACCTGGTCTGGGAGTTCCAGGGGCGCCCCGCCGCCGTCGCCGACGCCAAATACAAGCCGCAACGATCGAAGGGCTTTGTCGACGGCGACATCTACCAGATGCTCGCCTACTGCACCGCCCTCAACCTTCCCGAGGGGCACCTCATCTACGCGAAGGGCAACGCAATCCCCGCCCATCATGTGATCCGTCACGCTGGGGTACGCATCATTTGTCACGCCCTTGATCTGACCGCGTCTCCTAACGCCATCCTCGGACAGATTAATGAGTTAGCAGCGCAACTGACCAAGACAATAATGTGGAGCTCCTGATCAAACTTGTGCCTGGTTATAGGCGCGGACCTCTTCTCTCGCAAGCCTGTGGGGCCGCCTAATCCATTCTCTGGTCGGGGCGTGGATCGTCGGCTTCCATCGCTGTTTCATGGTATGTGTCCACCTGCGGCTATCAGCTACCGATACCACCAGGTGGTGGCACCGCATATCTCGCACCTTGCCCAAACCTAACGGCGTCGCCCTGCTGATCTGGTTCGCATGCGTGATCGCTCGACGACTGCGCACTCCGCCAGTGCTACGCCTACGTCGACCACAGCCGTTTATCGGCCAGATAAGCAAGGAAGGCGACTGGCCGGGATGGAGGAATTAGCATCCGGCCATGTCTCGCAGGAAAGGTGCGGTTTTCGAAGTCTGTCAGAGTACTGGTGCGTAGTGCGCTATGGCGGCTCGGCTGCACCTCTTGAACTTGCACCTTCGCTCGCGCAGACGAATTCTGGCTACCGTTTGTGCCTTCTGTAGACCTTGTAGTCAGCGATTGCTGGGCGCATTTGTTCTTCTTCTTTCGACAAACTGTGCAGGCGAGCTACACGGCGGCCTCGGTGCTCCAGATGCGGATGGATTTGTCGTCGCTGGTGGTGGCGAGGAGGGTCTGGTTGTCGAGGGTGAAGGCGCACACGGCGTTCACCGAGCCGGTGTGGCCTTTGAGGGTGTGGTGTTGGTGGCCGGTGCGGGGGTCCCAGATGCGGATGGTTTCGTCGTCGCTGGTGGTGGCGAGGAGGGTCTGGTTGTCGAGGGTGAAGGCGCACACGGCGTTCACCGAGCCGGTGTGGCCTTTGAGGGTGTGGTGTTGGTGGCCGGTGCGGGGGTCCCAGATGCGGATGGTTTCGTCGTCGCTGGTGGTGGCGAGGAGGGTCTGGTTGTCGAGGGTGAAGGCGCACACGGCGTTCACCGAGCCGGTGTGGCCTTTGAGGGTGTGGTGTTGGTGGCCGGTGCGGGGGTCCCAGATGCGGATGGTTTCGTCGTCGCTGGTGGTGGCGAGGAGGGTCTGGTTGTCGAGGGTGAAGGCGCACACGGCGTTCACCCAGTCGGTGTGGCCTTTGAGGGTGTGGTGTTGGTGGCCGGTGCGGGGGTCCCAGATGCGGATGGTTTCGTCGTCGCTGGTGGTGGCGAGGAGGGTCTGGTTGTCGAGGGTGAAGGCGCACACGGCGTTCACCCAGTCGGTGTGGCCTTTGAGGGTGTGGTGTTGGTGGCCGGTGCGGGGGTCCCAGATGCGGATGGTTTCGTCGTCGCTGGTGGTGGCGAGGAGGGTCTGGTTGTCGAGGGTGAAGGCGCACACGGCGTTCACCCAGTCGGTGTGGCCTTTGAGGGTGTGGTGTTGGTGGCCGGTGCGGGGGTCCCAGATGCGGATGGTTTCGTCGTCGCTGGTGGTGGCGAGGAGGGTCTGGTTGTCGAGGGTGAAGGCGCACACGGCGTTCACACCGTCTTCGTGCCCATACAGAGAATCTCTCTCTGTCCAATACCTAAGAGCGGAGCGGGTCTGATTAGATATCGGGAGGTCAACATCAACCAGAGATTCTTCCCGAGGACTCGCGAGCATTGTTGCGCGAAGTGAAGGAGGCGCATCGGTGATCCCGGATTCCTGAGATAGGAGACGCGCCTTAGCCTGCGCTTCAGGCGAGCGAGCGAGGTCCATGAAGGGACGCAGTTGTCGTAGATCTGCGTGGCAGAGGTAGTTGTCGTTGGTGAGTAGCGCGTCAATCATTCCCGCCCGTTGAGCGTGTGCTGGTAGACACCGCAGAAGGTAGAGCGGAGCGTTGGCCCAGCCGACACTCTCTCCCAGAGAGATGAACGCTTTGGTCAGGCGGGATTCATCCTCAACTGGCATAGCAATTCGCCCGCGAACTTCTCGAAGACATTCATTCAACACTTGATGAGCAATATGGAAAGTGGCTATTGAGTGTTCGGAGTTGACTTCGGTGATGAAATTTGCTCCCGATGAACGTGCGAAATGTGACAGTTTTTGGGGCGATATATCGATTTCGTATAGAGTGTTTATGGCGATGCTCCACAGTTCGGCTGTGAATCCTGGCTCCTCTGCGAAAGATAACGCCGCTAGCGCAACTTCGGCAGGCATCTCGCCGACCTGCGGGAGCTGGTGTATGTACGTACGAAGTGTGTCTGTTGCGTAAGAGGATGTAATTTCGTGAGGTGTTGCAGCCTGTTGATCGTGTAAGCCGTGCGTTCGAGCTATCAAGCCGGCGATAAAAAAATTCCGATCAGAGAGTTTTGCGATGTGCTCAGCGAGAGGCAAGGCCACAGTGTCGTCTCTGTAAGGATTGTCGACGCGCTCGTCTCCAACAAGTCGGAGCGAAGCTAGTGCATACGATACGAGATCAGTTATGTCGAAGTATCGAGGATCATCTAGATCGATAATTTCATACCCTCTAGGGAGCTCGTCAAGAAGGTTGCCTTGGGCGTCATAGCGGCGAGTGCCGATGACGATCTGGATTCTCAAGTCGGCGCATGTTTCGACAAGTGGCAGCGCGATCTCGTGAATAATCGCCCTCGCTTCCGCCGGATTACTGACTTCGTCGAGGGCATCGATAACCACGTTGAAGTTTTGTCCAGGACATATCGGTAACGTCTGGCGCAACAAGTTGGTTAGGTCATCAACGCGCTCGGGCGGAGATGCAGAGACAGCACGAGCGATCTCGCTCGCGACATCTATGGCCATCTTTCCTCTGGCATGGACAGCGCAGGCTACTGAGCCGATCGTAGCCATCTCCGCATCGTCATCGGGGGGCAGCTGTGCTCTTATTTCCGCGTCAGCCGTGGTCACGATGCGGCTTAGGACAGCTGACTTTCCTGCGCCTGGACGACCAGTGACAACGAGCACGCGCCGATCCAAATTTTCACGATCGAGCCACTGGCGAATCTTCCTTAATGCGGATACTCGGCCGCGGAAGCGATATCCACGTTCGCTATCTCGTGTAACTCCCCGTGCTCGTGGTAGCCAGTGTCTTCCTGCCTCGGGGTCAGTGCTTAGCCTCCATGCCGACGGTTTGGGAGCCGTTACTCCCGATCGGCCGGTTAGGCTTGTCGTGAGCGCTGTTAGATTCTCTTCGGGAAGCCATTTATCAATTTGAAAGAGTGTGATCGCCCGCCCGTCACCCTCATCATTAGCTTGTGTGACTAGTCCGACCACGGCCCTATAGTCGGGACACCATACACCACTGCCACTGAAGCCTGGCGCTAGGCGATCAGCGGAGAGTGTCTGTAGCCTTATCCAACCGTAGGAAAGCTGTCCGCTGATCCGGCCATAGGCGGAGTGACCGAACGGATCACCATGAGCAAACCCGTAAGCCCGCCAGCAGGAATCTGTCATTTTGTTAGGCTCTGGGAGCCTAATCGGGGCGGGACGGACGCTGGATGGGACATCTTCTATTAGTTGTAGGACTGCGACGTCGGCAATAGCGGGTGGCATGTCCTCGCAGACCCGGATGCCTACCACTTTGCGGCGAACGATCGGATCCTCCCCTGACAGGGGAAATGTAACCCACAAGGATGGCTCGGTCTTCGGATGTTGAGCCACGACATGCCTGCAAGTGAGAACTCGGCGGGTATCAATTACCACGCCGACTCCAATCGGTTCGATACCGTCCTCGCTTGTGTGTATGGCCACTAGCCATTCAGACGAGGGCGTATCCGTGCTGGTCATATCGCCATCAGCCAGCGACCTGCTCCGCCTTCTGGTCCGTATAGCTCTGCTCCCATGTCAAAGAGACTTGGAAGTTACCCTCGGTCGCCGCTTTGGCCACGAACCAGTTCGCCGTTCCGCTGACTTTGATACCAAACGTGACTTCTACAGTCTTCGGTCGCGCCAGCTTGGCCCTCTCTAGCACCATCTGAGCAGCTCGTATTGCAGGTTCCACTGCTGTCCGGACCTGCCCGACAATCTCACCGGCTCCTGCGGGACGATAGCCAGGCACCGATTCGACCTCGAACTGCACAGTCGTCTCAGGATCAAGCTGGTAGCTCACCGTCGTCGCCACGGCACGCACCTCTTTCGTTACCGACTGTTTAGGAGTATCAGCCTTATATCATATCTCGGCTAATAAGCGGTATCAGTACGTATAGAGCATCAAAATGATGCGAAGCATGCCGAAATCGGCTACTTTCGGACTTCCGAGAGGTTGTGTGTCGCCTATCGAGGAGAACCAGGAACTCATCGCTTCCAGCTGCTCGCTCCCATGCTGCTGAGGCGGACAACACCTAGCGCTCGATTGAAAACCATGTGGAGATGGCCAAGAAGTGCCGTAGAGTCCTTAGTGACGATCGGCGAGAGGTTCGCTGGGGGCCACTTATGTGCATTGAGGGCATGGGTGGCTACATGCCCTCACCGGGCGTCAGCTCGCCGTTGTAGTGGGTCACGTTCGGCGGCGCGGCGAAGTACGGGCTGACGGCGGCACGCCACCGGTGGAAGAGGTCGGAGCCGCGGAAGGTCTCCATGTGCGCCTCGAGCGACTCCCAGCCGACCAGCAGCAGGTAGCTGCTCGGGTTCTCGATCTGCCGGATCAGCCGAGCCCACAGGTACCCGGGCGACTGGGCGATCGCCTTGTGCCCCTGCTCGAACGCGGCCTCGAACTCGGCCTCCCGCCCGGGGATGATCGAAAGCTCGGCATGCTCGATGACCATGGACACCGCCCTGTCGTGGTCGATCCGACGATCGTGCTTCCTGGATTCTCCCAGCGGCGGTTCCGGGCGGCGCACGGCCCCCGCGGCCGGGACGTGCCCCGACGAGCGGGACCGTCGCGGCCGAGGCGGGACTGGAGACCGGTCCGGCCAGGGGGACGAGGCCGGCCGTAGGACAGGGCCCGAAAACGGGGAGGCCGGTTCCGTGTGCGACGGAACCGGCCCCCATCCCTGTACCCGGGTGGATCAGCGCGGAGATCACGGGAACGCGCTGCCCAGCCCGTTCCGGCTCCCGATCCCGGCGTCAGGCCGGGGGCGGATGCCGTTACCCGTGATCTCCTGCCTGTGATCGGCTCATCCGGCCGGGCGGGCGCGGCGTCCCGGCCGGATCAGCCGGACGGTGCGGCTCAGACCTTCTTGCAGTTGCCGAACTTCAGCACCGCCGGGTTGCTGGAGATGTTGGCGCAGCTGTACCGGCCGAGCATCTTGCCGAGGTCGATCTCGAGGCTGTTGATGACCGGGGTGTCGCCCTTGTCGCCCTTCTCACCCTTCGGGCCCTGCGGGCCCGGGTCGCCCTTGGGACCCTGCGGGCCCTGCGGGCCGGGGTCACCCTTCTCGCCCTTCGGACCCTGCGGCCCCTCCGGGCCCTGGGGACCCTGCGGACCGACCAGCTTGCCGACCGCCTGCTGGGTCAGCAGCGTGATCTTGTTCTCCTTGCGGTTGCACGGCTTGAAGCGCGTGGGCACCCGGATCGAGCCGTTGTACTTGTTGACGCAGAGCGTGTAGGTGTCACCGGCGCCGACCGTGGGCTTCGCGGTCGGCTTCGCGGTCGCCGTGGGCTTGGCGATCGGCCTCGAGTGGGAACGGCCGTGGCGGTGGTCACCGGGGTCCGCCATGGCGGCCCCCACCGGAACGGCCGCCAGCAGTGCGGCGGCACCGATGGTCGCGGCAAGGATGCTTCGGGTACGCATGAGATCTCCTGAAAGTCCGGGGGATCTGTGAGCTCCCTGAGCCCACGGCAGGGATCTTGCCACGTTCGGGGTAGCTGTGTACCGAGTTTGCAGGCAAGCGATTGAAAAGTTACATTCCACGTCCCTGGTCAACAGTTTGTGGTAAGTCCCTGTGGTCTTGATGCGAGGGCCGATGCGGGTCGCGTCACCCGGTTGAACGCCGAGGTCGCGGGCATAGCCGGATCCCTGCCGCCGGGTACGCCCGGGCGCTCCGCCGATGCCCCGCCGTATGTCGGGGCCGCGGGGCAGACTGCAAGGGAGCCGAAGCTCACGGAACCGTGCCGGAGAGGGGGCCGAGGTGGACAGATTGCAGCCGGTCGACGAGGCGTGGAGTCGCGCGCTCGCCGTGGTCGCGCACCCGGACGACATGGAGTACGGCGCGGCCGCGGCCGTGGCCCGCTGGACCGCGCAGGGCAAGACGGTCGCCTACTGCCTGGTGACGAGCGGCGAGGCCGGGATCGACTCGATGCCTCCGGAGGAGGCGCGCCCGGTCCGGGAGCGGGAACAGCGGGAGGCGGCCGCCCTCGTCGGCGTCTCCGCCGTGGAGTTCCTCGGCCACCCGGACGGCATGCTCGAGTACGGCCTGCCGCTGCGGCGTGACATCGCCCGGGCGATCCGCCGCCACCGCCCCGAGGTGGTGATCATGACGAACCACCACCCGACGTTCGAGGGCGGCGGGCTCAACCAGGCCGACCACATCGCCGTGGGCCAGGCGGTGATCGACGCGGTGCGGGACGCGGCCAACCGGTGGGTGTTCCGCGAACTGCTCACCGAGGGCCTGGAGCCGTGGAACGGGGTGCGCATGGTGCTCGCCAGCGGCTCGCCGTACGCCCGGCACGGGGTCGACGTCACCGACCACTTCGCCGCCGGTGTCGCGTCGCTCAAGGCGCACGCGGCGTACCTGAAGGGCCTCGGCGACGCCCACCCCATGGCCGACGCCGAGGAGTTCCTGGAGGCGATGGCCCGCGCCACCGGCACCCGCCTCGGCTGCCGCTTCGCCGCCGCCTTCGAGGTCATCGAGTTCGGCTGACCCCCGGACAGCCGCGGCGCCGCCACCGGCCGGCCGCCGAGGCGACATTCCCCGGCGCGGTCACCGCTTGCGGCGTGGCCGGCGGGGCCGGGCTCACCGCCGCTCGACCGGTCTTCCCCGCAGGAGGCCGGATGGCCACGACGCCACGCGAGGGCGACCCGCCGCGCCATGTCTCGCCGTCGTCACCGGGGCCGCCTCGCAGGTCGTGAGGTCCCGCCGCGCGAGCCGTACGCGCCGCTCGCGGCCTTTCTCGCCCCCGGGCAAGGTATTGCCGTTGATCGCTCCGTTCGGGGCTTATGAGGCGGCTCGGCGGCTTCCTGGCCGGTGACCTGCGGACGCCATGGCGGCCGGGGTGGCGAGCCGGTATCCCCGCTTGACGATCGTCTCGATGATCTGGGCCGAGCCGAGGGCCTGCCGGAGCCGGGTGATCGCCATCTCGACCGCGTGCTCGGCCGACCCCGACGCCCGGGTGGGCAGCCGGGCGAGCAGCTCGGGACGGGTGACCACGGCGCCGGGCGAGACCGCGAGCCGCTTCAGCAGGGCCATCGGCGCGGGCGGGATCTGCCGCGGCGTGCCGTCCACGAGGACCGCGTGCCCCCGGATCTCGAGGTGGTGGCCCGCGGCGACCACCCGGGTGACCGCGTACCTCGGCAGGTACGCGGCGAGGTCGCGGACGAGCCAGCCCAGCCGGGGCGACTCGGGCCGCAGCGCGAGCACGCCCCGCGCCTCCAGCGGGGCCGCGGCGGTCGGGCCCACGCACGCGGCGGTCACCGAGTCGCGGAACGCCTCCAGCAGCGCGTCCTCCACCCCGTCCCGGCGGGCGACGTCGAGCACGGTCCGTACGGCGTGCGCGGTGGTGAAGACGATCGCGTCCACCATCCGGGCGGTGGCCAGCCGGATCAGCCGCCGCAGCGGCGCCAGATCGGCGGCGGGCCGCCAGCGGTACACCGGCGCCTCGATGACCTCCGCCCCGGCGTCCCGCAGCGCCGCCGTGAAGCCAGGGAGCGGCTCGCCGTACGGCTGGACGACGATGCGCCGCCCGCGCACGCCCTCGCGCAGCAGGTGGTCGAGGATCTCCCGGGTGGTGGACGGCTCCAGCGCGCCGTCCGGGTACAGCCCGGCGGCGTGGACCGCGCCCCGCGCCTGGGTGCCGCGCACGAGCAGCCTGGCGGCCGCGAACCGGTCGAGGAGGTCGTCCGCCAGCCCCCAGCCCTCGGCGGCCGTCAGCCAGCTCCGGAACCCGCCGCCGGTGGTGACCACCACGTCGTCGACGGGAGCGGCCAGGCACGCCCGGGTCGCCTCGAGCAGCCCGCCCTCCTCGGCGACCGACACGTACCGGATCGCCGGCGCGTGAATGACCCGCGCTCCCCGCCCGGCGAGCAGCGTGCCCAGCTCCTCGCCACGCCGCGTCGCGGTCACCCCGACGGTGAACCCGACCAGCGCTTCCGACGGCGCCGCAGATCGCACAACGACTTCCTGATCCGCTGATAGTAAGGTCACGGAAGTATTATCCACTATTCAAGTAGGAATAGCGTGCATTATCGCGAAGCGGTTTCCCCGATTCGGGGCGGATCGCCGCACGTGACACCGTCCGGAAAAACCAGAAGGCCACCTGTGGATCACAGGTGGCCTTGACCTGGTCGGGGTGGCGGGATTTGAACCCACGGCCTCTTCGTCCCGAACGAAGCGCGCTGCCAAGCTGCGCTACACCCCGGTGCGGCGCTGTTGCCTCCGACAGTCTACCGGACTCTGGAGGTGCTCGTGCCTCTCCTTTTCGGCGGGCGGGCGACGAGGGTGAGGAGGGTGGCCTCCGGCGGGCAGGAGAACCGGACCGGGGCGTACGGCGAGGTGCCCAGACCTGCGGAAACGTGCAGCCAGGCGGAGCCGTGCCGGTGCAGGCCCTTGGCCCGGGCGCGGTCGATTCCGCAGTTGGTGACGAGGGCGCCGTAGAACGGCACGCAGAGCTGCCCGCCGTGGGTGTGGCCCGCGAGCAGCAGGTCGTAGCCGTCCTCGGCGAACCGGGTGAGGTTGCGCGGCTCGGGCGAGTGCATCACGCCGAGGCGCAGGTCGGCGTCCCCGGGCGCCTGGCCGGCGATCTCGTCGTACCGGTCGCGGTCGATGTGCGAGTCGTGGATGCCGCCGACGTGCACGTCGAGGTCGCCCACCTTGATGCGGGCGACCCGGTTGTTCAGGTCGAGCCAGCCCGCCGCGGTCATGCTCGCGCCCAGCTCCTCCCAGGGCAGGGAGGGCTCCTCCCGGAGCACGTCGCGCTTGGAGGTCCGCCACAGGTAGCGGGCCGGGTTCTTGAACCGCGGCGCGTACAGGTCGTTCGAGCCGTACACGAACACGCCCGGACGGGACAGCAGCGGCTCCACGGCCCGCAGGTAGGCCGGGATGGCGTCCGGGTGGGCGATCGTGTCCCCGGTGTTCACCACCAGGTCGGGGCGGAGCGCCTCGAGCGACCGCACCCACTCGATCAGCCGCCTGCGGCCCGGGGTGAGGTGCAGGTCCGACAGGTGCAGGATGCGGATCGGCCGGCGTCCCGGCTCGAGCACGGGTACGTCGAACCGGCGCAGCCGGAACCAGTTGCGCTCGACGATCGACGCGTAGGCGAGACCGGCGACGCCGACGCCCAGCACGGACAAGGGAACGGCCACGGCTTTCCTCACCCGAACATGATGCCCCATGCGACGCGGCAAGATGGTCCCCATGAGTTCGCTGAAGGACAAGCTGAAGGCCGATCTTTCGGCCGCCATGAAGAACCGCGACGAGGTACGGACGCGGACCATACGGTTGGCGCTCGCCGCGATCAGCACCGAGGAGGTGGCCGGCAAGGCCGCCCGGGAGCTCTCCGACGAGGAGATCGTCAAGGTGCTGACCAAGGAGGCGAAGAAGCGCCGGGAGGCGGCGGAGGCCTTCGCGAACGCCGGGCGTCAGGACCGGGCGGAGGCGGAGCTGGCGGAGAAGGCGGTGCTCGAGGAGTACCTGCCCGCCCAGCTCACCGACGAGGAGCTGAACCGGCTCGTGGAGGAGGCGATCGCGGAGACCGGCGCCGAGGGCCCGCGCGCGATGGGCCAGGTGATGAAGGTCCTCAACCCGAAGGTGGCCGGGCGCGCCGAGGGCAGCCGGGTCGCCGCCGCGGTGCGCGCACGCCTCTCCGGCTGACGAGACGGCAGGACCCGCCGGCCGAGCGGGCGCCTCTGGCGGCGGCCCGGTCGGCGGCGGGCCGGGTGGTCGTCAGGCCGTACGGCGCGCCGGGTCAGCGACCCGGGCCGCCGGACCGGTCGCCGCCCCTCCGGCCGAAGGGGTTGCGCTGGGTGAAGAAGCCGTCGTCGGCCTCGTCCACCTCGTCGCCGGTACCGGTCTCGTCACCGTCGTCCTCACCGTCGCCGTCGCGGTCCTTGGGCTTCTTCTTCGGGCAGCCGCCGGTGCAGCCGCCGAAGCGGGACATGTCCGGCCGGATGAACGACGACGCCGGGGTCCCGGACAGCGCCCGCAGCATCGTCTGCTTCCAGATCGGGCCGGAGATCGAGGCGCCGAACACCTGCGGGTAGTACCGGCCGCCGATGACGACGTTGCGCAGCGGGTACTTGTACGAGCCGCGTGGGTCGCCGATGCTCACCGCGGCGGCGAGGTCGGGCGTGTAGCCGGCGAACCAGGCCGCGCGGTACTCGTCGGTGGTCCCGGTCTTGCCGGCCGCGTCGCGGCCGATGCCGCCCACGCCGCTCATCGTGCCCTTGGTGAACACGCCGGACAGGATGTGGTTCACCGCGTCGGCGACCTCGGGCTCGAGCACCTGCTTGCAGTCCGGCTTGAACTCGATCGTCTTGCCGTTCCGGTCGGTGACCGAGGTGATCGCCATCGGCTTGCAGTACGTGCCGCGGGCGCCGAAGGTGGCGTAGGCGCTGGCGACGGTCACCGGGTCCATCTCGTTGATGCCGAGGGTGAACGTCTCGTACTCGCCGAGCTTCTTGCCGTCGGCCCGCTTGATGCCGAGCCGCTTGGCCATCTTGACCACGTCGCAGAGGCCGACCCGCTCCTGGAGCTTCATGAAGAAGGTGTTCACCGAGCCCCAGGTGCCGGTCTGCAGGTTCTTGAACCCGCCGCCGCCCTCGCCGCTGGCGTTGTGCACCACGTGGTTCGGGTCGCCGACCCGGTCGCCCTTGCAGTTGCGGAACGTGTGGTACCCGGCCGCCTGGTAGGTGCCGCCCACCTCGAAGCCGTCGCCGAACCGCATGCCCTTCTCCAGGGCCGTGGCGAGCGTGAAGACCTTGAACGTGGAGCCGGCCTGGAAGCCCGCGCCGCCGCCGTGGGCCGAGTCGGCGACGAGGTTGTAGTTCGACTCGTTCTTCTTCTTGTTGTTGCCGAACCTCCGGCTCGCCGCCATCGCCTTGATCCTTCCGGTGCCGGGCTCCACGAGGGCCTCGGCGGCCACCGGTTTGTCGGACGGCTTGACGTACTGCCGGATCGCCCGCTCGGCGGCCTTCTGCATGTGCGGGTCGATCGTGGTCCGGATCGTGAGGCCGCCGCGGGTGAGCAGCTCGCGGCGCTCCTTCACGGTCTTGCCGAACGCCTTGTTGTTGAGGATCTCGTGCTGGACGTAGAGGCAGAAGTACGGGTACTTGCTCCGCTCGCAGCCGCCGGAGATGTCGTAGCCCTTGTAGCCGAGCTTCTTCTTCTTGGCGGCGACCAGCTCCTCGTAGGTGATCTTGCCGCCCTTGTACATCACGTCGAGCACGACGTTGCGGCGGGCGAGCAGCCGCTCGCGGAACTCCTTGCCCCGGGAGGGGTCGGTGAGGGTGGGGTTCTGTACGGCTCCCGCGAGCGTGGCCGCCTCGTGCAGCTTGAGCTCGGAGGCGTGCTTGCCGAAGAACCGCTTGGCCGCGGCCTCGATGCCGTAGGCGCCGGCGCCGAAGTAGGAGATGTTGAGGTACTTCTCGAGGATCTCGTCCTTGGAGTACTTCTCCTCGATGGCGAGGGCGTGGCGCAGCTCGTTCAGCTTCCGGCTGACCGTGGGCGCGATCGCCGCCGCCGCCTCCTTCTTCGTCTTCGCCTTGTTGACCAGAACCTGCTTGACGTACTGCTGGGTGATCGAGGAACCGCCCTCGTTCACCCCGCCGCTCTGCAGGTTCTTCCACAGCGCCCGGGCCATGCCCTCCAGGTCGATCGCGCCGTGCTCGTAGAACCGGGCGTCCTCGATCTCGACGATCGCCTTCTTCATCACGTCGGCGACCTTCGAGAGCGGCACCGACTGCCGGTACTGGTAGTAGAACTGCGCGATCTGCTTGCCGTTCTTGTCGAGGACCACCGTCCGCTCCGGCAGCGGTGGTTCGTCGAGCTCCTCCGGGGCGATACGCAGCTCCCTCGTGACGGAGACCACGGTGACCCCGGCACCGCCGACCGCGGGCAGGACTATCGCGGCGATCAGCACCCCCGCCACCGCGCTCGCCAGGGCCAGCCTGATGACACGGAGCACAACGGCCATGAAAGTTCTGCCCCAACCTCGAGCTCGCACGCCCTTTAGCGTACGACCGTGGAACCAGATGACTGGTACCGAAAGTCCAATTCGATACGTCTTGTGCTGCGTGTACCCGGGGGGTGACTAGTCAATCCCGGCCACGTGACCCGACTTGACCATGCCGGAAATTGGCCCGGGCGGGGACTGTCGAACCGAACACCCGGTTGCGTACGTTCTCCTCTGCGGCAACTGAATACGGAGGCTCGACGCCCGCGCCCGTCGGCCGAAGAACGACTGACCACCTAAGGGGAGTGGGGTCGAAACATGTGGATCACGGATTGGACCTCCCGTGCCGCCTGTCGTGGTGTGGACCCGGACGCGCTGTTCGTCCAGGGGGCCGCGCAGAACAGGGCGAAACTGATCTGCCGTGGATGCCCGGTCCGTACCGAATGCCTCGCCGATGCGCTTGACAACCGCATCGAGTTCGGGGTCTGGGGCGGCATGACCGAGAGGGAGCGGCGGGCGCTGCTGCGGCGGCGACCCGACGTCACCTCCTGGCGGGACCTGCTCGCGACCGCCAAGGAGGAGTACGAGCGGGACAACGCGTTGATGGCCGGCTGACATACGGCGAGGGTCCTCTCGACGGGGAGAGGGTCGCCCTCGCGTTCCCGCATGGCCGTCCATTGTGGCCGCCGTTCCGGCCGACCGGAGTTGCCGCCGTCCATCAGGCGGCCATAAGCGCGCCGATCTCGCGGAGACCGGCGAGATCATGGACGTCCTCTGGCATCGCGGGCACCTGTGCGATCGGCACCGTCGGGTGTGCCGAGATGAAGTGCTCCTGCTCGCGATGTTCCCGTGCGGCCAGCTGCATCCGCCCGGCGTGGAGCCGCAACACCGCGGCGGTCAGCTCATGCTCGCCACGAGCTTCCAGGTCTTCCGCCGCGGCGGCGCTACGGGCCGCGGAGAGGGCCGCAGCCGGGGAGCGGTGCACCCTGTTGACCACGAGACCGGCCAGGGGCATGCGCTCCTCGGCGAGCCGCTCGACGAAGTACGACGCCTCCCGCATCGCGTCCCGCTCCGGCGCGGCGACCACGAGGAACGCGGTGCCGGGAGCCTGGAGCAGGCGGTAGGTCTGCTCGGCGCGCTGCCGGAAGCCGCCGAACACGGCGTCGAGGGCGCTGACGAAGGTCTGGATGTCCTTGAGCACCTGGGCGCCGAGCACCTTGGTCAGCGCCCCGGCCAGGAAGCCGAACCCGGCATTGAGCAGCTTGAACGCGCTGCGGCCGCCCGCCCGGGCCGGCGCCGTCAGCAGGCGGATCAGCCGGCCGTCGAGGAACCGGCCGAGCCGCTCGGGCGCGTCGAGGAAGTCGAGCGCGGACCGGGACGGCGGCGTGTCGACGACGATCAGATCCCATTCGTCGGCACGGCGCAGCTGGCCGAGCTTCTCCATCGCCATGTACTCCTGGGTCCCGGAGAAGCTCGACGACAGGGACTGATAGAACGGATTTGTCAGAATCTGACGGGCGCGTTCGGGGTCGGCGTGTGCCTCGATGATCTCGTCGAACGTGCGCTTCATGTCGAGCATCATCGCGTGCAGCTCGCCGGAGCCCCGGGTCCCGGCCACGAGCCGGGGAGTGTTGTCGAGCTCGGTGAGCCCCATCGACTGGGCGAGCCGGCGGGCGGGGTCGACGGTGAGCACGACCACGCGCCTGCCGCGTTCGGCCGCGCGGAGGCCGAGGGCGGCGGCCGTGGTGGTCTTGCCCACCCCGCCGGAGCCGCAGCAGACGACGATGCGGGTCTGCGGGTCGTCGAGGATGGCGTCGATGTCCAGGGCCGGGGCCGTCCGCATCGTGTGGCCCCCGGCCGTACCGGTCATCGCGCTCGTTCCGCTCACCGATGTCCTCATCGATCGTCGCTCGATCACCGCGGTCGGGGGTGCGTCACGCACGCACCGCTGACCGCGTTGTTACCGCTCATCGTGCCGCTTAACCGCCGCCGGGCTCGGATGAACCGGCAACAATCCGGCAACGAGGAAGTTTCGGGACATAACACATCCCGCCTGGACGCGGGTGCCGAGGCCGTCGCCGCGGCCCGCGCGCACACCTCCATTCAACAGCGGTGGCGGGTGCGACGCGGCGTACTTCGGTCAAGTTTCTAAACGGCCGGTCAACACGGCGGGCGGTTTTGCCGCGTACCAGCCGCTCGAAGGTCAAGGGCGGGTCAGGCCGCGCCCTGTTCCCGGATCACCTCGGCGAGCTCGTACAGCCCGGCGAGGTCGACGCCCTCGGCGAGCAGGGGCAGCTCGTAGCGCGGCAGCCCGGTCTTCGCGAGCAGCCGCCGCTCGCGCCGCTCCAGCTGGGTACGGCGGGCGTGCTCGAGCACCTCGGCCGCGAGCGCCTCGGCGAGGGCCCGTGCCTCCGCCCCGTCGGCGAGGTTCGCGGCCTTCAGCCCGAGCGCGAGCTCCTCGACGTCGAACCGGCCCTTCAGCGCCGCTTCGAGCGCGCTCTGCGGCAGCTCCTCCGGCCGGACCATGTTGATGAAGATGCCGCCGGTGGGCAGCTTCGCCGCGCGCAGCTCGGCGATGCCGTCGAGGGTCTCCTGGACCGGCATCTCCTCCAGCAGCGTCACCAGGTGCACCGCGGTCTCCGGCGAGGCGACCACCCCGCGCACCAGCTCGGCGTGGTTCTTGATCGGCCCCACCCGGGCGAGCCCGGCCACCTCGGTGGTGACGTTGAGGAACCGCACCACCCGCCCGGTGGGCGGCGCGTCGAGCACCACCGCGTCGTACACGCGGCGGCCGGTCGCGGGGTCGCGGCGCCGTACCGCCTCGCTCGTCTTGCCGGTCATGAGCACGTCGCGCAGCCCCGGCGCGATCGTGGTGGCGAAGTCGACCACACCCAGCTTGGTGAGCGCCCGGCCCGCCCGGCGCATGCCGTAGAACATCTCGAGGTACTCGAGCATCGCGGCCTCGGGGTCGATGGCGAGCGCGTAGACGTCGCCGCCCCCGGGCGCGACCGCCACCTTGCGCTCCTCGTACGGCAGCGGCGGGATGTCGAAGACCTGGGCGATGCCCTGGCGGCCCTCGACCTCGACCAGCAGCACCTTGCGCCCGCCCGCGGCGAGGGCGAGGGCGAGTGCCGCGGCCACCGTGGTTTTGCCGGTGCCGCCCTTCCCGGTGACGACGTGCAGCCGCACGCCGTCCCAGTCGGTGTCACGAGCGCTCATCATTCGAAGGCTACCCAACCGTCGCGAGCGGATCGCAGGGGGATACGTGGGGATATACGTGCGGACATACGCATCGGGCCGGTGCCGGTTCGCGCGCCCGCGCCGGAGGGTGCGGCGTACCACGCAGCGTGCCCGTTAGGGTTCTTCCATGCGCAAGTGGGAGTACGTCACGGTGCCTCTGCTGATCCACTCGACCAAGCAGATCCTCGACAACTGGGGTGAGGACGGCTGGGAGCTCGTCCAGGTGGTTCCGGGGCCGAACCCGGAGCAGCTCGTCGCCTACATGAAGCGGGAGAAGCAGTGAGCGACCTTCCCGCGGACCCGCGGGAGCGGCTCGCCGCGCTCGGCCTCACGCTGCCGGAGGTCCCGGCGCCGGTCGCCGCCTACGTGCCCGCGGTGCGGACCGGCGGCTTCGTCTACACCTCGGGGCAGCTCCCGTTCGTGGACGGCAAGCTGCCGCGCACCGGCAAGGTGGGGGCGGAGGTGGGCGTGGACGAGGCGCGCGACCTCGCCCGGATCTGCGCCCTCAACGCCCTCGCCGCGGTCGTGTCGGTGGCCGGGGACCTGTCGGACATCGTGCGGATCGTGAAGGTCGTCGGGTACGTCGCGAGCGCGCCCGGGTTCACCGCCCAGCCGCAGGTGCTGAACGGCGCGAGCGAGCTGCTCGGCGAGGTGTTCGGCGAGGCGGGCCGGCACGCGCGCAGCGCGGTCGGGGTCGCCGTGCTCCCGCTCGACGCCCCGGTCGAGGTGGAGCTGATCGCCGAGGTACGGCCGGCCTGACCGTTGCCCAACCGGGGCCGCGTCCGGTTGGATACTCCGGATGGGGGTGCCCAAAGTGGAGCAAATCGTGCTTCCTGACGGGCTCACCGGACGCGCCCGGGACGTGCTGGAGGGCCGGGCCGAGCCGGTGCCCGCCAGGGACGCCGCGACCGTGGTCGTGCTGCGGGAGCGGGCGCCCGGCGGCATGCAGCTCTACCTGCTGCGCCGCTCGGCGAGCATGGCGTTCGCCGCCGGGGCGCACGTGTTTCCCGGTGGCGCGGTCGACCCGCGCGACGCCGACCGGGAGGTCGCCTGGGCCGGGCCGAGCCCGGCATGGTGGGCGGACGCGCTGCGGTGCGACGAGCCGACCGCGCGGGGCCTGGTGTGCGCGGCCGTACGCGAGACCTTCGAGGAGTCCGGGGTGCTGCTCGCCGGGCCACGGCCGGACGCCGTGGTCGCCGACACCGCGGAGTGGGAGGAGGACCGGCTCGCGCTGATCGGGCGGGAGCTGTCCTTCGCCGAGTTCCTCGCGCGGCGCGGGCTCGTGCTCCGCACCGACCTGCTGCGCCCCTGGTCGCGGTGGATCACTCCGCGGGTGGAGAGCCGCCGCTACGACACCCGCTTCTTCGTCGCCGCGCTGCCGCCCGGGCAGCGCACCCGGGACGTCGGGGGAGAGGCCGACCGGGTGGCCTGGATGCGGCCCGCGGACGCGCTCGCCGCCGCGGAGCGCGGCGAGATCACCCTCATGCCCCCGACCCGGCGCACCATCGCCGAGATCGCCGCCTACCCGGAGGTGGGAAAGGTGCTCGCCGCCGAGCGCACCGTGGTCACCGTCGCCCCCGAGGTCGTGCGCGGGGAGGACGGCGTGTACCGGCTGCTCGTCCCCGAGCCCGCCGGCGACGGCGTGCGGGAGGGGCGGGCGTGAGCGGCCTGCGCATCCCGGCGTCGGGGCCGGACGGCTCCGGCACCCCCAACGCGGAGGCCGTACTCGCGCCCAACCCCTCCCCGATGACGCTCGACGGCACCAACACCTGGATCGTCGGCCGCCCGGACGGCGACCGCGCGGTCGTCATCGACCCCGGCCCGGAGGACGACGAGGGCCACCTGCGGCGGGTGCTCGACCGGCTCGCGGGGCGGCGGGTGGAGGCGATCCTGCTCACCCACGGGCACCGCGACCACAGCGGCGGCGCGGCCCGCTTCGCGGAGCTCACCGGCGCTCCGGTACGCGCCCTCGACCCTCGCCACCGGCTCGGCTCGGAGGGCCTCGCCGACGGCGACGTCATACCGGTGGGCGACCTGGAGCTGCGCGTGGCGGGCACGCCCGGGCACTCGTTCGACTCGCTGTGCTTCCACCTACCGGAGGACCGCGCCGTGTTCACCGGCGACACGGTGCTCGGCCGGGGCACCACGGTGATCGCGGCCGACGGGAACCTCGCCGACTACCTGCGTTCGCTCGACCGGCTGCGGGCGATGGTGGAGTCGGTGGAGGCCAAAGCGCTGCTGCCCGGCCACGGTCCGGTGCTCGACGACCCGGTGGGGGTACTCGACGCCTACATCGCGCACCGTCGCGAGCGCCTCGACCAGATCCGGCGGGCGCGGGAGCAGGGGGCCCGGACGCCTCGGGAGATCGTGGAGATCGTCTACGCCGAGGTGGATCCGTCCCTGTGGCCCGCGGCGGAGCAGTCGGTGCGGGCACAGCTCGACTACCTGGACGGGGTGTGAGCACCCCGTCGGCGCGGACGTGCGGCCTTCGGTACGGCGGGCGGCATCGGGCCTCGGTGGCGGTGCCGCGGCGTGGCCGGCGCCGCCGGCTAGCGGGAGCGGTGCTGCAGCCGCTCCTTGTCGAGGATGAGCACCGCCTTCGCCTCGATGCGCAGCCAGCCGCGCTGGGCGAAGTCGGCGAGGGCCTTGTTCACGGTCTCCCGGGACGCGCCGACGAGCTGGGCGAGCTCCTCCTGGGTGAGGTCGTGGTGGACGCGCACCCCCTCCTCGGTCTTCTGGCCGAACCGCTCGGCCAGGTCGAGGAGCTGCTTGGCCACGCGACCGGGCACGTCGGTGAAGACCAGGTCGGCGATGACGTCGTTGGTACGGCGCAGCCGCTGCGCGAGCGCGCGCAGCAGGTGCAGCGCGACCTCGGGCCGGCCGGTCAGCCAGGGACGGAGGTCGTCGTGGCCGAGCCCGGCGAGGCGGGCCTCGGTGAGGGCGATCGCGCTCGCCGTACGGGGACGGGGATCGAAAAGGGACAGCTCGCCGAACATCTCCCCGGGGCCCAGCACGCTCAGCAGGTTCTCCCGGCCGTCCGCGGCGGTGCGGGAGAGCTTGATCTTGCCTTCGAGGACCACGTAGAGCCGGTCGCCGGCGTCGTTCTCGCTGAACAGCGTCTGCCCCTTGGCCAGGCGGACCTCGGTGACGCTCGTCCTCAGGGCGGCGGCGCTCTCCCGGTCGAGCGCGGCGAACAGCGGAGCCTTGCTCAGCACATCCTCAGACACAGATGCCTCCTCGCGTATGATCGCGCACGCGGATCCGGGAGCGGCCGGACGTCATCAGTAATTGTGACGCACCCCACCGGCGGTCAGTCCGTCCCCGGTCCGCGTAGGCTAACTGGGTGCCCCGCAACGCCCCTACGGCCGGAGAGTCCCGGCCTGCTCTGGTCAGACGCGCACGCCGGATGAACCGCATACTTGCGGAAACCTATCCGGACGCCCACTGTGAGCTGGATTTCGGGTCACCACTGGAACTGCTGGTAGCAACGATCCTATCGGCGCAATGCACGGACAAAAGGGTAAATATGGTGACCCCCGTGCTCTTCGCGAAGTACCGGAGCGCCGAAGACTACGCGAGCGCCGACCGCGCCGAGCTTGAGGAGATCATCCGCTCCACCGGGTTCTACCGGGCGAAGGCGAACAACCTCATCGGCATGGGCCAGGCGCTCTGCGAGCGGTTCGGCGGCGAGGTGCCGCGGCGCATGGAGGACCTGGTCACCCTGCCGGGCGTCGGCCGCAAGACCGCGAACGTCGTGCTGGGCAACGCCTTCGGCATCCCCGGCCTCACCGTGGACACCCACTTCAAGCGGCTCACCACCCGCTTCGGCTGGACCAGGCAGACCGACCCGGTGAAGATCGAGCGGGAGGTGGGCGAGCTCATCCCCAAGAAGGAGTGGACGATCTTCTCCCACCGCGTGATCTGGCACGGCCGCCGCATCTGCCACGCGATCCGGCCCGCGTGCGGCGTCTGCCCACTCGCCGCGCTCTGCCCCTCCTTCGGCACCGGTCCCACCGACCCCGCCCAGGCGGCCAAGCTGGTGAGGAGCGGACCGTTCTCATGACCGACGTGAACGCCTCGATCCCGGCGCCCGGCCGGTGCCCCCGGCACCCGCGGGTCGGGCCGGGCGCCTCGTGTTCCGGCGCCCCCGGGGCGGGCGCGGCCGTGCCGTACGGCGCGGCGGCCCCGGCTCCCGATGGCGCGTACCCGCCCGCCACCGCGCCGGGCGGCCCCGGCGGCGTGCCGTACTGGCTGCGTGAGCTCGCCAGGCGGGCCGCGAACTTCCCGGTGCCCGCCGAGCTGCGGCCCCCGGCCACGGGCGGGCGTCCGGCCGCGGTGCTGCTCCTGTTCGGGGAGGGGCCGCAGGGGACCGACGTGCTGCTCATCCAGCGCAGCGCCCGCGGGCGCGTGCACGCCGGCCAGCCCGCGTTCCCCGGCGGCGGCGTCGATCCCGAGGACGACGGCCCGATCGCCGCGGCCCTGCGCGAGGCCCAGGAGGAGACCGGCCTCGACCCGTCGGGCGTCACCGTCGTGGGCACCATGCCCGAGGTCTACGTCGCGCGCAGCGCCAACCGGGTCACCCCGGTGCTGGGCTGGTGGCACACGCCCTGCGCGGTGCACCCGGCCGCGCCCGACGAGGTCGACGCCGTCGAACGCGTGCCCATCGCCGAACTGGTCGACCCGCGCAACCGCCTGCGCCTGCGCGGCCCCAGCGGCTACATCGGCCCTGCCTTCCGCGTCCGCGGCCTGCTCGTCTGGGGCTTCACCGGCCGCCTGCTGAGCGGCGTGCTCGCCGCGGCCGGCTTCGAACGCCCCTGGGACCGCTCCCGGATCGAGGACCTCCCGCCCGACGCCCTCGACCTCGCCACGCGCTGACCGGACGCGAGGTACGGCCCCCGGCGGCCGGGCGTGGCCGAGCCGGTCCGTCGCCCGGCACCGGCCTTCGACGTCGCGTACGGCCGCTCCGGTTGTCAGGTGCGGCCCGACACCCGGCCGGTGACCTGCCGTCGTGGCCGCCGCCCGCCGGATGCGGGGGGCGGGTGAGGAACGCGTTCGCTGGGGGACAAATGCCGCACGGCGGTCGTCGTCGGCATATCGGCGGGCCGCCGGAGCGATCCTGAGATGTTCTCAGGTTCCAGAACAGGCGCGCGAGGCGTGGTCCGGCTGGCTACCGTGGTAACCGTGCAAGGTGATCTCCTCGACCTGATCCTCATCGGCTTGGTGATCGCCTTTGCCATATCCGGATACCGGCAGGGCTTCATCATCGGGGCTTTCAGCTTCCTCGGCTTCGTCGGCGGCGCCGTCCTCGGCGTGTTCATCGCCCCGCCGATCGCCCACGCGATCGTGGACGGCCCCACCGAGCAGGCCCTGCTCGCCATCGTGGTGGTGTTCCTGTCCGCGACCATCGGACAGTTCGCCTCGTCCACGCTCGGCGCGATCGTCCGCAGCCACGTCACCTGGGAGCCCGCCCGCATCGTCGACTCGCTGGGCGGCACGCTCGCCAGCGCGCTCTCGGTCCTCGTCATCGCCTGGCTCATCGGCACCCTGCTGGTGAGCGCGCCGTTCAAGCCGATCGTCCAGCAGATCAACGGCTCGCTCGTGCTGCGCACGGTCGACCAGATGATGCCGAGCGCCGCGAAGAACTGGCAGGGCGCCTTCCGCGACTTCGTCAACACCTCGGAGTTCCCGCAGGTGTTCAGCGACATCGGCGCGGGCCGGTTCGTGGAGGTGCCGCCCCCGGACCGGAGCGTGCTCAAGGGGGCGCAGCTCGTCCGGGCCCGCCGCGCCATCGTCAAGGTCCAGGGCAACGCCCCGGCCTGCCGCAAGCGCATCGAGGGCACCGGATTCGTCTACGCCGACCAGCGGGTGATGACGAACGCCCACGTGGTCGCGGGCGTCAAGGAGGAGCTGCGGGTCATCGACCACACCGGCAGGCGGCACAACGCCCGGGTGGTGCTCTTCAACCCCGCCCGCGACGTCGCCGTGCTGTACGTGCCGACGTTGCAGGCCCCGATCCTCGAGTTCGACTTCACGGCCAAGTCCCGGGACGACGCCATCATCGCCGGATTCCCCAAGGACAAGGGCTTCACCGCCCGCCCCGCCCGGATCCGGGTGCAGCAGACGGCCACCGCGCCCGACATCTACCACCGGCGCGAGGTGGAGCGCGAAGTGTACGCGATCCGCGGCGTCGTCCAGCCCGGCAACTCCGGCGGCCCGCTGCTCACCCCCACGGGCGAGGTCTACGGCGTGATCTTCGCCGCCGCCACCGACCGGGAGGACACCGGCTACGCCCTGACGGCCAAGGAGGTCGCCCCCGACGCCGAGGCCGGCCGTACCGCGGTGCAGAGGGTCGACACCCAGGAGTGCGACTGACCCGCGCGACGACTCACTCCACCGCCCTTGAGGTGGCGACGTCATGCGCGTCGGCCTCGCGGCCTGCGGTACCTCGCCATCCTCAGTGGCGTTCTGCGTCGGATGGAGGCACCGGCCAGGCGCGACGGGCGTGCCGTCAACGCTGTGCCGTACGCCCTGCGGTCTCGGCCGCCGTACCGGGCCGGAGGGCACGGCGGATCGCGGCGATGGCGTCGGCCGCGGCGGTGGCCGAGCCCGCGAGCGTGCGGGCGACGCCGACGGTCTCGGCCAGATCCATCTCGTACGGCTCTCGCGTGCCGTGCGCGGCCGACGTCGGCCGGGCGCGACGGGCGTGCCGTCAACGCTGTGCCGTACGCCCTGCGGTCTCGGCCGCCGTACCGGGCCGGAGGGCACGGCGGATCGCGGCGATGGCGTCGGCCGCGGCGGTGGCCGAGCCCGCGAGCGTGCGGGCGACGCCGACGGTCTCGGCCAGATCCATCCCGTACGGCTCTCGCGTGCCGTACGCGGTCACCCGGTCGGCCCCGCGGGTGAGCAGGGCGGCGGCCCCAGTCGTGTTGCCGCGCTGGAGATGGGTCAGCCCGACGCAGATCTGGGCCAGGCCCTGCCACAGGTCGCGTTCCTCGGCGGGCCCGCACTTCCAGCGCGACTCGAACACCTCGTGGGCGAGGAAGGGATGCCCGTCGTCAAGATGGCCGATCGCGGCTCTGACGGCCTCCTCGGCGCTCGGAGCGTAGTCGTCGGGCACCCGCTCGATCCCCTTCGCACCATGCGGCAACGGGCGTCCGAAGGCATCCCGAGGGCGTGCGTTCCGCGGTCGCCCGGCCTCATCCCGGTCCCTCTCCACGCGCCCGCCACGGCCCTTGCCGGTACCGCTCGCCGGGTCTCCGCCGCCGACGTGGCCGGTGACGTTGCCGCCGACGGCGGTGTCCTCGGCCCTCGCCCCATCCACGCCGCCGCCGGGTCGGCCGGCGCTCCCGTCACCGGAGCGATGGCGAATCCCGCCGCCAGAGGCGTCCGCGCGGATGGTCCCGTGGGGGTCCTCGGCGACGTCCCGATCTGCGTTCCTGTCCACGTCCGCCCCTGATTCTCCGTCCCTGGGTCGCTGGCCGTTCCCTGCCGAACCCTTGGTCCGTGCCAACGGTCACGACCTCGGCCCACTTCCCGGCGACGCCTGAGCCTCACCGCCGTCGCCCCAGGCGGCGATCACGATCGGTGGCCTGCGTCCCGGCCCTGGCGGTCCCCGGCCACGCCACTGTGCCGCCGATCACCCCTGGTGGCCGCCGCACCGCGCTGCCACGCCCCTCGCCGGGCCGTTCCTGTCCCGTACGGCCCGCACGCCCTTGTGCTCGGGCCGAACCGGCACCTTAGCGTCGGCCCGATGATGCCCGTGACCGATGCGCCACGGCGCGGTCGGCGCCGTCACCCACCGCCCGCTACAGCGCATACCGCCCGAGGCAGGCGCCTGGCCCCTGCCCGCCGCTCAGCGTTCCGGTTCCGGGTCGGCGAGCCAGCCGAGCAGCTCGGTGGTGAACCGCTCGGGGCGCTCCTCGTGCGGGTAGTGGCCGACCCCCTCCAGCAGCCGCCAGCGGTAGGGGGCGGCGACGTACCGGCCCGAGCCCTGCGCGGTGCGCGGCAGGATGCAGGTGTCGAGCGCCCCGTGCAGCTGCAGCGTGGGCACCTCGATCTGCCTGCGCATCTTGCGGGCGTAGCTCCGGCCGTCCGGCCGCAGCTGGGAACGGCCGAACCAGCGGTAGTACTCGAGCGCCGAGTGCGCGACGTGCGGGATGCGGAACGCCTTGGCGTACCGCGCGGCGACGTCCGGCTCCGGCCAGTCCGGCCCCGACCACTGGCGCAGCAGCTGCTCGACCAGCCCTCGGGTGAGCCTGCGCTCGGGCAGGAACGGCAGCTGGAACATCAGCGCGTGCCGCAGCGCCCGGCCCTGCCCGCGGTCGGTGAACAGCGACGCGCGCAGCCGCAGCGGATGCGGCGCCGACACCGCCACCAGACGGCGCACCACCTTGGGGTAGCGCGTGGCCATCGTCCAGGCGAGCAGCCCGCCCCAGTCGTGCCCGACGACCGTCGCGTGCGTCTCGCCCAGCGCCCGGACCAACCCGGCCGCGTCCGCGGCGAGGGTGGGCAGGTCGTACCCGCGCGGCGGCTTGTCGCTCGCGCCGTACCCCCGCAGGTCGACGGCGACGGCGCGGTAGCCGGCCTCGGCCAGCGCGGTGATCTGGTGCCGCCAGGCCCACCAGAACTGCGGGAAGCCGTGCAGCAGCAGCACCAGCGGCCCGTCGCCCGCCTCGGCCACGTGGAAGCGCGTGCCGCTCGCGTGCACGGCGCGGTGGGTCCACGGCCCGTCGAACTGGATCTCGGACTCGTCCGGCGATGCCGCAGCCGACGCGATCACGGCTTCACCTGCTCCTCGGTGCCCGAGGTCACCGCCGCGGCGTCGCTCCCTCCCCGCAGGCTCTTCAGGGTGCGGGTGGTGCGCCGCATGCCGGTCAGCCCTTTCAGCCGCCGCACACCGATGAGGACGAGCACCCCGGCCACGAGCAGATAGAGGAGGGTCACCAGCGCGAACGCCGCCCACTGCCAGACGCCGAGCGCCACCAGCGCGTACGCGATGGCGAACGAGGCGAGGATCAGGCACAGGTGGGCCATGAACGCGGCAGCGCCGAACAGGCCCGCCGCGGTGCCGACCCGCTTGGCGTCGAACTTCAGCTCGGCCTTCGCCAGCTCGATCTCGGAACGCACCAGTGCCGAGATCTGCTCGGTCGCCTGGGCGACGAGGGTGCCGAGCGACTCCTCCTGCTGGGAGGGCGGTGTGGCCATATCCGACTCCTATCGACAAGCTGCCTCGGACATCATCCTGCGTCACGACCGTCACGCGCACGCGCGCAAAACGGTGGCTTCCGCGGCAGGCTGCCCTAACACCTACCCGTTCCCCTGGGATGACGCGACCCGGTCGTTTCGATCTGTGGACAACCGCCCGGCCTGTGGACAGACGAACGCCCGGGCCTCTCCGAGGGTTCTCGGTGGCCCGGGCGTCGCCCTGGATCAGGCTGCTCAGTCCTCGCTCTTGGCGGTCGGCAGCTTCTGCTTGATCAGATCCATCACGCTGCTGTCGGTGAGCGTGGTGACGTCACCGAGCGAGCGGTTCTCGGCCACGTCCCGAAGCAGCCGCCGCATGATCTTGCCGGAACGGGTCTTCGGCAGCTCGGGCACGACCAGGATCTGCCGCGGCTTCGCGATCGGGCCGAGGGTCTTCGCGACGTGGTCACGCAGGTCCTTGGCGAGCTCGGGGCCCTCGCCGGCGTCGCCGCGCAGGATGACGAAGGCCACGATGGCCTGCCCGGTCACCGGGTCGGTGGCGCCCACGACCGCGGCCTCGGCGACCTTCGGGTGGGACACCAGGGCCGACTCGACCTCGGTGGTGGAGATGTTGTGGCCGGAGACGAGCATGACGTCGTCCACGCGGCCGAGCAGCCACAGGTCGCCGTCCTCGTCCTTCTTGGCGCCGTCGCCGGGGAAGTACATGCCCGGGAAGCGCGACCAGTAGGTGTCGATGTACCGCTGGTCGTCGCCCCAGATGGTGCGGAGCATCGACGGCCAGGGCTCCTTGATCACCAGGAAGCCGCCGCCGCCGTTCGGCACGCTCTGCCCGGTGTCGTCGACCACGTCGGCGACGATGCCCGGCAGCGGCCGCATCGCCGCGCCCGGCTTCGCCGAGGTGACGCCCGGCAGCGGGGTGATCATGATGGCGCCGGTCTCGGTCTGCCACCAGGTGTCCACCACCGGGCAGCGGTTGCCGCCGATGTGCTCGCGGTACCAGACGTACGCCTCGGGGTTGATCGGCTCGCCCACCGAGCCGAGCACGCGCAGGCTCGACATGTCGAACTTGGCGGGGATGTCGTCGCCCCACTTCATGAAGGTGCGGATCGCGGTGGGCGCGGTGTAGCAGATGGTGACCTTGTACTTCTGGACGATCTCCCAGAAGCGGCCACGGTGCGGCGTGTCCGGCGTGCCCTCGTAGATCACGCTCGTCGCGCCGTTGGCGAGCGGGCCGTACACGATGTAGGAGTGCCCGGTCACCCAGCCGATGTCGGCCGTGCACCAGTAGATGTCGGTCTCCGGCTTGAGGTCGAACACGGCCCAGTGGGTCCAGGCGACCTGGGTGAGGTAACCGCCGGTGGTGTGCAGGATGCCCTTCGGCTTACCCGTGGTACCGCTGGTGTAGAGGATGTACAGCGGATCCTCGGCGTCGTGCGGCTCGGCCTCGTGCTTGTCGCTCTGCCGGTCCACCAGGTCGTGCCACCAGATGTCCTTCTCGCCGAAGGGCACGTCCTCGCCGGTGCGCTTGACGACCACCACGCGCTCGACGCCCGGGCAGTTGGCCAGGGCCTCGTCCACGGTCGGCTTGAGCGCGTTCGGCTTGCCGCGACGGAACCCGCCGTCGGCGGTGATGACGATCTTGGCGTCCGCGTCCTTGATACGCCCCTCGAGCGCGGACGCCGAGAAGCCCCCGAAGACCACCGAGTGGATCGCGCCGATCCGCGCGCAGGCGAGCATCGAGATCGGCAGCTCGGGAATCATCGGCAGATAGATCGCGACACGGTCGCCCTTGCGGACGCCGAGCTCGAGCAGGGCGTTCGCCGTCTTGTTCACCTCACGCTGCAGGTCGGCGTAGGTGATGACCCGGCTGTGGCCCTCCGGCTCGCCCTCCCAGTAGTAGGCGACCTTGTCGCCCTTGCCCGCCTCGACGTGGCGGTCGACGCAGTTGTAGGCAACGTTGAGCTTGCCGCCGAGGAACCACTTGGCGAACGGCGGGTTCCACTCGAGCACCGTGTGCCAGCGCTCCGCCCAGTCCAGACGCTCGGCCGCCTGCTCCCAGAACTTCAGCCGGTCGGCCGCCGCCTCCTCGTAGGCGTCGGCCTTGACGTTCGCCTGGGCCGCGAGGTCGGCCGGCGGGTCGAATCGACGAGTCTCCTGCAGCAGGTTGGAGAGTGTCTCTTGGGTCTGGCGACCAGGGGTGTCCGGGGCCACGACGTACTCCTTACATGCCTCGTGTATGCGGTGTGGGTGGGGCTCCCACTCCAGCAGCTACCCACTGCGGCGGACAAGGGCCGCCTCCGTGCCCGGCGGCCGGTACGAGGCGACCGCAGGGCGTAGTGGAAGCGGTTCGAGTGTCATACCCGCTATCCCATGACAAATGGAAGAGGGACGGAAGACCCGGGCTTGTCTCCTCGGTCAACGGTATGAACCGGTCGGTGAGTGGCACCTGTAGGGTCGATGACCGTGCTGAGCGATGGGACGAACGGGCGATCGAGGACGGGTGGCGGGAACGGACGCGGGCCGCTGGCGGCGCTCGCCGAGCTGCCCGGGGTGCCGGAGGCGGTGCGCGAGGCCCGGGAGGCGGTCGACCGGCTCTACCGGCACCGCGCCCTGCGACGGCGCAGCCCGGAGGTCTCGGCCGAGTCCGTGCTGCGCGGCGCCCGCGCGTCGGCGGCCCTGGAGGGTGTGGACAACCCGCTGGAGTCGGTACGGCGCGGCGAGGCGACGGATCCGGTGACCCAGGGGGCGCTGCGCGCGCTGGCGGAGGCGGCGCGGCTCGGCAGGACCTGGCGGTCCGCTCCCCGGCAGGTACTGGCCCGGCTGCACACCGTGGCCGCGGTGGGCATCGCGGACGAGCCGGAGCTGGGCCGTCCCCGGCAGGGGCCCACCGAGGCGGATCCCCTGGGGCTCGGCCCCGCGCCCTCGGCCGAGGTGGCGGCGGCGCGCGTCGACGCGCTGGCACGACTGGTGACCGCGGCCGACGACACGCCCGCGCTCGTGCTGGGCGCGATCGTGCACGCCGAGCTGGTCGTGCTGCGGCCGTTCGGCGTGGCGGACGGGGTGGTGGCCCGGGCGGCGGAGCGGCTCACCTACACCGAGTTCGGGCTGGATCCCAAGTCGCTGGTGGCGGTGGAGGTCGGGCACGTGGAACTCGGCGACGCCTATGCACGAAACCTTCGCGGTTATCTGTCGGGAACGCCGGAAGGTGTGGCGTCCTGGATACAACATTGCGCCTCGGCCGTGGTTCTCGGGGCGCGTGAGGCGACGGCCGTCTGCGAGGCCATGTCGCGCTGACGGAACGGTGCCGGGTGACGGCGGCGCGGCGCTTTCGGCCGCCCGTTCCCGGCCCTTCCTGCCGGAACGCGAACCGATCACGGGCGGTGCCGGAAAGCGGAACACGTACCGTCGCTGCACCGGTTCAGTTCCGTTAACCGTACGGCGCGGAATACGAACATCTTTGCCGCTCTCCGAAGATCGGGATCCCGGCGGTACGGCGGCGCCGTCCGGTACGGCCGGTCGGGGGAGAAACCGCCGGGGCCGGTGATTCCGAACGGGGCGACTTCCCGGGTTTCGCCACTTGACACGACAAAGATGATTGGTGCTCATATAGTGGACATCCCGGTTGGTGGTGACCGCCGCCTTCCGTCATGATCAACGGTGCGGGCCCACGTCTTCGCCGGGAGTCCGCGCCGATGCGGTGTCCACCGAGCCGTCGATGCAGGTCAGGGAGCGAGTCGTGAGCGAAACGGCAGGTCCGTGCCCCGGCGCGCACGGTCGCGCGGCGCCCGGACCGCGGCCGTCGACGCTCGTGCGGCCGTGGCCGCCTCACGCCGGCGTCTCCGGGGCCTGGCGGTCCGATCGGCTCGGTGTGCCCGGGGGCGGGAAGAGGGCCACGCGGTCCCCAATACGGCGGCGTTTCGATTCACCGGTGGAACGGGAGAGAGGTAAACCCGTGCAATGGGGCGCGCGCCGGCATAGCGAACGGCGTCCCTGGCGCGGGACGCCGTCGCCGGTACGTCTGGCCGGGCTACCAAGCGTGCACCTCAATCCGTCTGAGTGGGACAAGCCCTGCTCGACGCGCCTCCCGCGGCTGGTCGCGCGTGGGTACCCGGTAGCCGTACCCGGACGCTCTGTCCGTACCACCTTTCTACGTCGGACCGTGGCCCTTGGGAACCCCCTGGAGCAAGACCTTTACCGTCGGCCGGGCCGCCGGAGACGGAAAGGCGGTGAAAATACGGCACGCCGCTCGACGAAACATCGGGGGATCGGGCAGCATACAAGTTGCGTCATGGACGTTCCTTGGTCGTGCCTCGATGACTTTGCAGGCGTCTTGCCATGTAGTGGTGAGGTGTTGAAAGCTTTCTTCTAACAACGGGACCGGCTCTACCCCCCCGGAGCCGGACCGTTCGGCGACCCCCGCTCTCCCCCCCCGGCGGGGGTCGCCCCTTTTTTCCACAGGTAAAGCACTATCCACAGAATCCGGTTCGGGAACTCCGGCCGATTCCGCGATGACGGATGGTGGACCTCCCACGCACCGGGAGGCACCGATGAACCGTCCCCTCGTCATCACCGACGATCAGGAGCTGCTCGACGACCTTCTCCGGATCGCGGCGGCCGCCGGAGTGGAGCTCGACGTCGCGCACGCCGCCGCCCACGCCCGGCCGTACTGGCTGCCCGCGCCCCTCGTGGTGGTCGGCGCCGACCTCGCCGACGCGGTGGCCGCGCTCGGGCCGCCACGGCGATCGGACGTGCTGCTGGTGACGCGCGAACCCGAGAACCCGGATGTCTGGCGCCGCTGTGTCGCGGTCGGCGCCCAAGGTGTCCTGGAGTTACCCGCCGCCGAACGGCATCTGGTGGACGCGTTCGCCGAGGCGGCCGAGCCGGCCGCACGCAACGGACGGATCGTCTGCGTGGTGGGCGGCCGCGGCGGCGCCGGCGCGAGCGTGCTCGCGGCCTCCCTCGCGCTGTACGCGTCCCGGGCCGGAGCACGCACCCTGCTCGTCGACGCCGATCCCCTAGGCGGCGGCATCGACGTGCTGCTCGGCCAGGAGCGGGCGGAGGGCGCGCGTTGGCCCGACGTGGTCGGCCGGGAGGGACGGGTGAGCTTCGCCGCCCTCCGCAGGGCCCTGCCCGGCCTGGGGCCGCTGACCGTGCTGTCCTGGCACCGCGGCGATCCGACGCCCATCCCGGCGGAGGCGATGCGCACCGTGCTCGACGCGGCGCGGCGGGGCTGCGACCTGGTCGTGGTCGACCTGCCGCGCCACATCGACCCCGGCGGTGCCGAGGCGCTCGCCCGCGCCCGCACCACCCTGCTCGTCGTCCCCGCCGACCTGCGCGGCGTCCTCGCCTCCGGCCAGCTCCTGCTCGTGCTGCGCCGCCACACCCACGACATCCGCGCGGTGCTGCGCGGCCGCCCGCTCGACCCCGACGTCGCCGCCTCCTGCCTCGACCTGCCGTGCGCGGGCCGCATACCCGACCAGCGTGGCCTCACCGCCGCCCTCGACCGCGGCGACGCCCCGCCCCTCTCCCCGCGCACGCCCCTCGGCGGCTTCTGCGCCGCCTTCCTCGACACGCTCCGCCGAGAGGAGGCCGCCGTATGACCGTGATGACCTATCCGGAGGCCGGGCCGCGGGAACACCGGACCGACCGGTCGCCCGCGATCCCCGCCGAACTCGTCGAGGCGGTCCGGGTACGGCTGGCGCGTGCCGGGGCCGAGCCGACGGCCGCCCAGGTGGCCGCCGCCCTGCGGGCCGAACGGGCGGTGATCGGCGACGCCGAGGTGCTCGCGGTGACCCGGGCGCTGCACGCCGACCTGATCGGCGCCGGGCCGCTCGAGCCGCTGCTGGCCGAGCCCGGCGTCACCGACATCCTGGTGAACGGCCCGCGCGAGGTGTGGGCCGACGACGGATGCGGCCTGCGCCGCACCTCCATCACCTTCCCCGGCGACGACGACGTGAGGCGGCTGGCCCAGCGGCTCGCCGCGAGCGCCGGCCGCCGCCTCGACGACGCCAGCCCCTACGTGGACGCCCGGCTGCCCGGCGGCATCCGGCTGCACGCGGTGCTGCGGCCGATCGCGGTCGACGGCACCTGCATCTCCCTGCGCCTGCCGTCGCGGCGCGTGTTCACCCTGGACGAGCTCGTCCCCGGCCCGGGCGCACGCGTGCTCGCGGAGATCCTCGCCGCCCGGCTGGCCTTCCTCGTCACCGGCGGAACCGGCACCGGCAAGACCACGCTCCTGTCGAGCATGCTCTCCCTCGTCCACCCGGCGGAGCGCCTCGTCATCGTGGAGGACTCGGCGGAGCTGCGGCCCGTCCACCCGCACGTGGTGCGCCTGGAATGCCGCCCGCCCAACCTGGAGGGCAAAGGCGGTGTCGAACTGTACGATCTGGTCCGCCAGGCCCTGCGCATGCGTCCGGACCGTCTCGTGGTCGGCGAGGTGCGCGGAAGCGAGGTGGTGACCTTGCTGGGTGCCCTCAACACGGGTCACGAGGGCGGCTGCGGCACCCTCCACGCGAACACCGCGGCCGACGTGCCCGCCCGCCTGGAGGCACTCGCCTGCGCCGCGGGCCTGTCCCGCGAAGCCGTGCACAGCCAGATCGCCGCCGCCCTCGACGTCGTCATCCACCTCGTCCGCGACCCCCGCGGCGGCCGCAGGCGGCTCTCGGAGATCTGCCTGCTCTGCCGCCGTCCCGACGGCCTCGTCGAGGCCACCCCGGCCCTGACCTTCCCCCCATCGGGTCCACCCGTACCAGGCCCCGCCTTCCCCGTCTTGGCGGCCCGCCTGCCCGCGATCGCCGGGTTGTTCGGGGCGCCGTCCGGATCGCGCGGAGGCCGTGGGCGATGAAGGCTCGGCAGGTACCGAGGCGGTCGGCCCTGCCGCGCCGACGCCGTACCACTACCGGCCGGCCCGGCCGCCCTGCCGCCTCTCCCGGCGTCGGCCGCATCGGACCGCCCCCGCCAGGCAAGCCGAACGGCGCGTACCTCACCGCCGTGGCCCGGGTTCGCCCGGGCGGGTCCGGCGAAGCCTGGGGAGGCCGCAGGCGGTGATGGAACTTGTGGCCGCCGTGGCGGCCGGACTCGCGGCGTGGGTGGCCTGCGGCCCGTCGCCGGAGCGTGTGCGGTTACGGGAGCTGACCTCTCCTCCGGCCACGCCGATCTGGCGCGGGTGGCCGGCCGGGGCGATCGTCCGGCTGCGGCGCCTGGCCTGGCCCGGGCGGGCCGGAAAGGAGGCGGACGCGTGGCGCAAGGCCTGCATCGAGCTGTGCCAGGCGCTCATGGCCGAACTCACGGCGGGCCGGTCCGCCGAGGATGCCCTCTGCCGCGCCGTGACCGCCGTCGCCCCGCCCGAACCGGCCGTCCTCCGCCCGGTCGCAGCCGCCGCCAGGGACGGCGGCGACGTTCCCGCGGCCCTCGCCGAGGCGGCCAGGACACCCGGTGCCGAGGGCCTGCGACGGCTCGCGGCCTGCTGGCGGGTGAGCACCGCGGTCGGCGGCAGCCTGACCGAGCTCGTCGAAGGCGTGATCGTCGCACTGCGCGAGTCCGAGGCCCACCGCAGAGATCTCGCCGCTCAGCTCGCCGGGCCTCGCGCCACCGTACGGCTCCTCGCCGGCCTTCCCGTGCTCGGCATCCTGATGGCCGTCGGCCTCGGCATGGATCCCCTCGGATTCCTCTTCGGCGGCCCTGCCGGCTTCGCGTGCCTCCTGGCGGGAGCGGCCCTCGACGTGGCGGGCGTCGTGTGGATCCGCCGCATGGTCGCCGCGGCGGAGAGAACCGCCTCAACCTGACCGGGTCCCGACCTCCGAAGAGGCCGCTCCGAGCCGCAGAGGCCCTTGTCCTCGCGGACGGCGCACTGTGCAGGACCGGGCGCATCGACACAGAGCCACCGCGGACTGCAACGCAGCCCGGCCGGGGAGCGGACCCGGCTGCCGCGCACCGATCCGACATCGCGTTCGGGCGCATTCCCGCGAAGAGAGACGAACGACCAAGAGCAGGAGAAGGGAGGGCGCACCATCGCCGGAGTACTCGCCGTCATCCTGATCGCGGCCGCGGTGCTGGTCTGGCCGTCCCCGAACCTTGCCCGTGACCGGCTCCTGCGACTCCGCGCCGCAGCACAGGCGGATACGCCGGGCGAGCGGACGGCCCACAGGGATGAAGGTCGGCCGCAAGGGCCGGGCGTGCGCATCTGGGTGCAAGCGGCCGCATGCGGGGTCGCAGGTGCCGTCGGCATCGGCGGTGTGCTCGGCCTCGCGGCCGGTGCGGCGGTCGCCGCGGCCGTCGTGGTACTCGCACGCCGACGCGAGCCGGTCGAAGCGCGTCGACGACGCGAGCGCCTGATCGCCGATCTCCCCTTCGCCGCGGAGATGCTGGCGGCCTGCCTTCGCGCCGGTCAGCCGACACGGGCGGCGGTCGAGGCCGTCGCCGAGGCGATGGGCGGCCCGCTCGGGGAGATCCTGGCGGCGGTGGGGCGAAGGCTCATGCTCGGCGCCGACCCCGAGGAGGCGTGGGCGGTGGCAGCGGCCGAGCCCGCGCTCGCCCCGCTCGCCCGTGCCATGACCCGTGCCGCGCTCAGCGGTGCGCCGGTCGCCGACGTCCTCACCCGGCTGTCCGCCGACGCTCGCCAGGAGGCGCGGGCGCTGTCCGCAGCGGCCGCTCGGAAGGTCGGAGTCCTTGCCGTGGCGCCGCTGGGCCTGTGTTTCCTGCCGGCGTTCGTCTGCCTCGGCATCGTTCCCGTCGTCGTCGCCCTCGCCTCCCAGGTGCTCGTGCCATGACCGGCCGGGTTATCCACAGAACGGCATTCGAGGGCGTTGTGGACGACGGCGGAACGCGACCCTGTCCCCTGGAGAGCCCGCAGCAGGGAGCGGGCGTGGAAACGGAGGAGTCTCATGTGCGCTGTTCAGTGGGCCATCCGGCGCGCGCAGGCCGCGTTCCGCGGGATCCGCACGCGCGGCGACGCGGGCATGTCCACGGCGGAGTACGCGGTCGGCACGATCGCCGCCTGCGCCTTCGCCGCCCTTCTCTACAAGATCGTGACGAGTCCCGGGGTGCAGGAGATGCTCACAGGGCTCATCGACCGAGCGCTCAAGCTCGCCGGATGAGGCCGGAGCCGGGCGACCGCGGCGCCGTCACGGCCGAGGCCGCGATGGCGCTGCCCGCGCTCGTCCTCGTCCTTGCGGCAGGGCTCTGGGCGATCACCGTGGCCGCCGCCCAGCTCGCGTGCGTGGACGCCGCCCGAGCCGGTGCCCGGGCCGCAGCCCGCGGCGAACCCCTCGAAGCGGTCAGGGCAGCGGCGATCAAGGTGGCGCCTCCGGAGGCGAATGCCTCCGTCGAGCAGGAGAACGGCATGTTCAAGGTCGCGGTATCGGCTGTCGTTCGCCCGAATTGGGCGCAGCCTTTGCCACCCATCACAGTCTCCGCAACCGCGTTCTCTCCTGGCGAATCCACCTTCGGCGGCGCTCTCGACGGCCCACCGGTGGGCGAGAGGCAGGGAGCCGATGCGGCACACACCGGCCCCGTACCTGAGGTCGCACCCGGGGCGGACCCTCAAGGACCCCAGAGAGGTGACGGACCAGGTGGTGCTACGCCGTAGGCGACTTCAGCGACTCACCCCGTCCCGATACGGCCTGGTGAACGAACCATCGGGCGCCTTGCCGGTGTGCCGGCGCCGCTCTCGACCTCTCCGCGCCGACCATCGCGCTCGGACGTGTCGGCAACGGGATCCCGCCCCCGCGAGCCTCTGCGGCAGGGAGGCGTGGTCAGCGGCCACCGGCTCGGCAACGCCGGTACCCGGCGCACCGGCAACCCGGCGGCAGGCGCCTGGTTGCGAGCACGGCATCCCCGCGCCTGTTCGCCCGATGGCTCGGCTCCAACACCCGCTCTCACCTGCCACGGCGTCGGGGCAGGCGGTGAAGGGAGAGTGACGTGATCGAACGAGGCGAGTCGGCGGTTGTCCCGCCGAACCGGAGGCAGCGACTCTGCCCGTCACGAAGTTCGCAACCGCGTTCTCTGCGAGCGAATCCACGACCGGTGGTGGTTCTGACGAGAACGTCACAGAGCGACCGGCGAATGCCGTCGCAACCTACCCTGCGCCTGCGGCGGCCACGTCCGGATGGCGCTGCCGGAACGAGCACCCGCGTTCCATGGCCGGGGCGCTGCCGCCGGGTCTTGGGGGAGTGCTTCGCGCTCCCCAGAAGATGCCGTGTCCCGGCTGCCAGGGAGGGTCCTGTCGGCCGGGGCGCGGAGAGGAGACGGACACGGGAGGCCGGAGTCGCGACCGTGTGGGCGGTAGCCCTGATCGGCGTGCTCTGGACGGTCGCGCTGGGCCTCGTCACCGTGGCAGGCGCCCGCGTGGTACGGCACCGGGCACAAGCCGCGGCGGACCTCACCGCGCTGGCCGTCGCGGCACGAGCGATACCGCTGGGCGAGGAGGCCTGCCGGAGGGGTGAGGCGGTGGCGGCGGCGAACGGCGCGGGGCTGGAGCGCTGTGCGGTCGTAGGGCCTACCGCGGACGTCATCGTGGCGGCGGAGGTGCGACTGCCTTTGCTGGGACTTCATACGGTGAACGCCCGGGCCCGAGCCGGACCGGCGGACCACCGGGCGGCACCGTGAGTTGTGCCGACGAACGGGGACGTTCCGGACCGCTCTCCAAAGCGAACACCGGGCGGGCGTTCCGGCAGAACCACTCGTGATCGGCTTCGGTGGCTCCGGGGCAGGAGCGGGCGAACCGAGAAAGACACGGACCGCCGATGGGGCAGGCCGGAGGAAGGTGATCGGCCGAAAGGCGATCGATTGGCGGATAGGGCGCACAGGCTCGCGGGATTGGCGGCAGGACGGTGGCGGTGGTCGTGAGGGTGCCTTGCCCGCTTTCGCGGTCCCCAGGAGCGCCACGGGGGTCGGGACGATCACCTGGCCATGGAACCGATCTGCAAGGAACCGATCTGAGCGAGTCGAGGTCGCGAGTTCGAAATCACCGGTCCTTCCTTGCCGCAGAGACGGCGACGGCCTACCGGCGAGTCGGTCGGCCCTACCGAGGTCGGCACGCGATGCAGGGCGTGCCGTATGGCACACCGCACGAGGAGAAGGAGGAACCGGGTTATAGCGCGCGGGAAACCAGTAACCGGCGTTCGGTCTCGCAACCCGGCCGGACCGGGATGGCATGGGGAATAGCGGTAGCGCTCGTCGGAGGAGGTGACCGCCGGACCGGAGGACTTAGGTGCGTGTGACTGCGGCGGCCATCCGGGCCCGCGACATGGTTCCGGTGCCGACGCGCCTGTCCTGGGGTAACCGTCGCTGATCAGCGGCAGCGGTTCTCGTCCCCCGGCGGTGCAGGCCGGGACGCCCCACGATGAGCCGGTGCGGGCCGACACCCGCGGCGCCGAGGCATTCCCCGGGATTCGCCGGCTTGTGCTCGCCCGGTGGTGCTGCTCGTCGGCTGGGTCGGCGTGCCCGTGCTCGGCCGCGGCGTCCGCTACTTCACCAACGGCGAGCAGGGCCTGGGCGGTTTCGCCGGGTGCTTGTCGCGTTCGCCGGAGCGGTGCCCGGCCACCCAACCCTGGTCGGCCCGCGCGGGGCCACGACGGGCGGCGGGCCGACCATGGCCGCGGGCAACGGCGGCAGCGGGGCCGGTCCCGGTACGAAGGGCGGTCCGCGGGTCAGGGGGACAGAAGGATGTCCAGGAGGCGGATGGCGGCGTGTTTGTTGAGGGGTTCGTTGCCGTTGCCGCATTTGGGGGACTGGATGCAGGAAGGGCAGCCCTGTTCGCATTCGCATGAGGCGATCGCCTCGCGGGTGGCCTCGAGCCATTCGCGGGCGCGGGTGTAGCCGCGTTCGGCGAAGCCCGCGCCGCCGGCGTGGCCGTCGTAGACGAACACGGTGAGCAGGCCGGTGTCGGGGTGGCGTTCGGTGGAGACGCCGCCGATGTCCCAGCGATCGCAGGTGGCGAAGAGGGGGAGCAGGCCGATCGAGGCGTGCTCGGCGGCGTGGGCCGCGCCGCCCAGGTCGGCGCGGTCGCCCTCGGGCAGGCGGGCCAGGGCGTTGTCCGGGAGTGTCCACCAGACCGCCCGGGTGCGCAGGGTGCGGGGCGGCAGGTCCAGGGGCTCCTCGCCGAGGATCTCGCCGGTCTGGCCGCGCTTGAGGAAGGAGACCACCTGGCGGGTCACCTCGACCGTGCCGAAGTGGAGCTCGCCCGGGCCGAAGGGGGTGGAGCGCAGCGACTCGACGATCATGATGTCGGTGACGTCGCGGGCGAACGTGGAGTAGTCGGGGTCGGCGGCCTCGACGAGGGCCACGCCGGAGTCGAGGTCGAGCGTCTCGACGAGGTAGGTGTCGCCCTGGTGCAGGTATACCGCGCCCTCGTGCACGGTGGTGTGCGCGGAGGGCTCGTCGACGGTGCCGAGCAGGCGGCCGGTCGAGCCCTCCACCACGTGGACCGGAGGGCCGCCGGAGCCGCGGATGTCGGCGAGGTCGCAGGCCCGTTCGCGGCGGGCCCAGTACCAGCCGGTGGGCCGCCTGCGCAGCAGGCCGCGCCGGACCAGGTCGTCGAGGACCTCGGGGGCGGACGGGCCGAAGATCGGTACGTCGGCCTCGGTGAGCGGGATCTCGGCCGCGGCCGCGCACAGGTGCGGCGCGAGGACGTAGGGGTTGTCGGGGTCGAGGACGATCGCCTCCACCGGCCGGCCGAACAGCGCCTCGGGGTGGTGCACCAGGTACGTGTCGAGCGGGTCGTCGCGGGCGATGAGCACGGCGAGCGCGTCCTGGCCGGCGCGGCCCGCGCGGCCCGCCTGCTGCCACAGCGAGGCGCGGGTGCCCGGCCAGCCTGCGATGAGCACCGCGTCCAGGCCGGAGATGTCCACGCCCAGCTCGAGGGCGTTCGTGGTGGCGAGGCCCGTCACCTCGCCCTCCCGCAGCGCCTTCTCCAGCGCCCGGCGGTCCTCGGCGAGGTAGCCGGCCCGGTAGGCGGCCACCCGGGCGGGCAGCTCCGGTGACACCTCCTCCAGGTGCCTGCGGGCGGTCATCGCCACCGTCTCGGCCGCCCGGCGGCTGCGCACGAAGGCGAGCGTGCGCACCCCCTCGATCACGAGGTCGGTCAGCAGGTCGGCGGTCTCGGCGGTCGCCGTGCGCCGGACCGGCGCCCCCTTCTCCCCGCGCAGGTCCGTCAGCGGCGGCTCCCAGAGCGCGAACGTGGTCGCGCCCCGGGGCGAGGCGTCGTTGGTCACCTCGGCCGCCTCCAGGCCGGTGAGCCGCATCGCGGCCGTGCCGGGGTCGCTCGCGGTCGCCGAGGCGAGCAGGAACACCGGGCGGGAGCCGTACTTGGCGCAGACCCGCCTAAGGCGGCGCAGGATCTGGGCCACGTGCGAGCCGAAGACGCCGCGGTAGCCGTGGCACTCGTCGATGACCACCAGGCCGAGCCGCCGCCAGAACGTCGCCCACTGGGCGTGTCGCGGCAGCATCGACCGGTGCAGCATGTCCGGATTCGTCAGGACGTAGTTCGCGTACTGCCGGATCCAGGCGCGTTCCTCGAACGGCGTGTCGCCGTCGTAGGTCGCCGCCTTCACCCGGGCGAGGCGCAGGCCGCGCAGGGTGCGCAGCTGGTCGGCGGCGAGGGCCTTGGTCGGCGCGAGGTAGAGCACGGTGCGCCCGTCGAAGATCTCCGATACCGCCGGGACCAGGTAGGCCAAGGATTTACCGGACGCAGTCCCCGTGGCTATGATCACGTTTCGGCCTCGGCGCACGTGCTCCGCGGCCTCGAGCTGATGTTCCCACAGGCCCTCGACGCCCTGGTTGCGCAGGCGGTCGGCGAGCGTTTCCGGGATCCAGTCCGGCCATCTGGCTTGACCCGCCTGACGTGCTGGAACATGCTCCACATGAGTGAGCCGCCCCCGACGGGACGGCACGGCGAGCAGCCGGGTCAGCAGGGCGCCGACGTGCTGCGAAGGTGAGGGATTCGAAGTCACTGGTTTCCAGTTTGGCATCTGTGGGGAGAGTCGCCCGGAGTCGTGATTTCGTATAGACACGGAGGCGGAGCGTGGTTGAATGCCGCGCGTCGGGGTCGTGCCACCGGAGACAATGGGTCTGCGGGCGGCGGGCCCGTGAGGATCATTCTGCAGGCAAGGCGCTGGAGGATCTGTGGATCTGAAGTTGGACCATCGCACCGAGGGTCGGCTCACCATCGTCGAGGTCGAGGGTGAGATCGATGTGTACACGGCGCCGAGGCTGCGTGAGCTTCTCATCGACCTGGTCAACAAGGGTAACTTCCACCTCCTCGTGAACATGGAGAAGGTGGACTTCCTCGACTCGACCGGGCTCGGCGTCCTGGTCGGCGGGCTCAAGCGCGTGCGCGCGCACGACGGGTCCCTGGAGCTCGTCTGCACCCAGGAGCGCATTCTGAAGATCTTCCGGATCACCGGACTCACCAAGGTCTTCGGCATCTACTCCTCGGTGGAGGAGGCCAAGGAAGCCCACGGCCGAGACAAGTAGACATGGCCACCGTCGAGCTGACGTTCAGCGCCCTCCCAGCGCACGTGCGCACGGCCCGGCTCATCGCGACCGCGGTTGCGCGTCGCGCCGGGGTGTCCGAGGACCTGCTGGACGAGGTACGGCTCGCTGTGGGAGAGGCGTGCTCCCGGGCGGTGGAGGCTCACCGGCTCCACTGCCCGGACGAGCCCATCCGCATCGAGCTGTGTGACGACTCGGGGCGGTTCGAGGTCACGGTCATCGACGTCGCGCCGAGCGAGAACGCCGACCTCGCCGGGGCCGCCGCAGGACCGGAGACGACGACGGCGAACGGGCACGAGCTCGCCGGCCTGCTTCCCGACATGTCGGGATTCGGCCTGGCGGTCATCGCCGGACTCGCCGACGACGTCGAGGTCATCCCGAGCGCGAAGGGCGTGCGCGTCAAGATGAGCTGGCCGGCCGTGAGCGGCCTGCCCTCCTCGGCCTGACGGCCGCCCGCCGTGACTCCGCCGGGCTCGGACCCGACGGAGTCCGCGGCCTGCCTGACGCCGCGCGGTTCGCGGCGCCGGGCGGGCCCACTCGGGCCGGGTTTCGGACATGCCCGGCCGCAGGGCACAGGCGCCGAAATCAGGTGCCTTCCGTACTTCCAGCCATCCTCCGGCCGGTCCCGCCGCCGTGGGGCGCCGGCGGGCGCCCGGCCGGGCAGGGGAACGTCCGCGCAGGCCGGCGACGTGAACCGGCCGCCGAGGCGACCGGCCGGACGGTCCGCGGGCGCGCCGGCGCCGCCGGGCCGTACCGAAGCCCGGGGAGCGTGTCGGAGGCGGTCCCGGAATCGCGTATAGTTTGGGTCAGTATTTGAGGGGAAGGTCGGGAAAACTCCCCGCCTCCAGTCAGACTTCCTTCCTCGTCATGTAAAGATCAGGTCACTGATCGATCTCGCCTGTGCCTGGATACCCCCCCGGGGCTTCATATCCTCTTGCGCCCCTGCGTAGACTCCCGGCACCGGCCAAGGTTTTGTCCCGTGGAGCGCTCACGCACGCACTGCGGGAGGTCTACGGGCGCAACCGGAAGCGGCACTGCCAATCGCCCCGGGTGCGCCCAAGCAGGCCGCACTTCGGTTAGACAGGGCGCGCCCCGGGCACAAGCAACCCGTCTGGCCGAGGAGGACGGATGTCTGGGCCTTACCTGGCCGCTGTCGATGACGCAGCGGTCGCCCTGAGCGGTGGCCATCTCACGATCGTGATCGTGGTGGCCGCGGTGGCTCTCATCGCTCTCGCCGTGGCCGGCGGTCTGGTACGCGAGGTACTGGCCGCAGGGCAGGGCACCGAGCGCATGCAGAACATCGCGCGAGCCGTACAGGAGGGAGCAGGCGCGTACCTGGCGCGTCAGTTCCGGACACTTCTCATCTTCGTCGTAGTCATTCCCTTCGTTCTGTTGCTGCTTCCCGCCGAGTCGACCAGCGTGCAGATCGGCCGGTCGATCTTCTTCGTGGTGGGAGCGGCGTTTTCGGCGCTGACCGGGTTCATGGGCATGTGGCTCGCCGTGCGCGGCAACCTGCGGGTGGCCGCCGCCGCACGTGGCACCGAGGGCGGTGCCGACCCCGAGCGGGCGGCCATGCGGATCGCGTTCCGCACCGGCGGTGTGGCCGGCATGTTCACCGTGGGCCTTGGCCTGCTCGGCGCCGCGATCGTGGTGCTCCTCTACCGGGGTGACGCCCCCACCGTGCTCGAGGGCTTCGGCTTCGGCGCGGCGCTGCTCGCGATGTTCATGCGAGTCGGCGGCGGCATCTTCACCAAGGCCGCCGACGTCGGCGCCGACCTGGTCGGCAAGGTCGAGCAGGGCATCCCGGAGGACGACCCGCGCAACGCCGCGACGATCGCCGACAACGTGGGCGACAACGTCGGTGACTGCGCCGGTATGGCGGCCGACCTGTTCGAGTCGTACGCCGTCACCCTGGTCGCCAGCCTCATCCTGGGCAAGGCCGCGTTCGGTACCGAGGGCCTGGTGTTCCCGCTCATCGTCCCGATGATCGGTGTGCTCACCGCGATCCTCGGCATCTTCGCCACCGCGCCCCGCAGCGGCGACCGCTCCGGCATGACCGCGATCAACCGCGGCTTCTTCCTCTCCGCGGTGGTCTCCGCGGTGCTGGTGGCCGTGGCCGCCTTCGCCTACCTGCCGAGCTCGTTCGCCGAGCTGTCCACCACCAACGAGGAGATCCGGGCGCTCACCCACGACCCGCGTCTCATCGCGGTCGGCGCCGTGCTGATCGGCCTGGTGCTCGCCGCCGCCATCCAGATGCTCACCGGCTACTTCACCGAGACGCACCGCCGTCCGGTCAAGGAGATCGGCGAGAGCTCCCGTACCGGCCCGGCGACCGTCATCCTCTCCGGCATCTCGGTCGGCCTGGAGTCGGCGGTCTACTCCGCGCTGCTCATCGGCGCCGCCGTCTACGCCGCGTTCCTGCTCGGCTTCGGGAACGTCACCGTGGCGCTGTTCGCGGTCGCGCTCGCCGGCACCGGCCTGCTCACCACCGTCGGCGTGATCGTGTCCATGGACACCTTCGGCCCGGTCTCCGACAACGCCCAGGGCATCGCCGAGATGTCCGGCGACGTGGACGGCAAGGCCGCGCAGATCCTCACCTCGCTCGACGCGGTCGGCAACACCACCAAGGCGATCACCAAGGGCATCGCGATCGCCACCGCGGTGCTCGCCGCGACCGCGCTGTTCGGATCGTTCCGCACCGCGGTCGAGGGCGAGCTGCCCGGCTCGGAGGTGTTCAGCCTCTCCGTCGACGCCCCGGACGTGCTCGTCGGCCTCGTCATCGGCGCGTCGGTGGTGTTCCTCTTCTCCGGTCTCGCGATCAAGGCGGTGGGCCGTGCGGCCGGCCGTGTCGTGATCGAGGTTCGGGAGCAGTTCCGCACCAGGCCCGGCATCATGGACGGCACCGAGAAGCCGGAGTACGGCCGCGTGGTCGACATCTGCACCCGCGACTCGCTGCGTGAGCTCGCCACGCCCGGCCTGCTCGCCGTGATGACCCCGATCGCCGTCGGCTTCGCCCTCGGCTACGCCCCGCTCGGCGCGTTCCTCGCGGGCGCGATCGCGGCCGGCACGCTCATGGCGGTGTTCCTCGCCAACTCCGGTGGCGCCTGGGACAACGCCAAGAAGCTCGTCGAGGACGGCCACCACGGCGGCAAGGGCTCCGAGGCCCACGCCGCCACGGTCATCGGCGACACCGTCGGCGACCCGTTCAAGGACACCGCGGGCCCCGCGATCAACCCGCTGATCAAGGTGATGAACCTGGTCGCGCTGCTGATCGCCCCGGCGGTGGTGATCTGGGCGGACAACGTCGCGCTCCGCATCGGCATCGCCGTCGTCGCCGTGCTCATCGTGGTCGCCGCGATCGTCGTGGCGAAGCGGCGCTCGTCGAACATCGCCCCGGCCGAGGGCGTCGAGGAGCGCACGGCCGAGCCGGTCGCGCGCTGATCACGGCGCGTCGCCGGTCGCGGGCGATCGCTCCGCCCGGCGGGTGAACCCGTCTTTCGGTACGGCCGCCGTCCCGGCCCGGGGCGGCGGCCGTACCCGTGTCCGCGCGGCGGCCGTACGGTTCCGGCGGTCGCCGCCCGCCGCCCGGCCGTACCCGGCCCGCCTATCCTGGGCACCGGTCCCGACGATCACCGCGGAACGGATGCCGATGCGGAAACTGATCATCCTGCGCCACGCCAAGGCCGAGAAGGTCCCCGGCAAGGCGGACATCGACCGGGTGCTCACCGACCGGGGCGAGCACGACGCCCGCCGCGCCGGGCAGGTGCTCGGCGAGCTGGGGCTCGTCCCCGACCTGGTGCTCTGCTCACCGGCGCAGCGCACCCGGCGTACCGCCGAGCTCGCCCTCGCCGCGCTCGCGCCCGAGGCACCCGTCTACCACGAGCGCGAGATGTACCTCGCGTCCCCGAAGGACCTGCTCGCCGTGGTGCAGCGCACCGACCCCGACGTGGCCACCCTGCTGATCGTCGGCCACAACCCCGGCTTCCTCGAGCTGTTCCTCAGCCTCACCGCGACCCCGGCCGAGGCCGACCCCGGGTTCCCCACCTGCGCCTTCGCGGTCGTCGAGACCGAGGCCCCGTGGGAGCGCCTGTGGCCGGGCGACGGCCGTACCGTGGCCCGCTGGACCCCGAAGGGCGGCCTGGTCACCGGCCCGCGGTGACCCGCGGCGACGGCCCGGGTCAGCTCGCCTTCAGCGCGGCGTCCTCGGCGTCGGCGGCCTCGACCTCCTCGCGGGAGATGCCGAGCAGGTAGAGGATCGCGTCCAGGTACGGCACGTTCACCGCGGTGTCGGCCGCCTTGCGCACGATGGGCTTGGCGTTGAAGGCGATGCCCATGCCGGCCGCGGCGAGCATGTCGAGGTCGTTCGCCCCGTCGCCGATCGCGATCGTCTGGCTGAGCGGCACCCCGGCCTGCTCGGCGAACCGGACCAGCGCCCGGGCCTTGCCCGGCCGGTCGATGATCTCGCCGACCAGGCGGCCGGTGAGCCGCCCGTCCTTCACCTCGAGCGTGTTGGCCGCGCAGTAGTCGATGCCGAGCTCCGCCGCGAGGTGGTCGGTGATCTGGGTGAAGCCCCCGCTCACCAGGGCGAACCGGTAGTCGAGGCGCTTGAGCGTGCGCACCAGCGTGCGCGCGCCCGGGGTGAGCACGACCTCCTTGCGGACCTGCTCGAACACCTCCTCGGGCAGCCCTTCGAGCAGCGCCACCCGCTCCCGCAGCGAGGTGGCGAAGTCCTGCTCGCCGCGCATCGCCGCCTCGGTGACCTTCGCCACCTCCTGCTCCACGCCGGCGTGCCGGGCGAGCAGCTCGATCACCTCGGCCTGGATGAGCGTGGAGTCGACGTCCATGACGATGAGCCGCTTGGCGCGGCGGTGCAGGCCGGCCCGCTCCACGGCCACGTCGACCTGCTGGAGCGCGGCCTCGGTGGCGAGCGCGGCGCGCAGCGCCTGCGGGTGCGCGCCGGACACGCTCATCTCGATGCAGGTGACCGGGTCGTGCGCGAGGCGCTCGATCCGGTCGATGTTCGCGCCCGCCGCCGCGATGCGCCCGGCGATCCCGGCGATCGCGGCCGGCTGCAGCGGCATGCCGAGCACGGTGACGTGCAGTCTGCCGCGCCGCCGCTTCTCCTTGATCTGGGTGCCGGTGGACAGCTCGATCTCCATGCCGAGGTCCTCGGCGACCTGCTCCAGCGCGGTCCACAGCGCGCCGATCGTGCGGCCGGTCCCGGTGGGCGGGCCGCCCGCGTAGGCGACGAGCACTCCCAGCGTGAGCCTGCCGCGAATCACCACCTGCTCGATGTCGGCGACCGTGACCGGGAAGTCGGCCAGGACGGAGAACAGCCGGGAGGTCACCCCGGGACGGTCCGGACCGGTCAACGTGATCAACAGGGTGCGCTGATTCATTCGGCGAGGCTTCCTTGAGGGCTTCCTTCGGCCATCCGGGCACCGGCGGACCGTACGGCCCGGCCGGCGTCATGGGATTGTGTCGGAAACGCGGTCGAGTCGGTGACCACCATCAAAGGTACTTGCCCGGGATTCGTGCTCGCGCGTCAGGGCACCCGCTCGCGACCGAAAACCGGGGGCGATTAGACCTGACTTGGGCGGTGATACTCGCCGTTGTCCGAATTCACATTGCGGCGTCACGCGCGGTTCACCGCGACCGGGTACGGCCGGCCGCGGCGGCGGGCGCGCCCCGCCGATGCCCGCCCCGGCCGGCCCGCGGCGGAGGGTGAAACGTTCAGCGGCGGACGGCGTGGTGGGCGGCGATCCAGGCCCGCCGTACCGCGCGGTCGAGGTCGCGCAGCACCGCGCGCCGGGTGGCGATCTGGGCCGCGGTGAGGCCCCGGTCGTCGGCGGCGCCGAGCACGGCGGTGAGCAGGCCGCACAGGGCGGCGAGCCGGTGCGCCCGCGGCGGGTAGCCGGGGGCGAGGCCTTCCCCCGCCTCGAGCGCGGGCCGGTCCGGCGAGGGCCCGTGCACCGCGGCCAGCGCCTCGGTCGCGGCGCGCATCGCATCCCGCAGCTCCCGCTCGGCCTCCCCGAGGCCCGGCAGGTCCGGTACGGCGGTGGCGGCGGGCATGGCGGTCCACCGGGTGCCGACGTAGGACGAGCCACGCACGTCGCGGGCGGGGACGAGGCCGACGCACCTGCCGGGCAGTTCGGCGATCACCGCCTCCCCGGCGTCGATGGCGAGCGCGTTGAACTCCCTCGGTCCGGTGAGGCCCAGCGGGTCGCCGGGCACCGGCAGCGCGAGGCGGAAGGCCCCCAGGCCCTGCGGCCGGAGATCGGCGAGGAAGGCGCGCAGCGGGACCTCGGCGGCCTGCGCGGCCGCGCCGGCGGCGGGCGCCGTGCCGTACCGGGGCTCGGTGCCGGGCGAAACGTCCACGGCGGCCACCAGCTGCGGCCCACCCGCCCGCTCGACGCGGTCGACGGCCTCGTCGAGGCCCACGTGCCCGCCGAGCCAGGCGTTCCCCCAGGCGACCAGCGTCGCCGACACCGGTGAATGGCGCACCGGTCAACGATACGCGTCACCGCAACGATAGGTTGGAGCCACCTGCTCACAAGGCGGGCGAGATTCACTGGCGAACGCAGACGCCGGATTCGACACGGAGAGGGGATCGCGGATGGGCGGTCAGGTGCTGCGCCTACAGGACGTCGCCGTTCGCCGGGACGGCGCGGCTTTGCTGCGAGGCATCGACTGGACCGTTCACGAGGACGAGCGGTGGGTCGTCATCGGCCCGAACGGCGCGGGCAAGACCACCCTGCTGCAGGTGGCCGCGGCGCTGCTCTACCCGTCGGAGGGCGTGGTGGAGCTGCTCGGCGAGCAGCTCGGCCGGACGAACGTGTTCGAGCTGCGGCCGCGCATCGGGCTGGCGAGCGCCGCGCTCGCCGAGCGCATCCCGCCGGACGAGAAGGTGATCGACCTCGTGCTCACCGCCTCGTACGCGATCCTCGGGCGGTGGAACGAGGAGTACGACTCCCACGACGTCACCCGCGCGGTCGAGCTGATCGACCAGCTCGGCTGCGCGCACCTGATCCGGCGCCGGTTCGGCACGCTGTCGGAGGGTGAGCGCAAGCGGGTGCAGATCGCCCGCGCGCTCATGCCGGACCCGGAGCTGCTGCTGCTCGACGAGCCCGCCGCCGGGCTCGACCTCGGCGGCCGGGAGGACCTCGTGCAGCGGCTGGGCGCGCTCGCCGACGACCCGCGGGCCCCCACGATGGTGCTCGTCACCCACCACGTGGAGGAGATCCCGAACGGCTTCACCCACGCGCTGCTGCTGCGGAACGGGTCGGTGGTCGCCCAGGGGCCGATCGAGCACGTGCTGACCGCGGACAACCTCTCCCAGACGTTCGGCCTCCCGCTGAAGCTGGAGCGGGACACCAACGGCCGCTGGTACGCGCGGGCGGCGTAGCCGACGGACCGCCGGTACGGCACGGCGCCGGCCGGCGTGCGGTGCGCCTGCGCCGCGCTGAGCACGTACGTGCGCTTGTGCAGCCGAGAAGGTGACCCTCGGGCGCCGAGCCGACGGCCGGCCCGCTGTCGCGGCGGTGGGCGGGGGTGCCGGGCCGAGCGCCTGCGGGCCGGCCCCGTACGCGAGGGCCGAGCGCGCGCCGAAGGCCGCCCGTGGGCGCTGCCGTACCACGAGGGCCGCCCGCTCCTGCGGGTTCGGGATACCTGAGCAGGGGACCCTCCCATAAGGCGGCGGAACGGCGCCTCGTACGCTTACCTGGCGTACCAGGTAGGGGGGAGAGTCGTGACGCCGTGGGAAGCGGCCGCGATCTTTGCGGCCGGGGTGGGAGCGGGCGGCATCAACACGATCGTGGGCTCCGGCTCGCTGATCACCTTCCCGACCCTGCTGGCGCTCGGGTATCCGCCCGTGGTCGCGAACGTCTCCAACAACGTCGGCCTCGTGCCCGGCGGCGTCGCCGGGGCGCTGGGCTACCGGGCCGAGCTGAAGGGCCAGCGGGACCGGCTGGTGCGGCTCGGCAGCGCCTCGTTCATCGGCGCGGTCGTGGGCAGCCTGCTGTTGCTGCGCCTGCCCGAGGAGGCGTTCCAGGTGATCGTGCCGGTGCTGATCGCCATCGCCTGCGTCCTCGTCGTGCTGCAGCCGCGGATCAACCGGTGGCTCAACACCTGGCGGCGCGATGCCGACCGGCACGGCGGCCTCCTGCTCTGGCTCGGCGTGCTCGGCACCGGCGTGTACGGCGGCTACTTCGGCGCGGCCCAGGGCGTCATCCTCATCGCCCTGCTCGGCATCATGCTCAACGACGACCTGCAGCGGCTCAACGCGGCGAAGAACGTGATGGCCCTGCTGGTGAACGCGGTGGCCGCGGTGCTGTTCATCGTGCTCGCCGACGTCGACTGGACGGCGGTGCTGATGATCGCGCTCGGCTCGTCGCTGGGCGGGTTCCTCGGCGCGCGCATCGGCCGCAGGCTCCCCGCCACCGCGCTCCGCGCGGTCATCGTCTGCATCGGGGTCGCCGCGATAGTCAAACTGGTGTACGGCTAGGCCGTACCAAGTGCGGGGTATGTGACCCTTTGTGAAGGGTGATCGGGTAGAGATCGTCATTGACGCCGGCGGCACCCCGCGTACCTACGAGGTCGTCGCCACCAAGGCCGGTCGCCGCGTCGAGGTGACCACCGGTCGCGGCATCGTTGAGGTGAGCGAGGTGACCAGGGGCGGTGGCGTGGTCCGCACCGCCCGCTTCATGGCCAACCGGGTGCTCGCCCTCGTCGAGCATCCCGCGGGCGACGGCCGAGCCAGAGGCGAGGAGCAGGAGTAGCCGCACCGCGCACGGCGGCCCGGCTTCGTGCCCGCCGTACCGCGGTCACAGGTGGATGGGCTTGACCTGGACGAGCCCGTCGGGGCGGATGCGGGTCTCGAACGCGGGCTGCGGGGCCGTCGCCGGGCCGTGCACCACCGACCCGTTCGACAGCCGGAAGGTGCTGCCGTGCCAGGGGCAGGAGACGCACCGCTCGCCCCCCTCGATCACGACGTTGCCCTGGTGCAGCGGACCGGCGAGATGGGCGCAGCGGTCCGCGAGCACGCTCACCCCGCCGCTGTGCCGGAGCACGAACAGGTCGATGTAGCCGAGGCGGCGGGTCACCGGGCGTCCCTCCGGCAGGTCGGGAAGGCGGCACAGGTCGTGCCAGCCGAGGGGCACCAGGTGGGTGACCGACTCGGCGTGGTTCGCGCCCGCCGCCTGGCGGTACGACATGTGGCCGCCCAGGTAGCCGCCGAGCCCCAGCGCGCCGAGGCCGGCGTACCCGAGCATGCGCCCGGCCCGCTCGTACCCGGCGAGCCGCAACACCAGTGAGCCGGTGTAGAGCCCGAGCGCGGCGATGTTGGCGGCGGCGTGCACCAGCCCCACCCGCTGCTGCTCGCGATGGAGCATCGACCAGTCGGCGATGCCGGCCGCGGCGGTGGGGATCGTCCCCGCGATGCCCGCACCGAGCAGGACGCGCGCGTCCCGCGGATCGCCGTCGGTCGCGTCGAGCACCCCGACGCCGACGAAGCAGCCCAGGGTGCCGGTGGCGAGCAGCGGGTGCAGGGGATGACCGATCGGCACCCCGTGGAGCAGATCGCGCAACCTGCCCTGGCGGAGCCTGCCGCGGATGAGCCGGGTGAGCTGCTGGATCGGCCCGTCCATGGTGGTGGTCCGCTCCAGCCGGTCCGGAAGGTTGATGGCGGGCATGATGCGTTCCAGCGACGCGCGGAGCCGCCCCCGACCTGGTTTGACCGCCTCCGACATCTCTCGCCCCCCTTTGGATCCCTCCGGGGGACGTACCCGGACACAGCGGAAGAACACGGGCGAAGAACAGCGAGGGGAGCGTCGTGGGAAGGGGGACGGCCCGGAAGGCGGACACCTCCCGGGCCGGGAATCGGCCGAGTGGATCAGCCGCGCGATCGGTCGAGCACCGGCGTCTGGTCGGGCTCGGGAGCGATCGGGATCCACTCGTGGCCGAAGGCGGCCTCCAGGCCGGGGTTGCGGTCACCCGGCAGCGGGTCGCGCCGGATCAGCTCGATCAACACGAGGTCCGGACGCCGCGCGTGCCGGGCGAAGCGCACCTCCCTCGCCTTACAGGCCGCGCGGAACTCGGCGGCGCGCTCGGCCATCGCCTCCCCCGAGTGCCCCGCACGGCACAGGAGGAGCGCCTTCTCGCCCCGCCGGGTGGGAGTGACCCACAGTACGAGCGGCACGCGTCCCTTGCGCGTGTACAGCCGCAGCTCGGCGAAGAGCCGGTACAGGCGATGCCGGACGTACACGCACCAGAACCGCAGCTGGAGCCAGTCGCGGCTGGGCCGGGCGACGACGAGGGCGAGGATCGCCCCGGCGACGAGGTAGGGAAGCCACCTCGCGCCGTGCTGCGCCGCAGCGGAGACCAGCTGGAAGAGCGTCCCGAAACCCGCCGGCAGGAGGATCTCGGTACGCCACCGCCACAGCCGGACGGGCAGGGCCGTCCGGTGTGGCGGGACGTGCTCCATCAGGGGGTGGGGGACGCGGCGCCGCGGGTCAGGCCCGGACACCGCCGTCCACCTCCCCTCGGGCCAGGCGGAGGGCGTCGAACCGGGGGTCGCGGTAGCGGCGCGCCCCGAAGCCGGTCCGGCTGACCTCCCAGCCCAGCCGGTAGGCCCACCAGTCCTGGTCGATGCAGAGGGAACGGTCCACCCGGTCAAGAAGTTCGCGGATCCGGGCCTTCAGACTCTTGCCAGGCGTCGGTCCAGCGGTACCTTGGGACAAGAGGACCACGACTCCTTTCCGTGGCTTCGTACGCAGGAGCTTTCGTGGTAGCCGGGTCGGCAGTTCGCGGCTGCCGGCCCGGCACTTTCATGTATGGGGTGTCCGTGGCCTTTTCGCAGGTCGAGGGGCCTCTTATCGTCGCGGGGTACCTCCCTTCTCGGTGGGGGCATCCGGAAAATCGGGTGTCGTCGTTGGGGATGGATGCCGCTGACTTTCGTTGCCCGATGTGGCCAGAGAAACGGGAGTTACGAATTACCGATTCTTCGCCGTTGCCTCCTTACTTCCGAAACCTGGCTTCGTAATTCCGATGGTCGCCGATGAAAGTTTTCAGCGCAAGGGTCGGCGTAAGGTAGATTGCAAACGATGGGAAAGATTCCCGTGTCCTTGCCGTGCAGCTACCGGTGCAACTTGCACCCGACCTTGCAGGTCCGAGTGGGAGGAACCGTCCCTGCGGTGTGTCCGAGACCGGTCGGCCACGCGGTCACCTCGGCCTGAGCCGTGAGGCGCGCTCTCTCCGGTGGGGTGGTTCGCCGCCACGGTGTCGGTCCCTGCGGCAAGGGCGGGCGGCTCGAGCCGTTCGGCTCCGGCAGGGAGGGAACGACGCGAGCACCATGGCGCACCAGCCGTGTAGGAGATGAGGGTCGTGTGAGGAGCGCGCCGCGATGCCTGGTCGGCCGGGCATTGGGCCACTTGCTCGAGCCCGAGGAGCGTGGCCGTGATCATTCGGCGAATGCGTCCGAGAACCCATGGATCCTTTCGGGCCACCCCGGTCACGGCATGTGTCACGCCGTTACGGCGAGCAAGCGGTGGGTCGACCGCACCCTATGCGAATCGCCATGCGGCAGGGCGCGGGCCCGCATGATGTGGCAGACAGATGCGGATCCTTTCGCGCATCTCACGTTTCCGGATTTCCGGACGGCGTCTATCCATGGGGTTTCTCACTGCGCATGACGCCGTGGATCCTTGGCGGTATGCCTGCGAGCGGGCGTACGACCCGATGGCCATGGTGCTCGACGCGGGCTCGTCTCGTCGGCTCATCCGTCGGCGGCCGGACGAACGGTGATGATCAGGGACGGCGGTGCCGGTCATCCGTGTTAGGAAACGGGGATCGGTAGGGGCACCGAGCGGCAGGTGGTCGGCGGTTCCGGTGCCGCGAGGACGCGCTCGACCGTCGATCGCATGGCCGCACCGCCTTGGCCGGTCGGCGTGGCGGAGCGTGGACATCCAGGGTGGGGCGCGGCGCCGCGGGTCAGGCCCGGACGCCGCCGTCCACCTCTCCTCTGATGTGACGGAGCAGGTCGAACCGGGGGTCGCGGTAGCGGCGCGCTCCGAAGCCGGTCCGGCTGACCTGCCAGCCCAGCCGGTGCGCCCACCAGTCCTGGTCGATGCAGAGGGAACGGTCGGCCCGGTCAAGGGATCCGCGGATCCTGGCCTTCAGGGTCTTGCCTGCCACAGGCCTGGCGGTACCGTGGGACATGAGGACCACGACTCCTTTCCGTGGCTTTGTACGCAGGAGCTTTCGTGGTAGCCGGGTCGGCAGTTCGCGGCTGCCGGCCCGGCACTGTTGTGTAGCGGTCCGTTCGTCGCGCCTTCACATGGCGAAATGTGCTCGTTTGTTGTGATTCGTCCCCTTTGGTGAGGTGGCGTGGAAAGCCTCGGGCAACGGGCCGCCGATGGATCCGGATGTCGTCGTGTTGCCGGTGTGGCGGGGGAGGCTTGAGAGGCGTTTTGCCACATGATCATTGGCGGCCTCCCCGCTTCGTCGGAATCTTCCCCGTACTTGGATACTCTCTCAGGAATAGTTTCGACGCAAGAGTCGGCGTAACCTAGTCCGCAAACGAGAGGAAAGATTCCCGTGTCATTGCTCTGTACGTACCAGTGTAAGTTGCAGACTGCGCTACTATACGTCGCACCCGGTGGCCCAAGAGGCAGGTGCCTGGCGCCACTCCACTGCTACTCCCTGGAGGGGGTAGGCCAAGATGCCTGAGCGTGGCAGCCCCACCCTGCGTCATCGCCGGCTGGGGCGGGAACTCCGTCGGCTCCGCGAACGCGCCGGCATGATCGGCGAGGACGCGTCCAGCAGGCTGGGGTGGTCCACCGCGAAGGTGAGCCGGATCGAGAACGCCAAGACGCTGCCATCCATCAGCGACGTCGAGGCGCTGCTCGACCTGTACGGCGCGGACCGCGCCACACGGGAAGAGCTGCTCAGTCTCAGGAGGGATGCGGCCCAGAAGGGGTGGTGGGAGGAGTACCGCGAGGCACTGCCCCCGGACGTCATCCCTCTGCTGGGCCTTGAGCTAGAAGCGACCGAGATCCGGAACTGGGAAACCCAGGTGGTGCCGGGGCTGCTGCAGACAGAGCCCTACGCGCGGGCGCTGTTGTCGCATTTCCAGCCCGTCGTGCAGGTGCCCCACCGCTGGCTTGAGGGCCGGGTCGCGGTGCGCATGGAACGACAGCGGATCCTGTTGTTCGACTCCAATCCCGTGAAGTTCTACGCGGTGTTCGAGGAGTCGGTGCTCCGCCGGCAGTTCGGCGATGCCTCCGTGATGCGGGAGCAGCTTGCGCACCTGGTGGAGGTCTCCGAATCCGATCACATCGAGATGCGCATTTTGGCGCAGGACACTCCGCCTCCCATGCCCACGGGGCCGTTCCTGCATCTCAAGTTTCCGGACTTCCCGGATGTCGTATATCTGGAGGAGTTTTTCGGCGCACGATATATCGAGGACACGGAGCAGGTATACGCCTACGAACGGGCGTTTGATCACCTGCTTGAGCTGGCCATGGACGAAGAATCATCTCGACAGTGCATCCGTGAGCACCTGGACCGGTGGAAATGATCAACCGGGTGGTGGTACGCGGATCTGGAATTGATATTTGGGAAAGAAATGAAGCGGATAGATCTGCACGACGTGGTGTGGACCAAGAGCAGCAGGAGTTCCAACGGTAACTGCGTCGAGGTCGCACGTTTAGGAGACGGCCGCATAGGGGTGCGGGACAGCAAAAATCGGGACGGGGCGGTCCTCCTGTTCACGCCGGGTGACTGGCGGGCCTTCATCGGCGGGTTGAAGGCGGAAAAATAATCCGGTAGATCCGCGTATCACACTTGTGTGTCCCGAAAATCACCTCCATCCTGATGATGGGTTATGTCGTCTTTGGGGTGGAGGTCGCCGATGTCGCCTATCGATCTCACCGGGGCGGTCTGGCGGAAGAGCGTACGGAGTACCAACGGCAACTGCGTGGAAGTGGCTCTTCTGGCAGACGGCCGCGTGGGTATCCGTGACGGCAAGAATCCCCTCGGCGCGGTCCTGGCGTTCAGCCGGGCCGAGTGGGGTGCGTTCGTCAGCAGCCTGAAGAGCGGCAGAATCGGCGCCTGAACCGCGGTGTCGAGGGGCCCCGTCCGAGCAGCGGGCGGGGCCCGGCGTTTGCCCGGCCCGCCGTCGCGGGCGCGGGCGCTCGAGGGGTCGGAGGGGTGGCGGCGTTGCGGACAGGTGTGCGGCTTGATTCCGGATAGCAATTAACCGGAAACTCTGAGCAATCGCCTGACCGGCGGAGGGCGGGCGGGCAAGATGGAGGAATGCCCAGCCCGACGATCGACGAACTCGACCGCATCGCGATCGCACCGCTTCGACGCCGGCCCAGTCAGCGGCGCAGTGCCCGGCGGGTCGAGCGCATGCTCGACGCCTGCGCCGAGCTGCTGGACGAGGTCGGCTACGAGGCGCTGTCCACCACGCGTATCGCGCAACGCGCCGGTGTCGCCATCGGCTCGCTGTACCAGTTCTTTCCCGACAAGCGCGCCATCAGCAAGGCGCTCACCGCCCGGAACGCCGAGCGGTTCGTCACCAGGGTCGGCCGCCGCTTCATGGTCGAGGAGTTCGCCACGGTCTGGGAGGCGATCGACGCGATCATCGACGAGTACGTGGACATGCACCGGACCGTGCCCGGGTTCCGCTCGCTCCACCTCGTCGACGTGGCCGACCTGCACACGCTCGACTCGGTGGCCGACGCGGCCGCGGTGGTCGTCGGCCGGTTGCGCGCCCTGCTGCTCGCCGACTACGGCGTCGCCGACAGCGAGGAGCTCGACCGGGCGATGCTGGTGGCCGCGGAGGCGGCGGACGCGGTGCTCAAGCTCGCCTTCCGGCGTGATCGGCAGGGCGACGCCGCGATCATCGCCGAGGCGAAGCAGATCGTGCGCGACTGTCTCGACCGGCGGCTGCGGGCCTCGGCCTGACGCCCGCGGCCGGGCGGGCCAGGGTCCGCGCATCCGCCGTTCCACACCGCCGTCACGGGCCGCCGGTGCGGCCGGCCGTACCTCGTCTCGACCGGCCGCACCGGCGGTCATGCGCGTTGCGTGTCAGTCGGAGGAATGTGTGAGCAAATCACACCCTCGCTGGGTACGCTCGGTGGCGTGGCGCATGTGACACGTGAGCACCTTGATCGACTTCTCGAACAGGCTCTGCTCTCCGACGATCACGACATGCTCGCGCGGCGCCTGGACTTCCTCGCGTACGCGTACGAATCCGGTGAGGTCTCCCGGGCGGCGATCTTCCTGCTCGCGGCGGAGGAGTGGCGGCAGGCCGGGCAGCCGGCGATGGCGCTCGACCGGTACCAGCGGGCCCTCGACGACGGGGGAGAGGTCAGCGTCGACCCGCGTGCGGGCATCGCGGACACGCTCTTCGAGCTCGACCGGCCCGACGAGGCCCGTGAGGTCATCGAGGCGATCCGGGCCGACCGGCCCGTCGACCCGCTGACCTCGCTCAGCGTCGCCGAGACGCTGGCGGCCTACGGGGATCTGCAGGGGGCCCTGGAGTGGGCGACCGAGGGGGTGCGGACCTGCCCGGAGAACAGCGGGGTCCGGGACGCCCTGCTCCGCGCCCGCTACCGGATCCGCGTCGATCTCGGCCTGCCCGAGGACGAGCTCGACGCGCTCCTCGACGTGACGCACAGCTGAGCGGGGCGACCGCCGCGGCGGCGCGTACGCCGGGGAACGCGCACGACCGGCCAGGCCCTCGCACGGGGTCAGGACCTGGCCGGCCGTGGTTCCCGGCCGATCGCGCCTCGCCCGGCCCGGGGATTGCGGGTCAGGGCCGGAGGGGCCGATGTGCGGCCGGGTGGGAAGGGTGGACCTGGGTCGGTCAGCGGCCGGTGATCATCGACGCGGCCGGGTTCAGCAGCCCGCTGTCGTCGCCGACGCGGAGCAGGTCGCCGAGCTTGGTGTTCGTGGCCGAGTCGACCGTGTTCGGCAGGTCGCGCACGACCGCCGTGACCTCCGTCTTGTTGACCGTCCTGGGCGTCCGCTCGGTGAGGCTGCCGCTGACGATCAGCTCGTGCGCGTCGTTCGGGAGGCTCGGCGCCGCGGCGAGCGTGCCGGACGACGGCGTGCCCGGCAGCCGCGCGAGCCTCGGGTCGACGCGCAGCGGAATCGGGTTGCCGACCCCGCGGCTCGCGGCGAGGCCGGCCTGGTCGGTCATCGGCAGCCCGCTGTTGCGGCGCAGCTGCCGGAGGATGACGGACGCGTCGAGCCGCCGCACCCACTCCTGGTTCGGCCGGTTCGCCCAGGCGCGGCCGTAGCCCGGCCGCCTCTTCTCCGACTTCGTCTCAGCGGCCTTGTGGCAGCCCGTTGCCCCCGTCGCGACCGCCGACGGGCAGCCGGTGTGCGCCGTGGCACCGTCGTTCGCGGCGGCCGTACCCGTCACCGCGCTGCTCGCGCCGACCGCGAGCGCGGCCACCGCGACGAACCGGTACCCGGTGCTCCAGGCGTTCTTCGACATTCCGCCCCCTGATTACGTGACGTCATCTGACAGTCGCAGGACGCTATCAGCGCCCGTCGGGGGCGGTTGCCGGTTGAACAAACGGTGGAACAGACCTTGCCAATCGCCGGAGATCAGTTGACCGGCTCCGGGACCGCGCGGATCGTCAGCGTGTCGCGCTCGGTGTCGAGGTCGACCACCACCTCGTCGCCGTCGCGGACGTTGCCCGCGAGCAGCTCCTTGGCGAGCTGGTCACCGATCGCGGTCTGCACCAGCCGGCGCAGCGGGCGCGCGCCGTACAGCGGGTCGTAGCCGGTGAGCGCGAGCCAGTCGCGGGCCGCCGGGGTGACGGTGAGCCGCAGCCGCCGGTCGGCGAGCCTGCGGGCCAGCCGCGCCACCTGCAGGTCGACGATCTTCGACAGCTCCTCCGAGCCGAGCGCGTCGAACACGATCACGTCGTCGAGCCGGTTGATGAACTCCGGCTTGAACGCCGAGCGCACCGTGGCGAGCACCGCGTCCCGCTTCGCCTCGCCGTCGAGCTTGGGGTCGACCAGGTACTGCGAGCCCAGGTTCGAGGTGAGGATGAGGATCGTGTTGCGGAAGTCCACGGTACGGCCCTGCCCGTCGGTGAGCCGGCCGTCGTCGAGGACCTGGAGCAGGATGTCGAAGACCTCCGGGTGGGCCTTCTCCACCTCGTCGAGCAGCACCACGGTGTACGGCCGGCGGCGCACCGCCTCGGTGAGCTGGCCGCCCTCCTCGTAGCCGACGTAGCCGGGCGGGGCGCCGACGAGCCGGGCCACGCTGTGCTTCTCGCCGTACTCGCTCATGTCGATGCGGATCATCGCCCGCTCGTCGTCGAACAGGAACTCCGCGAGCGCCTTGGCCAGCTCGGTCTTGCCCACGCCGGTGGGGCCGAGGAACAGGAACGAGCCGGTGGGGCGGTCGGGGTCGGCGATGCCCGCCCGGGCCCGCCGTACCGCGTCGGAGACGGCCTGCACGGCCTCCTTCTGGCCGATGATGCGCTTGCCGAGCTCCTCCTCCATGCGCAGCAGCTTGGCGCTCTCGCCCTCGAGCAGCCGCCCGGCCGGGATGCCGGTCCACGAGGAGACCACGTCGGCGATGTCGTCGGGGCCGACCTCCTCCTTGACCATGGGCTCGGACTCGGCCGCCTCGGCCGCCGCGGACGCCTCGGCGAGCTCCTTCTCCAGGGCCGGGATCTCGCCGTACATGAGCCGCGAGGCCTCCTCGAAGTCGCCGTCGCGCTGCGCGCGCTCGGCGGCGGAGCGGAGCTCGTCGAGCTTCTTCTTCAGCTCGCCGACGCGGTTGAGCCCGGCCTTCTCCCGCTCCCAGCGGGCCACCAGGGCGGACAGCTCCTCCTGCCGGTTGGCGAGCTCCTCGCGGAGCTTCTCCAGCCGCTGCCGGCTCGCCTCGTCGGTCTCCTTGGCGAGCGCGAGCTCCTCCATCTTGAGCCGGTCCACGGTGCGCTGCAGCTCGTCGATCTCCACCGGGCGGGAGTCGATCTCCATGCGCAGCCGGGAGGCGGCCTCGTCGACGAGGTCGATCGCCTTGTCCGGGAGGAACCGCGCGGTGATGTAGCGGTCGGAGAGCGTCGCGGCGGCGACCAGGGCGCTGTCGGAGATCTGCACCTGGTGGTGGGCCTCGTAGCGGCCCTTGAGGCCGCGCAGGATGGCGATGGTGTCCTCGACCGACGGCTCGCCGACGTACACCTGCTGGAAGCGGCGCTCCAGCGCCGGGTCCTTCTCGATGTGCTCGCGGTACTCGTCGAGGGTGGTCGCGCCGATCATGCGCAGCTCGCCGCGGGCGAGCATCGGCTTGAGCATGTTGCCGGCGTCCATCGCGCCCTCGGCGGCGCCGGCCCCGACCATGGTGTGCAGCTCGTCGATGAACGTGACGATCTGGCCGTCGCTCTGCTTGATCTCGTTGAGCACGGCCTTGAGCCGCTCCTCGAACTCGCCGCGGTACTTGGCGCCGGCCACCATCGCGCTCAGGTCGAGCGCGACCAGCCGCTTGCCCTTCAGCGACTCGGGCACGTCCCCGGCGACGATGCGCTGGGCGAGGCCCTCCACCACGGCGGTCTTGCCGACGCCGGGCTCGCCGATGAGCACCGGGTTGTTCTTGGTGCGCCGGGACAGCACCTGCACCACGCGGCGGATCTCGGTGTCCCGGCCGATCACCGGGTCGAGCTTGCCCGCGCGGGCCCGCTCGGTGAGGTCGACGCCGTACTTCTCCAGCGCCCGGTAGGTGTCCTCGGGGTTCTCGCTGGTGACGCGGGCGTGCCCGCGGATCTTCTCGAAGGCGTCGAGCAGCGCCTCGGGGGTGGCGCCCTGCGAGCGGAGCAGGTCGGCCACCGGGCCGCCGTCGGTGGCGAGGCCGACCATGAGGTGCTCGGTGGAGACGTACTCGTCCTCGAGCCGCTGGGCGCGGGCCGCCGCGGTGTTGATCACGGCGAGGAGCTGGCGCGAGCTGCTCGGCGCGCTCACCGTGGCGCCCTTGGCCCGGGGGAGGGCGTCGAGCATGCGCTCGGCCTCGCTGCGCACCTTGCGCACGTCGGCGCCGACCGCCTCGAGCAGCGGTACGGCGGTGCCGCCGGTCTGGGCGAGCAGCGTGACGAGCAGGTGTGCGGGGAGGACTTCGGGGTGCCCGTCGGCCGCCGCGCGGCGTACGGCACCCGAGAGCGCCTCCTGGCTCTTCTGCGTAAGCTTGTAATCCATCGCGTTCGTCGTCCGATCAGGCGGGCGGGGGCAGTTCGTAGCGGATCAGGGCGCGCATCAGGGTGAGCTCGCCGCGCAGGCGGGCCACCTCCTCCCGCAACCGCATGTTCTCGGTCTCCAGCTCCAAGATGCGCTTGATGCCGGCGAGGTTGATGCCCTCCTCCTGGGAGAGCCGCTGGACCTCGCGCAGCAGCACGATGTCGCGAAGCGAGTACAGGCGCCCACGACCCGGGGCGCGGCCGGGGCTGACCAGGCCGAGCCGGTCGTACTGCCGCAGCGTCTGCGGGTGCAGGCCGGAGAGCTGAGCGGCCACCGAGATGACGTAGAGGGGAGTGTCGTCCGAGATGTCGAGGTGGTTGGGGTCCATGCCTCGTCGCCCTCCCTCCGTGACTACTCGCTCTGGGCCTGCTTGATGAGATCGGCCCGCAGGTCGGCCCCTTCCTTCGGGTCGTGCAGCTTCTCCAGGGCGGCGCGCATCTCGTCGTCGACGTGCTGCGGCACCGCCACCTCGACGGTCACCAGCAGGTCGCCCTTGGTGCCGTCCTTGCGCGCGGCGCCGCGCCCGCGGACCCGGAAGGTGCGGCCGTTCGGCGTGCCCGGCGGGATGCGGAGCGTGACCGGCATGCCCCCGAGGGTGGGCACCTTGATCTCGGCGCCCAGCGCCGCCTCGGTGAACGTGATCGGCACGGTGATCGTGAGGTTGTCCCCCGAGCGGCCGAACACCCGGTGCGGCCGTACGTGGATCTGGACGTACAGGTCGCCCGCCGGGCCGCCGTTCTCGCCCGGGGCGCCCTTGCCCTTCAGCCGGATGCGCTGACCGTCGGCGACGCCCGCCGGGATGCGCGCCTGGATGGTGCGGGTGCTCTTGCCCCGGCCGCTGCCCTCGCACACCCTGCAGGGGTCGTCGACGATGAGGCCACGCCCGCGGCAGTCGCGGCACGGCTCGGAGAAGGCGAAGCTGCCCAGGTTCCGGCTGGCCGCCCCGGTGCCCTCGCAGGTGGGGCAGACGCGCGGGGTGGTGCCCGCCCTCGCGCCGGTGCCGTTACAGGCCTGGCACGCCGAGGAGCTGGTCAGCCGGAGCGAGACGGTCGTGCCCTGGACCGCTTCGCTGAACGACAGCGTGACCTCGGACTCGATGTCCTGCCCGCGGCGTGCCCGGCGGGTGGTGGTGGTGCGCCCGCCCCGGCCGAACAACCCGCTGAACAGGTCGCCGATCCGGTCGCCCGCCCCCTGCTGGCCGACGCCGCCGAAGAGATCGAAGGGGAACCCGGTGCCGCGGGCGCCGGCCCCGGCGAAACCGCCGAGGCCAGACCCGAACAGCGCACGCGCCTCGTCGTACTCCTTGCGCCGCTTGGGATCCGAGAGGACGTCGTACGCCTCGGAGACCTCCTTGAACTTCGCGGTGGTCTCCGGGTCGCCGCCCGCGTTGGCGTCCGGATGGTACTTCCGGGCCAGCCTGCGGTACGCCTTCTTGATCTCTTCGGCGGTCGCGTTCTTGGGCACACCAAGGACGGCGTAGTAGTCCTTTTCCAGGTAGTCCTTGGTGCTCATCTATTGCGTCCTTCGCGGCAAGGGGATCAAGGGAGGTGATGTTCGGTTGTCAGTCGCCGGACCCGGGGGCCTTGGCGGAATCATCTCCGGTCGCGCCCCCGGAACCGTCACCGGATCCGGCCGGTTGCGAGGATGGCTCGCCCGAGGCGGACTCGCCCGATCCGCCGGAAGGCGTCTCGGACGACCCGCCTGAGGACGACTCACCCGAGGATGCCGCATCCGCGGCGGACGTGGCATCCTGCTCGGGCTCGGCGGGCTCGGCCACCGCGACCCGTGCCGGGCGCAGGATCCGGTCGCCGAGCCGGTATCCCAGCTGAAGGATCTCCACGCAGGTGGTCTCGGTCACCTCCGAGGAGTAGCTGTGCATGAGGGCCTCGTGCACGGTCGGGTCGAACGGGTCGCCCTTCGTGCCGAAGGACTCCAGCCCGAGCTTGCCGAGCACGGACTCCAGCACCTCGCTCACCTTGGCGAACCCGCCGACGAGCTCGCCGTGCTCGCGCGCCCGCCCGATGTCGTCGAGCACGGGCAGCAGCTCGGTGAGCACGGAGGCGACGGCGAGCTCGCGGACCGCGGCCCGGTCCCGCTCGACCCGCTTGCGGTAGTTGGCGTACTCCGCCTGGAGCCGCTGCAGGTCCTCGGTGCGTTCCGCGAGCTGCCTGGTGAGTTCCTCGACGCGCGAGTCGACCGCGCCCTTGTCCTCCTTCGGCTCAGCGCCGGCCTGCTGCTGCGCGGGCGCGGAGTCGAGGATGTCGCCGGGCTCGGGCATGGCGCGCTCGCGCACCTGCCCGGTCTCAGGGTCGATCTTCCGGTTGTCGCGGATCACCGGCCCCTGTTCGGAGCCGTTCTCGCGCGTCGTCACTTGTCGCCGCCCTCCCGCTTAGGCTCGTCGTCGACGATCTCCGCCTCGACCACGTCCTCGTCCTTGCCGCCCTGCGCGGAGGAGGCGCCGCTCGCCGAGCCGGAGGCGTCACCGGACGCGCTCTGCTGCGCGTAGATCGCGGAGCCCATCTTCTGGCTGACCGTGGCGAGCTTCTCCGCGGCGCTGCGGATCGTGTTGATGTCGGTGCCCTCGAGCGCCTTCTTCACGTCGGCGATGGCGCTCTCCACCTCCGACTTGACGTCGGCCGGCACCTTGTCGGTGTTCTCCCGGAGGAACTTCTCGGTCTGGTAGACGAGCGAGTCGGCGTTGTTGCGGACCTCGGCCTCCTCGCGGCGCTTGCGGTCCTCCTCGGCGTACTGCTCGGCCTCGCGCATCATGCGCTCGATCTCGTCCTTGGGGAGCGCCGAGCCACCGGTGATGGTCATCGACTGCTCCTTGCCGGTGCCGAGGTCCTTCGCCGACACGTTGACGATGCCGTTGGCGTCGATGTCGAAGGTGACCTCGATCTGCGGCACGCCGCGCGGCGCCGGCGGGATGCCGGTCAGCTCGAAGGTGGCGAGCTTCTTGTTGTACGCGGCGATCTCGCGCTCGCCCTGGTAGACCTGGATCTGCACCGACGGCTGGTTGTCCTCGGCCGTGGTGAAGACCTCCGAGCGCTTGGTCGGGATCGTCGTGTTCCGCTCGATGATCTTGGTGAAGATGCCGCCCTTGGTCTCGATGCCGAGCGACAGCGGGGTGACGTCGAGCAGCAGGACGTCCTTGACCTCGCCCTTGAGCACACCGGCCTGGAGCGCGGCGCCGACCGCCACCACCTCGTCGGGGTTGACGCCCTTGTTCGGCTCCTTACCGGTCAGCTCGCGAACGAGGTCGCTCACCGCCGGCATACGGGTCGAGCCGCCGACGAGCACCACGTGGTCGATGTCGGACACCTTGATGCCGGCGTCCTTGATCACCTGGTGGAACGGGCCCTTGCAGCGCTCGAGCAGGTCGGCGGTGAGCCGCTGGAACTCGGCCCGGGTGAGCTTCTCGTCCAGGTGCAGCGGGCCCTCGGACGAGGCCGTGATGTACGGCAGGTTGATCGTGGTCTCCGACTGCTGGGACAGCTCGATCTTGGCCTTCTCCGCGGCCTCGCGCAGCCGCTGCATGGCCATCTTGTCCTTGGACAGGTCGACGCCGTGCGCGTTCTGGAAGCGCCGCACCAGCTCGTCGACGATGCGCTGGTCCCAGTCGTCACCACCGAGGTGGTTGTCACCGCTGGTGGCCTTCACCTCGACGAAGCCGTGGCCGTCCTCGGAGCCGACGTCGAGCAGCGACACGTCGAAGGTGCCGCCGCCGAGGTCGAAGACGAGGATCGTCTGGTCCTTCTCCTTGTCGAGGCCGTAGGCGAGGGCCGCCGAGGTGGGCTCGTTGATGATGCGAAGGACGTTCAGGCCCGCGATCTGGCCGGCCTCCTTGGTGGCCTGCCGCTGGGCGTCGTTGAAGTAGGCCGGGACGGTGATGACGGCGTCGGTGATCTTCTCCCCGAGGTAGGCCTCGGCGTCCGCCTTCAGCTTCTGCAGCACGAAGGCGCTGATCTGCTGCGGCGTGAAGGTCTTGCCGTCGATCTCCTTCTTCCAGCCGGTCCCCATGTGGCGCTTGACCGACCGGATCGTCCGGTCGACGTTGGTCACCGCCTGGCGCTTGGCGACCTCGCCGACGAGCACCTCGCCGTTCTTGGCGAAGGCGACCACGGACGGAGTGGTCCGGGAGCCCTGCGCGTTGGCGATGACGGTGGGTTCACCGCCTTCGAGGACCGCGACGACGGAGTTTGTCGTCCCCAGGTCGATACCTACCGCACGTCCCATGAGTACGTCCTTATAGTCAAAGTTGAGTCTGTCAGGCTCAATGTTACGGATCGGCCAACCTTTGTCAACAGACTTGAGCCTATCCGACTCAACTCTCTTGCGTGCGGTTCTATTCCACGGCCGCCCCGGACCGAAACGGCCGTCCCGGGGGACCGCTCCGCCTTACGGCACGGCCTTCCGACGGCGCCCGGGCTCCCGGTGACCCCCGTCAGCGCGCTCCGTCGACGACCTTGCGATCCCCGAGCGGCTCGTCCAGCCGCACCTCGGTGACCTTGGTGATCGCGATCTCGATGCACACCGCGTCCGGCGAGGCACGCGACGGACCCTCGTAGAGCGTGACGGTGACCTTGCCGCGGGTCTCGTCGACCTCCACCCGGTCGAGCGTGGCGCACGGCTCGACCCCGGAGGTCCACACGACGCGGAGCGTCCGCCCGTCGCCGACGGGCTCGGCGCTCGTCCACGGGATCTTCCGCGGCTTGATCGTGCCGCCCTTCGGGGTCACCGGGGACGCGCTCGGCGACGGGGTGGCGTCCGCGCCGCCCGAGCCGTGGTTCGAACCGGAGTCCGGGGTGTCCGGAGCAAGGGTGGCGGCGTCCGGCCGCCGTGCCGTGGTGGGCGCCGAGGAGTCGTCCGGCGCCGGGTTTCCGCAGGCGGCGACGAGCAGGACGAGCGCCGCCAGGCAAATCCTTCGCATAGCCCTAATGACGTGAGAGCGCGCCCTCCCGGTTCACCGCGCGCCGCCCGCACCGCTCGGGCGTCATCCGCGCAGGTCGGCGCGGGTGCGCGGGGACGCCGCGCCGGGCCGGTCGTACGCCCGCGACGTGCGGGTGCGGCTCCCGGGCGGCGGCGGGTCCGGCACGTACGCTTGGGGGAGTGCGCAACGTCCTCGCCGCCCTGTCCCGGCAGGAGACCGGCCGGTACGTCGAACGGCTCGTGGCGGGCTCGCCGCTCGCCCACCGCCTGCTGCGCCGGTACGTCCCCGGCCCGGACGCGGCCGCCGCGGTGCGGGCCACCGCCGCCCTCGCCGCCGAGGGGCTGCCGGTGACCATCGAGTACCTGGGGGAGCCCGACGCCTTCGGCCGGGACCCGCGGGCGCCGCGCCGTACCGATGGGCCCGAGGCGGTCCGCCGCCGGGCCGAGCACACGGTCGCGGAGTACCTGCGGCTGCTCGACCGGCTCGCCGCCCGCGGCCTCGCCCGGGGCGCCGACCTCACCGTGGACGCCGGGGCGCTCGGCCTGCCCGCGGACGAGCGGCGCGCGCTCGACGCCGCGGCCCGGCTGTGCGCGGCCGCCCGCGACGCCGGGGCGACGGTCACCCTCGACCTGGCGGAGGAGCGGGTGCCCGCCGGGCGGCTGATCGCGCTCCACGCCGAGCTGGGCAGGGAGCACCCGGACGCGGGCGTCACCGTCCCCGCCTGCCTGCGCGCCGCCGAGGAGCACTGCCGCCTGCTCACCGACCGGCGGGTACGGCTACGCAAGGGCCTGCCCGGCGCGGCGGCGCGCGACGGGGCCGCGCTCGCGTACCGCACCGGCCACGCGATCGACCGCTCGTTCGTGCGCTGCCTGCGGGTGCTCATGGCGGGCCGGGGCCACGTGGCGGTCGCCACCCACGACGGCCGCATGCTCGAGATCGCCTCGGTGCTCGCCACCCTCAACGAGCGGGAACCGGGCGACTGCGAGTTCCAGCTGCCGTACGGCGTCCGGGCCGCCGAGCAGCGCCGGCTGCGCGGCCTCGGCGCGGCGGTCCGGGTGCACGTGCCGTACGGCACGGCCTGGTACGGATACCTGCTGCGGCGCTTGTAGGGTGAGGCCGTGCCTATCGCGATTCTGGGAACCGGGAAGATGGGCGAGGCCCTGCTGTCGGGCCTGCTGCGCGCGGGTTTCGAGCCGGACCGCGTGCTCGCCACCGTGCGCCGCCCGGAGCGCGGCGAGGTCATCGCCGAGCGGTACAAGGTGCGGGTGGTGCCGAACGTCGAGGCGGCGCAGACCGCGAGCACCCTCGTCCTCGCCGTGAAGCCGCAGGACATGGCGCGCCTGCTCGACGAGATCGGGCCGCACGTGCCCGCGGGCACGCTGGTGATCTCGGCGGCGGCCGGCATCACCACCGCGTTCGTCGAGGCGCGGATCAAGGAGCGGGTGCCGGTGGTGCGGGTGATGTCGAACACCCCGGTGCTCGTGGACGAGGCGATGAGCGTGATCTCGGCGGGCTCGCACGCCGAGGAGGAGCACCTGCGCCGGGTCGAGGAGCTGTTCTCCCCGGTCGGCAAGGTGCTGCGCCTCCCCGAGTCGCTGCAGGACGCGGCCACCGCGCTCTCCGGCAGCGGCCCGGCGTACTTCTTCTACCTCGTCGAGGCGATGGTCGACGCAGGCATCCTGCTCGGCATGCCGCGCGCCGCCGCGCTGGAGATGGTGATCCAGACGCTCGTCGGCTCGGCGATCATGCTGCGCGACTCCGGGGAGCACCCGGTCATCCTGCGCGAGGCGGTGACCTCGCCGGGCGGCACCACGATCGCGGCCGTCGCCGAGCTGGAGCGGCACCGGGTGCGCGCCGCCTTCCTCGACGCGATCTCGGCCGCGCGCGACCGCGGGCGCGAGCTCGCCTCCGGCTGACCCACCCGGCGCGCCGTACCCGCGCGGGGCCGGGAGGCGATCGTGGCGGGCCGTGTACGGCACGTGCCGGTCGGTGCGGTACCGTCACGACATGAGCGATTCCGTGCGCGTGGTGTGGGACGACGGGCTCATCGGCTACGACTTCGGCCCCGGCCATCCCCTCGCCCCGGTACGGGTCGAGCTCACCATGGCCCTCGCCAAGGAGCTCGGTGTGCTCGACCACGTGGAGCTGGCCGGGTGCGCACCCGCCACGGACGACGACCTCGCGCGGGTGCACACCCGCGAGTACATCGAGGCGGTCAAGCAGGTCTCCCAGTGGGGCGCCCCGGACGTACGGCACGGCCTCGGCACCACGGACAACCCGGCCTTCCCCGGCGTGCACGAGGCGTCGGCGCTCGTGGCGGGCGCGACGCTGGCGGCGGCCAAGGCGGTGTGGACCGGCGAGGCGCAGCACGCGCTCAACATCGCGGGCGGGCTGCACCACGCGATGCCGGCGACCGCGAGCGGCTTCTGCGTCTACAACGACCCGGCGGTGGCGATCGCCTGGCTGCTCGAGAACGGCGCCGAGCGCATCGCGTACGTGGACGTCGACGTGCACCACGGGGACGGCGTGCAGGCGATGTTCTACGACGACCCCCGGGTGCTCACGATCAGCCTGCACGAGTCCCCGCGCACGCTCTTCCCGGGCACCGGGTACCCGAGCGAGACCGGGGCCGAGGGGACCGCGGTGAACGTGGCGCTCCCGGCGGGCTGCGGCGACGCCGAGTGGCTGCGGGCGTTCCACGCGCTCGTGCCGCCGCTGCTGCGGGAGTTCGCCCCGCAGGTGCTCGTCACCCAGCACGGCTGCGACGGCCACGAGCTCGACCCGCTCGCCCACCTGAAGCTCTCGGTGGACGGCCAGCGCGCGGCGTACGCGGCGCTGCACCGGCTGGCGCACGAGACCGCGGGCGGGCGGTGGCTCGCCACCGGCGGGGGCGGGTACGCCCTGGTGCAGGTGGTGCCGCGGGCGTGGACCCACCTGATCGCGGAGGCGGCGGGCCGTCCGCTCGATCCGGAGACCGAGACGCCGCCGCGCTGGCGGGCGCTGGTGGGAGAGCGCATGTGCGAGAGCGCCCCGCTCAGCATGACGGACGGGCGAAATCCGGAATTTCGTGATATCTCAGATGGTTATGACCCGGCGGATCCGGTCGACCGGGCGATCATGGCGACGCGAAACGCCATCTTCCCGCTGCGCGGCCTTGATCCTCTGCCCTAGCCGCGTTAGGCGGCCGACCGCCCGCGGCGGGCGGGACTGCGACCGACGAGACGGACGGGAGTGCACATGGGTGCCGCGAGCGTGCCTGACCCCGGTGGGCGCACCGGCCGCGTCCCCACCCGGGAGGAGCTGCGGGAGCATCTGATCCGCACGAGGATCGCCGGGCACGTCGCCACCCCCCGCGAGAACAACCTCGACCACTACCGCTCGCTCGCCCTGCGCGACCCGTACTACCTGTTCGGCCTCGACATCTCCGAGGACTGGAGCTACGCCGACGTGCTCGGCCTCATGGCGAAGTCGGTCGGCGTCTCCCCGGACCCCGAGCACCGCGAGGGCCAGGACACCATCGACCCCGACCGGACGATCGACGCGCTGGAGGCGATGGCCGACCGCATCGGCGCGGTGCTCGCCCGCGGCTCGGCGCGCGTGCTGTTCGCGACCGGGCATCCCACCGGGCTGCTCGCCATCCACACCGCGCTCGCCCGGACCGCGGCCGCGTACGGCGCGACCGTGATCACGCCCGCCGAGGGCGGCGAGTGCGTCGGCGGCTACGGGCGGCGGCGCCGGATCCGGTACCTCGACGACGTCGCCATGCTCGACGACCGCGGCTCGTTCGTGCACACCCACGACGCCGACCCCATGGTGGCGATCCTTGAGGAGCTCGACCGGCGCGGCGAGCCCCGCCCCGACCTGGTGATCGCCGACCACGGCTGGGCGGGCGCGGCCGGCGAGGCGGGCATCGAGACGGTCGGGTTCGCCGACTGCAACGACCCCGCGCTCTTCGTCGGCGAGGCCGAGGGCAAGATCGCGGTGGCGGTGCCGCTCGACGACAACGTGCTCCCGCGGTACTACCGCCCGCTCACGGAGTACCTCATCCACCGGATCACACGTGACCTCTGAGGCGCGCGACGTCCAATCCGTACATGTCGGAACATGGGCATCGCGGCCCGGTTTGTTGGTGATCACGGATCGGCTGGCATCTTTTTGACAATAGTGCATGACTGTAATGTCCGCCGGTTGGTCCGTTCCAAAGATCGATCCCTTCCGCCATACCGGTTGCTGCCTGGGATTTTGTCGTTTTAGGTGGCACGGGTCACCGCTGCTTGATGGAATAGGGGGTTTGCTCCATCGGACTCGCGACTTACGCTGACAGCAGTACACGTGCGTGAGCAATGGCACAGGTGGGGACAACCCGGAAACACGTGCGGGAGAGGCGTCCGATGGGTGCAGGCGAAAGACCTCTCAGCGAGGTGAAGTTCCTGACGGTGGCGGAGGTCGCCACGGTCATGCGGGTCTCCAAGATGACGGTGTACCGGCTGGTGCACTCGGGTGAGCTGCCGGCCATCCGGGTCGGCCGATCCTTCCGCGTACCCGAGCAGGCGGTGCACGACTACCTCAGAGACGCGTTCATCGAGGCGGGATGAGCGCCTGAGGCGGCCGGCGCCGGTGCGCCGCGGCGTGCCGGCGCCCACCCCCCGTACCCACGCCCCGCCACCGCCGCGGGGTGAACGGCCGCGGTCCACCGCCACGGCGGCCGGCCCAGGGGCCGGCGCACCGCCGGAGGCGTACGGCGAGCACCGTGCGGCCGTCGCGGTGATCGACGCCGATCGCCGACGGGTACGGCGGCCGCCGGCGCGGCGGGCGCGCGCCGGTGCGACCCGCCGGAGCGGTGGCGGGCATTCGCGTCGTTCACGCCGCCGTTTTCCGCGTCGGTTCCGCGGCCGTATCCGGGCCGTCAGGGCGAGCCGTCCCGACGCCATCCGCCGGCATCACGGCATGCCGTACCCGGGAACGGCGCGGCGGCCGGGTTTTACGCGCGCTGACCGCGCCGCGACGATAACCGGACCGTCGCTACACGGCGTCGTGATGAACACAGGGCCCTCCCGATGGGCGATCAGCCCGAGAACGCCGGTAGGCTGTTTGGTCGGTGTCCTTCTACACCGAATCCTCGTAACGACATCCTCAACTACCGTTCTGGGGGTCCCGTGGGCTCTGTCATCAAGAAGCGTCGCAAGCGGATGGCGAAGAAGAAGCACCGTAAGCTGCTCAAGCGCACTCGAGTCCAGCGGCGTAACAAGAAGTAGCGAACGGAGTCTGCGAGGCGTCGATGGCCCACACCGTGCTCGTCACCGGGGTATCCCGCCATATCGGCGCGCGGTTGGCCGGCGTGCTCGCAGCGGACCCGGAGATCACCCGGGTCATCGGAGTCGACACGGTGCCGCCGCCATCGCACGAGCTCGGCAGGGTCGAGTTCGTCCGGGTCGACCTGCGCAGCCCCGACATCGCCCAGGTCATCGCGGCGGCGGACATCGATACCGTTGTGCACATGAGCCTGGTGAGCGCCCCGAGCCAGGGCGCGAGCCGCTCGCTGATGAAAGAGCACAACGTTATCGGCACCATGCAGTTACTGGCCGCGTGCCAGCGGTCGGAGACGGTCTCCCGCGTGGTGGTGCGTTCCACCACGGCCGTCTACGGCTCCTCGCCGCACGATCCGGCGATGTTCACCGAGGACACCGAGCCGCACGAACCGCCGACGCACGGGTACGCCAAGGACGCGTGTGAGGTCGAGGGGTACGTGCGCGGCTTCGCCCGGCGGCGCCCGGACGTGACGGTGAGCCTGTTGCGCTTCGCCAACTTCATGGGCCCCGGGGTCGACTCCCCCCTCACCCGGTACTTCCTCCAGCCGGTCCTGCCGACGGTCCTCGGCTTCGACCCTCGCCTGCAGTTCGTCCACGAGGACGACGCGGTGGAGGTGCTGCGCCGCATGGCCCTGGAGGACCACAACGGAACGTTCAATGTGGCGGGTGACGGCGTCATGCTGCTCTCCCAGTGCGTACGGCGGGCAGGGAAGCCGACCATCCCGGTGCCGTCCCCGGCCTTCCGCATCCTGGGCGAGCTGGCGCGGAGCGTCGGCCGGGTGAACTTCTCCCCTGAGCAGCTGGCGCTGATGAGCCACGGCCGGGCGGTGGACACCGCCCGGCTCGCGGCGGAGCTCGGCTGGCGGCCGAAGTACAGCACCTCCGCCGCCTTCGACGACTTCCTCCGGTCGCAGGGCCTGGGCGAAGGGCTGCCGGTCAAGGTGATCGACTGGCTGTCCGGTCTCGGCGTCGGCCGGGCGGGTGGCCGGCGATGATCGGCATCGACGTCGCCGAGGCGCTCGCGTTCCTGCGGCGGCGCCTCGCGGGCGAGTACGAGGTCGACGAGTTCGGGTTCGACCCGGAGTTCAACGACAAGGTCATTCTGGAGCTGCTCCGCCCGCTGTACCGGCACTGGTTCCGGGTGGAGACGCTCGGCCTGGAGAACGTTCCGGACGAGTCGGGCGCGCTCGTGGTCGCGAACCACTCCGGCACGCTGCCGGTCGACGCGCTCATGCTCCAGGTGGCGCTGCACGACGACCACCCCGCGCACCGCCCGATCCGGCTGCTCGGCGCGCACCTGGTCTACCAGCTTCCGGTGCTCGGGCACCTGTCCCGCAAGAGCGGCCACACCCTCGCCTGCCCGGAGGACGCCGACCGGCTGCTGCGCAAGGGCGAGCTCGTCGGGGTGTTCCCCGAGGGCTTCAAGGGCGTGGGCAAGCCGTTCTCCGAGCGCTACCGGCTGCAGCGGTTCGGCCGGGGCGGCTTCGTCGCCTCGGCGATCCGCGCCGGGGTGCCGATCATCCCGTGCGCGATCGTGGGGGCCGAGGAGATCTACCCCAAGATCGGCGACCTGCGGCCGCTCGCCCGGCTGCTCGGCCTGCCGTACCTGCCGATCACCCCGTTCTTCCCGTGGCTCGGGCCGTTCGGCCTCATCCCGCTGCCGTCGAAGTGGATGATCGAGTTCGGCGAGCCGGTGCGCACCGACGAGTTCGATCCGGAGGAGGCCGACGACCCGATGCTGGTGTTCAACCTCACCGACCAGGTGCGGGAGATCATCCAGCACCGGCTCAACGCGCTGCGGCTGCGCCGGGGGCACGCGTTCCCCCCGTTCCTGTGACCCCATCTTTTCCGGTTATTTCGCGAACGGTGAAGCTTTCCCGACGCTATGGTCAGGCGGCGTGGAGGCATCCAGGAGCGCGCGCCGTTCCGGGCGCAGGATCGCTCTGGCCGGCCTGCTGACCGGCGCCGAGATCGGGATCGCCGCCCGCCGGGCGCCGCGTGACCGGTGCGGCAGGCCCGTCACCGTGACCGCCGACGACGGGGTACGGCTCGCCGCGGACGTCGACGAGTGCCCCGGATCGCGGCTCGCCGTCGTGTTCGCCCACGGCTGGCTGCTCGACCGCCGGGCGTGGCGGTTCCAGCGCCGGGCGCTCGCGGGCACGGCCACCCTCGTCCGCTACGACCACCGCGGCCACGGCGGCTCCGCGCCGGGCGGCTCGCTCACCGTGGACCGGCTCGGCGACGACCTCGCCGCGGTGCTCGAGCGCACCGTGCCGCCGGACGTGCCGGTGGTGCTCGCCGGGCACGCGATGGGCGCGGTCGCGATCCTCTCCCTCGCCGCCCGGCACGGCGACCTGTTCGGCGGCCGCGTGGTCGGCGCCGCCCTGCTCGGCCCGTCCTGCGGCCGCCTCGTGTCCGACACCCCGCCGGACCGGCGATGGCCGGTCGCCTCCGGCCCGCCCGGGCCGGAACCGGCGGAGGGACCGGTGCGGCTCGCCCCGGTGATCCCGTTCCCGCGCAGCAGGCCCGGCCCGGGCAGGTACGGCCATGCCGGGCATGTCGTGTCACGGACCGCGTCAGCGGCCACGGCCTCGGGCGGCCTGCCGATGACACCGTGCCCGCTCCCGCAGACCCACGTCGCGGCACCCGCCTCGCGCGGCGTGCCGCGTTCTCGTCTTGACCGGCGGTTCGAGCAGCGTCCCGGCGCGGACGCGCGGTGCGCCGAGTCGCGGGCGCGGGCGACGCGCGACCACATCCGGTGGGTCGGGGAACGCGTCGCGGCGGCGCCGCCGGCGGCGCTGCCCGGGTACTTCCACGACCTGCTGCTGCGCGAGGACCCCGCGCCGCTCGCCGCGCTGCGCCGGGTGGAGACGCTGATCATGGTGGGGTCCGCCGACCGGGTCACCCCGCCGGTGCACGGGCGGCGGATCGCCGACCTGCTGCCGGACGCGGTGCTGTCGGTGGTGGCGGGTGCCGGGCACCTGATCGCCCTGGAACGTCCCGACGTGGTGAACCGGGAGCTGCGCGGCTTCCTGCTCGGCTGCCGGGCCCGCGCCGGACGCTGACCGGCGGGCCGGGCCGTACGGCACCGCGGCAGAGGGCGGGGTGCGATGAGACGGTGGTGAACACGACGGGGAAAGGTCAGGCCTGCCGGTAGTGGCGCCGCAGCGCGATGCCCGCGGCGATGCCGCCGGCGAGCGCCCCCGCGCCGGCCGCGATGGGCAGCCCGATCATCGTGGCCTTGCGGCCGGACCGCCAGTCCTTGATCACCCAGCCGTTCGCCTTCGCCTCCTCGCGCAGCTCGGCGTCCGGGTTGATCGCCACCGGGTTGCCGACCAGCCGCAGCATCGGCAGGTCGTTCGCCGAGTCGCTGTAGGCGGAGCAGTGCGCGAGGTTGAGGCCCTCGCGGCGGGCGAGCGCGCGCACCGCCTCGGCCTTCGCCGGGCCGTGCAGCAGGTCACCGACGAGACGGCCGGTGTAGACGCCGTCCCTGGTCTCGGCCACCGTGCCGAGCGCGCCGGTGAGGCCGAGCCGCCGGGCGATCACCTGGGCGAGCTCGATCGGCGTCGCCGTGACGAGCCAGACCCGCTCGCCGGCGTCGAGGTGGTTCTGGGCGAGCTGACGGGTGCCCGGCCAGATCCGGTCGGCCATCTCCTCGTCGTAGATCTCCTCGCCGAGCCGTACCACGTCCTCGACCTTGAGCCCGGCGACGAAGGCGAGCGCGGTCTCCTTCGCCTTGGCGATGTGGTCGGGGTTCTCGTTGCCCCGGATCCGGAAGATCGCCTGGCCGAGCGCGAACATCAACAGGTCCTTCGTCGTGAACAGGCCGCGCGCGGCGAGCCCCCGGGCGAAGTAGTAGATGGAGGCGCCCCGCATCATCGTGTTGTCCACGTCGAAGAACGCCGCGGCAGTGGGATCCGGGTCGGTGCTCGGCACCGGCCGGGCGGCGGCCGCGGCCGCCTCACCCGCCAGCTCGGCACGTTCCCGTCGTCTCCATAGCCGTCTCATGACAATCCAGCTTAACGGCCGCAGGTGACGGAAAACCGCACGGCGAGCGGCGCGGCGCTTATCGCCGGGCGTATGGCCGCGGTTACCGTCAGGGGTCCTCGAATCCCTCGATAAGGTGCAGGTAGGCGCTGGCTTTTTCCTTACTGCTTCCGTTGAGCGCGGGGATCAACGGTTCGACCACGTTCCGTTGTTCCGCGGCGAAACGCCGCAGTTTTCCGTGGTCGCGGGCGCCGCCTTTCGCCCGGGTGAGCGTGCGGATCGCCGACCGCGTCGTCGACGCCATATCGTCGATCGTCTTCTCCAGCAGCTTTTTCCGCGCCGGATCGGCGGCGAGCACGGCGACCTCGGTGGCGCGGTTGTGCGCGGTGTCGAGCTCGCGCTCGGCGCGGGCGGTCTCGTCCACGCTCAGCCGGATGAGCGCGGACTCGGTGGCGCGCTTGATCGGGTACAGCGTGTCGCCGGGCACCGCGTGCTGCACGCCCCAGCTCATGCCGAGCAGCGCGGCGAGCAGGGCGAGGGCGAGCGCCGCCGAGCGCAGCCGTACCCGCAGCGACGGCCGGAACGCGGGCGGCGGTACGGCGAGGGCCGCCGCGGCCCGGTCCGCGGCGGGGCCGCCTGAGCCCTCGGGCGCGGACCGGCGCAGCTCCTCGTGCGCGCTGAGCAGGGTCTCGCGCAGCCGGGCGCGGAACTCCGGACGCGGCCCGCCGAGCGCGTCGCGCAGCTCGGCGAGGCGGGCGATGACCTCCTCGGCCTCCTCCGGCATCCGCTCGCGGGCCGAGCGGCGGCGCGCCGCGGTACGCCGCGGCCGGTGCAGGCGGTCGTGACCCCGGTCGTGGGCCGCGTCCCGGGCGCGCTCGCGGGGAGGCTCGTGCGGGGCGCCGTGCCGGGGCTCGGCCGGGTCGTCGTGCCGGCCGGTACGGCGGGCGTGCCGCGCGCCGGCGCATCCGCCCGACGCGCATCGCCGGGACCGCCTGTCGTCCATGAGCGCTCCTGCCCCCCTGGGTGATCTCTCGCACAACACCCAACGACGGGCGGCACCGCGGGGTTACGTGCCGCGGTGCGATGAGCGCGGATTCACGGCCGCAGGTCCGTGGCGAGCGCCCGGCCGAGGGCGCGGATCGCGCGGAACTGCAGCGCCTTGATCGCCCCGCTGTTCTTCCCCATGATGAGCGCGGTCTCGGCGAGGCTCATGCCGTGCAGGAACCGCAGCACGATGCACTCCTGCTGCTCGGGGCCGAGCTCCCGGACGGCGCGCAGCACCCGCTCGTTGATCATGTTGCGGACCACGGCGTTCTCGGGGATGTGCGGGCCGTCGAGCGGGGTGTCGAGCACCTCGGCGGTGGACACCTCCAGCCGGTGACGGCCGGATTTGAAGTGGTCGGCCACGAGGTTGCGGGCGATCGTGACGAGCCAGGCGCCGAAGTCACGGCCCTGCCAGGTGAAGTCGCCGATACCGCGGAGTGCGCGTAAGAACGTTTCACTGGTGAGGTCTTCGGCGAGCGCGTGTGAACCGACCCGGAAGTAGATGTAGCGATACACCAGGTCGAGGTATCGGTCATAGAGCGTGCCGAAGGCCTCCGCGTCGCCCATCTTCGCGCGCAGGACGAGTATGCGAAGTCTGCTGATCTCGGGTGTGGCGTGTTCGCGTACGGCCTTGTCGCCGTCGCGGATGGGTTTGGCCACTCCGTCCACGGGAGGTGCCAACCCGGCGAACGGCCATGTGTTCGACATCCGGTATCCCGGGGGGAAGGGGAAACGGCGTGGGCTTACTCTAAGAATCTTCGCGAAATAACACAATCCAAGTTGGTGGTTGCCTACCCTTTTCGTATCTCTTATCCGGTGGAACCGTGTTCGGTTCCGGCCCGTGCGGCGGGCGCGCGGACCGGACGGGGGCGGCGGGACGGGGCCCGGCCGGTGCCGCCCTGGACGTTAGAGTCTCGGGACCGGCTACCGGTTCGACGGCAGGCTCCGGCAGCATTGGTCACACCATGGAAGTACTCGTCGCTGTCACCGCGTTCGCGGGCGCCCTGCTCGCGGTCATCACGATCGTCGTCCTCGTCGGCCGCATCCGGGACGACCGCCAGGGCTGGCCCATCGCATGGGCGGTGGCGACGGCGGCGCTGGGCGTCTCGCTCGGCGCGATCGCCACGGGGCACGTGGTCGGGTTCGGCGAGGTGACCTTCCGGATCTACCAGCTGGCGGGCGCGGCGCTCGCCCCGTTCTGGCTCGCCATCGGGGTGATCCAGCTGCTCGCGCTCAAGACGCCCACCCGGTTCCTCGCCTGGCTGTTCGGCACCGCGTTCACGATCGTCGTGACGGTGATCCTCATCGCCGACCCGATCACCGGCTTCGACAGGTTCGGCAAGCGGCTGCCCGTCGGCGAGGACCACTGGGACGTCATCCCCACGTACCTGATCATGGGGACGCACGGCCTCGTCCTGCTCGTCCTGCTGATCGCGCTGATCGTCTCGCTGCTGCGCTGGCGCAAGGGCGACGACCTCGACGCCGACAACATGCACGCGCTGGTGGTGCTCGTGCCCGCGGGCATCGGCGTGGAGGCGTCGATGCGGTTCGCGGTGCCCGGCATCGCCGCCGCCCTCGTGTTCACCGCGGCGGTCGGGGGGATCTGGTACGTCATGGCCCGGCCGCTCGCGCCGTACGAGGACGAGGAGGAGGACGAGGTCGACGGAGAGGAGTGGGCGGTGGAGTCCGACCCGCGGCGCGGACGACAGGACGAGCACGTGCGGGCGGCGTTCGAACACGGCGGCCCCGGGCCGCGGGCGCCCGAGCCCGGCGGGCCGCACGGTCCGCGAGGGCCGCAGGGACCGCAGGGGCCGCGCGGGCCGCAGCCGCCCGGACGGCCGGTCGCGGGCCCGGGGGTTCCGCCGGGCCGTCCGCCCGGTGCGGGACCGGCCCCCGCGCCCGCCGGAGCCTTCGGCGGTCCCGGCGCGCCGCCGCGCCGCTCGGGCCTCGGCGACCTGGTCGCGGAGTACCGGGCGGGGGAGTCCGGTGAGGTCGACTACGCCGCCCGCATGGCCGCGGGGCCGTTCTCCGGCCCCTCCACCGGCGGGGTGATGCCGCCGGTCGGGCCCAACGGCGCCCGCCACGCCGCGCCGCAGGGCCCGCGGCACGGCGGCGGCCCGGCGCCCGACGACATGCCGGCGACCGGCGCGCTGTTCACCCCGGCCGACCTGAAGGCGCGGGAGGCCGCGGCCGATCTCGCCGCCCAGCAGACGCCCCCCGACGGCGGGCTCGCCCCCGGCATCTACGGCCTGCTCACCGTGTTCACGCTGGTGGACGGCGCGGGCGAGGCGTTCGACCGGCTCGCCGCCGAGACCGTCGAGGCGGTCAAGCGCAACGAGCCGGACACGCTGGTCTTCGCCTGCCACTCGGTGAAGTCCGCCCCGCTGCAGCGCATCGTGTACGAGCTGTACCGGGACGAGCACGCCTACCTGGAGCACCAGCGGCAGCCGCACATGGAGCGGTTCGCCAGCGAGCGGGTCAACCACGTGCTCGCGGCCAACGTCATCGAGCTCAACGTGAACAGCGCCAAGGTGGTCCCGCTGCCCACCGCGTTCCGCATCTGAGCCCTGCTCGCATCCGCCTGGCCGGCGGTCCAGGGGACGGCGGGCTCAGCGGGCGAGCGCCGCGCGCAGCCGCGCCTCGTCCACCCGCCAGTAGTCGTGCTGCACGCCGTCGATCAGGGTGACCGGGATCAGCTCCCAGTACTTGGCGTAGGCCTCCTCGTCGGCGGTGATGTCGCGCTCCTCCCAGGTCACGCCGAGCTCGCCCGCCACCCGCGCGATGACCTCGCGGGCCTCGTCGCACAGGTGGCATCCGGGCTTGCCGTACAGGGTGATGTGGTGATCGCTAGGAGCCATACCGCAAGCGTACGGCGGGGCCGCCGGGGTGGGCGCACCGGCCGGGCGGCCGTGAGGCGGGGCCGGGCGCGGGACCGGCACCCCCGGCTGGGACCCTGGAATACAGACACCCGCGTGGACGGTGAGGACCGGCGCAGTCACTTTGTGCGTCCCTTCACAAAGGGACTAACCTGGATGTCTGCGCCTTCACCTCGACAACCGTCGCATCCGCGAGTGCGGCCGGACGGCGCACCGGCCGCCCGTCCCCCAGGAGCTCCGGCACGTGACACGCCGAACCCCGCAACCTCGCGATCGGGGCATCCCCGATGCGACCGTGGCCCGGCTGCCGCTGTACCTGCGCGCCCTCAACGGCCTCGCGGAGCGGGGCACGGCGACGGTCAGCTCGGAGGATCTCGCGGTGGCCGCCGGGGTCAACTCCGCGAAACTCCGCAAGGACCTGTCCCACCTGGGCTCGTACGGCACCCGTGGCGTCGGCTACGACGTGCAGTACCTGATCTACCAGATCTCCCGGGAGCTGGGCCTGACCCAGGACTGGGCGATCGCGATCGTGGGTGTCGGTAACCTCGGCCGGGCGCTGGCGAACTACGGAGGCTTCGTCTCCCGCGGCTTCCGGGTGGCCGCCCTGGTCGACGCCGACCCCGCGGTGGTGGGGGAACGCATCGCCGGCCTCGTCGTCGAGCACATCGACGACCTGGAGAACGTGATCAAGCGGCGCGGCGTGTCGATCGTGGTCATCGCCACACCCGCCCAGGCCGCCCAGGAGGTGGCCGACCGGGTGATCGACGCGGGCGTCACCAGCATCCTCAACTTCGCCCCCGTGGTGCTCTCGGTGCCCGAGGGCGTGGAGGTCCGCAAGGTCGACCTCGCGATCGAGCTGCAGATCCTCGCCTTCCACGAGCAGCGCAAGGCGGAACGCGCCGAGGCCGGGGCCACCGCGCCGCGCGGCGTGGCCGCCGAGGTCACCCCGCCGGGCGAGGCGGTCGCCCGGGCCGCGCAGGGCGAGGCGGCGATCAACGCCGCCGCGCCGTACGGTGAGGTGGGTGGCACCGGTCCGGACGGCGACGCCGGAGCGGGCGCGCTGACCGTGGCCCCGCCGGGCAGGAACGACGTGAACGGGCGGGGCGCCGGACGGCGGGCCGCGGGCCGGGCACGGACGAGCGGCCCCGCGAACGGGCCCGGAAACGGACCCGCCAGGGGACGGAACGGCGGACGCGGCGGGGGGACGGCCACGACGTGAGCGGACATGGCGGTTATCGGGGGACGGACGACGTGAGCGGGCGACGCGGGACCGTCCGCGACCGCCGTGGCGGCATCGCGCCGGCAGGGCGGCACACGGTCGTGATGGAGGCGAAACCCTGTGCGTGAGTGGAGTGGACGGATCGGCGAGCAGGACCGCGGGCACGCGGCCGTGGTGAAGGAGGAACCGTGAGCGTGCTCGTGGTGGGGCTGAGTCATCGCACCGCCCCGGTGGCGCTGCTGGAGAAGGTGGCGGTCAGCGGTGACGCGCTGACCAAGCTCCTGCACGACGTGCAGCAGGACGAGCACGTCGCCGAGACGATGGTGATCTCCACCTGCAACCGGGTGGAGGTGTACACCGCGGTGGAGCGGTTCCACGCCGCGGTGAACGCGGTGACCCGGCTGCTCAGCGCCCACTCGGGGGTGGCGGAGGAGGCGCTCACCCCGCACCTGTACGTGCACTACGAGGACCGGGCCGTGCAGCACCTGTTCCGGGTCGCCTGCGGCCTCGACTCGATGGTGGTGGGCGAGGCGCAGATCCTCGGCCAGGTCCGCCAGGCCCTCAAGCTCGGCCAGCAGGAGGGCACGGTCGGCACCACGCTCAACGAGCTCACCCAGTACGCCCTGCGCGTCGGCAAGCGCGCGCACACCGAGACCGGCATCGACCGGGCCGGGGCCTCGCTCATCGGGGTCGGCGTCGAGCTCGCCGAGACCGTGCTCGGCGGCCCGATCGCGGGCAGCCGGGCCCTGGTGATCGGCGCGGGCTCGATGAGCGCGCTCACCGCGGCGACGCTGGTGCGCGCCGGGGTGACCGACATCGTCGTCGCCAACCGCACCTTCGACCGCGGCCTGCAGCTCGCCCAGTCGGTGGGCGGCCGGGCGGTGGAGTTCGGCCACGTCGCCCGCGAGCTCGCCGGGGCCGACATCGTGGTCTCGTGCACCGGCGCGGGCCGTCTCGTGATCACCGCCGACATGGTCGCCGCGGCGATGCGCGGCCGCGAGGCCGACCGGCCGCTGTTCCTGCTCGACCTCGCGCTGCCGCACGACATCGACCCCGCGGTACGGCTGGTGCCCGGCGTGACCCTCGTCGACCTGGAGTCGATGCAGGAGTCCGGCGTCGGGTCGGCGACCCGGGACGGCGGGCGGCGGGCCGCGATCGAGGCGGCCGAGCGCATCGTCGACGAGGAGGTCGCCGCCTACCTCGAGGCCAAGCGGGCCGCGCGGGTCACCCCCACCGTGGTCGCGCTGCGCAGCAAGGCGGCCGGGGTGGTCGAGGCCGAGCTGGGCCGGCTCGCGGCCCGGGTGCCCGAGATGGACCGGCGCATGCGCGACGAGGTCGCCCAGACGGTGCGCCGCGTCGTCGACAAGCTGCTGCACGAGCCCACCGTGCGGGTGAAGCGCCTCGCCGCGGCGCCGGGCGGCGACCACTACGCCCAGGCGCTGCGCGAACTGTTCGACCTCGATCCGATGACGCCGGAGGCGGTGTCGCGGGCCGACGGGCCCGAGCGCGGGATGCCGGGCGGTCGCGCGGCGGGCGGGCAGGTCACGGATCTGGAGTAGGCTTGTTGTTCTCTCAACGACATCGACCCGAGGACGCCGGCCCGCGCGGGCCGGCCCTCGCGTCGCGCCGCCGGCCGACCGCCCCGCCCGTCCCCCGCGGACCGCGGGCGATGCCGGGCATCGCGGTCCCCGCGCGTGACGGCGCGGCCCCCACCGCCTCGCGCCCCCGTCGCCGGGGCGTGCGGTGGCCCACCGGGTCGGTCCGCCCGCGTCCGGACGCACCGGGCGGGACACGCGAGGAGATGCGATGAAGGCCTTGAGGCTGGGCACGCGCAAGAGCGAGCTCGCCACCACCCAGTCCCGGCAGGTCGCCGACCGCCTCACCAGGATCACCGGCCGCCCGGTCGAGCTGGTCGGGGTCACCACCTTCGGCGACGTCACCCGGGCCCACCTCACCCAGCTCGGCGGCACCGGGGTGTTCGTCAGCGCGCTGCGCGAGAGGCTCATCGCGGGCGAGATCGACATCGCGGTGCACTCGCTGAAGGACCTGCCGACCGCGCCGGACCCCCGCGTGGTGATCGCGGCCGTGCCGCCCCGCGAGGACCCGCGCGACGCGCTGGTGTGCCGGGTGAAGCTCGCCGACCTGCCCGCCGGCGCGAAGATCGGCACCGGCTCGCCGCGCCGGGTCGCGCAGCTGCGGGCGCTGCGGCCGGACCTGGAGTACGTCCCCATCCGCGGCAACCTCGACACCCGGATCGGCAAGGTCGCCGCGGGCGAGCTCGACGCGGTCGTGCTCGCCGCCGCCGGGCTCAACCGGGTCGGCCGGAGCCACGAGATCGGGCAGCTCTTCGAGCTCGACGAGGTGCTGCCCGCGCCGGGCCAGGGCGCGCTCGCGGTCGAGTGCGCGGCAGGCCGTACCGATCTGATCGAGCTGCTCGCGGTCCTCGACGACCCGGCGACCCGGGCCGAGGTCACGGCCGAGCGGGCCGTGCTCGCCGCGCTGGAGGCCGGATGCGCCGCTCCGGTGGGCGCATTCGCGGTGATCGACAGGGAACAAAACAGGGAAAAACCTCTTAATCTGACCGCCGCCGTGGTCGCGATCGACGGCACGCGGTCGGTGCGCAAGTCCACCGCCGGACCCGCCACGAGCCCCATGGAGCTCGGCCGTGACCTCGCGGCCGCCATGATCGCGGACGGTGCCGGCACGTTGATGGGGGAGCGGATCCATTGAGCTCCGGATGTCAGATGGTCGCGTTCGTGGGCACGGGGCCGGGTGACCCGAACCTGCTCACCCTGCGTGGTGCCGACCTGCTCGCCAAGGCCGACCTGGTCGTGCTCGACCGGGCCGCACACGAGGGCTTCCTGCGCCACTGCCGGGCCGGCGTGGAGGTCGCCGACCTCGCCGAGGGCCACGAGGCGGCGGTCGCCCGCATGGTCGAGGCCGGGAAGGCGGGCCGCAACGTGGTCCGGCTCTGCCCCGGCGACCCGCTGTTCTTCGCCGACGTCACCGCCGAGATCGCGGCCTGCGCCGAGGCGGAGGTCGAGTTCGAGATCGTGCCGGGCGTGCCGGCCGCGACCGGCGTCCCGGCGTACGCGGGCATCCCGACGGCCACGACCGGGACCGCGGAGTTCCGCGTCGTCGACGCCTCCCGGGTCGGGGACTGGTCGGCGCACGCGAACTGCGCCGGGCCGCTGGTGATCCACGCCCCGGTGGAGGAGGCGGTGGCGATCGCCAAGGCGCTGGTGGCCGCGGGCCGGGCCGACACCACCCCGATCGCGGTGACCGTGAACGGCACCACGACCGAGCAGCGCACCGTCGTCGCCACGCTCGCCGGGCTCGCCCGCGAGCTCAAGCACGCCGCCCTCGAGGGACCGGCCGTGCTCATCGTGGGCGACCACGTGCCCGCGCGCGAGCGCATGTCCTGGTTCGAGACCAAGCCGCTGTTCGGCTGGCGGGTGCTCGTGCCGCGCACCAAGGAGCAGGCCAAGGGGCTCACCGAGCAGCTCCGCTCGTACGGCGCGGTCCCGGTCGAGGTGCCCACGATCTCGGTGGAGCCGCCGCGCACCCCGCAGCAGATGGACCGGGCGATCAAGGGCCTGATCAACGGCCGGTACGAGTGGGTGGCGTTCACCTCGGTGAACGCGGTCCGCGCGATCCGGGAGAAGTTCGAGGAGTACGGCCTCGACGCCCGCTCGTTCGCCGGGCTCAAGGTCGCCGCGGTGGGCGAGACCACCGCCCGCGCGCTCGCCGAGTTCGGGGTGCGGGCCGACCTGGTGCCGAGCGGTGAGCAGTCGGCCGAGGGACTGCTCGCCGAGTGGCCGCCGTACGACCCGATGCTCGACCCGATCAACCGGGTGCTGCTGCCGCGCGCCGACATCGCCACCGAGACGCTCGTCGCCGGGCTCACCGAGATGGGCTGGGAGTGCGACGACGTCACCGCCTACCGCACGGTGCGCGCGGCGCCCCCGCCCGCGCCGATCCGCGAGGCGATCAAGGGCGGCGGGTTCGACGCGGTGCTGTTCACCTCCAGCTCCACGGTGCGCAACCTCGTCGGCATCGCCGGCAAGCCGCACAACGTGACGGTGATCGCGGTGATCGGCCCGCAGACCGCGAAGACCGCCGAGGAGTTCGGGCTCCGGGTCGACGTGATGGCCGACAAGCCGTCCGCGTACGCGCTCGCCGCCGCGCTCGCCGAGTACGGCGCAAAGCGGCGGCAGGCCGCGCTCGCCGCCGGGGAGACGCCGCGCAAGCCGTCCCAGATGCGGCGGGGCGCCCGGCGCCGCGTCGTCAAGTGACGGCGTCCCGGCACGGCCGTGCCGTACCGAGGGCCGTACCGAAGAGTGCGAACCAGTCGCGAGAGGTGTGACATGGCAGTGAGTGCCGAGTTTCCCGCGCGCGAGGCGCCGGGCGGGGCGTTCCCCGCGGTACGGCCGCGCCGGCTGCGCCGCGGCGCCGCGATGCGCCGCCTGATGGCCGGGACCCGGCTGCACCCGGCCCAGCTCATCCTGCCGATGTTCGTCAAGGAGGGCATCACCGAGCCGCAGCCGGTCGCCTCCATGCCGGGCGTGGTCCAGCACACCCGCGACTCGCTGCGCAAGGCCGCGGCCGAGGCGGCCGAGGCGGGCGTGGGCGGCGTCATCCTGTTCGGCGTCCCGGCGGTCAAGGACGCCCGCGGCTCGGCCGCCGACGACCCGCAGGGGATCGTGCAGCTCGCCGTCGCCGACCTCGCCGCCGAGGTCGGGGACGCGCTCGTCGTGATGACCGACCTGTGCCTCGACGAGTACACCGACCACGGCCACTGCGGGTTGCTCACCGCGGACGGCGAGGTGGACAACGACGCCACGCTGGAGCGCTACGCGTCGATCGCGGTGGCGCAGGCGGCCGCGGGTTCCCAGGTGATCGCGCCGAGCGGGATGATGGACGGCCAGGTCGCGGCGATCCGGTCCGCGCTCGACGCGAACGGCTTCCCGCACGTCCCGATCCTCGCCTACTCGGCCAAGTACGCCTCGGCGTTCTACGGCCCGTTCCGGGACGCCGCCGAGTGCGCCCCGCAATTCGGTGACCGCAGCGCCTACCAGCAGGACCCGGCCGGGCCGATCGGGGAGGCGCTGCGCGAGGTACGGCTCGACCTCGCCGAGGGGGCCGACGCGGTGATGGTGAAGCCCGCGCTCGCCTACCTCGACGTGCTGCGCCAGGTGCGCGATGCGGTCGACGTGCCGGTCGCGGCGTACCAGGTGAGCGGCGAGTACGCGATGATCGAGGCGGCCGCCCGGAACGGCTGGCTCGACCGGGAACGCGTGATCATGGAGTCGCTCGTCGCGATCCGCCGGGCGGGCGCGGACCTGATCCTGACCTACTGGGCCACCGAGATTGCGCGGGTCCTATCCTGAATCTCATCCGCCGGGCGCGAGGGCCGGCGGAGAGTCGGGGAGGAGCGTGAATGGTGGGGGTTCCGCTGACTCGTCGTTCCAAACGACGCAGGCATGGGTCGGCGGAGATCATCCGCGCGGTTCTCGAGTACGCCGAGCTGGGGTGGGCCTGCGTGCCGGGGGCGCACCCGCTGGACAAGGGCGGCCGGGCCTGCTCCTGTGACCGGCTGGGCTGTCCCGATCCCGGCGGCCATCCGCTGTCGCCGGGCTGGGCCATCCAGGCCACGACCGATCCGGAGCTGCTGCGGCGGTGGTGGGAACGGGACCCCGAGGCGAACGTGATCCTGCCGACGGGCCGGGTGTTCGACGTGTTCGACGTGCCCCGGGCCGCCGGCCTGCGGGCGCTTTCCGGGATGGAGGCCGCCGGCCTCCAGATCGGCCCGGTCGCCGAGAGGGGCGACCGGGTCCTTTTTTTCGTCGCGACCCGGGGCGCGCCCGAGGACGAGGACGAGTGGTGGTCCTGCCAGCTCGACTGCTATCCGGAGACGATCGACGACAAGCCGGGGCTGCGCTGGCACTGCCGCGACAGCTACGTGCTCGCCCCGCCGTCCGCGCTCCGCGACGGCGGCACCGTGACCTGGCTGCGCCCGCCGGCCGGCGCGGCGCTGCCCGACCCGCTGCGCGTGCTCGACCACCTCGCGGACTACCTGGAGTAGCCGGAGCGGGGGCGGGGCCGCGGGCGGCCCGCCGTACCCTGGTGCGGTGAGCGAGCGAAGCGGAGGGCGCCCGATGGGCGACGAGAGGTCGAAGGAGCTGTTCGAGCGCGCCCGGGCGGTCGTGCCCGGCGGAGTGAACTCGCCGGTCCGCGCGTTCGGCGCGGTGGGCGGCACGCCCCGGTTCATGGTGTCCGGCGCGGGGCCGTACGTGTTCGACGCCGACGGCAACCGGTACGTCGACCTGGTCTGCTCGTGGGGGCCGATGATCCTCGGCCACGCCCACCCCGAGGTCGTCGCGGCGCTCACCGAGGCGGCCGCGCAGGGCACCTCGTTCGGCACCGCCACCCCGCGCGAGGTGGAGCTCGCCGAGGAGATCGTCAACCGGGTCGCCCCGGTGGAGAAGGTGCGGCTGGTCAACTCCGGCACCGAGGCGACGATGTCCGCGGTACGGCTGGCGCGCGGGTTCACCGGCCGGTCGAAGGTGGTGAAGTTCGCGGGGTGCTACCACGGCCACGTCGACGCGCTGCTGGCCTCGGCCGGCTCCGGCGTGGTCACCTTCGGGCTGCCGGACACCCCCGGGGTGACCGGGGCGTCGGCGGCCGACACGATCGTGCTGCCGTACAACTCGGTGGAGGCGGTGGAGGCGGCGTTCGCCGAGGTGGGCGACGAGATCGCCTGCGTGATCACCGAGGCGTGCCCGGCGAACATGGGCGTGGTGCCGCCGCGGCCGGGCTTCAACCGGCGGCTGCGCGAGCTGTGCACGCAACACGGCGCGCTGCTCATCATCGACGAGGTGCTCACCGGCTTCCGGGTCACCCGGTCGGGCTGGTACGGCGTCGACCCGGTGGACGCGGACCTGATGACGTTCGGCAAGGTGATGGGCGGCGGGCTGCCCGCCGCGGCGTTCGGCGGCCGGGCCGAGGTGATGGCCCACCTCGCGCCGGAGGGGCCGGTGTACCAGGCGGGCACGCTGTCCGGCAACCCGCTCGCCTGCGCCGCCGGGCTCGCCACGCTGCGCGCCTGTGACGACGCCGCCTACGCGCGGGTGAACGCCGCCGCGGCCGCGATCGGCGACGCGGCGACCGAGGCGCTCGCCGCCGCGGGCGTGCCGCACCGGCTGCAGCGGGCCGGCAACCTGTTCTCGATCTTCTTCATCGACGAGGAGGTCACGGACTTCGCCACCGCCCGGCGGCAGGACACCGCCGCGTTCACCGCGTTCTTCCACGCCATGCTCGACCAGGGCGTGTACCTGCCGCCCTCGGCGTACGAGGCCTGGTTCGTGTCGGCGGCGCACGACGACGCGGCGATCTCCCAGGTCGTCGAGGCGCTGCCCGCCGCCGCGAAGGCGGCCGCCGCGGCCGCGACCGGGCGCTAGCCCGCCGGTCGCGTTCCGGCTACGTCCCGTTGACACGGCGCGGCCCGGGGTCGTCCGGCCCCGGGCCGTTTCGCGTCTCGGGACGGCCGGCCGCGACGGGCGGCCCGGCCGCGGCCCGGTCAGCGGCGGGCGCGCGGCGGGCCGGTGCGGCGAGGGCCGCGCGCTGGGCCGGAGTGGCCGCGCTCGTCGGCCTCCTCCTCGCGGCGGCGACGGCGGTACGCGGCGCGGCTGTTACGGGCCTCGGCGGCGAGGGCCGCGAGATAGGAGGGGCGGGGACGGTCATTGACACGGCTCTTCTTGAAGAGATGGTGAATGATCGGCATGCCTCAATCATCCATCGCTAAACAGTGAAGCACAATCGAGACTTCCTTGGCTGTATGGTTTAGAGTTGCTACATGTTGGACTTGAACCGGCTCAAGGCGCTGCACGCCGTCGCCGTCCACGGATCCGTCGTCGCCGCCGCCGAGGCGCTCATGGTCACCCCCTCGGCGATCTCCCAGCAGCTCGCCAAGCTGGAACGGGAGACCGGGGCGCCGCTGCTCGAGCGCAACGGGCGCGGGGTACGGCTCACCGACGCCGCCTGCGTGCTCGCCGAGCACGCCGGGCGCATCCTCGCGCTCGTGGAGCAGGCGGAGGCCGACTTCGAGGCGATGCGCGGCGCGGTGGTGGGCAGGCTCTCCATCGCCGCGTTCCCCACGGCGGCCCGGGGGATCATGCCGAGGGCGCTCTCCCTGCTCAAGGCCGAGCACCCCAACCTCGACCTGGTGCTCTACGAGCGCGACCCGGACCGGCAGATCCGCGAGGTGTCCCGGGGCGAGCTCGACCTCGTCGTGGCGCAGGACTGGACGAACCAGCCGCTCGCCATCCCCGAGGGGCTCTCCCGCGCGCCGATCCTCGAGGACATCGCCGACGTCGCGCTGCCCGCCACCCACCCGTTCGCCGGCCGCCGCGAGGTGCACCTCCACGAGCTGTGCGGGGACAAGTGGATCAGCACCGAGCCCGGGCAGATCTGCTACGACTGGCTGGTGTTCACGCTGCGCTCGGCCGAGCTCGAGCCGGAGTTCAGCTGCTTCGCCAACGAGTACGACACCCAGCTCGCCCTCGTCGCGGCCGGGCACGGCTGCGCGATCGTGCCGCGGCTCGGCCGGGTCTGGGTGCCGGAGGGCGTGCGCATGGTGCCGCTGCTGCCCCGCCCGGTCCGCCGCGTGTTCGCGCTGTGGCGCAGCGACGCGGCGCGCCGGCCCGCGATCCGCGCGGCGGTCGCCGCGATCCGGGCCGCGGCCGAGGCCGTCGACGCCGTGCCGTACGACCTCGCCGCCGCGCCGGCCGGAGGCGCGGGGAGGCCGGCGGCGTCCGGCGGGTGAGCGTGGCGGGGCCGTTCCGCCCGCGCAGGTCGCCCACCGGCGGAAATGCGACCGGCGGGTAAGCTGAAGCCACCATGGCTGACACGACTGTCGTTCACCTGCTCCGGCACGGCGAGGTGCACAACCCCGACGGCATCCTCTACGGCCGCCTGCCCGGCTACCACCTGTCGAACACCGGGCGGCAGATGGCCGAGCTGGTGGCGAAGGCGCTCGCCGACCGGGACATCGTCCTGATCGCCAGCTCACCCCTGGAGCGCGCGCGGGAGACGGCGGCACCGCTCGCCGAGCGCCTCGGCCTCGAGGTCAAGATCGACGACCGGCTGATCGAGGCCGACAACGTGTTCCAGGGGCACCGGATCGGCGTCGGGCGCGGCGTGCTGCGCAGCCCGCGTCACTACCGCTACCTGTGGAACCCCTTTCGACCCTCGTGGGGCGAGCCGTACATCGACGTGGTGCGCCGCATGAAGACGGTGATCGACGAGTCGCGCGCGGCCGCCCGCGGGCACGAGGCGGTCCTCGTCTCGCACCAGCTCCCGATCTGGGTCATCCGCCTCGCCGCGGAGCGCCGTCGGCTGTGGCACGACCCGCGGCGCCGCCAGTGCGCGCTGGCGAGCCTCACCACCCTCACCTTCGAAGGCGACCGGCTGATCAGCATCGGCTACAGCGAGCCCGCGGGGGCGCTGCTGCGCGGGCCCGAACCGCCCTCCGGGGCCTGACCGCCATCGGGAAACCCCCGGTTCCGGAACCGCCGCCGCCACAGGGTACTGTGGCGCTCTACGGGGTGTAGTGCGAGGAGACGTCCTGTCGTGTCCAGGAAAGCCATCGTTCTGATCGCCGCGCTGGCCGGTGCGGTCCTGTCGGGCTGCGCGGGCGGCCAGGCCACGGCCGACCAGTCGAGCGACACCCGGTACGTCGCGGGTGACGGACGCGTGCAGCTCTTCGACCCCGCCGAGCGCCGCGAGGCCCCCGCGATCGAGGGCGAGACGCTGGAGGGCGACCGCGTCGCGCTCGCCGACCACAAGGGCAAGGTGGTCGTGCTCAACTTCTGGGCCTCCTGGTGCGCGCCGTGCCGCAGCGAGGCCCCCACGCTCAAGGACGTCGCCGCCCGGACCAAGGACCAGGGCGTGACCTTCCTCGGCGTGGACTTCAAGGACCGCAAGGCCGACGCGCTCGCCTTCCAGCGCCGCTTCGAGATCGAGTACCCGAGCATCTTCGACCAGCCGGGGAAGGTGGCGCTCGCCTTCCAGGGCACGGTGCCGCCCGCCGCGATCCCCACCACGCTCGTGATCGACCGGCAGGGCCGGATCGCCGCCCGCGCGCTCGGCGAGGTGAAGCACTCGGCGCTGCTCGACGTCGTGACGAAGATCAGCGGTGAGGGCAGTGGTGGCGGCTGACGGGCTCGCCGACACCGTGGCGGCGGGCTCCCTCCTCGTGGCCCTGCCGATCGCGGTGGCGGCCGGGGTCGTCTCCTTCCTCTCCCCGTGCGTGCTCCCGCTCGTGCCCGGCTACCTGTCGTACGTCACCGGGATGAGCGGCGACCCGAGGCGGGGCCGCATGGTGCTCGGCAGCTCGCTGTTCGTGCTGGGCTTCGCCCTGGTGTTCGTCGCCGGCGGCGCGCTGTTCGGCGGCGTCGGCGCGGCGCTGCACGCCAACGCCGAGGTGATCACCCGGGTGCTCGGCGGGCTCACCGTCGTGCTCGGGCTCGCGTTCCTCGGCTTCATCCCGGGCCTGCAGCGCGACTACCGCATCTCGCGGCTGCCCGCGGCCGGTCTCGCCGGGGCGCCGCTGCTCGGCGTGGTGTTCGGGCTCGGCTGGACGCCGTGCATCGGCCCGACCCTCGCCGTGGTGCTCGGACTCTCCCTCGACCAGGGCAGCGCGGCGCGCGGCGCGGCGCTCGCGTTCGGGTACGCGCTCGGGCTCGGCCTGCCGTTCGTGCTCGCCGGGCTCGCCTACCGTCAGGCGCTGCACGCCTTCCGGGCGCTGCGGCGGCACACGCAGCTCATCACCCGCATCGGCGGCGGCATGCTCGTCGCCGTGGGCCTGCTGCTCGTGACCGGGCTGTGGACCGAGCTCGTCGCGGGCATGCAGGGCTGGATCGGCGGGTTCAGGCCGGTGATCTGAATGAGTCGTTCCCACGTCCCTGGCGAGAGCGGCGCCGAGCGGCCCGCCGCCGCGGCCGAGGCCGCCACGGTCGCCACGGCGCCCGGCGAGGAGGCCGTGGCGCCGGAGGAGACGGCCGCCGCCCCGCCCCGCCGCCCCGCCGGGTTCGGCCCGGTGGCCTGGCTGCGCTGGGGCTGGCGCACGCTCACCTCGATGCGCACCGCGCTCATCCTGCTGTTCCTGTTCGCGGTCGCCTCGGTGCCCGGCTCGATCTTCCCGCAGCGCGGGGTGAGCCCGGAGAAGGTCGCCGAGTACTTCCGGGACAGCCCCGCGCTCGCCGAGTGGCTCGACCGGCTCTACCTGTTCGACGTGTTCCAGGCGCCCTGGTACGCGGCGATCTACCTGCTGCTGTTCGTCTCGCTGCTCGGCTGCGTGCTGCCCCGCTCGGTCACCCTCTACCGGGAGCTGCGCCGCAGGCCCCCGGCCGCGCCGCGCAACCTGTCCCGGCTGCCGCGCCACGCCGCGTTCCACGGCGAGGCCGAGGTGGCCGAGCTCGCCGCGCACCTGCGCCGCAAGGGCTTCCGGGTGGCCACCGGCCCCGACTGGGTCGCGGGCGAGAAGGGCTACCTGCGCGAGGTCGGCAACCTGCTCTTCCACTTCGCGCTGATCGGCATCCTCGTCGCGGTCGGCGTCGGCGCGGTGTACGGCTACCGCGGCAACGTGCTCGTCGTCGAGGGGGAGGGCTTCGCCAACACGGTCGCGGTGTACGACCGGTTCCAGCCGGGCCGCCTCGTCACCGCCGACTCGCTGGCGCCGTTCACGTTCACGCTGCGGGACTTCCAGGCGACCTACCAGGCCGAGGGGGAGCGGCAGGGCCAGGCCCTCGACTACGTGGCCAGGCTCGGGGTGACCGACCGGCCGGGCGCGCCCGAGCGCGCCTACGACCTGCGGGTGAACGAGCCGCTCAATGTGGACGGCACCCAGACGTACCTGCTCAACCACGGGTACGCGCCGGTCGTCAAGGTCACCGACGGCGAGGGGCAGGTCGCCTTCGAGGGACCGGTGCCGTGCCTCCCGGTCGACCAGCGCACCCTCACCTCCGAGTGCGTGATCAAGGTCCCGGACGCCCGGCCCCGGCAGCTCGGATTCCTCGCCCGGTTCCTGCCGAGCACGGCGAGCGCCGAGGGCGGCTACGTGTCGGTGTTCCCGGCGGCGATCAACCCCACGGTGCAGATCTGGGCGTTCTCCGGCGACCTCGGCCTCGACGACGGCGTGCCGCAGTCGGTCTACCAGCTCGACACCGACAAGCTGCAGCCGCTGGTGATGCAGTCCGATCCGCTGCAGCCGGGGCAGCGGCTCACGCTGCCGGACGGGGCTGGCACGATCGAGTTCACCGGGGTCAAGGAGTGGATCACGCTCCAGATCACCTACGATCCCGGGCGGCTGCCCGCGCTCGTCTCCGCGGTGGTGGCGACGGTGGCGCTCGTGCTGTCGCTCGTGGTCCGGCGCCGCCGGGTGTGGATCCGGGTGAGCCGCGCCGACGGCCCGGCGACGATCGAGGTCGGCGGCCTGGCCCGCACCGAGGGCAACGTGAACTTCACCGAGGAGTTCGACGAGATCGTCGGCTCCCTGCGCGGCCGGTTCGCGGCCGCGTCCGACGAGCGGCCGGCGACGGCCGCATCCGATGCCGAGCAGCGGCCGGTGGCGGCCGCAACCGATACCGAGCGGCCGGTTCGCGGCCGTACCGCTAAGGAGTGACACGGTGGGCAATCAGGTCAACACCGGACTCGCCCAGCTGAGCGACCAGCTCATCCTGGTGACGGTCCTGCTCTACCTGGGCGCCATGATCGGATACGCCCTGGAGCTCGCGTTCGGCCGTCCCCGTGGCCAGGCGCCCGCCCCGCGGTCCCGCGAACTGGTCACCGTCGGCGGTGGCGAGAGCGGCGGCGACCGGGCCGAGGCGGGCACCGGCGAGGACGCCGGGACGGCCGCGGTGCCGTACGCGCCCTGGGCGGCGACCGCGGGGCGCGTCGCGGTCGTGATCAGCTGGCTGGGCTGGGCGGCGAACCTCGGCGGCATCGTCACCCGCGGCGTGGCGTCGGGCCGGTGGCCGTGGGGCAACATGTACGAGTTCACGGTGGCGATCTGCTTCGCCGCCGTGACCACGTTCCTCGTGCTCCTGCTGCGGCAGCGGATCCGCTTCCTCGGCGCGTTCCTCATGCTCGCCGCGGCGCTCGGGCTCGGCTTCGCCGTGCTCTACCTGTACGTCCAGGCCGGTCCCGTGGTCCCGGCGCTCAACTCCTACTGGCTCGCCCTGCACGTCGGCGCCGCGATCATCGCGAGCGGCCTGTTCTTCCTCGCCGCGGTCACCGGCGTGCTCTACCTGGTGCGCCGGCCGGGGGCCATGCGGCTGCCGGACCGGGAGACCCTGGAGCGGATCGCTCACCGTGCCATCGTGCTCGCGTTCCCGGTGTGGACGTTCGCCGTGATCGCGGGCGCGCTGTGGGCCGACCGGGCCTGGGGCCGCTACTGGGGCTGGGACCCCAAGGAGGTCTGGTCGTTCATCACCTGGCTGGCGTACGCCGCCTACCTGCACGCCCACGCCACCGCGGGCTGGCGGGGCAAGCGGAGCGTCATCATCCAGCTCGTCGCCTGCGGCTGCCTGCTGTTCAACCTCGTCGGGGTGAACATCTTCTTCGGCGGCCTGCACTCGTACGCGGACATCCCGGGCTGATCCCGCCCGTGGTCACCGGCGCCGGGGCGGCCGCTCGGCCGCCCGGGCGAGCACCGTCATCCCGTCCCGTTCTCATGCATCGGCCCGGCCGGTCGCCGGGCCGTACCCGTTGCCGGGCCGGTTGACGCCGCACCGGCGCCACCCCGCCGGTCACTCCTCCCCGCGGATGCGCCGATCCAGGCTGCGCAGGAACTCCGGGTCGTCATCGGGACCACGCGGCGCCGGGGGACGGCGCGTGGCCCGGCCGAAGGAGCCGCCGCCGAACACGGCGGGGCCGCCGGGCGTGTGCGCCTGCTGCTGCAGCGGGCGGCCGAGCAGCAGCCACAGCAGGCCGCCGACCGTCATCAGGAGCACGACGACCAGCACCCAGAGCACCTTCGGCAGGTTCCGGACCTGGTCCTCGGGCGTGGTGATGACGTCGAAGAGGCAGTAGAGCCAGAAGGCCAGCAGCGCCAGACCGATAACCACAGGCATATGCGCAGCGTACGGCATAGCAGGCATAGATCGCCCTTTGGCTGCGCAAGGTTCGGAACGTCCGGATGAGGAAGTTCCGGATGTGCTGACGGCGGCCCCGCACGCGCATGGAACGGCCCGCCGGGCCGTGGCGGCGGCGATGCGGCCACCGAAAGAACCCCGCATAACGGGTGACTCGGCAGAGACCCTCGTCGTACCGTGGGACGCGACAGCACTTCTCGGCGAGGATGGGGAGGGGAGGCCGGGACCCGACCGAGGGAACGCCGCCGGACGGGCGGAGGCGGGCGAGTGGCCCCGACGGGACGGGCGGCGTCGAGCGGACGGGGGCGGCCGACTCGACCGTGGAGAACAGAGAGGCGCGATGGCGCAATTGGGCGACAGAGGTCGTCATCGACGGGGGCTGCGCTGGTGGCAGCGCGGGCCGTACACCTCGCGCGGCGGGGTCGAGTCGCGGGGTGAGGCCGAACGGCACGCGGTGCGCCCGGAGCGGGGTGACGCGCCGCGGCCGGAACGCGGCGAACGGTTCGGCTGGTTCCGCCGCTCCGAGCGCGGGGACCGGCGGGTCGAGTCCGGCGAGGCGCCGGACCGGAGGAACGGCTTCGAGCTGCGTGACCGGGCGAGGCGCCCGGAACGCGCCTACCGCACCGCGGTGACCGCGCCGGTCGTGGACCGGCCGGTGTACACCTGGCGGGACTTCGAGCTCGACTACCGGCCGGTGGAGGCCACGCCGCATCCACCGGACTTCCCCGACCTCGGTGACGGGCGGCGGCACTGCGGCGCCCTGGAGCGGGTGCTGCACCGCCAGTGGGACGCGGCGGACGGGCCGCCCCCGCCGGAGATCGTGCGGGCGATCGAGAGCCTCGCGCGGCTCCCCGACCGGCTGAAGGAGAAGCTCGCCGACGGGCTCGAGGGCATCTACGTCGGCCCCGGCGGCGTGCCGGACCTCGACGACATGGGGTACCTGCGCGGCGCCCCGCTGCCGTCGGGCCGGGCGACCTGGGACATCTGCGCCGGCGCCTACGGCGACCGCAAGATCGTGGTGGGGGACCGGCCCTCACCCACCCCGGACGTGATGATGCACGAGGTGGGCCACGCCCTCGACGACGTCGACGCGCCGCCGGGGGACTGGGTGTCGGACTCCCCGGAGTTCAAGGCGCTCTACGAGCAGTGCCTGCCGCATCTGGTGTCGGGCTTCCACAAGCAGGGCAACGGCCTGGGGCGGAAGGAGTTCTTCGCCGACGCGTTCGCCGCCATCGCCTCGCGCCAGCGCCCCGCGCTCGTGGACATGCTCGGCGGGGACACCAGGACCGCGCTCAACGTGATGTTGTTCTTCAACCGGCGTTACGGAATCTAGGTGATCTCAGATGTACGTGATCCGGCTCGCGGACGGGACCCTGCGGGTGCCGCAGACCCTGGCCAGCGATGACGGGCGCCTCATCGGCAACGCGTACGTGGAGGTCTCGCCGGGTGATCCGGAGTACGAGCGCTGGTCGGCGGAGGCGGTCAGCGAGGAGGAGCTCGCCACCATGCGGCGGCGCTGGCGAGAGGAGAACGACGAACTGGAGGCCGCGTTCCTCGCCTTCAAGGCGGAGCAGGAGCGCTGACGGCCCGGTCGCGATCGGGGGCGATACCTGCGGGACGTGCCGCGGACGATGCCGCGCGACGGCGCGGGTGACCACGCGGGTGACGCTGTCTCGTGCCGCCCGGTGACGGTGTCCCTGCACGGCGCCTTGGGGTGCACGGGCCGGTCGAGGGGCGTCGCCGTTGACGCCGCGGAACGGCGGCGCGCCGTGCCACTGTGCCGTACGGGCCACCGGGCCGGCCGGTGAACGAGCACGTCAGGTACGGCGGCGCCGACGCCGTTGGGGGACGTGCTGCCGGGCGACGTGTCCCGGCGGCGGTGCCCGGTGTGGCCGCAGGACATGGCGCGGACGGGATCGGCGGTCATGGCCGGATCGCGTTCCGGCCGCCGGGGCCGTCGTGGCCCGCCCCTTCCCGGCCGCGATCCCGGCGGCGCCCCGGTACTCCGCCGTGCCGGAGGCACCTCAGCCGCGCCACCACCACGCGCCGTCACAGCCGGCCACGGCGCCGGCACGGCACCGCCACGGCCGTCACCTCCGGTCGTCTCCTCGGCGGCCTTCCCACCGGGCCGCCTTCGGGACCGCCGGAGCGACGCCGTCACGGCGGCGGCTCCACACCGAATCCCCACCGCGGTCCGGACCCGTGGCGCGCCACCGGGGGCGTGCCCGCGCGGGCCGGTCTCGCGTCCGGCGCGGAACCTCAACGTGCCGGGGTGTGCCGGCCCCGGCGGATGACGACGCGAACGACAATCAGCGCACGAGAGGGTGCAACAGGCACAGCAGGACCAAGAGCGTCGTCGGGGGGTGCCGGGCGGCGCGTCCCGGTCCCCCACTCCAGTGACCCTGCGGCTTCCGGGGGTCGCAGGATCACCGGTGGTGACGGTGTCGACGTCAGACGCGCGGTGACTCGCTGTTCTGGCGTTCGGCCGTCAGGACCTCCTCACCGCGCAGGAGGGCGTGAACCTCCGACTCGCGGAAGCGCCGGTGCCCACCTGGGGTGCGGATGCTGCTGATTCGGCCGGCGGCCGCCCAGCGTGTCACCGTTTTTGGGTCGACCCGGAAGAGGGCGGCGACCTCCCCGGGTGTCAGCAGACGCTCGCTGCTACTCTCCACAATCTCTCCCCCTCGCATCCCGCGTCCTGCTGCGGGCGGACAGGTAACCAGTGTGCCGAGCGGAGCCTGATTTATCCGTGCTTTTCACAAAGATCACGTGATGTTATCGGCTGACTGCCCGATTGTTATATGATAGAGCCTCTTTGGGGCGCTGATGGGTGTTTCTTTATGAAAGCGCCGTGTTGGGTAAGAGTAGCAGCGCTCGCGCCTCATGCGAAGTGCGACCGCTCCATCGTGAGAGTGACGTAACCTCGACGCTGTGCGTCCACTTGTGGTTTACACCCTGTCGCGGGTGGGGCTGTTCGCCGTCGCCCTCGCCGTGCTCTATCTGACCGGTCTGCGGGACCTGTTCTGGCTCCTTGTGGCCGCCTTCCTCATCAGTGGCCTCGCAAGCTATGTCTTGCTGTCCGGACAACGTGACGAGGTGAGCAAAGCCATCGCCAGAAGACGGGAGTCCCGCGGGGACCGGTGAATCGGGTTCAGTTCCGCAACGGGAACATGCCAACGCGGGCATGGTACTCGCGCCCGAGCTCGGTCGTGTCGCTTCCGACGAGAAGGCCGCCCTTATGCGCGAGGAATGCCTTCACCCCCACACCTCGGGTCCGGGTCGGGTTCCAGGCGAGCGCGCGGCCGGTCACCGGATGGATCGCGCCGATGCCCTTTCGCGACACCGCACCCGGACCCGCGGTGTCCGAACCGTGCGGGTTGTTGAGCCACCGCTGGTGGCCGCCGACGTAGACCGCGGCCCCCGTCACCGCCACCGAGTAAAGCGAGTCACCCCCGGTGTGGTTGATCCAGGTGGGGCGGATATTGTCGCCCTTGGAATAGGTTTCGAAACGGGCCGCTGAGTCGCATGTGGGACCGGTGCCGCCACGGTGTTTCGGTCCGCCTGTGGTAACGACCACAAAGTACTTTCCGTCAGGCGAAAAATCCAGGCCGCGCACGTACCAGGGAAACGCCGACCAGCAGTCCGGCGCGTACGCCGCGGTACGCCAGGGGGCCACCCGCGCCGGGTTCCGCCCGATGTCGATCAGACCGAGCTGCGGCCGGGACAGCCCGTCGAGCGTGGTGAACGCGCCGTCGACCGCGAGCCGGTCACGGGAGAGCGCCATCGCGTACACCCGGAGCCGGGCGCGCCGCGGCGGATCGCCCGGGGTGACGGTGAAGGTCGGGTCGAGCGCGCCGGTGCGCGCGTCGAGCCGGGCGAGCGCCGGGCGTTCGGTCTCGCCGATCCGGCGGAAGGTGCCGCCCACGTACAGGTGGCCGCCGTGCGCGACGAGCGCGTTGACCTCGCCGCCGCGGACCCAGGGCGCGAACCCGTGCACCGCCCGCCCGTCCTCGAGGCTCAGCCGGGTGAGCGCGCGGGCGGGCCAGTGGTTGACGGTGTCGAACGCGCCGCCGACGTACACCGTGTCGCCGGCCCCCGGGGCGAGCGCGTACACGGTGCCGTCGAGCACCGGCGCGAAACTTTCATCGACCTTGCCGGTGTAGAGATCGAAGGCGAACAGGTTGGTACGCCGCATCTCCCGGGACTCGCCGGCGTTCTGCACCCGGGTGAACGAGCCGCCGACCACGACCTTCCGGCCCACGAGCGCGAACGCGTTGACGATGCCGTCGAGCACGTGCGGCGTGTAGTCGACCGGGTCGGCCGACACCACCCGGGCGTGCGCCACCGCCCCCCGGGCCATCGCGGGGGCCCGGCCCTGCCCGACACCGGGGAGCGCCGTGGCGGCGCTCGGCGCGGCGGGGAGCGTGGCGGCCGCGGCCGTGCAGGCGCCGAGGGCGCAGGCTCCGAAGGCTCTGATGATCTTCCTGTTCCGCGAGAGCACGCAGAACTTCCTACCATTCGCTGAGTGATGACGTGGCTACTTTCGGTGAAAATGGTCACGGCGCACTAGGCTTGTCCCATGACGCGCGCATCGCTGGACAAAAAACCGCACGAGGTCGCGGCCATGTTCGACCGTACGGCCCGGCGTTACGACCTGGTCAACGACGTGTTGTCGCTGGGCCGGGACCGGTACTGGCGCAGGGCGACGGCGGACGCCGTGGACGCCGGTCCGGGGGAGCTCGTCCTCGACCTCGGCGCGGGGACCGGCACCAGCACCGACGCCTTCACCCGGCTCGGCGCCCGCGCGATCGCGAGCGACTTCTCCCTCGGCATGCTGCGCACCGGGGTGCGGCGCCGGGGCGGCTCGGGCATCCACGGCGGCGGTGTGCGCGGGGTGACCTTCATCGCCGGGGACGCGCTGCGCCTGCCGTTCGCCGACGAGGTCTTCGACGCGGTGACGATCAGCTTCGCGCTGCGCAACGTGCAGGACACCTCCGCCGCGCTGCGCGAGATGCTCCGCGTCGCCAAGCCGGGGGCGCGGCTCGTGGTCTGCGAGTTCTCCCACCCCACGACGAAGGCGTTCGACCTGGTCTACTCGCAGTACCTGGTCCGGCTGCTGCCCCGGATCGCCCGGCTGGTCAGCTCCAACCCCGACTCCTACGAGTACCTCGCCGAGTCGATCCGCGCCTGGCCCGACCAGCGCGCCCTCGCGGGCGTCATCCGGGACGCGGGCTGGAGCCGGGTCGCCTGGCGCAACCTCACCTTCGGCATCGTCGCGCTGCACCGGGCGTACAAGCCCGCGGACTGACCCGGCGGCCCACGCCCTCCGGCCGGCCGCGGCGCGCCCGCCGTCCCGGCCGGCCGTACCCGATCGGCGGCGTTCCGCCGTCCTGCCCGATCGCCGGCGGCGGGCCAACGACGGCCTCCCGCTCGCCGGCGGCGTTCGATCGCCGGCGTCCCGCTCGCCGTACCCGGCCCGCCGAGACCCGTCGCGCGGCGGCCGGCCGTATCGGGTCCGCCTCGCCTCGGTCACGGGCACCGTGTCGAACTTGATCACAAATCGGGCAGTGGTATAAACCACTGTGCATCCGCTGCCGATGGCCGGCGCGGCGCACGTCCGTGATCCCCGCAGATCGCCGAGGCGCGCCCCGCTCCTGCCCGACCGACGGGGAGCCGCCGATGGACGATGCCGCGCAGGCCCGGACGCGCGCCTGAGTGCGCCGACCTGCGCGTTCCGTACACGGCCGATGGGTGCGTCCCACCCGGGGTGGGTGTCCCGGATCACGATTCGGGAACGCGTGTTCATCCGCTGAGACGCCGATGCCCGCGGGCTGCGGGGAGGGGCCGTCGTACCGGGGGAAGGCCCCCTCACACTCACCGGGTAAAAGGGACTAGACTTCGGCGCGAACAAGTTTGTGAAGGGGTTCACAAAGGCACGAGGGTTCCCACCACCCCTGGGGCCTCGGCCTCGAGGACAGGACAGGTCCAGTGAGCGTGCGGACTAGCGGGCGAGCACCCGGACAGCGGGGCGAGTTGGACGCCGACGTCATCGTCGTCGGCGCCGGTCCCGCGGGTTCGACGACCGCCTATTACCTCGCGCGGTCCGGGCTGACCACCCTCGTGCTGGAGAAGGCCCGCTTCCCCCGGGAGAAGGTGTGCGGCGACGGGCTCACCCCGCGCGCCGTGAAGCAGCTCCTCGCGATGGGCGTCGACATCAACGCCCCGGGCTGGGTCCGCAACCGTGGCCTCCGGGTCATCGGCGGCGGCATCCGCCTGGAGCTCGACTGGCCCGAACTCGCGTCCTATCCCGACTTCGGGCTGGTGCGCACCCGCAAGGACTTCGACCGGATCCTCGCCGACCACGCGGTGCGCGGAGGCGCCACCGTCCTGCAGGGGGTCAACGTCGTGGGCCCCGTGATCGACGAGCGCAGCGGGCACATCGTCGGCGTGCGCGCCCGGCACGACGACGGCGGGGGCGACGAGGTCGTCTACCGCTCGCGGCTGGTGGTCGCGGCCGACGGCAACTCCTCCCGGCTCTCCATCGCCATGGGCCTGCACAAGCGGCCCGACCGTCCGATGGGCGTCGCGGTGCGCACCTACTACACCAGCCCGCGGCACGACGATGACTACCTGGAGTCGTGGCTGGAGCTGTGGGACGGCGACGAGCTGCTGCCCGGGTACGGCTGGATCTTCGGTGTCGGCGACGGGACGGCCAACGTGGGGCTGGGCCTGCTCAACACCAGTGCGGCGTTCCAGCACATCGACTATCGCGACCTGTTGCGCCGCTGGGTCGCCACGATGCCGGAGGAATGGGGGTTCGTCGAAGAGAACATGACCGGCCCGATCCGGGGCGCGGCGCTGCCGATGGGGTTCAACCGGCAGCCGCACTACACCCGCGGGCTCGTGCTCGTCGGTGACGCCGGCGGAATGATCAACCCCTTCAACGGCGAGGGCATCGCCTACGCCATGGAGACCGGGAAGATCGCGGCGGAGGTCGTCGTGCAGGCCCTCGGCCGGGCGACGGCCGCGCAACGGGAACGGGTGCTGCGCACCTATCCTGGGATCCTCAAAGAGATGTTCGGCGGGTACTTCACGCTCGGCCGGCTGTTCGTGCAGTTGATCGGGCGGCCCGGCGTGATGAGGTTCGCCACCCGCCATGGCCTGCCGCACCCTCGTGTCATGAGATTCCTGCTCAAGCTGCTTGCTAATCTCACGGACCGGCGAGGTGACGCGACGGACCGGATCGTCAATGCCCTGTCCAAGGTCACGCCACCGGCATGACTCTCCCCGAAGCGAAGACCATGATCGTTGTTCCTAGCCTCATGAAACGGGATGCGTGCGGATGAACCTCTACGTGCCGATCCTGGTGCTCGCGGTTCTCGCCGCGGGATTTGCCGTCTTCTCCGTTGCCATCGCGCCGTTCACCGGTCCTAAGCGCTGGAACCGCGCCAAGCTCGACGCCTACGAGTGCGGTGTCGAGCCGACCCCCCAGCCGCCCGGCGGTGGTCGGTTCCCGCTGAAGTACATGATCACCGCGATGCTCTTCATCGTATTCGACATCGAGATCATCTTCCTCTATCCGTGGGCGGTCGCGTTCGACGCGCTCGGGGTGTTCGGGCTGGTCGAGATGGTGCTGTTCATCGTCACCGTCCTCGTCGCGTACGCGTACGTCTGGCGGCGCCGCGGCCTGGACTGGGACTGAGAGGATCGACATGGGTCTGGAAGAGAAACTCCCCAGCGGGTTCATCCTGAGCACCGTCGAGCAGGTCGCCGGCTGGGCGCGGAAGAACTCGGTGTGGCCCGCCACCTTCGGCCTCGCCTGCTGCGCGATCGAGCTGATGGCCGCAGGCGGCCCCAAGCACGACCTCGCCAGGTTCGGCATGGAGCGCGCGTCCGCCTCGCCCCGCCAGGCGGACCTGATGATCGTCGCCGGTCGCGTGTCGCAGAAGATGGCGCCGATCCTGCGGCAGATCTACGACCAGATGGCCGAGCCCAAGTGGGTGATCGCCATGGGCGTGTGCGCCTCGAGCGGCGGCATGTTCAACAACTACGCGATCGTGCAGGGCGTCGACCACATCGTGCCCGTCGACATCTACCTGCCCGGCTGCCCGCCGCGGCCGGAGATGCTGCTCGACGCGATCGTCAAGCTGCACGACAAGATCCAGAACACCAAGTTCGGCGTGCACCGCGAGCGGCAGATCGAGGAGCTGGAGAGGCGCGCCCTCAACCCGCTGCCGCTGGTGGACGACCGGGGGGCCGTCAGATGAGCGAAGAGCAGAACAAGCCGCAGGAGAACCTGCCCGCCGTCAACCCCATCGAGCTGCCGATCGCCCGCAAGGGCATGTTCGGCGTCAAGGGCACCGGCGACACCTCCGGTTACGGCGGCCTCGTGGTGCGCCGCCCGCCGAAGCTGTCCAGCCCGCGGCCGTACGGCGGGCCGGACCGTACCGGCGAGCCCGGCGAGTTCGACGTGATCGCCGACGAGCTGGAGCGCGCGCTCGGCGACGGCTTCCACGACGCCGTCGAGCGGGTCGTGGTCGACCGCGGCGAGCTCACGTTCCACGTGAAGCGGGAGCGGCTCGTCGAGGTCATGCGCCACCTGCGCGACGATCCGGCGCTGCGGTTCGAGCTGTCACTCGGCGTCTCCGGGGTGCACTACCCTCATGAGACGGGCGCCGAGCTGCACGCGGTGTACCACCTGTGTTCCATCACCCACAACCGACGGCTGCGGATCGAGGTCTCGTGCCCTGACGCCGACCCGCACATTCCCTCCACGGTGTCGGTATACCCCACGCACGACTGGCACGAGCGGGAAACCTACGACTTCTTCGGGATCATCTTCGACGGCCACCCCGCACTGACCCGGATCGAGATGCCCGACGACTGGGAGGGGCACCCGCAGCGCAAGGACTACCCGCTGGGTGGCATCCCGGTGGAGTACCGCGGTGCCACGACCCCCGCCCCGGACCAGAGGAGGTCGTACTCGTGAGCTCCGTCATGAGGCCGGCCGACCGGCCGGTGGCGACCGAAGCGGGTGCGAAGCAGCCGGGCGCGAAGGAGGATGTATGACCGCCCTGCACGACGAGACGACCGAGGGCAAGGTCTACACCGTCAACGGCCAGGACTGGGACGAGCTCGTCAAACAGATCAGCGAGTCGTCCGACCGGCACCTGGTCGTCAACATGGGTCCCCAGCACCCGTCCACGCACGGGGTGCTGCGCCTGGTGCTGACGCTCGACGGCGAGACCGTGGTCGAGGCCCGGCCGGTGATCGGCTACCTGCACACCGGCATCGAGAAGAACATGGAGTACCGGACGTGGACCCAGGGGGTCACGTTCGTCACTCGCATGGACTACCTCTCGCCGATCTTCAACGAGACGGCGTACTGCCTCGCCGTGGAGAAGCTCCTCGGCATCACCGACCGCATCCCCGAGCGGGCCCAGGTGCTCCGGGTGCTCATGATGGAGCTCAACCGGATCTCCTCGCACATGGTGGCGATCGCCACCTTCGGCATGGAGCTCGGCGCCACCTCGGTGATGATCTACGGCTTCCGCGAGCGGGAGATGGTGCTCGACCTGTTCGAGTACATCACCGGCCTGCGGATGAACATGGCCTACGTCCGGCCCGGCGGCGTCTCCATGGACCTGCCCGCCGGCGCGGTCGACAAGATCGGCGAGTTCCTCAAGATCATGCCGAAGCGGGTCAAGGACATGCGCAAGGTTCTCGACGAGAACCCGGTGTACGTGCGCCGGACCCGCGACATCGCGTACCTCGACCTCACCGGCTGCATGGCCCTCGGCGTGACCGGGCCGATGCTGCGCGCCGCCGGCCTGCCCTGGGACCTGCGCAAGTCGCAGCCGTACTGCGGCTACGAGACCTACGACTTCGAGGTGCCCACCGAGACCGGCTGCGACGTGTACAGCCGGTACCTGGTGCGGATGGCCGAGGTCGAGGAGTCGCTGAAGATCATCCAGCAGGCGCTCGACCGGCTCACCGGTCCCGAGCTCAAGGGCAAGCCGGTGATGATCGAGGACAAGAAGATCGGCTGGCCGTCGAAGCTCGCGCTCGGCCCCGACGGCATGGGCAACTCGCCCGACCACATCGCCCACATCATGGGCACCTCGATGGAGGCGCTCATCCACCACTTCAAGCTGGTGACCGAGGGCTTCCGGGTGCCGGCCGGGCAGGCGTACGCGGCGGTGGAGTCGCCGCGCGGCGAGCTGGGCGCGCACGTGGTGAGCGACGGCGGCACCCGGCCGTACCGCGTGCACTTCCGCGACCCGTCCTTCACCAATCTGCAGGCGCTTCCGGCCACCGTCGAGGGCGGCATGGTCGCCGACGTCATCTCGGCGATCGCCTCGATCGACCCGGTCATGGGGGGAGTTGACAGGTGAGCGAGAACCAGGGCTACCCGCCCGAGGTCCGCGAGCGGCTCGAGCGCGAGGCGAAGGAGATCATCGCCCGCTACCCGAAGCCGCGCTCGGCGCTGCTGCCGCTGCTGCACCTGGTGCAGTCGGTGGACGGCTACGTGTCCGACCGCGGGCACGAGTTCTGCGCCGAGATGCTCGGCATTCCCAAGGCCGAGGTCGTGGGCGTGTCGACCTTCTACACGATGTACAAGCGCAAGCCGGCCGGCGAGTACCACGTGGGCGTGTGCATCAACACGCTCTGCGCGGTGATGGGCGGCGACCAGATCTGGGAGACGCTGTCGGAGCACCTCGGCGTGGGCCACGACGAGACCACCCCCGACGGCAAGGTGTCGCTGGAGCGGCTGGAGTGCAACGCCGCCTGCGACTACGCCCCCGTGGTCATGGTCAACTGGGAGTTCTTCGACCGGCAGACCCCGGAGTCGGCCAAGCGGCTCGTCGAGGACCTGCGGGCCGGCAAGCCGGTCGCCCCGACCCGCGGCCCGAAGCGGCTGTGCACCTTCAAGGAGGCCTCGCGGGTGCTCGCGGGCCTGTCCGACGGCCTGGCGCACGAGGGCCCGTCGGCGGGCGACGCCTCGCTCGAGGGCCTGCGGCTCGCCAAGGAGAAGGGCTGGACGGCGCCGCGTAAGGAGGACGTGGAATGACCACCCTCACCCCGGTCCTGACCGCCACCTGGGACCAGCCGGACTCCTTCACCATCGAGGGCTACCAGCGCAACGGCGGGTACCAGGCGCTGCGCAAGGCGCTGACCATGGACCCGGACGCGATCATCCAGGCGGTGAAGGACTCCGGGCTGCGCGGCCGTGGCGGCGCGGGCTTCCCCACCGGCATGAAGTGGGGCTTCATCCCGCAGAACGACGGCAAGCCGCACTACCTCGTGGTCAACGCCGACGAGTCCGAGCCGGGCACGTGCAAGGACATCCCGCTGATGATGGCGAACCCGCACGTGCTCGTCGAGGGCGTGATCATCAGCGCGTACGCCATCCGGGCGAACCACGCCTTCATCTACATCCGCGGCGAGGTGCTCCACGTCATCCGCCGGGTGCAGCAGGCGGTCCGCGAGGCGTACGAGGCGGGCTACCTCGGGAAGAACATCCTCGGCTCCGGCTTCGACCTGGAGCTCGTGGTGCACTGCGGCGCCGGGGCGTACATCTGCGGTGAGGAGACCGCGCTGCTCGACTCGCTCGAGGGCTACCGCGGCCAGCCGCGCCTCAAGCCGCCGTTCCCCGCCGTGGCCGGCCTGTACGCCAGCCCGACGGTGATCAACAACGTCGAGTCGATCTCCTCGGTGCCGAGCATCATCGCCAACGGGGCGAACTGGTTCGCCTCGATGGGCACCGAGAGGTCGAAGGGCTTCGGCATCTTCTCGCTGTCCGGCCACGTCAAGCGGCCCGGGCAGTACGAGGCGCCGCTCGGCATCACGCTGCGCGAGCTGCTGGAGATGGCGGGCGGCATCCGCGAGGGGCACCGGCTCAAGTTCTGGACCCCGGGCGGCTCGTCCACGCCGATCTTCACCGAGGAGCACATCGACGTGCCGCTCGACTTCGAGTCGGTCGGCAAGGCCGGGTCGATGCTCGGCACCCGCGCCCTGCAGATCTTCGACGAGACGACCTGCGTGGTGCGGGCGGCGATGCGGTGGATCGAGTTCTACGCGCACGAGTCCTGCGGCAAGTGCACCCCCTGCCGGGAGGGCACCTACTGGCTCAAGCAGGTCCTGCAGCGGCTGGAGCGGGGCCAGGGCACCGAGGAGGACCTGGCCACGATCACCGACATCGCCGACAACATCCTGGGCCGCTCGTTCTGCGCCCTCGGCGACGGTGCCACCAGCATCGTCCACTCGTCCGTGAAGCACTTCCGCGACGAGTACATCCAGCACTTCGAGAACGGCGGCTGCCCCTTCGATCCCGCCGCATCCACCGCATGGAGCAAGCAATGATCGCGCCAAGCGAGATCATCGACACCCGCGGCCCGGTCGCTGGGGGGTGCGCATGACCGCTGAGTCGACCTCGGCCGCCAAGGCCGAGCAGCCGGTCGAGATGGTGAACGTCACCATCGACGGCTTCCACATCGCCGTGCCCAAGGGCACCCTGCTGATCCGGGCCGCCGAGCAGCTCGGCATCCAGATCCCGCGGTTCTGCGAGCACCCGCTGCTCGACCCGATCGGGGCGTGCCGCCAGTGCCTCGTGCAGATCGAGGGCATGCCGAAGCCGGCCGCCTCGTGCACGATCGTGTGCACCGAGGGCATGACCGTGCACACCCAGCTCACCAGCCCGGTCGCCGAGAAGGCGCAGCGCGGGGTGATGGAGTTCCTGCTCCTCAACCACCCGCTGGACTGCCCGGTCTGCGACAAGGGCGGCGAGTGCCCGCTGCAGAACCAGGCGATGTCGAACGGGCAGGGTGAGTCGCGGTTCACCGAGACCAAGCGCACCTTCCCCAAGCCGCTGCCGCTGTCCACGCAGGTGCTGCTCGACCGGGAGCGCTGCATCCAGTGCACCCGCTGCCTGCGCTTCCAGGAGCAGATCGCCGGCGACCCGCTCATCGAGTTCTTCGAGCGCGGGGCCAAGGAGCAGGTGGGCGTCGCCGACGGCGAGCCGTTCCACTCCTACTTCTCCGGCAACACCATCCAGATCTGCCCGGTGGGCGCGCTCACCAGCGCGGCGTACCGGTTCCGGGCGCGGCCGTTCGACCTGGTCTCCACGCCGAGCGCGTGCGAGCACTGCGCCAGCGGCTGCGCGCTGCGCACCGACCACCGCCGCGGCCGGGTGATGCGCCGCCTCGCCGGTGACGACCCGCAGGTGAACGAGGAGTGGAACTGCGACAAGGGCCGCTTCGCGTTCACCTACGCCACCCAGCCGGACCGGCTCACCACGCCGCTCGTCCGCAACGAGGAGGGCGTGCTCGTCCCGGCGTCCTGGCCGGAGGCGCTCGCCCGGGCCGCCGAGGGTCTCTCCCGGGCCCGCGGCCGGGCCGGCGTGCTCGTCGGCGGCCGGCTCACCGTCGAGGACGCGTACGCCTACAGCAAGTTCGCCCGGATCGCGCTCGGCACGAACGACATCGACTTCCGGGCCCGGCCGCACTCGGCGGAGGAGGCCGAGTTCCTCGCCCACGCCGTCGCCGGCAAGGGCATCGAGGTCTCCTACGCCGACCTGGAGAAGGCCCCGGCGGTGCTGCTCGCCGGCTTCGAGCCGGAGGAGGAGTCGCCGATCGTCTTCCTGCGGCTGCGCAAGGCGTACCTGAAGAAGGGCCTGAAGGTCTACTCGATCGCCCCGTACGCGAGCGCCGGGCTGGCCAAGATGGGCGGCACGCTCATCCCGGTGGTGCCCGGCGGGGAGGCCGAGGCGATCGGCGAGCTCATCTCCGAGGAGAGCGCCCCGGCCGCGGCGCTGCGCAAGCCCGGCGCGATCATCCTCGCCGGCGAGCGGCTCGCCACCAGCCGCGGCGCGCTGTCGGCGGTGCTCCGGCTCGCCGCCGCCACCGGCGCGCGGCTCGCCTGGGTGCCGCGGCGCGCGGGTGAGCGCGGCGCGCTCGAGGCCGGCGCGCTGCCGAACCTGCTGCCGATCGGCCGCCCGGTGACCGACGAGACCGCCCGCACCGAGGTGGCGCGGGTCTGGAACGTCGCCTCGCTGCCGGAGACCCCGGGCCGCGACACGGCCGGCATCCTCGCCGCCGTGGTGAACGAGGAGATCGACGCCCTCGTCATCGCCGGCGTCGACCCCTACGACCTGCCGGACCCGAACGCGGCGCTCGCCGCCCTGGAGAACACGCCGTTCATCGTCAGCCTCGAGCTGCGCGCCAGCGCGGTCACCGACCGCGCGGACGTGGTGCTGCCGGTCGCCGCGGTCGCCGAGAAGAGCGGCACGTTCGTCGACTGGGAGGGCCGCGGCCGGTCGTTCGAGGCAGCGCTGCCCGCGTCGGGCGTGCTGAGCGACCTGCGGGCGATCACCGCCCTCGCCGACCACATGGACGTGCACCTGGGCCTGCCCGACGCCGCCGCCGCGCGCCGCGAGCTCGCCGCGCTCGGCGCCTGGAAGGGCACCCGCGCCCCGGCGCCGAACGTCGCCCCGGGCGTGCCCGCCGCCCCGAAGGCCGGCGAGGCCGTGCTCGCCACCTGGCGTCTGCTGCTCGACGCCGGGCGCATGCAGGACGGCGAGCCGTTCCTGGCCGGGACCGCCCGCGAGACCGTCGCGCTGCTGTCCGCCGCGACGGCCGCGGAGATCGGGGTCACGGACGGCGACAAGATCACTGTCAGCAGCGGGCTCGGCTCGGTCACCGTTCCGGTGCGCACCGCCGAGCTGCCCGACCGCGTGGTGTGGCTGCCGGCCCACTCGGCCACCTGCTCGGTCACCCGCGACCTGCGCGCGGCCGCCGGTGACGTCGTCAAGATTGGGAGCGCCTCATGATCCCGCAGCTCACCGCCGCCCCGGAGCCCACCGGGCCCACCCTTGAGGACTTCGGCAACGACCCGCTCTGGCTCACCATCCTCAAGGCGGTGTTCATCTTCGCCTTCCTCATGGGCGGCGCGGTGCTCGGCGTGTGGTTCGAGCGCAAGCTCATCAGCCGCATGCAGCACCGCTACGGCCCGAACCGGGCGGGTAAGTTCGGCATCCTGCAGTCGATCGCCGACGGCCTGAAGATGGCGCTGAAGGAGGACATCCTCCCGCGCACCGTCGACAAGGTCGTCTACGTGCTGGCGCCGCTCATCATCGCGATCCCGGCGTTCCTCACCTTCTCGGTGATCCCGTTCGGCCCGAAGGTGTCGATCTTCGGGGTCGAGACGCCGCTGCAGCTCACCGACCTGCCGGTCGCCGCGCTGATGGTGCTCGCGATGGCCTCGATCGGCGTGTACGGCATCGTGCTCGGCGGGTGGGCGTCCCGCTCGCCGTACGCGATCCTCGGCGGCCTGCGGTCGAGCGCCCAGGTGGTCTCGTACGAGATCGCGATGGGTCTGTCGTTCGTGGCGGTGTTCCTCTACGCGGGCACGCTGTCCACCTCGGAGATCGTGGCCAAGCAGGCGAACGGCGGCACGCTCGAGCTGTTCGGGCTGTCGATCCCGACGCCGTCGTGGTTCGCGGTGCTGCTGATCCCGTCGTTCCTGATCTACGTGATCACGATGTTCGGCGAGACGAACCGGCTCCCCTTCGACCTGCCGGAGGGCGAGGGTGAGCTGGTGGGCGGCTTCCACACCGAGTACTCCTCGTCGCTGAAGTTCGCCCTGTTCATGATCGCCGAGTACATCAACATGTTCACCGTCTCGGCGATGGCGATCACGCTCTTCCTCGGCGGCTGGCGGGCGCCGTGGCCGATCTCGCTGTGGGAGGACGCGAACACCGGCTGGTGGCCGCTGCTCTGGTTCGTCATCAAGCTGGTGCTCGTCTTCTCCTTCTTCGTCTGGGTGCGCGCCTCGCTGCCGCGTGTCCGGTACGACCAGCTCATGGCGTTCGGCTGGAAGGTGCTGATCCCGGTCAACCTCGGCTGGATCCTGCTCGTCGCGGTGGTGCGCGCGATCCGCGGCCAGGAGGGCCAGAGCCCGGTGGTGCTCACCATCGCCGCCCTCGTCGTGATCGGCGTGCTCGCGGTGCTCTGGCGGTTCATGACGGTCACCGAGAAGGCGGCCGAGGAGAAGAAGGCCCGCGTCGAGGAAGAGTTCCTGGAGCTTCGCGAGAACCCCACCGCCGGAGGATTCCCGGTCCCGCCCCTGGATCTGCCGCACTACCACGGGGCCGCTCGTAAGGAGGTGCCCAGTGGGAGCAACTGACTGGCTGAACCCCGTCAAGGGCTTCGGCGTCACCTTCCACCACATGTTCAAGAAGCCGGTGACGGTCCAGTACCCGGAGGAGAAGCGCCCCACCGCGCCGCGCTTCCACGGCCGTCACCAGCTCAACCGCTGGCCCGACGGGCTGGAGAAGTGCGTCGGCTGCGAGCTGTGCGCCTGGGCCTGCCCGGCGGACGCGATCTACGTCGAGGCCGCGGACAACACCGAGGACGAGCGGTACTCGCCCGGTGAGCGGTACGGGCGCATCTACCAGATCAACTACCTGCGGTGCATCCTGTGCGGGCTGTGCATCGAGGCGTGCCCGACCCGGGCGCTCACCATGACCAACGAGTACGAGCTGGCCGACACCAGCCGGGAGAGCCTCATCTACACCAAGGAGATGCTGCTCGCCCCGCTCGGCCCGGGTATGGAGGCGCCGCCGCACCCGATGCGCCTCGGCGAGACCGAAGAGGACTACTACCGCCTGGGACGAGACAATGGGTGAGGCCATCACGTTCTGGGTGCTCGCGGTCGTGTCCGTGGCCGCGGCGCTCGGGATCGTCTTCAGCAGAAAGGCCGTCTACTCCGCGCTCATGCTCGGCACGGTGATGATCTCGCTCGCCGTGCTGTACGCGGTGCAGGGCGCGCCGTTCCTCGCGGCGGTGCAGATCATCGTGTACACCGGCGCGGTGATGATGCTCTTCCTGTTCGTGCTGATGCTCGTGGGCGTCGACACCGCCGACTCGCTGGTGGAGACGCTCCGCGGCCAGCGCTTCTGGGCGGGGGTCGCCGGGCTCGGCTTCGCCGGCCTGATCGCGCTCGCCATCGGCAACGCGGCCGTCGAGGCGGCCGGGCCCTCGCTGCCGATCGGCGACAACGTGGTGCGCATCGCCCAGCTGATCTTCACGCGGTACGTGTTCGCCTTCGAGGTGACCTCCGCGCTGCTGATCACCGCCGCGCTCGCCGCGATCGTGCTGGCGCACCGGGAGCGCTCCGCGCCGAAGCCGACGCAGAAGGATCTCTCGCGGGCGAGGTTCCGCGCCTTCGCGGAGAAGGGCCGGATCCCGACCCCGCTGCCGGGACCCGGCACCTACGCCCGGCACAACGCGATCGACATGCCGGCGCTGCTGCCCGACGGCACGACGTCGGAGCTGTCGGTCACCCGGTCCCTGGTCCGAGACGCGGACGACGACTCGGGCGACGAGCGGGTCCGCGAGGCCGTACGCGCCCAGCGCGCGGTCGAGAAGGAGAGCGGCGAATGACCACTCACTATCTGGTGCTCTCCGCGCTGCTGTTCGCCATCGGCGCCGTCGGCGTGCTGGTGCGCCGCAACGCCATCGTGGTGTTCATGTGCGTGGAGCTCATGCTCAACGCCTGCAATCTGGCCTTCGTCACGTTCGCCCGGCAGCACGGCAACCTGGACGGACAGATCATCGCGTTCTTCGTCATGGTCGTGGCGGCGGCCGAGGTCGTGGTCGGCCTCGCGATCATCGTGACGATGTTCCGTACCCGCAGGTCCGCATCGGTCGACGACGCGAACCTGCTGAAGAACTAAGAGGTGTTCCGTGCAACCCGCTGAGATCATCACGGAGACCGGTGGAGTGATCGGCGCCTCCTGGCTCATGATCGCGCTGCCCGCGGTCGGCGCCGCGATCCTGTTGCTGTTCGGGCGCCTCACGGACCGCTGGGGCCACCTCCTCGGTACGGCGATGTCGCTCGCCTCCTTCGCGGTGGCGGTGCTCGCCTTCGTGGAGCTCCTCGGCTTCGACGAGGCCGAGCGGCGCCGCCAGGTGATGCTGTACGACTTCCTGCCGGCCGGGTCGTTCCACGTCGAGATGGGCCTGCTGATCGACCCGCTGTCGATCTCCTTCGCCCTGCTGATCACCGGTGTGGGCTCGCTGATCCACATCTACTCGATCGGCTACATGGCCCACGACGAGAAGCGGCGGAAGTTCTTCGCATATCTCAACCTGTTCGTCGCGGCGATGCTCGTGCTCGTGCTCGCCGACAACTACCTGGGCCTGTACATCGGCTGGGAGGGCGTCGGCCTGGCCTCCTACCTGCTGATCGGGTTCTGGCAGCACAAGCCGTCCGCGGCGACCGCGGCGAAGAAGGCGTTCGTGGTGAACCGGGTCGGTGACTTCGGTCTCGCGCTCGGCATCTTCACGATCTTCGTCACCTTCGGCACCGTCGGCTACAAGGACGTGCTGGCGAACGCGGGCTCGGCCGAGCAGATCACGCTCACCGTGATCGGCCTGCTGCTCCTGCTCGGCGCGTGCGGTAAGTCCGCCCAGCTCCCGTTGCAGTCCTGGTTGCTCGACGCGATGGAGGGCCCGACCCCGGTGTCGGCGCTCATCCACGCCGCGACCATGGTCACCGCCGGCGTGTACCTGATCACCCGGTCCGGGGCCATCTACGAGGGCGCGCCGACCGCGCAGCTCGTGGTGACGATCGTCGGCGCCGCGACGCTGATCGCCGGTGCGATCATCGGTTGCGCCAAGGACGACATCAAGAAGGCGCTCGCCGGTTCGACGATGTCGCAGATCGGCTACATGGTGCTCGCCGCCGGGCTCGGCCCGATCGGCTACGCCTTCGCCATCGCGCACCTGATCGCGCACGGCTTCTTCAAGGCCGCGATGTTCCTCGGCGCCGGCTCGGTCATGCACGCCATGAACGACGAGGTCGACATGCGCCGGTACGGCGGGCTGCGCACGGTCATGCCGATCACGTTCGCCACGTTCGGCCTCGGCTACCTGGCGATCATCGGCATCCCGCCGCTGTCCGGCTGGTTCACCAAGGACAGCATCATCGAGGCGGCGATGCATCAGAACCCGGTGCTGGGCTGGGTCGCGGTGGTCGGCGCCGGCATCACCGGCTTCTACATGTCCCGCGTGATGTTCATGACCTTCTTCGGCGAGAAGCGCTGGGCCGCCGACGCCCACCCGCACGAGTCGCCGAAGGTCATGACCTGGCCGCTCATCCTGCTCTCGGTCGGCTCGGTGCTCGGCGGTGGCCTGCTCATCGCGACCGGCGCGTTCGCCGACTTCCTGCGCCCGGCCGTGGGCGCGCCGGAGGAGCCGCTGGCGTTCCACCCGGTGAGCGTGCCCGGCATCGTCACGATCGTGCTCGTCCTGGCGGGCGCGGCGTACGCGTGGACCAAGTACGCCAAGAGCCCGGTGCCCGAGGTCGCCCCGCGCGGCTCGTTCCTCACCACGTTCGCCCGGCGTGACCTGTACGGCGACGCGCTGAACGAGTCGCTGTTCATGCGCCCGGGTCAGTGGCTGACCCGCCTGGCGGTGTTCTTCGACAACCGCGGCGTGGACGGCATCGTGAACGGCCTCGCCGCGGCGATCGGCGGTACGTCCGGCCGCCTGCGCCGGATCCAGACCGGGTTCGTGCGCTCGTACGCGTTGTCCATATTCCTCGGAGCCGCCGCGGTCGTCGGTGCTCTGCTGGCCGTAGGGAGCTTCTGATGCCTTGGCTCTCGACCCTGATGGCCGTGCCCGCGGTGGGCGCCGTAGCCGTGGCGGCGGTGCCCAAGCGCAACGAGACGCTCGCCAAGCAGCTCACCTTCGCGGTGTCGCTGGTGGTGCTGGCGCTCGCCGCGGTCATGGCCGCGCAGTTCAACCCCGGCGGGGATCGGCTGCAGTTCACGGAGACCTACAGCTGGATCCCGTCGTTCGGCATTCACTTCGCGCTCGGCGTCGACGGCGTCGCCCTGGTGCTGATCCTGCTGTCGGCGCTGCTCGTGCCGATCGTGGTGCTCGCCTCCTGGAACGAGGCGGCGGGCACCCCCGAGGCTCCGGCGAAGCGCTCGGTGAAGACGTACTTCGCCTTGATCCTCGTGCTCGAGGCGATGATGATCGGCGTCTTCGCGGCGACCGACGTCTTCCTCTTCTACGTCTTCTTCGAGGCGATGCTGATCCCGATGTACTTCATGATCGGGTCGTACGGCGGAGCCCAGCGGTCCTACGCAGCGGTCAAGTTCCTGCTGTACTCGCTGCTCGGCGGCCTGCTCATGCTGGTCGCGGTGATCGGCCTGTACGTGATCGCCGGTAAGAACACGTTCCTGCACACCGAGCTGATCGGCGCGATCACCGACCCGGGCGTCCAGCGCTGGCTGTTCCTCGGGTTCTTCATCGCCTTCGCGATCAAGGCGCCGCTGGTGCCGTTCCACACCTGGCTGCCCGACTCGGCCGCCCAGGCCCCGGCGGGCGCCGCGGTGCTGCTCGTCGGCGTGCTCGACAAGGTCGGCACGTACGGCATGCTGCGGTTCTGCCTCGAGCTGTTCCCGGACGCCTCGCGGTTCTTCACTCCGCTGGTGATCACGCTCGCGGTGATCGGCATCATCTACGGCGCGATCGTGGCGATCGGGCAGACCGACATCAAGCGGCTGATCGCCTACACCTCGATCTCGCACTTCGGGTTCATCGCGATGGGCGTGTTCGCGATGACCACCACCGCGGGCGCGGGCGCGACGCTGTACATGGTGAACCACGGGTTCGCCACCGGCGCGCTGTTCCTCGTCGCCGGGTTCCTCATCCAGCGGCGCGGCTCGCAGTTCATCTCGGACTACGGCGGCGTGCAGAAGGTGACCCCGGTGCTCGCGGGCAGCTTCCTGTTCGCCTGCCTCGCCGGTACCGCGGTGCCGGGCCTGGCCACGTTCGTGTCCGAGTTCACCGTGCTGATCGGCACCTTCCAGAACCGCACCTACCTGGTCGCGGCGGTGATCGCCACGTTCGGTGTGGTGCTGTCGGCGATCTACATGCTGTGGCTGTACCAGCGGGTCGCCGGCGGGCCGCCGAGTGAGGGCGTCAAGTCGCTCGCCGAGCTGAACGGCCGGGAGAAGTGGGTGATGGCCCCGCTGATCGCGGTGATCCTGGCGCTCGGGGTCTACCCGAAGCCGCTGTTCGACGTGATCAACCCGTCGGTGACGCAGACCCTGTCGATCGCCGGCGTCTCCGCCGATCCTGAGCCGACGCTCAACGTCGCCGTGCAGAAGGGGGCCGGCCAGTGAACCAGATCGAACCACCGGTCATCGAATACGCCCAGGTGGCGCCGCTGCTCGTGGTGTTCGGCGCGGCCGTGCTGGGCGTGGTGGTGGAGGCGTTCGCGCCGCGCTACCTGCGCAAGGCGATCCACATGCCGCTCACGCTGATCTCGCTGATCGGCGCGTTCGTGCTCACCGTGTGGCAGGCCACGCAGACGCCGCACAACGCCGCCGCGATGGGCGCGATCGCGGTGGACGGCCCGACGCTGTTCATCTGGGGCACGATCCTCATCCTCGCCGCGGTGAGCGTGCTGCTCATCAACGACGAGGACCACTTCGTGGCCCAGGCGTCGGCCCTGCCGGGCTCGGCCGAGGAGGAGGAGTCGCTCACCGCGGGCGCCGTGCACACCGAGGTCTACCCGCTGGCGCTGTTCGCGGTCGGCGGCATGCTGCTCTTCCCCGCCTCGAACGACCTGCTGATCATGTTCGTGGCGCTCGAGGTCATGTCGCTGCCGCTCTACCTGCTGTGCGGCCTCGCCCGTCGCCGCCGCCTGCTGTCGCAGGAGGCCGCGATGAAGTACTTCCTGCTCGGCGCGTTCTCCTCGGCGTTCTTCCTGTACGGCACGGCCCTGCTGTACGGCGTGGCCGGCACGGTCGACTTCCGGGGCATCGCCGAGGCGCTCACCCGCGTGGGCGGCATGGACACCCTGCTGCTGGCGGGCACCGCCACGCTCGGCGTGGGCCTGCTGTTCAAGATCGGTGCCGCGCCGTTCCAGGCGTGGAAGCCGGACGTGTACCAGGGCGCCCCGACGCCGGTCACCGCGCTCATGGCCTCCGGCACCCTGGTGGCCGCCTTCGGCGGGCTGCTGCGGGTGTTCTGGGTCGCGCTCGGCGGCCTGGAGTGGGACTGGAAGCCGGTGATGTGGGGCATCGCGATCCTCACGATGCTCGTCGGCGCGATCCTCGCGATCACGCAGACGGACATCAAGCGCATGCTCGCCTACTCGTCGATCGCCCACGCGGGCTTCCTGCTCGTCGGCGTGGTCGCGGTCGGCGACGCCGAGCAGAACCGGGCCGCGCTCACCGGCCTGCTGTTCTACCTCGTCGCCTACGGCTTCGCCACGGTGGGCGCGTTCGCGGTGGTCACGCTGGTGCGCGACGCCGGTGGTGAGGCGAACCACCTGTCGCGGTGGGCCGGGCTCGGCAAGCGGGCGCCGCTGCTCGCCGGGGTGTTCGCGTTCTTCCTGCTGGCGTTCGCCGGCATCCCGCTCACCTCGGGCTTCCTCGGCAAGTACGCGATCTTCGCGGCGGCGGGCGGCGCGGACGCGTGGCCGCTCGTGGTCGTCGCGGTGATCGCCTCGGCCGTGGCGGCGTTCTTCTACGTCCGCGTCATCGTGCTGATGTTCTTCAGCGACCCGGCCGCGGACGGCCCGACGATCGCGGTGCCCACGATCGGCACCTCGGCCGTGGTCGGCCTCGCGGCGGTGGCTACCGTTGTGCTGGGAGTGATCCCGGAGCCGGTGCTCAACCTCGCGAGCCTGGCCGCCGAGTCGCTGTTCGTCCGATAAGTCGAGGAGTAACGCCTGATGCCTGCGCCGCCGGTTGTTGGCCTGCCCCACGTTGACGAGCGGCTCGCGGAGGACCTGGCGAGCGGTCTCGCGGCCGTGGAGCGGATGCTGCGCGCCTCGGTGGAGAGCGAGGACGCGTTCGTCACCGAGGCCTCGAGGCATCTCATCCTCGCCGGCGGCAAGCGTTTCCGCGCGATGTTGGTGCTGCTGGCGGCGCAGTTCGGCGATCCCACGGCCCCCGGCGTGATCCCCGGGGCCGTGGTGATCGAGCTGACCCACCTGGGCACGCTCTACCACGACGACGTCATGGACGAGGCCCAGGTACGGCGCGGCTCGCCCAGCGCGAACGCCCGGTGGAACAACACGATCGCGATCCTCACCGGGGACTACCTGTTCGCCCGGGCCTCGGACATCCTCGCCGACCTCGGCCCGGAGGCGATCCGCATCCAGGCCCGGACCTTCTCCCGCCTGGTGCGCGGCCAGATCCGGGAGACCGTGGGCCCGGCCGAGGGGGAGGACCCGATCCGCCACTACATCGAGGTCCTCGCCGACAAGACCGGCTCGCTGATCGCCACCTCGGGCCGGTTCGGCGCGCTGCTGTCCGGTGCCCCGGAGGCGGTGGTCGAGCGCATCACCAGCGCCTGCGAGGCGATCGGCGTCGCCTGGCAGCTCGGCGACGACCTGATCGACGTGTCCGCCACCGCGGGGGAGAGCGGCAAGACCCCCGGCACGGACCTGCGCGAGGGCGTGCGCACGCTGCCGGTGCTGCACGTGCTCGCCTCCGAGGACCCGGCGGACGCGCGGCTGCGCGAGCTGCTGCAGGGGCCGGTCCCGGACGAGCACCTGGAGGAGGCGCTCACCCTGCTGCGCGCCAACCCGGCGATGGACCGGGCCCGCGCCGAGCTGCTGCGCTGGGCCGACCGGGCCAAGGCGGACCTCGCCGAGCTCCCGGCGATCCCGGCGCGGGAGGCCCTGCTGGCCCTGTGCGACTTCGTGGTGGAGCGCACGGGCTGATCCCACACGCGGTACACACGCGGCGGCCCGCACCCGGCATCAGGGTGCGGGCCGCCGCGCGTCCGGGGACCCTGCCTCGTGGTCAGCTGCCGACCGCGGCCCGTGCCGCCTCCGCCGCCCGCCGCTCCTGCCGGGCGGTACGGCCGGCCCGGATGCCGTCCCAGGTGTAGACGGCGAGGGCGAGCCAGACGATGGCGAACCCGGCCCACCGGGCGGGCGGCATGGTCTCGCGGTTGACCAGCACGCCGTACAGGAACTGGAGGATCGGGGCGATGTACTGGAGCAGGCCCATCGCGGACAGCGGCACCCGGATCGCCGCGGCGCCGAAGCACAGCAGCGGCACCGCGGTCACCACGCCGGCGCCGACGAGCAGCAGCGCGTGGCCGACGCCGTAATCGGTGAAGGTGCCGTCGCCCTGGAACTCCAGCAGGGCGAGGTAGCCGAGCGCGGGGAGGAAGAGCACGAGCGTCTCCACGGCGAGGCTCTCGTCCGCGCCGATGTTCACGCCCTTCTTGATCACGCTGTAGAAGCCGAAGCTGAACGCGAGGATGAGCGCGAGCCAGGGCGGCTCGCCGTACGCGAGGGCGAGCACGATCACCGCGACCGCGCCGAGCCCGACCGCGACCCACTGCCACCGGCGCAGCCGCTCGCGGAACAGCACGACGCCGAAGAGCACGTTCACCAGCGGGTTGATGAAGTAGCCGAGCGCCGCCTCGACCACGTGCCCGATGTTCACCGCGTAGATGTAGGTGCCCCAGTTCGCCGCGATGAGGATCGCGGCGAGGGTGAGCAGCCCGAGCTTGCGGGGCTGCCGCGCGAGCTCGCGGAACCACGCCCAGTGGCGGCGTACGGCGAGCACCGCGACGACCGCGAGCAGGGCCCACACCATGCGGTGCGCGAGGATCTCGACGGCGGTGGCGGGTTTCAGCAGCGGCCAGTAGGCGGGAAACAGGCCCCAGATCACGTAGGCCACCACGGCGTACAGGATCCCGCGTCGGTATTCAGGCATGAAACCCAGTTTTGCTCCTGACGCCCCTTAATCACAAATTAGTACTCCTTTGTCCACTTTTAAGCTCTGCTAAAGCGTGGAACATCCGGGGCGGCGCGCTGGTTGCACCCGGTGACGCGATCGGCGAACGCGCACGGGAGGACGAGATGGGCTGGTTCTTCGGCCACGACAAGACGCGGATGGTGACCAAGGAGGAGGCGCTCCCCGGCCGTCCCCAGCGCATGGCGGTCCCGGCCCGCCACGCCGTGCTCGACGCCCCCCTGGTGCCGCCGTTCCCGGAGGGCACCGAGATCGCCGACTTCGGGCTCGGCTGCTTCTGGGGCGCCGAGCGCGTCTTCTGGCGCACCCCCGGCGTGGTGACCACCGCCGTGGGCTACGCGGGCGGCTACACCGAGAACCCGACGTACGAGGAGGTCTGCACCGGCCTCACCGGCCACGCCGAGGTCGTCCGCGTCGTCTTCGACCCGGCGCGGATCGGCTACGAGGAGCTCCTCAGGATCTTCTGGGAGTCCCACGACCCCACGCAGGGCATGCGCCAGGGCAACGACATCGGCACCCAGTACCGCTCGGCCATCTACACCCACTCCCCGGAGCAGGAGAAGGCCGCCCTCGCCTCCAGGGAGGCCTACCAGAAGGTCCTCACCGCCGCCGGCTACGGCCCCATCACCACCGAGATCGCCCCGGCCGGCCCCTTCTACTACGCCGAGGAGTACCACCAGCAGTACCTGCACAAGGTCCCCAACGGCTACTGCGGCATCGGCGGCACGGGCGTGTCCTGCCCCGTCGGCCTCACCACCGGCGAGGCGTGACCGGCCGGGAATCCTGAACCGTCTGTGACCGCTAGGCCCGGTGCTCCGTGGGGGCGGAGTGCCGGGCGTCGTAGTCGTCGCGGGCGCGCATGACCTCTTCGATGTGGGTCTCGGCCCAGTCCTTGATCGCCTGGACCACCGGGAGCAGGGTGGCGCCCAGCGGGGTGAGCGCGTAGTCGACCCGCACCGGGACGGAGGGGGTGACGGTCCGGGAGACGAGGCCGTCGCGTTCCAGGTCGCGGAGGGTCTGGGTGAGCATCTTCTGGCTGATGCCGGCGACGGTGCGGGACAGGTCGCTGTACCGCCTGGGGCCGTCGGCGAGGGCGTTGAGCAGGAGGCTCACCCACTTGCCGCTGATGCGGTCGAGGAGCTGACGGGCCGGGCAGGTGGCGAGGTAGGCGTTGTAGGCTGCGCGGGCCTGTTCACGTCGCTGGGCGGCGGTCAGCGTGGGCATCGCGGGCTCCTTCGCGTGCGGTACGCACTTTCAGGTACGTACTCCCCAAAGGAGAGTAGCGCTCCTACGGTCGGTGGGCGAGCACAGCGGAACCGAGCGAAGGAGGTAGCGCGTGCGTGCCGTGGTCATCCGAGACTTCGGCGGGCCCGAGGTGCTGGAGGTCGCCGAGGTGCCGGTGCCCGCCGTGGGGGCGCGTCAGGTGCGGATCCGGGTCGAGGCGGCGACGGTGAACCCGGTCGATCTCGCCACCCGGTCCGGAGCGCTCGCCGCCGCGGGCATGCTGCCCCGGCGCGATCAGATCGGCCTCGGCTGGGACGTCGCGGGCGTCGTCGAGGAGGCCGGCCCGGAGGTGTCCGGCGTCGTGCCCGGGCAGCGGGTGGTCGGGCTCTCCGACCGGCTCGACGTGCCGCTCGGCACCCAGGCCGACCAGGTGGTGCTCGACGCCGACGCGGTGGCCCGCGTGCCGGAGGGGGTCTCCCCGGTGGCGGCGGCCACGCTGCCGCTGAACGGCCTCACCGCGGCGCAGGCGCTCGACCGGCTCGGCCTGCGCGCGGGGGAGACGCTGCTCGTCACCGGCGCGGCCGGGGCGGTGGGCGGCTTCGCGGTGCAGCTCGCCGCCGCCCGCGGCATCCGGGTGGTCGCGGTCGCGGGCGCCGAGGACGAGCCCCTGGTGCGGGAGCTCGGGGCGGAGCTCTTCGTGCCCCGTACGGCACGGCTCGGCGAGGCCGTCCGCGCCCTGGTACCCGGCGGCGTGGACGCCGCGCTCGACGCGGCCGTGACCGGGGCGGCGGCCCTCGACGCGGTGCGGACCGGCGGCGCGTTCGCCGCGCTGGTGGCGGGCGGGGCACCGCCGGGGCTGCGGAACATCCGGGTGTTCTCGCACTGGATCCACGCCGACGGCGCCCGGCTCGCCGGCCTCGTCTCGCTGGCCGAGGCGGGCACGCTCACCCTCCGGGTGGCCGAGACCATGCCGCTCGACCGGGTCGCCGACGCCCACCTGCGCCTCGCCAAGGGCGGGCTGCGCGGCCGGATCGTGCTCGTGCCCTGACCCCCGCGGCTACCCGGCGGCGACCTCGTCGATGCGGTCGCCGTCCCACAGGCGGCGCAGCGGCGGGCAGGCGGCGAGCAGCTCGCCGAGCGGGCCGCATCCGGCGACCCGGCCGCCGTCGAGCACGACGACCTGGCCGGCCTGTTCCAGCGCGGCCCGCCGGTGGGAGACCACGAGCAGCGTCGCGGGCCCCTCCCCGGTGCGGGCGGCCTCGGCGAGGCGCCGCCAGAGCGTGCGCTCGGTCTCGGCGTCGAGGGCCGAGGACAGGTCGTCGACGACGAGCAGCTCGGGCCGCCGCACCAGGGCGCGTGCCGCGGTGACCCGCTGCACCTGGCCGCCGGACAGCCGCACCCCGCGCGGCCCGACCACGGTGTCGAGGCCGTCCGGCAGCGCGGCGAGGTCGGGGTCGAACGCGGCGAGCCACAGCGCCCGCGCCGGCCGCGGACCGCCTCGATGCCGACGACCGCCGCGCACAGCCACAGACCGTCGCCGGCGATCCGGGCGTCTCGCCGCCGATCAGGTCGAAGATGCGGCGCAGCACCAGCCCGGTGGCGAGCCAGGCGACCAGCGTGCGGGCGAGCCGCCCGGCGACGGCGACCGCGAGGTAGCCGAGGGCGAGCCCGGCGAGCGGCGCGGCCGGCGCCCCGGCGAGCGCGGCCGCGCGCCGCGGGGCCGGGCGCAGGTGGCGGAGAACGGCGCGCCGCGACCGGACCGCCCTAGTGCCGGAGGCGCGCGCCGATGCGTCGGTGTTCGGTGTATGCACGAAGCGTGGTGTCCTCAGGGTAGGTGCCGGCGAGTTTCCGAAGGCTGGTGCTGCGCGCCGTCGTCACGTTCGCCTCCTTGCGTTCTCGTCCGGCGACCTGCCGACCCATGAGTGCACCGGACGCTGAATCCCCGGGCAACGGGATTTCCGGCCCGGAGGCCCGGTCGGCGCGGCACTGCGGGCGGAACGGCCGGCGATCTACCCTGGGGATGTGCGGGACGTACTGAAGGGCATCGGCTGCGTCTGGGAGTTCGACGCCGACGGCCTGCGCATCAAGCCGGACGGCCTGCGCGCGCCCAGGCTGGTACGGGCGCTGGGGGAGCGGTTCGTGCCGTACGCGGCGATCGCCGACGTCACCGTCTCCCCGATCCGGCTGGGCAAGGTCGTGCTGCGGGTACGGCCCCGGCCGGGCGCGGATCCGGTGATCACCGCGGCCGCCGGGCAGCTCAGGGAATCCCAGGACCCCTACCGGCTGCCGCTTCCCGCCAAGATGGCCACGCTCGCCGAGTACTACGCCGACGAGACGCGGGCGGCCGTCGTCGACCGGGGGCCGGCCGACCGGTTCCTCGTGGCCGCGCCCGAGCCGCCGCTGCGGTTCAAGGCGTGGGACGGCGCGGCCTCCTTCGACGGCGAGACCGTCGTCTTCACCTGGTTCTGGTCCGGGGTGACCAGGGCGAAGTACCGGGCGGGCGACCAGCGGTTCCGGGTCGCCGACCTGGAGGACGTCGAGTGGCACGCGCCCGGTGTGGCGAGCGGCTCGCTGCGGCTCAAGGTGCGGGGCCGCCCGATGCCGCCGAGCGCGGAGGACGACGTCGCATCGGTCGTCTTCGGGGTGGGCTACGGCCTCGTGCACGAGTCGTTGCCGTTCGCCGCCGCCGTGCTCGCCGCGATCCGCGCCGCCGCCCCCGCGGCCGCCACGCCGCGGCCGCTCGAGGCCGGGGAGCGGCCGCGTCCCGCCTCCGCCACCGAGCTGGCCGAACTCGTGCGCAAGCTCGGCGAGCTGCGCGACGCCGGGCTGCTCACCGAGGAGGAGTTCCAGGCGAAGAAGGCCGAGCTGCTCTCGCGCATGTGAGCCGCCGGCGCCGGGTACGGCCGGCGCACCGCGTGGCCGCCGGGCGACCCGGACGGCCGGGCGCGGCGGCTTCACGGACGCCATGCCGTACCGCAGGCCCGGTGCTGACGGATGTGGCGTTGCTCACTCCCTCGCGCCCGGCGGGGTGAGGGTGGGGCCACCTCCGGTTGGGAGGGCCGCCCGCACCGCGACCGTACGGCGGGCCCTCCCTGTGGCCCGGATCACCTTTGTGAACATCCGTCGCGGATGTCCCCTTATGCGGGTTTCTGCAGCTAGCGGTAGGGGTGAGGGTGGTCCCGCGCGTACCGCCGAGGGCGGCCGAGGGGCGCCGTGAGAGTCCGGATCGCGGCCGTCCTCCAGTGACCGAAATCACAATTACGGACACATGGGATGAATGCGCAGTGTCGCAGGTCACATACCCCTCGTGGTAAGAGTATGCACTGGGTGCAATAAGCTTCGGACAGCCGAAAATCAGTCGCGACGGTCGCGACGCCGGCCCGGGCGGCATTTTGCGCCGCCGAACTGTGAGGTACACGATGACCCTCGGGCTAATCGACTCCAACGATGTCGAACAGCTCATCAGGCCTGATGAACTGTTCTTCTCCACCACCGATCGACGCGGCCGCATTCGTACCGGGAACTCGGTATTTGTCCGTATCTCTGGATACTCCCTTGAGGAGCTGAGCGGCGCACCTCACAACATCGTCCGCCATCCCGAGATGCCCGCCGGCGTCTTCCGTCTCGTCTGGGACCGTCTGCTCGCCGGGCGGCCGGTCGGGTCGTACGTGCTCAACCGTGCCAAGAACGGCAGCCGGTACTGGGTGTTCGCGACCATGACCCCGTCGGGGGACGGCTTCCTCTCGGTGCGTGTCGCCCCGCTGGGCCCCATGTTCGACAAGGTCAAGGAGGTCTACCGGTACGTCAACGCCGCCGAGCGGTACGCGGCCGAGCAGGGCCTCGACCGGCGCCAGGTGGCGGTGCACGGCCTGCGGGCCCTGGAGCAGGCGCTCGGCGAGCTCGGCTTCACCTCGCACGAGGAGTTCCTCGCCGACGCGCTCAGCAGCGAGGTGGCGGCCCGGGACCGGCTCGCCTCCTCCAACTACGCGCGGCCGAACGCGCGCGGCTCGCTCCGGCAGGTGCTCGCCGGCGCGCAGGCGCTCGAGTCGCTGCTGTCCGGCCTCGTGGGCCTGCTCGAGCGGTACCGGGAGTTCGGCGACCGGCTGGCGAGCACCTCGGAGCGGGTGCTCGACGTGGCGCGCCGGCTCGACGGCGCCGTGGCCACCGCGCAGCGCGCCTCCGCGATGGTCGCCGACACCGCGCCGGTGCTCGGCAACGTCGCCCAGGTGATGGCCGGCCCGATGGGCGGCGCGGTGGTCGCGCTGGAGCGGCTCGTACCCCCGCTCGCCAAGCTCCGCGACGACATCACCGACCTGCGCTTCCGGATCGCGCTGGCGAGCGTGCACAACGACATGATCGCCTCGTTCGCCGCCGAGGTCGTCGACGGGAAGGCGCCGGCCACCGCGCTGCGCGAGGTGCCCCTGCTGTGCGACGCGGTGCGGGAGAGCGCCCTGGAGATGTCGGCCCGGGCGAGCCAGGTCAACGGCGCGCTGCAGGAGATCAAGGCCACGATCGCCGAGGCCGGGGACCGGCTGCTGGCGTTCCAGCGGTTCCTCGGGCAGTGGCGCATCCTGGTGATGCGCCGTCGCGCCCAGCACATGCTCGGCGACCTGCTCGGCACGATCGACCAGGAGTTCTCCGCCTTCTCCCGGGCGATGGACATGCTCCGCACGCTCGAGGAGGAGTTCGAGCGGTCGATGGTGCCCTTCGAGGTCGACGAGCTGGAGGCGCAGGTCGCCCGCATCCGCGCGGAGAGCCGCGACTACAGCGACGTCGCCTGAGCGAGGCCGGGGACCGGCCGGGATCCGCGGGGCAGGCCGCCGTCACCCGCCCGGAAACGGGGCGGTCATCCGGCGGATCAGCGTGTGCAGGTGGGCCCGGAACCGGGCGAGCTCCGCGGGTTCGGGCCTGCGCCGATGGCCACGGTCGCTCGCCGCGGTCGCCGACGGCTGCCCCCTGCTGTACTGCATGCCGCCGGTGAGGAAGCCGTACACGCTCCACACGACCGTCCAGACCATGTGGTCGGCGTCGACGTCGGGCGGGATCAGGTCGCGCACGAGGTCGGTGACCATGACGTAGAGCGGCCGGGCGTACTCCTCCTCCAGCCGCTCCACGTCGATCGCGTCGCCCAGCCACCGGTGCATCCACAGCGAGAGGATCTCCGGGTGGTCGACGTAGAAGTCGAGGTAGGCGTCGGCGAGGTCGAGCAGCCCCTGCATGGTGGGGGTGAAGTCGGCCAGCGCGGACCGCATCGCCGCCTGCTCGGCCTCGTGGGCGTGCGCCATCACGGTCCGGTACAGCTCGGTCTTGTCGCCCACCCGCTCGACGAGCTCGTCCACCTCGATTCCGGCGGCCTCGGCGATGAGCCGCGTCGAGGTCCCGTCGAACCCGAGCTCGGCGAAGAGCCGGGTGGCCACCTCCACCAACCGCGTCTCGGCGTCCCCCATGTGCTCAACTGTAGGTGACGCCCTGGAAACGATCCGCCATCAGTGCACCTCGGAGACGTTGACGGTGCCGCCCCGGCCCGTCCCGCGACACCGGCCCGCGGGTCCCGCGTCAGTACGGGAGCCGGCGGCCCGACGGGGTGCGCAGGTCGAGCGGCGGCTGCGGGGTGCGCGGGCGGGGCTTGCGGATGCGGATCCGGTGCCCGGCCGACGCCACGGCGCCGCCTTTGGTACCGCCCTTGGTGCCGCGGCCGCTCACGCCGCGCTCCCGCAGGGCGCGCGGTGGACCGGGACGATCCGGCCGTCGGGGAGCAGGTCGCCGGTGTCCTCGAAGATCACCACGCCGTTGCAGAGAAGTCCCCAGCCCTGCTCAGGGTGGAACGCGACGAGGGCGGCGGCCTCACGGTCGAGGGCGTCCGCGCCCGGACACCTCGGCTGGTGATCACACATGTCTCAACCCCGATCTCGCCTGGAACGGCGATCCTTTCCTTCCGTCGTCGTGCCCGCCGTACCGATGCGGCGGCGGGGACGCCTCGTGCCGGCTGTGTGTGACGGACCTCTGCCACGCGCCTGCCGGTCGGGTGGCCGGCGGCGCCAGGGGGAGACCCGGGGTACGGGCCCCTACGCTGTCGCTCCCGGCGGATCGTCCGGGTGGACGCTGACATGCCCGGGAGCACTCCTTGACCAGTGAGTGTAAACAAGTGCGAGATGTGATTATTCCGGGCGTCGCGCGATGGAAGTCCGATTTTGCCGGTCGCGTGTGCGGCGGCCCGCCCGGGAGAAACGGCCCACCGGCCGGTACGGCCGGGCCTACAGCGCCTTCAGCCCCTGGATCACCTCGCGGAGCAGGCTCGGCGCGGGCATCTGCGCCGCCCGCGCGGGCTGCCGTACCCGCACCAGGCCCTGCTCGCGCAGGTCGGACAGGAGGATGCGCACCACGGTGAGCGGCAGGTCCACCTCGGAGGCGACCTCCGCCACCGAGACCGGGGTACGGCAGGCGTCGAGGATGCGCGACTGCTCGGGGGTGAGCTCCGAGGCGTCGGAGGGGCCGGCGGCGATCACCGTCGCGAGCAGGTCGAGCTGCTGGTCCGGCACCCGGGTACGGCCACGCGTGATCGTGTAAGGGCGCACCAGTGGCTGATCGAGCCAGTGCTCCTCGCCGTCTTTCACGACCCGTCTCCTCTTTCCTCACCTGCGCGCCGCCACCCCGCCTGGAACGAGGAGAGCACGTCGCGGTGCGTCTCGCCGTTCCGCCCGTCCCGGCGACGCTCGGACTGCTGGGGCTCAGGCACGGTGCGGAGCCTCGGCGCGTCGCGGAGCTGCGGGGCGAGGTTCGCCTGGCGTACCCGGCGGGGGAGTCCGCCCGGCCCGGTGCCCGCCGCCGTAGAGAGTACCGATGGCCCGCTCGGCTCCGGGAGCGAAACCGACCCGTTCGCGGCGTCGTGGCCGCGGGCCCCGTCCGGCCCGCCCGCGTGCCCGGCGGACTCGGCCGCCTGGGGGCCGAGCGACGCCGGGACGGCGCCGTTCGCGCCGTTCACACCGTTGGCGGCCGCCGTGGTGGCGGCGGCTCCGGCGGCGGCCGGCACGAGGGACTCGGCGGGCCGGTCCGCCTCGGCCTTCGCCTCGCCGTCGCCCTCGGGCGGCGCGGTGGTGTCCACCACGAGCTCGCCCGGGATGAGGATGATCGCCGTGGTGCCGCCGTACGGCGAGGGCCGGAGGGAGACCTTGATGTGCTGGCGGGCGGCGAGCCGCCCCACAACGAACAGGCCGAGCCGGTCGCTGTCGGCGAGGTCGAACTCCGGCGGGTTGGCGAGCCTCTCGTTGATCTGCTCGTACTCCTCGCGGCTCAGCCCCAGCCCGCGGTCCTCGATCTCGATGACGAAGCCGCGCCCGACCAGGCCGCCGCGCACCTGCACCGTGGTCTTCGGCGGCGAGAAGATCGTGGCGTTCTCCACCAGCTCGGCGACGAGGTGGACGACGTCGGTGACCGCGGATCCGATCAGCGCCGGGCCCTGCGGCACCGTGATGTTGACCCGCAGGTAGTCCTCGACTTCCTCGACCGCGGCGCGGACCACGTCGATGAACTGGACCGGGTTCCGCCAGCCGCGCGCCGGGTTCGAGCCGGACAGGATGATCAGGCCCTCCGCGTGGCGGCGCATGCGGGTGGTGAGGTGGTCGACCGCGAACAGGCCCTCGAGGATGTCGGGGTCCTCGACCTTGCGCTCCAGCCGGTCGAGCATCTGGAGCTGCCGGTGCAGCAGCGACTGGTTGCGCCGGGCCAGGTTGAGGAAGACCTTGCCGACGCCCTTGCGCAGCTCGGCCTGGCCGACCGCGGCCTCGATCGCGGTGCGCTGCACCATGGTGAACGCCTCGCCGACCCGGTCGATCTCCTTGACGTCGCTGGTGACCAGGGTCTCGGTCTCGCTCTCGGTGTCCACGTCCTCGCCGCGGCGCAGCCGCTCGACGATCCGCGGCAGCCGTTCCTGGGCGAGCTGCAGCGCGCTCTGCTGGAGCTGGACCAGCTCGTCCGCGATCCGGCGGCCGAACCGCATCGAGATGAAGAAGCTCAGCCCGAGGGCGACCACGCCGAGCACGGCGGTGATGCCGATCTGGGTGAAGATCTCGGTCGCGGCCGGCACGGCGCGGGCCGAGAGCGTGCGGTTGGTGGCGAGGCTGAGCCGGTCGAACCGCTGCACCAGCGCGTCGGTGGTGGCCCGCCAGGTCCGGGACTCGGCGGGGAGCTCCCGCTCGATGCGCACGCTCTTCGCCACCCGCCGCTCCACCGCCTCGAACGCGGTGTAGGTCTCGCTGTTCTGCAGCTCCAGGTACGGCTGCTGCAGCTCGGCGTCGAACTGCTGGAAGGCGAGGCCGTACAGGATGTTGCGCTGGGTGATCAGCTGCTGGAAGGCGGTGCGCTCCTCGCCGGTCATCCGGTTCGCGGCCACGATGCCGGCGATGAGCGCGGCCTGCTGGCTGAGCGCCTCCCGGGACCGGCTGAGCATGGTGGCGGCCTTGACCTGGTCGATCACCTCGAGGTCGGGGACGATCAGCAGCTTGTCGTTGACCCGCTGGGCGTCCTCGATGATCGTGCTGTACGCCTCGAGGGTCTGCAGCCGGGTGAAGAGGCCGCCGTCCACCCGGCTCCGGATGTCGGACAGCCACTTGAGCTGGTCGCGCAGCTCGTTGAGCTGCCAGCGCATGAGCGGCGGGGTGGCCTCCTGGACGTCCGGTGCGAGGGCGAGCCGCTCGAGGTTCGCCATGGCCTGGTTGGTCACCGCGCGCTGCTGGTGCAGCTGGGCGGACTCGGTGAGGCTGCCGTGGCGGGATCCCAGCACGACGAGCGAGAGCAACCGCTCCTCCTGCAGCGAGCTGATCAGCCCGCGCAGCGGCATCACCACGTTGTCGAAGACCTTGTTGATCCGGAGCATGTCGAGGCCGCGGCTCACCGTCACCGTGGCCGCGAACCCCCAGATCGCCACCAGGGATACGACCGGCACCAGCAGGATCGTCAGGAGTCTGAAGCGGATCGAGCGTTTCCGACCGGCCATGCGCTGTCGCCCCCAGTGCCGAGCGAGGTGTATGGCGTTAATAGTGGTGAAACACTAGCAATGGTGCATACCAGGTACTAGTGCCTTTTTTATCGTTTTGGGCCTTATTTTCGGCCGGCCCGTACCCCTTCCGCCTGGCGCGATGCCCGGCCTGGGGCACGGGCCGATCGCGGCGCGGTACGGCGTCGCGGCGCGGGCGATGGCGGGCTCCGGGATACGATCGCCACGGCTTGCCGCGACGTTTGTGGCTAAATGTCTGAAAAGTCACCTTCGTCCATTTGTGTGTGCCTTCGGGGGGTGTTGTGGGCGATAGTCGGTTGCGTGGCCCTGTCTGGTTGTAAGACAATCAGACCATGCGTGCTTCCGGGCCGCTCGCGATCATCGCCGCGGCCGTTCTCTGGGGTACGGCGGGCACCGCCGGCGCGCTGGCGCGCGCGGCCGGGGTGGACGCCGGTTCGCTCGACCTCGCCGCGGCGCGGCTGGTGATCGGCGGCCTGCTGCTCGGCGTGCCGTTCCTGGCGCGGGCGCGGGGCCGCCTGACCGGCCTCGGCTGGGCGATGCCGCTCGCCATGGCCGCGGTGCTCGTGTACCAGCTCTGCTTCTTCGCCGCCGTCGACCGCACCGGCGTCGCCATCGGCACGGTCGTCGCAATCGGCAGCGGGCCGGTGTTCACCGGGTTGCTGACCTGGCTGTTCGACCGCGTCCGCCCGAGCGGTGGCTGGGCCGCCGCCACCGCCGCGGCGATCGCCGGGTGCGCGCTGCTGCTCTCGGGCGGCGGCGTCGACTCCGGCCGCGACGTGACCGGCGGCGTGCTGCTCGCCCTGCTCGGCGGGCTGCTGTACGCGTTCTACGTGGTCACCGCGGCCCGGGCGATCGGCCGCGGCGCCCCGTCCGACCTCGTCATGGGCGTGATGTTCGCCGGGGCCGGGGTGCTGTCCGCACCGCTGCTGCTCGCCGGCGACGCCTCCTGGCTCGCCGAGCCGTACGGGCTGGGGGTCGCCCTCTACCTCGGCTGCGCGACCACCGCGCTCTCCTATTTCCTGTACGGCCGGGGCCTGCGCACCACACCGGTCGCCGCGGCGGCCACGCTCGCGCTCGCCGAGCCCGCGGTCGCGGCCGTGCTCGGCCTCGTCGTGCTGGGCGAGCGGCTGCCGCCCGTCTCCTGGGCGGGCATGGCCCTGCTCATGCTCGCGCTCGTCGCGGTCGCCCGCTCGGCCGCCGGGGACAAGAAGGCCGAGCCGGACACCGGACCCGCCGCCCCGGGCGAGTCCGTTGCCGCGGCCCGCGACGCCGGGCACCCTGGACGGGACGGATCGACGGTGGAGGGACGGTCGTGACGCAACCGGGGACCAGGGCGATGCCGGGCGAGCAGGAGCCCGGACGGCCGCCGCGGCCCGCGTCCGCCGGGGGCGCGCGGCCGGCGGGCGGCCGGGCCGCGCCGGTGGCCGTCATCCGGCCGGTGTCCGCGGTGGACGCGCTCGCCGCCGCGCTGCGCGACCGGGTGCTCTCCGGCGAGATCGAGCCGGGCACGCCGCTGCCCGAGCAGGAGCTCGCCGCCGCGTACGGCGTGGCCCGCCCGACCGTGCGCGAGGCGCTCGCCGTGCTCGCCCACGAGGGCCTGGTGCGCCGGGAGCGCAACCGCAGCGCGTACGTGCCCGACGTCACCCCGGCCGACCTGGCGGACCTGATGTTCGTGCGCACCCCGCTCGAGGAGCTGATGGCGGTCACGCTCGCCGGGCGGCGGGTGCCCGAGGCCGAGCGGGCGCTCGACGGCATGGCCGCGCTGCCGCCGGACGCGCCCTGGTCGCAGGTGGTCGCCGCGCACATGGCGCTGCACGAGGCGCTGATCGTCGCGGTGGGCAGCCCGCGGCTGGAGCGCCTCTACTCCTCGCTCGCCGCCGAGACCCGGCTCGGGCTGGTGCGGCTGCGCCGGGTGTACGAGGACCGCGACGTGCTCGTCGCCGAGCACCGCGACCTCCTCGACGCGATCGCCCGCGGCCCGGCCGAGGCGGCCCGCCGGGCGATCCTCGCCCACCTCGACCACAACTGGGGCATCGACCGGGACTGACCCCCGGCGAGGTTCGCGCCGAACGGGCGCAGGCCGTACGACCGCCAGATCTGGGCGAGCGGCAGCGCGTTCTTCACCACCACCCCGGCGGACCAGCCGAGCGCCGCGCCGAACGCGCCCAGGGAGGGGACGAGGGCGAGGTCGACGGCGACGGTGACCGCGGTCGCGGCGAGGATGCCCGCGAGGCTCGCCGCCGTGCGCCCGGCCGCCACCAGCGCCACGTCCGCCATGCCGCACGCCGCGGCGACCATCATCGTGGCCGCGAGCACCACCGCGACGTCCGCGCCCGCGGCGTACCGGTCGCCGAAGACGCCGAGCAGCGCCGGGGCGAGCGCCGCGTACCCCAGCCAGACCGGCCAGGTGAGCGCGACGAGCAGGTTCGTGGTGCGCCGGTACACCGCCCGCGCCACCGCCAGGTCGCCCGTGGCGAGCGCGCGCACCAGGGTGGGCTGGGCGGCCTGCGCGAGCCCCTGCCCGGCGAGCTGGCCGAGCACCTTGAACCGGGTCGCCGCGGTGTACACCGCGGCCTCGACCGGCCCGGCGAGCGCGGCCACGACCACCACGTCGAGCCGCTGGAACACGTGCTGCACCGCGGATCCGGCCGAGCGCGGCGCGGTGTGCCGCCAGAACTCCCGCGCCGTCCCCGGCAGGTACGGCTCCCGCCGCACCCGGCGGCCCAGCCAGGCCGCGGCCACCGCGAGCACCGGCAGGTACGGCAGCGCCCACGCGGCCGCGAGCCACGGCAGCACGGGGCCGCCCGGCGCGCCGCCGCCGTGCCACCAGGCGGCGACCGCGGCGACCAGGGCGAGCTGGGCCACCGGCTGCACGACCCCGCCGAGCAGCACGGTGGGCCGCATCGCCCCGAAGCCGCGGGTCGCGGCGACGAACACCTCGGCGAGCACGATCACCGGGAACGCCGCGGCGAGCACCCGCAGGGCGGCGCCGACCCCGTCGCCGGGGCCGCCGGGCGGGCTCGGGGAAGCCGCATTATTATCGTGGTAAATAATCCCGTTTGCTGCTTGATTCGCCGAATCAGGAGCGATGCCGCCGAATATGTCGGCCTCGAAAAAGACGATCAAGGAAACGGTTATCGATATCAGGGCGACGGGCGGGACGGCCGCCATTAAATATGACCAAATCCCCCCTTTTCGGTCCGCCGTTGCGCGGGCGACGAAATAGAGGAGTCCGTTGCCCGCGTCGAGCCGGACAATGCCCGCGATCATGAGGCAGCCGGTGGTGAGCGCGAAAAAACGCCCGGCGGTGGCCGCGTCGAAGGCACGGGTCACGGCGAGTACGAGAAGAAACTGCGCGGCCGCGCCCATGCCCGCCCCGGCCAGTCCGGCGACGCCGTGCCGTACCACGCGGCGCACGATCCGCCGGACCTCGGTCACCTCCCCGGTCACCCGCCCAGCGTATCCGAGCGGTCACACACCGCGACCGTGATGGTGCGGGAAAGGGGCCGGGTGGATACGGCACTGGTCTGGGTCGCGTTGCGCCGGTTGTCGCCCCTGATGGGGTGTCCGGCCGTTTTGCCGGAGTCTTTTGCCCGGCGGTATGGTCACGTCTCTTGCACCCGGCGCCCGGATGTCGCCAGAATCGCGCCCATGCACGGCAACCCAGTGCCGGATTCGTACGTGTACGTGACCGAGGAGGGCGTGACCCGCCACTACGCGGACGGTAGCGTCGAGGCCCTCGCGTGGGAGGACGTGGTCGAGGTCCGCGTGGAGGGCGTCACCGACGACGCCCTGATCGTCCTGCTCGATCGAAACGGCGAAGGGTGTGTTGTGCCGCAGTCGGCCACCGACGCCACCTTCCTCGCGCGGCTGCGCTACCTGCCGGATTTCGACCTCGACCGGCTGGACGCCGCGATCAGGTCCGCGCGTGAGGGGCATGTGGTCGTGTGGCGCAGTCCCGACCCGCCCGCCCCGCTGCCGGACCTCGAGTACGACTGACCCGACCGGCCCCACGCCCGCCGAGGTCCGCGTTCATCCCACCGGCGACGGCGGGGGTGCCCCACGCGCGTCCCGCGCGCCCGCCCCGCTTCGTGTGCACCGTCGCAAGCCCGCCGTCAGGGAGACGGCCCGCTCCTCTCCGCCCAGGTGACGCCCGTCGGCCGAGGTGACGGCGTCCGCCCGCCGTGCCTCTGGGGTACGGCCGGCGCAGCCCAGGGTCGCGCCGTGCGCCGCGCGCTCCCGGAGTGCCCCGGCATCCGACTTCGTGTGCTGCTTTCTCGCAAAATGGGGCAATAATGCTAATTTTTCCCCTGAATTTACACCTATGAACGGTGATATCGCCCGTTCCCGCTGTTCGGTCAACTCTTCTACAAAAAAAGTTCTCGTCCGAATGTGGACATATCCAGCTATTCCCCGCTGCTCCGGTGATCTCTAAGATTCTTCAGAGAACCCGGCTCCCGTGTGATACAAGCGTCAGGCGTCAACCAACGGAACTGAGCATGCGTCAGTAGTTTGCATGGTCCTGACCACAGGGTGGGGAATGTGGCATGAGGGTGGGGTTGGAGGCGCGCGCCGCCACGCGTCCCAAAGGCGACCCGAAAACGCCGTCGAGCATGTGGACGCGCGCCTACGTTCGGCTGCTGCTCACCGGTGACGTCGCCTGCGCGGTGATCGCATGCGAGGTGGTGCTCGGGGTACGGCTGTGGCTGGGCGCGTTCATCCCGTGGACCGAGGTGGCGTTCGGTCTCGCCCTCGCCGCGGCCTGGCCCGGGGCGATGGCCATGGCGGGGGCGTACCGCAAGCGGGTGCACGGCGAGGGATCGGACGAGTTCCGCGCGGTGTTCAACGGCGGGGTGACGCTCACCGCGGCGGTGGCGATCGGCGCCTACGCCACGCAGACCATGCTCGCGCGCAGCTTCGTGCTCGGCACGATCCCGCTCGCGACGTTGCTCACGCTCGTCTTCCGGCACCGCATGCGCCGGCGCCTGCACCGGCGGCGCATGGCCGGTGAGTTCCTGCGCCGCGTTGTCGCGGTCGGGCACCGCGAGTCGATCCTCGACCTGGTGATGCAGTTCCGGCGGCAGCCGTACCACGGGATGAACGTGGTGGCGGCCTGCCTGCCCCCGGTGCCGGACACCGGCGTCGGCGGCTCCGTGAACGGCACGGCGAACGGCGCCGGCGGCGGCCCCGGCGCCGGCATGGACCTCGAGATCGACGGGGTCCCGGTGCTCGGCGACTTCACGAACGTCGCCGAGGTGGTGGAGAAGGTGGACGCGGACGCGGTCGCCGTGGCCGCCTGCCCGGAGCTCGACGGCGCCGCGCTGCGCCGCCTCGCCTGGAGCCTCGAGCCGCGGGGCACCGAGCTGTTCGTCGCCCCGGCGCTCGTGGAGGTGGCCGGGCCGCGCACCAGCATCCGCCCGGTCGCCGGCATGCCGCTGCTCTACGTCGAGCACCCCGAGTTCGACGGCCTGCGCGGCATGGTGAAGAGCGTCTTCGACAAGGTGGTCGCGCTGATCGCGCTGATCATCCTCGCGATCCCGATGCTGGTGATCGCGATCATCATCCGGTCGACGAGCGAGGGCCCGGCGCTGTTCAAGCAGACCCGGATCGGCCGCGGCGGGCGCGAGTTCCGGCTGCTGAAGTTCCGCACCATGGTGAACGGCGCGGAGCGGCTCAAGGCGCTGCTCGAGCACGAGAACGAGCACGACGGCGTGCTGTTCAAGATCAGGAACGATCCAAGGGTCACCAAGGTCGGCGCCTTCCTGCGCCGCTACTCCATCGACGAGCTGCCGCAGCTGATCAACGTGCTGCGCGGCGAGATGTCGCTGGTCGGCCCCCGGCCGCCGCTGCCCGAGGAGGTCGCCCGGTACGGCAGCGACGTACGGCGCCGCCTCGTGGTGAAGCCCGGCATGACCGGCCTGTGGCAGGTGTCCGGCCGGGCGGACCTGAGCTGGGAGGAGTCGGTCCGGCTCGACCTGCGGTACGTGGAGAACTGGTCGCTCATCCTCGACCTGCAGATCCTGTGGAAGACCTGGGGCGCGGTGAAGAGTGGGGAGGGGGCCTACTGAGGTGAAGGCGCTCGTCCTCGCCGGCGGATCCGGGAAGCGGCTGCGGCCGATCACGCACACCTCCGCCAAACAGCTCGTGCCCGTCGCGAACAAGCCGGTGCTCTTCTACGGCCTGGAGGCGATCGCGGCCACCGGCGTGCGCGACGTCGGGATCGTGGTGGGCGACACCCACGCCGAGATCGAGGCCGCGGTCGGCGACGGCTCGGCGTTCGGGCTGCGCGCCACCTACCTGCGCCAGCCCGCCCCGCTCGGGCTCGCCCACGCGGTGCTCATCGCCCGGGACTACCTCGGCGACGAGGACTTCATCATGTACCTCGGCGACAACTTCATCGTCGGCGGCATCGAGGACATCGTCGCCAGGTTCGTCCGGGACCGGCCCGCGGCCCAGATCATGCTCACCAAGGTGAGCGACCCCCGCGCCTTCGGGGTCGCCGAGCTCGACGCCGAGGGCCGGGTGATCCGGCTGGAGGAGAAGCCGCGCAACCCCAAGAGCGACCTCGCCCTCGTCGGCGTCTACCTGTTCACCCCGGCGATCCACGAGGTGGTGAAGGACCTCAAGCCGTCCTGGCGCGGCGAGCTGGAGATCACCGACGCGATCGGCAGGCTCATCGAGACCGGCCACCGGGTGGAGTCGACGATCATCTCCGGCTACTGGAAGGACACCGGCAACGTCGCCGACATGCTCGAGGTGAACCGGCTCGTGCTCGAGTCGCTCGAGCCGCGGGTGGACGGCCGCGTGGACGAGGCCAGCGAGCTGATCGGCCGGGTGGTGGTGGAGCCGGACGCGGTGGTCGAGCGGTCCCGCATCGTCGGGCCCGTGATCATCGGCCCCGGCGCGCGGATCACCGGAAGCTACGTGGGGCCGTTCACCTCGATCGCCGCGGGCTGCGCGGTGGTCGACAGCGAGATCGAGTACTCGATCATGCTCCCCCGGGCGGCGATCTCCGGCGTCGCCCGCATCGAGTCGTCCCTCATCGGCCACGACGTGGAGGTCACCCGCGCCCCCGGTACGCCGCGAGCCCACCGCCTCGTGCTCGGCGACCACAGCAAGGTGCAGATCAGCTCGTGACGTCCGGGCCGGTCACCGGCCGTGTCCCCCCGATCGTTTGGAGATCCCCCTGATGCAGCGCGCAACGTCCCCCTGGACCGCGTCTCCCGATATATCCGCCGTTTGCGGGCGTTCCGGCTCGCCGTACCCCGCACCGGGGGCGCCGTGAAGGTCCTCGTCACCGGCGGGGCCGGGTTCATCGGCTCGCACTACGCGCGGGCCCGGGTCGCCGCGGGCGACACGGTGACCGTGCTCGACAAGCTCACCTACGCCGGCAACCTCGCCAACCTCGAGCCGGTGGCGGGCCGGCACGAGTTCGTGCACGGCGACATCTGCGACGCCGAGCTGCTCGCCGCGGTCGTCCCCGGCCACGACCTCGTCGTCAACTTCGCCGCCGAGACCCACGTCGACCGGTCGATCGAGGGCGCCGAGGCGTTCGTGCGCACCAACGTGCTCGGCACCCAGACGCTGCTGCAGGCGTGCCTCGACGCGGGCGTGCCCCGGGTGGTGCACGTCTCCACCGACGAGGTGTACGGCGAGATCGAGACCGGGTCGTGGACCGAGGACGCGCCGCTGCGGCCCCGCTCGCCGTACGCGGCGGCGAAGGCCGGGGGCGACCTCATCGCCCGCGCCTACGCGATAACCCACGGGCTGCCGGTGTCGATCACCCGGTGCGGCAACAACTACGGGCCGTACCAGCACCCGGAGAAGCTCATCCCGCGGTTCGTGACCAACCTGCTGCGCGGCCGCAAGGCCCCGCTGTACGGCGACGGCCGCAACGTGCGGGACTGGATCCACGTCACCGACCACTGCCGGGCGATCGACATCGTCGCCGAACGCGGCGAGCCCGGAGAGGTCTACCACGTGGCGGGCACCGCCGAGCTCACCAACGCCGAGCTCACCGGCCGCATCCTCGAGCACCTCGGGCTCGGCTGGGACATGGTCGAGCACGTCCCGGACCGCAAGGCGCACGACCGGCGCTACTCGCTCGACGACACCCGGCTGCGCGCGCTCGGCTACCGGCCGGCCGTGCCGTTCGAGCGGGGCCTCGCCGAGACGATCGACTGGTACGTCGCGAACCCCGGCTGGTGGGAGGCGATCGCGCCGTGAGATGGCTGGTCACCGGGGCGCGCGGCATGCTCGGCGCCGACGTGGTCGCGCACCTGTGCGACCGGGACGGCGAGCACGTGGTCGCGCTCGGCCGCGAACAGCTCGACGTGCGGGACCCGGGCGCGGTCGCCGCCGCGCTCGACGCGCACCGGCCGGACGTGGTGGTCAACTGCGCCGCGTGGACCGCGGTGGACGCCGCCGAGGAGCGCGAGCCGGAGGCGCTCGCGGTGAACGGCCACGCGGTGCGGGTGCTCGCCGAGGCGTGCGCGGCCCGGTCGGTGCGGCTCGTGCACGTCTCCACCGACTACGTGTTCGACGGCACGGCGAGCGCGCCGTACCCGGAGGACGCGCCGCCGAACCCGCTCGGCGCGTACGGGCGCACCAAGCTCGCCGGGGAGCGCGCGGCGCTCGCGCACGGCCACCTCGTGGTGCGCACCGCCTGGCTGTACGGCGCGCACGGGGCGAACTTCGTGCGCACCATGCTCCGCCGCGCCACGGCCGGCGAGGGCGTCGCCGTGGTCACCGACCAGGTGGGCCAGCCGACCTGGTCGGCCGACCTCGCCGCGCGGCTGGTCGCCCTCGCCCGGATCGGCGCCCCGCCCGGCGTCTACCACGGCACGAACGCCGGCCAGACCACCTGGTACGGCTTCGCCCGCGAGATCTACGCCGCCGCCGGGGCCGACCCCGCCCTGGTCACCCCGACCACGTCCGCCGCGCTCGGCCGCCCGGCCCCGCGGCCCGCCTACAGCGTGCTCGGCCACACGGGCTGGGCGCGGGCCCACCTGCCGCCGATGCGGCACTGGCGGGAGGCGTTCCGCGCGGCCTGGCCGTACCTCGCCGGGACCGTCACGGCGTCGTCGGGAGGCGCCCGGTGAGCTCAGCCGTCCTTGCGCAGGGACGCGTAGAAGTCGAGGCAGGCGTCGTAGCCGGGGAGCAGCCCGGCGGCGCGCGCCTCGGCGAGCGTCGGGGCGGCCGCGTCCTTCGCGGACAGCACCGGCTCGCCGTCGAGCGGCCAGTCGATGCCGAGCTCCGGGTCGAGCGGGTGGATGCCGTGCTCGCGGGCGGGCGCGTACGGCTGCGAGCACAGGTAGACCACGGTCGCGCTCTCGCTCAGCGCGAGGAAGGCGTGGCCGAGCCCCTCGGCCACGTACAGCGCGCGGCGGTTCTCGTCGTCGAGCCGCACCGCCTCCCAGCGGCCGAAGGTGGGCGAGCCGACCCGGATGTCCACCACCACGTCGAGGATCGCCCCGGCCACGCAGGTGACGTACTTCGCCTGGCCGGGCGGCACGTCGGCGAAGTGCACGCCGCGCAGCACGCCGCGGCGCGACACCGAGCAGTTGACCTGGGCGAGGTCGAACCGGTGTCCCACCGCCTCGCGCAGCTCACCGGCCCGGAAGGCCTCCAGGAACGAGCCGCGGGCGTCGGTGTGCACGCGCGGGGTGTAGCACCACAGTCCGTCGATGCCGAGGCGCTCCATGGGCCGAAGCATCGCACAGGATCCGGGCGGATTCGCGTGGCCCGCCCCATCTGTCCGCTGATGGACGCCGGGCCCGGTACGGCCCGGCCGCGCCACCCCGATCAGCCGGTGACCGACCGGCGGATGTCCGACAAGCCACGGCCGCGCGGTACGCGGCCCGACGAGCCGCGCAAGGCGGCGAGGGGGAGTGCCCGATGACCACCACGTGCCGGCTCTGCGGCTCGCAGGATCTGGTGAGCGTCGTCGACCTCGGCGCGACGCCGCCCTGCGAGCGGTTCCTCACCGCCGAGCAGCTCGACGAGCCCGAGCCGACCTACCCGCTCCACCTGCGGTTCTGCGTGGACTGCCACCTCGCGCAGCTCCCGCCGCTGATCACACCGGAGGAGACGTTCACCGAGTACGCGTACTTCTCCTCGTACTCCACCTCCTGGGTGGAGCACGCCCGCCGGTTCGTCGCCGGCGCGGTCGAGCGCCTGGGCCTCGGCCCGGACGCGTTCGTCGTGGAGGTGGCGAGCAACGACGGCTACCTGCTGCGGCACGTGGTCGAGCGGGGCATCCGCTGCCTCGGCATCGAGCCCGCGGCGAACGTCGGGGCGGTGGCCCGGGAGCGCGGGGTGCCCACGCTCACCGCGTTCCTCACCCCGCAGACCGGCGCGCAGGTGCGCGCCGAGCACGGCCCGGCCGACCTCGTCGTGGCGAACAACGTCTACGCCCACGTCCCGGACGTGATCGGCTTCACCGAGGGGCTGCGCGCCCTCGTCGCCGACGACGGCTGGGTGGTGATCGAGGTCCAGCACCTGCTCACGCTCATGGCGGGCAACCAGTTCGACACGATCTACCACGAGCACTTCCAGTACTACACGGTCGACTCGGCCCGGCGGGCGCTGGCGAGCGGCGGCCTGGCCCTCGTCGACGTGGAGCGGCTGCCCACGCACGGCGGCTCGATCCGGCTGTGGGCCCGGCCCGCCGAGGCGGTCGCGGCGGACGGCCCCGCGCCGAGCGCCCGCATGGCCGCGGTGCTCGACGAGGAGAAGGCCGCCGGGCTGCACGAGCCGGCCGGGTACGCGGGCTTCGCCGAGCGGGTCGCCAAGGTCCGCCGCGACCTGCTGCGCTTCCTCATCGAGGCCGCCGAGCAGGGCCGTACCGTCGTCGGGTACGGCGCGCCCGGCAAGGGCAACACGCTGCTCAACTTCTGCGGGGTGCGCCCCGACCTGCTGCCGTACACGGTCGACCGCAACCCCTACAAGCACGGCAGGTACACGCCGGGCGCGCGCATCCCGATCCTGCCGCCGGAGCGCATCGCCGCGGACCGGCCCGACTACGTGCTCGTCCTGCCGTGGAACCTCCGCGACGAGCTCGTCGCCGAGCTGTCCTACGTGCGCGAGTGGGGCGGCCGCCTGGTGTTCCCGATTCCCGAACTGGAGGTGGTGTCGTGAAGGTCGTCCTGTTCTGCGGCGGCTACGGCATGCGCATGCGCACCGGAACCCCCGGCGACGTGCCGAAACCGATGCAGCTCGTGGGCCCCCGCCCGCTGATCTGGCACGTGATGCGGTACTACGCCCACTTCGGGCACAAGCAGTTCATCCTCTGCCTCGGGTACGGCGCGCACCACATCAAGGAGTTCTTCCTCAACTACCAGGAGACGACGTCGAACGACTTCGTGCTGCGCGGCGGCAAGGTCGAGCTGCTGTCCACCGACATCTCCGACTGGGAGATCTCGTTCGTGCAGACCGGCATCGACTCGCCGATCGGGGAGCGGCTGCGCCGGGTCCGGCACCTGCTCGAGGGCGAGGAGATGTTCCTCGCCAACTACGCCGACATCCTCACCGACGCGCCGCTGCCGGACATCATCGAGCGGTTCGCCGCCGCGGACGCGGGCGCGTCGATGATGGTGGTGCCGCCGCCGGGCACCTTCCACTGCGTCGACGTGGGCGAGGACGGCCGGGTCGGGGCGATCCTGCCGGTCGCCGAGATGCCGTTATGGGTGAACGGCGGCTACTTCGTGTTACGCCAGGAGATCTTCGACCACATCCCGGAGAACGGCGACCTCGTCGCCGACGGCTGCGTGCAGCTCGCCAAGCGGGGGCGGCTCATCGCCTACCCGTACCGCGGCTACTGGCGGCCCACCGACACGGTGAAGGAGCGCATCGCGCTCGACGAGGCCTACTCGCGGGGGGAGCGCCCCTGGGCGCTGTGGGAGCGCGAGCGGGAGCGGGTGAGCGCATGATCGGGCTTGTGCCGTACCGGCCGGGGGAGGTGGCCGGTGCGACCGGGTCGGGGCGGTCCGGGCTGCGCGCGATCGCCGCGGTCGCCGCGCACTGCGACGACATCGCGATCGGCGCGGGCGGCACGCTGCTCACCGTGTGCGCGAGCCACCCGGGGATCCGGGTCGACGCGCTCGTGCTCTCCGGCGGCGGCACGGTGCGGGAGGACGAGGAGGCGGCGGCGCTCGCCGCGTTCTGCCCCGGCGCGGACCTGCACCTGACCGTGCTCAAGCTGCCGGACGGGCGGCTGCCCGCGCACTGGGACGAGGCGAAGACCGCGGTGGAGGAGCTGCGCGCCCGCACCGATCCGGACCTGCTGCTCGCCCCGCACCCGGGGGACGCGCACCAGGACCACCGCGGGCTCGCCCGGATCGTGCCCACAGCGTTCCGGGACCACCTCGTGCTCGGCTACGAGATCGTCAAGTGGGACGGCGACCTCGGCCGGCCGTCCGTGTACCAGCCGCTCGCGCCCGAGGTGGCCGAGGCGAAGGCCGATCTGCTGCTGGCCCACTACCCGTCGCAGCACGGCCGTTCCTGGTACGACCGGGAGACGTTCCTCGGGCTCGCCCGGATCCGGGGCGTCGAGTGCAACGCCCGCTACGCCGAGGCCTTCCACGTCGCCAAGCTCACCCTCGACCTCACCGCTGGAGGCTGATACATGCGTGTGCTGCTCACCGGGCACCAGGGCTACCTGGGCACGGTCATGGGCCCGGTGCTCGCCGCCGCCGGGCACGAGGTGGTCGGCCTCGACTCGGGGCTGTTCGCCGACCGGGTGCTCGGCCCGCCGCCGCGGGACCCGGCCGGGTTCGCGGTCGACCTGCGGGACGTCACCGCGGAGATGCTGGACGGGTTCGACGCGGTGATCCACCTCGCCGCGCTGTCGAACGACCCGCTCGGCGCGCTCGACCCGGCGCTCACCTACGCGATCAACCACCTCGCCGCGGTACGGCTCGCCCGGCTCGCCCGCGACGCCGGGGTGCGGCGGTTCCTCTACGCCTCCACCTGCTCGGTGTACGGCGCGGTGGGCGGCGACGAGCTGGTCGACGAGGACGCGCCGCTGCGGCCGGTCACGCCGTACGCGGAGTCGAAGGTGCGGGTCGAGGACGACGTGGCCGCGCTCGCCGACGACGACTTCAGCCCGGTGTTCCTGCGCAACGCCACCGCGTTCGGGTTCTCGCCGCGGCTGCGCTGCGACATCGTGCTCAACAACCTCGTCGCGCACGCGGTGCTGCACGGCGAGGTGCGGGTGCTGTCGGACGGCACGCCGTGGCGGCCGCTGGTGCACGTGCTCGACATCGCCGAGGCGTTCCTGCACGCGCTCGAGGCGCCGCGCGAGGCGGTGCACGCGCGGGCGTTCAACGTCGGCTCCGAGCAGAACAACCGCACGGTCGCGGAGATCGCCGCCGAGGTGGTGGAGGCGGTGCCCGGCTCCCGGCTGGTCATCACCGGGGAGACCGGGCCGGACCCGCGCTCCTACCGGGTGGACTTCTCCCGGATCCGGCGGGCGCTGCCCGGCTTCGCGCCCCGCTGGACGGTGAAGGCCGGGGCGGTGGAGCTGTACGACGCCTACACCGGGCACGGGCTCACCCGGCACGCCTTCGAGCGCGACTTCACCCGGCTTGCCCGGCTCGCCGACCGCCGCGCCGCTGGCGAGATCGACGCCACGTTGCGCCCGGTGGAGCGGCCATGACCGCGCCGGGAGCCGAGCAGGACACGGCGGCGCCGGAGCGGGGCGAGCTGCACGCGCTCGTGGCGCGGCTCTACCCGATCTGCCGGAGCATCACCGGCGACGGCGTGCGCCGCACCCTGGAGATCATCGCCGAGCAGGTGCCGCTCGAGATCCACGAGGTGCCGACCGGCACGAAGGTGCTCGACTGGACGGTGCCCAAGGAGTGGAACATCCGCGACGCCTACATCAAGGACGCCGCGGGCCGCCGGGTGGTCGACTTCGCCGCGTGCAACCTGCACGTGGTCGGCTACAGCGTGCCGGTGCACCGGCGCATGACCCTGGAGGAGCTGCGCCCGCACCTGCACACGCTGCCCGACCGGCCCGACCTGGTGCCGTACCGGACCAGCTACTACCACGAGACCTGGGGGTTCTGCCTCAGCGCGGACACGCTCGCGGCGCTGCCCGAGGGCGAGTACGAGGTGTGCATCGACTCCACGCTCGCCGACGGGCACCTCACCTACGGCGAGCACGTCGTGCCCGGGGAGACCGCGGACGAGGTGCTGATCTCCTGCCACGTCTGCCACCCCTCGCTCGCCAACGACAACCTCGCGGCGATCGCGGTGGCGACCCACCTCGCCCGGCGGCTCGCCGCCGGCCCCCGCCCCCGGTACACGTACCGGTTCCTGTTCGCCCCCGGCACGATCGGCGCGATCACCTGGCTCGCCCGCAACCGGGACCGGATCGAGCGGGTACGGCACGGCCTCGTGCTCGCCTGCGCCGGGGACCGCGGCCCGCTCACCTACAAGCGCAGCCGGCGCGGCGACGCCCCGATCGACAAGGCCGCCGCGTACGTGCTGCGCGCCTCGGGGCGGCCGCACACCGTGGTGGACTTCTCCCCGTACGGCTACGACGAGCGGCAGTACTGCTCGCCCGGGTTCAACCTCGGCGTCGGCTCGCTCACCCGCACGCCGTACGGGCGCTACCCCGAGTACCACACCTCGGGCGACGACCTCGACTTCGTCACCGAGGAGGCGATGCGGGACACGCTCGAGACCGTCTGGGAGATCCTCCAGGTGCTCGAGCGCGACCGGCGGTACCTCAACCTCAGCCCGTACGGCGAGCCGCAGCTCGGCCGCCGTGGCCTGTACGACTCGCTCGGCGGGCGCAGCGACACCAAACAGGCCCAGATGGCGATGCTCTGGGTGCTCAACCTCTCCGACGGTGACCACGGGCTGCTCGACATCGCCGAGCGGTCCGGACTGCCCTTCGACGTCGTGGCGGACGCGGCGCGTGCGCTGTGCGACGCCACCCTGCTGGAACCGGTGAAGGAATGCTGAACGCGACTCCCCGGCGCGACCGAACCGCGGCACGGCGCGCCGGTCTGCCCGCCGCGTTACGGGTCGGCGACGTGGTCGAGGTCCGCGGCGCGGCCGAGATCCTCGCCACCCTCGACGAGCGCGGCGAACTCGACGGCCTGCCGTTCATGCCGGAGATGCTGCGGTTCTGCGGGCAGCGGCTGGTCGTGCACAAGGTGGCGCACAAGCTCTGCGACACGATCGAGCGCAGCGGCCTGCGGCGCATGGCGGGTGCCGTGCACCTGACCGGGGCGCGGTGCGACGGCGCGGCGCACGGCGGCTGCCAGACCGCCTGCTCGCTCTACTGGAAGGAGGAATGGCTCCGCCGCGTGGACCCCGGCGACGCCCTGCGGAACGGCGCCGCCCCCTCGCCGGAGGAGGCCGCGCGGGAGGAGCAGGCCCGGCGGCGGCTCGAAGAGCTGCTGGCGGCGAACACCCGCAGGCCGCCCGGCCCGGACGGCGAGGTGCGCTACCGCTGCCAGGCGACCGAGCTGCTCCGCGCCGCGCCGGAACGCCTGCCGTTCCGCGACCTGCGCCAGTACGTGTGGGACGTGCGCACCGGCAACGCGGGCGTGCTCGCCACGCTGCGCGGCATCCTGATCGGTCTGTTCAACCGCTTCCAGCACCTCAGCACCCGGGTGCTGCCGCCGTGGCTGCGCATCAAGGGCGGGCTGCGCTGGGGCTTCGTCAAGGGCACCGCGGTCGGCCCGACCCCGACCGCGCACCTCGGCCTGCGACCGGGCGAGCTGGTGCGGGTCAAGCCGAAGGAGGAGATCCTCCCCACGCTCAACAAGGACCTGCTCAACCGGGGCCTGGGGTTCGAGGAGGAGATGGCCCGCTACTGCGGCCGGGTCGCCCGGGTCGCCGCCCGGGTCGAGCGGTGCATCGACGAGCGCACCGGCCGCATGCTGCGGATGAAGAACCCGTGCATCGTGCTCGAGGGCGTGGTCTGCGCGGGCGTGTACAACCTCAACTGCCCGCGGGAGTTCGTGCCGTTCTGGCGGGAGATCTGGCTGGAGCGGGTCTCCGAGCCCGGCGGCGCCGCGGCGAACTCCGCCGTGACCGGCACGGCGAACGGCAGGGCGAACGGTGCCGTCACCACGAACGGCACACCGAACGACACCGCGGGCGGCCCGCCGCGGGCCGCCGTACCGGGGCGGGATCGGGCGGACGCCGAGGACCGGCGCGGCGATGGCTGAGACCACGGACACCGCCGTCCCGGCGGACGGCGCCGCGGGGGAGGGCGGCGCGGGCGCCGCGGGGGAGGGCGGCGCGGGCGCCGCGGTACGGACCATCGGGCGCAAGGCCGGGCGCGGGCTGCGGTGGAGCCTGCTCGGCAACGTGGTGATGAAGGCGGGCTCGTTCGTGATGAGCCTCGTGCTCGCCCGCCTGCTCGTGCCCGAGGACTTCGGCGTGTACGCGGTCGCGCTCGCCGCCACCCAGTTCGTGATGACGATCAAGGACGTCGGGATCATCGCGGCGACCGTGCAGTGGCGGGGGCGGCTCGCCGAGATGGCGCCGACCGCGACGACGCTCGCCCTGATCTCGGCGACCACGCTGTACGCGGTGTTCTGGGCCGGCGCCCCGGCGTTCGCCACGCTCGCCGGGAACCCGGACGCCGCCCCGGTGGTGCGCATCCTCACCGCGGTGATCCTCGTCGAGGGGGTCACCGCGGTGCGCAGCGGCGCGCTCATGCGCCGCTTCCAGCACGACCGGCTCTCCGGCGCGATCCTCGCGGGCTTCACGGTGAACGCCGCGGTGGCGATCACCCTCGCCGCGAACGGGGCCGGGCCGTACAGCTTCGCCTGGGGTCAGCTCTGCGGCGCGGTGGTGACCGGCGTGGTGGTGCTCGCCGCGGCGCGGGTGCCGTTCCGGCTGGGATTCGACCGGGCGGTCGCCGGGCGGCTGCTGCGGTTCGGCATCCCGTCGGCGGCCGGGACCGGGCTGGAGGCGGTGCTGCTCAACGTCGGCTACGTGATCGTCGGCGCGGTGCTCGACGAGGAGCTGCTCGGCTACTACCTGCTCGCGTTCAACATCTCGAGCTGGGTGCCGGGGCTGATCGGCACCGCGATCCGGTACGTGTCGATCCCCGGCTTCTCCCGGCTCGCCGAGCGCGACACGGCGACGCTGCAGGAGGGCGTGGCCCGCTCGGTGCCGCTGCTGGTGGCCGCGGTGCTGCCGGTGGCGGTGCTCATGGCCACCCTCGCCCACCCGATCGTGGTGTTCCTCTACGGCGCCAAGTGGGAGATGTCGGCCGGGGTGCTGCGCTTCCTCGCGGTGCTCATGCTCGCCCGCATGCTCACCTCGTTCGCGTTCGACATCCTCACCTCGCAGGGGGCGACCAAGGCGACGGTGTGGATGAACCTCGGGTACGGCGTGGCGCTCGTGCCCGCGATCATCGCCGGGGCGCACCTCGACGGCATCCGCGGCGCGGCGATCGGCAACGCCGCCGCGGCCGTGTTCGTCGCGCTGCCGCTCGCCGCGCTCGCGCTGCGCCGTACCGGGGTGCGCGTCGGCCCGGTGCTGCCCGCGCTGGCCCGGCCGCTGCTCGGCGGGCTGGCCTGCGGCGCGGTCGCGCTCGGCGCGTCGTCCCTGGCGCGGTGGCTGGGCGGGAACGCGTTCGCCGAGCTGTGCCTGGCGGGCGGCCTGGGGCTGCTCGCGTACGTGCTCGTCACGGTGCCGCGCGCGGCCCTGGCGTGGGCCGGCGGCATGCTGCCGGCCCGGTTCCGTGATCGTTCCGTCTCCACCCGGTGAGAGGTGTCCATGACCGTAGCTCCAGGCCCCGGCACGCTGGTGTCCATCGGCCTACCGGTGCGCAACGCCGCCGACCGGGTGGAGGGCGTGATCCGCTCGGTGCTCGCCCAGGACCACGGCCGGATCGAGCTGGTGATCAGCGACAACGCGTCGACCGACCGGACCGAGGAGGTGTGCCGCGACCTCGCGGCCACCGACCCCCGCGTGGTCTACCACCGCCAGCCGCGCAACATCGGTTTGCTCAACAACTTCATCGCGACGATCCGGCTCGCCCGGGGCGAGTACTTCCGGTGGATCGGCGACGACGACCGGCTCGAGCCGTGCTACGTCTCCCGGCTGCTGCGCGAGTTCGCCGCCGACCCCCGGCTCGTCCTCGTCACCAGCCGGATCGCCTACACCGGGCCGGACGGCAAGGTGGCGAGCGGCGACTACACCGGCACCGCGCTGCGCTCGGACGACCCGGTGGAGCGGCTCGGCGAGATGCTCCGGCTGCTCAACGAGAGCCACCTGCTCATCGACCCGCTCTACGGCATGGTGCGGCGCGCCCCGGTGGCCGCGATCCCGCGCCGGAACATGCTGCGCGAGGACGAGGTGTTCGCCTGCAAGCTCGCGCTCGCCGGGCCGTGGGGCCACGTGCCGGAGGTGCTCGCCCACCGGCACTGGAAGCTCGAGCGCATCGGCGTGGTCGCCCGCCGCCTCGGCGTGCCGTCCTGGCAGTCCCACTTCTCCAACACGCTGCAGTTCCGCGAGCTGCTCGGCTGGATCCGCACCGCCGACCTCACCCCGGAGCAGCGGCGGCGGGCCCGCGCCGCGATCGTGCGCATGTACGCCCGCCGGGAGCGGCGCCAGTTCGTGCACCGGGCCCGCAAGCTGCTCCGCATCGCCGGGATCCTCCGGTGACCGGCCGGGCCTCAGGCCCGGCGGCGGGCGAGCCGGGCGCGGACCGCGGCGCGCAGCGCGGCCCAGCCGCGGTGCCGCTGGAACGGCAGCTCGAAGACCGCGGCGAACGCCCACGCGACCGCGAGCGTGAGCGGGACGCAGACCGCGAGCGTGACGAGGAACGCAGGCACGCCGGGGGCGACGTTCGGCGCCACGAGCAGCTGGGCGACGATCACCACGAGCGGCGCGTGGGTGAGGTAGAGGCTGTAGGAGAACGAGCCGAGGCGGCGCAGCGGGCGCAGGTCGAGCAGCCGCACCAGCACGGCCGGGCGGCCGGTGGCGAGGGCGGCGAGCAGCAGCGCCACGGCCGGGCCGAGCGCGAGGTCCACCCAGAAGAAGTTCGCCACCGTCCACACCGACCCGTTGACCGCGATCAGCACGGGCACCGGGACCGCGGCGGCGAGCGCGAGCCACGGCAGGGCCGCCCGCCACCGCGCCCGGCCGCGCCCGGCCCGCGGGTCGTCCCGGTCGCGCGGTACGGCGAGCACCCCCGCGGCGACGATCCCGGCCGCGAACAGGGCCGCGAACTGCGGGGTGAGCCGCATGAACAGGTCCACGGCGGCCACGTGCGGGGCGAGCGCGCCGATCGCCACCACGATCGCGGTGACCGCGCCGAGCATCACGGCCGCGCCGTACCGGCGCAGCACCAGGAGCATGATCGGGAAGACGAGGTAGAGCTGGGCCTCCACGGCGATCGACCAGAACGCGCCGTTCGGGCTCGGCGCGCCGAACAGGTCCTGCACGAGCAGGCCGTAGACGAGGACCGACTTCGCCGTGGGCGGGCCCTCGCCCGGCTGCGGCACCACGGTCCAGGCGATCACCAGGCTCATCGCGAGCGCCGCCCAGTAGGGCGGCAGGATGCGCCACGCCCGCCGCCGGAGAAAGCGGCGTACCCCGCCCAGCCGCCATTCCGCGCGGGCGGGCGAGACCGCGAGGGAAAAGCCGGACAGCACGATGAAAACGACGACCGCGAAGTGCCCGTAGAGCAGCCAGCCGGCCCATCCCGGCCCGGTGTCCGCGGGATAACCGGGAAAGGACAGCAGGTGGCAGTGGTGGAGCACCACGAAAAGCGCGGCGAGACCGCGAATGCCGTCAAGTCCGGCCAGCCGGGTGACCTCCCGTGTCCGTCCGGCGACGGCCGCCCCGGCCGCCGGTGCAGCAGGCGCCATCCGCTCTCCTCATCACAATTGTCGTTCCACGTGGTGAAATTCGGAATATCGGCACTTCACGTTTCGTGTTGCCGGGTGTCCGGAATTGCGGCGCCGTACGCCGCGGTGAACGGCGTCCGGCGGCGCGTCCCGGGCATATTGCCCGCCCTCCGATCCATCGTCATGTGTGTGCCGTACGTAACATCCCCGGCGGGATGTCGATGGAGATACGATAGTTCCGCAATGCGGCAGCGGGCATATACTTGTTTTCTCTGGTGATCGCCGCCCCGAAACCTCGCAGCGGGCAGGAAGGCATGGATTTCTGGACAAGCTTGCTCTTTCTAGTGAGAAAGAGAGCCGTCGGCCCTCCGCTGATCGCCCTCGCGCTCGCCGTCGCGGGCCTCGCGTTTTACCTGGCGCCCACGGTTTACGTTTCGACGGCGTCGCTGGTGCTGACCGCCCCGCCGCGCGGCGGCACCCTGTCGCCGGACGCCGAGCGGTCCGGGGGCCTGACCAACCCGCTGCTGCAGTTCACCGACACGCTGCGGACCACCGCGAGCATCCTCATCCTGGTGATGAACGCCCCGGACGTGCAGGCCGAGCTCGGCGTCGAGGAGGACGGCCCGACCGAGCTGATCGTCGACGACGGCCGCAGCAAGCCCGAGCTGCTCCAGATCAGCGCCACCGGGCCGTTCATCCACATCGAGACGCGGAGCACCTCGGCGGCCGTCGCCCGCGAGGTCACGGTCCGGGCGCGCGCCCGCATCGAGGACGAGCTGGCACGGCGGCAGCGGGAGCTCCAGGCGCCGCGGTCGACCTTCATCGGCACGGCCGACGTGATCCCGCCGTCCCCGCCCGAGGCCTCGCTCACGCCGAAGCTCACCGCCGCCGGGACCGGGCTCGGCGCGACCCTGTTCGCAGGCTTCGGCATCGCCTACGCCGTGGCCCGGCTCCGCGCCGGCCGGGCGGCGGCCCGGGCCCGCGAGCAGGAGCGCGCCGCCGAGCCGCAGGCCGCGTCCCCGCCCGCCGTACCGGAGGCGGCGCCGGCCGCGGATGCCGGGAAGGACGCGGAGCGGGCCGAGCCGATCACGGTCATCCGGCGGTCCGGCTGGCCGGAGCTTCCCCCGGTCAAGGCGGAGGCCGAGGGCGAACCGGCGGCCGATCGGGCCGGTTCCACCGACGCGTCGGCGGCCGGCGGCGACCGGGAGGCGGAGGCCGACACCGCGGCGTGGAGCGACGAGGCGACCGCACGGCTGCGCGCCCGGCTGGCGGAGACGAACGGCACGGCGGAGCGGCCGGGCGGCAACGGCGCGAAGCCGTCCCGGCCGGAGGAGTCCCTCGCGTCCGTCACATCCTGCGGCGATCGGAAGGGCGACGAGGCGGCCTCCGACGGTTAGGCCCTGACCGGTCACGGCGGCGCGTGCCGTGGTGCGGGCCGCCGGAGGCGGGCCTTGCCGGCGGCCGGTACGGCGTCGCCGGGTCACCGGCCCGCCGGTGATCCGGCCGGGCGGCCGGTCAGTCGGCGGCCGCGATCTCGGTGGCCCGCCGGATGGCGGCGCGCCGTACTTCCAGCGGGGTCCGCGACTTCGCGGAGATCATCATGGCGATCGCCTCGCGGGGCAGCCGCTCGGCGAACGCGATCGCCTCCTCGTGGCTGAGCGGGCTGCGCTTCCAGTTGTTGTGGCAGATCGAGATGTCCCCGGGCGGGCGGTCGCCGGACGCGCCGAGCACCTCGTCGACGAACACGCCGTACACGATGAACTCCGAGATGTGGAGCCGCTCGTTGAACGCGTCCATCCAGTTCTTGCCGGTCACCTCGGCGATGCGCTCCTGCATCGCCCGCACGATCGCCGGGTCCCAGAAGTTGAGCGGGGTGACGTAGTCGGGCAGCGGCGGCGGGGGAGCGGGCGGCAGCCCGAGCAGCTCCCGGGCGACCCGGTGCCAGATGACGTGCCGCTCCATGTCGGCGGTGACCCCGTTCTCCTCCCGGTAGAGGCAGAGCCGGCCGTCGACCACGAACCGCTTGGCGGTGGTGGGGCGGACGAGCACCGCGTCCGAGTCGATGATGAGCACCACGTCGGCGTCGAGCTGCGCGGCCGCCGCGATCTTCACGGTCTGCTGCATCACCCAGCCGCGCAGCGGCGGCCAGGGGCGGCGCACGTTCACGTACACGTCGGTGAACGGCGGGCGGAAATAGTACGGCGGCAGCATCTCCGAGCGCGACCACACCCGGCAGCGCGGCCCCTCGTACTGGGTGAAAAGGTGCTTATCGCGCGATGGCACGAAGACGTGATGAACGGTGTCTTCGGGAGTGAATTGCAGAACCGATCGGTGCAGGTCCGGAAACAACGCGGCGTCGCCCCGGTAACACGGCGTGAGGACGGCGAGCTCGCTCATGGTCGGCTACTCCAGTTCCCCGGCGATGACCGGCGTGAATCGGCGTTCGCCGCGGCCGCGGCGATACGGGCCGTGACGACGGTACCGGATTCGCCACGGCAAATGAGTTAGAGGTTGGAAAAACGGAACGAATGGCCTGTTGTGGCCGATGTATCGTCGAGGAGTGGTTGGCGGCGTGGGCATCGTATTGCACTATTTTGATCGGCGATGGTAACGCCCGGCAACGGTTTCGCGGCGCCGGCGGCGGCCGCGCATCCGGTGCCGGGCCGCGGCCGGTTCGTGCGGTGAGGTGATCGACGCGCGGATCCCGGTGGCGGGTCACCGCGGAAGGAAGCGTATGGACTTCTGGGGAACGGTTCTCGTCCTGTTTCGCCGGTGGTATATCTCCGTGCCCGCTTTTGCGCTCGCCGTCGCGGCCGCATTCGGGGTCTACGCCACGATTCCCACCGTCTACGTGTCGCACGCGGTGCTCATGCTGACCACCCCGACGGGCGGCGGGGTCGTGCCGCCGGACCCGAAGATGCCCATGCCGCGGATCAACCCGATGCTCAACTTCGAGCACGGGCTCAGCGTGACCGCCTCCGTGCTCATCGCGGCGCTCGGCACCCCGGAGACCGCCCGCGAGCTCGGCGTGGAGGAGGGCGGCGACACCGAGTACCAGGTCACCAACGGCAGCAGCAACCTGGAGTCGCTCGCCACCGGGCCGCTCGTGTTCGTCGAGGCGACCAGCACCGATCCGCGCAAGGCCACGAAGATGGCGCGCCGCGTCATCGCCCGGGCGCACCTCGAGCTCGACGCCCGCCAGGCCGCCGTCGACGCCCCCAAGGGCACGTACATCACCATGCACGAGGCGGTGCCGCCCACCACGCCGCTGCCGCAGCAGGGCCGCCGGCTCCGCGCCACCGCCGCGGCGCTCGCCCTCGGCCTGTTCGCCTCGCTCGCCGCGACCTTCGCGGTGGAGAGCCTTGCCGCCCACCGCCGCGGCCGCCGCCGTCCCGCCGCGGCCCCGGCCGCCGAGCCCGGCGGTCCCGGCGATTCCGGGCCCTCCGGCGCGCGGCGGGCCGACGCCGAGCCGGTGGCGGCGGGCGCCGCATCGCGGGCGGGAGGCGAGGCGTGACCGCGGCACCGGCGGCCGGCCGTACCGTGCCGTCCCCGAAGGCGCCGTCCCTGGAGGTCTTCGCCCGGCTGCGGCGGGCCGACGGGGCGACCCTGGCCTGCCTCTTCGCCCTCGCCCTGCTGCTCGTGCCGGCCCGGATGGTGTTCCGGTTCCTGCCGATGTCGCTCACCCCGGCGAACGTGGTCAGCCTCGTCGCCGCGCTCGCCTGGCTGCTCGCCCAGTTCACCGCCACGCTCGGCATGGCGAAGGGCCGCAACCCGGTGCGGACCGCGGTGTTCTGCTACCTCACCGCGATGATCGCCACGTACGGCTACGCCACCGCCGGCTACCTGCCCGCCGACGAGCTCAACCTCGCCGACCACGCGCTCGTGCTCATCGTGGCCATGGTCGGCATCGCCCTGCTCGTCTGCGACGGGGTGCGCGGCCTCGACCGGCTCGACTTCCTGCTCAGGACGGTCGTGGTCGCGGGCGCGATCATCTCGGTGATCGGCGCCTTCCAGTTCCTGCTCGACCTCGACCTCACCCGCTACCTGCGGCCGCCGATCCTCGAGTTCACCTCCGAGGACGCGGCCGTGCTCGAGCGCGAGGACATGCGCCGGGTGGCCGCGACCACCGGGCACCCGATCGAGTTCGGCGTGGTGTGCGCGATGCTGCTGCCGATCGCCGCCCACTACGGGTTCCACGCCCGCGGCCGGGCCGCGGCGGTGCGCTGGTGGGGCTGCACGCTGCTGATCGCGATGGGGCTGATGTTCTCGGTGTCCCGGTCGGCGATGCTCGGGTTCGCCGGGGTCGCCGTGGTGCTCCTGCTCGGCTGGCCCGCCCGGCGCCGGATCCGGGCGCTCGCCGCCGCCGGGGGATTCCTCGCCGGGGTGTGGCTGCTCGTGCCCGGCCTGCTCGGCACCTTCTACGGCCTGTTCGCCAACCTCGGCACCGACGACAGCATCCGCTACCGCACCCACGACTACGCGGTCGCCGCCGAGGAGATCGCCCGCCACCCCTGGCTCGGGCGCGGCGTCGCCACCTGGTACGCGCCCAAGCACCAGGTCTTCGACAACCAGTACATCCTGTCCGCCGTCGAGGCCGGCCTGATCGGCATCACCGTGATCGTCGCGATGTTCCTGGTCGCCGGCTATGCCGCGCTCCGCGCCCGCCGCCTCGCGGCCGACCCCGGCGCCCGCGACCTCGGCCTCTCGCTCGCCGCCGCGCTCACCGTGCCGCTCATCGGCATGGCCACCTTCGACCTGCTCTCCTTCGCCCAGGTCACCGGCGTGTCCTTCCTGTTCATCGGCGCCGCCGGGGCCCTGCTGCGGGCGGTCACCGCCGAGGCCGCAGCGTCCGCCGGGCCGGACCCCTCCCGGTGAGGCCGCCCGCGCGCCGGGATCGCGGCGGCCGTGCCGTACGGCCCGGCGTTCCGGGCGGGAACCGGCGAACCACGTTGTTCGTCAACGTGGTTTGACCGCGCCGCGCGCGGGTTTTCCGAACGTGACCCCTACCGGGAGGCCATGGCGAACGTGACCGAAGGCATGCCCGCCGGCCGGGCCCCGGACCTGCTGGCGGTGTCCGGGCTGTGCAAGTCCTACTCCGGCGTCCCGGTGCTGCAGGACGTCGGCTTCACCCTGAGACCGGGCGAGGCGATCGCGCTCGTCGGCCCGAACGGCGCGGGCAAGACCACGCTGCTGCGCTGCGTGGCCGGGATCGAGGAACCGGACGAGGGGGTCGTCGAGCTGGAGGGCAGACGGTTCCGGGAGACCGACCCCGAGGCCCGCGCCGCGATGGCCTGCCTGCTCGACGACTTCGACTACTTCCCCGACCTGTCGGTGGCCGACCACCTCGCGCTGTACGCGTGGGCGCACGGCGTGCCGGACCCCGAACGGACCGTCGAGGACGTGCTGCGCGAGCTCGACCTGCTGCCGCTCGCGGACCGGCTGCCGATCACGCTGTCGAGCGGGCAGCGGCACCGGTTCGGGCTCGCCTCGTGCCTGGTCCGCCCGCGCCGCATCCTCCTCCTCGACGAGCCGGAGCAGCGGCTCGACGCCGAGGGGCGCGCCTGGCTCGTCTCCCGGCTCGGCGCCGAGCTCGCCTCCGGGGTGGCCGTGCTGTTCGCGTCCCACGACCGGGAGCTGGTCGACGCGGTGGCCGACCGGGTCATCGAGGTGGGCTCGTGACGCTCGCCGCGGCGCGCTCGCCGTACCCCCGTCCCCGGGAGCTGCGCCGCAGGCGGCGGGCGGGCAGGCCGCGGCGGCCGCCCCGGGAGATCCTCATGGTGCTCGCCGAGCGCACGATCTACGCCGCGGTGTTCCTCGCCATCGCCGCCGAGGCGGTGCCGTCGACGCTCGGCCACATCGGCGCGGCGGGCCGGGCCCCGGTGACCCCGATCACCCCGATCGTGGAGTGGACGGTGATCACCGCGGCCGTGCTGGGCGTGGTGGCGCTCGCCCGGGCGCTGCTGGCGTTCGGGCCCGTGTACGCCGGCGCGGCCGCCCGCACCTGGCTGCTCAGCACCCCGGTCGACCGCACCGGCCTGCTCACCGTGCCGCTCGCGATCGCCGTGGCGGCCGGCGCGGGCCTGGCGGCCGCGATCGGGTTCGCGCTGCTGCTCGTCACCCGCCTCGGCCCGCCGCCGGTGCCGTGGCTGACCGGGTGGGCGGCGCTCGGCGCGGCGATCACCTGCGGCTGCGCCGTGGCCCAGGCGCGGCGGCGGCCGGTGCCGGTGCTGCGCCGCCGGCTGACCGCGGCCGGGTACGCGCTCACCGCCGCGGTGCTCGCGGTCCCGCTGCTCCGGCCCGCCGTCCCGCCGCCCGCGCTGGCGGCGACCGGGACGGCGACGTGGGCCGGTGCGCTCGCCCTCGTGGCGTGCGCGGCCGTCGCGATGTACGCGGCCCGCCGCCATCTGGCGGACATGACCCGCGGTACGGCGTGCTCGGGCGGCGAGCTCGCGCTCGCGGCCCGGGTGTCGTTGCTCTCGCTCGACAGCACCCTGTTCTGGCCGGTGGTGACCGAGCGGCGGCTGCGCGCGCTCGCCCGGGTCCGGCCCGCCGGGATCCGCGGCAACCGGGTGGCCGCGCTGGTCCGGGCCGACGTGGCCCGGGTGCTGCGCATGCGGACCGGCCTGCTCGCGTGGGCCGCGCTGCTCCCCGTGCCGTACGCCGCGCACCTGGCCGGGCTCACCGCGTTCCTGCCCGCGATCCACCTGGTGGCGGCGTTCCTCGCGGCCTACCGGCTCGCGGGCGGGCTGCGGCTCATCGCGCACGCGCCCGCGCTCCGCCGGGCGCTCGGCGGCACGGACCTGACGCTCAAGCTCGCGCACCTGGTGGTGCCCGCCGCGGGCGCGGTCGTGTGGTCGGCGGCCTCGGCGCTCCTGGCCCCGATCTCGCCGCTCACCGCCGCGGTGTCCGCCGTCGGCGCGGTCGCCGTGTGCTACCGCATGGCGACCCGGCCGCCGCTCGACCACACGAGCATGGTGGTCGACACCGGCCCGTTCGGGCCGATGCCGCCGGACCTGGTCATGCGGCTGCTGCGCGGCCCCGCGCTGCTCGCCGTACTCGCCGTGGTGCAGCTCGCCATCGCGGGGTAGCCGCCGGTCAGTGCATCGCCCCCACGTGGTCGCCGGCGTTCTCCGACCGGGCCGGCATGAACAGGGCCGTGGCGATCACGATCAGCGACAGCACCGCGCCGACGATGAACGCCAGCCGCATGCCGCCGAGCGCGGCGAGCGCGTCGGCGACCCCCGAGGACCGCAGCGCGTCGGCCCGCATGCTCATCACGGTGACCACGAGCGCGGTGCCGAAGGCGCCGGAGACCTGCTGCAGCGTGTTGAGGATCGAGCTGGCGTGCGAGTACAGCGACGACGGGACCGCCCCGAGCGCGATCGTGAACACCGGGGTGAACGTCGCCGCGAGGCACAGCGACAGCAGCATGTGCAGGGCGAGCAGCACCCAGTACGGCGTGGCGAGCGTCACCTGGGTGAACCCGGCGAGCGCGAGCGTGATGCCGGCCGCGCCCGGGATGATCAGCACGCGCCCGCCGTACCGGTCGTACAGCCGGCCGACCACCGGGCCGAGCAGCCCCATCGCCAGGCCCCCGGGCATGACGAGGAGCCCGGTCGCGAGCGGGCTGAGCGCGCGCAGGTTCTGCAGGTAGAGCGGGAGCAGCACCATCGTGCCGAGCATCGCCATGAACGCCACCGACAGCATGACCAGCCCGATGGCGTAGGGGCGGTGGCGCAGCGTGCGCAGGTCGAGCAGGGGCGCGCCGCGCCGCTGCAGCCGGAGCTGGCGCAGCACGAACACGGCGATCAGCGCGAGGCCCCCGGCCGTGATCGCGGACGCGACCCGGAGGTCGCCGCCCTCGAACAGGCTCAGCCCGTACACCAGGCCGCCGAACCCGGCGGCGGCGGTGACCACGCTCAGCCAGTCGACGGAGGACTCCCGCGGCTCGCCGACGTTCGGCAGCCGCCGCAGCCCGCCCCAGGTGACCAGGGCCGCGATGGGGAGCACCACGGCGAACAGCAGCCGCCACGACCCGAGCGCGAGGATCAGCCCGGAGACCGTCGGCCCCATCGCGGGCGCCACGGAGATGGCGAGCGAGACGTTGCCCATCACCCGGCCCCGGTCGGACACCGGCACCACCCGCATGAGGGTGGTCATGAGCAGCGGCATCATGATGCCCGTCCCGCACGCCTGGATGATCCGGGCGGCGAGCAGCACCGCGAAGGCCGGGGCGACCGCGGCGAGCGCGGTGCCGAACAGGAACAGGCCCATCGCCGTGCCGTACGCGACCCGCGTGGTGACGCGGTCGAGGAACCAGCCGGTGATCGGGATGACCGCGGCCAACGTGAGCATGAACGCGGTGGACAGCCACTGCGCGGTGTGCTCGGTGATGTGCATCGCGTCCATCAAGCGCGGGATCGCGTTGATGAGGATGGTCTCGTTGAGGATGACCACGAACGTGGCGAGCACCAGCAGCGGGACCACCGCGGGGGTACGGCGCACCCCCTCGGCCGCGCTCGTGGCGGACGTTGTCGCATGTTTGACGCCGGACACGGCACCTCAATCGGAGTCGTCGGTGATGTACGGTCAGGACGAGCCGTCGGGATTCGGGTCTCAGCCACGGCCATCGCCCTGTGCAATGAGGACCGGCGCGACCGGCAGGACTCATCGACCCCGACTACCTTGCTGCAACCGGCGCGCGTTGTCATCTCATTTCCGGTGCAGCCGGTCGGTTCCGTGACAATTAGGCAACCAGGTGTGAACGTGGCGTATCTTCGCAGGTCACGCGGCATCCCGGCGTACGGCGTGCCCGCCCCGGCGTACCGGGCCGGTCAGGTGGCGCAGTGGAGCGGGCCGACGGTCCGGGTGATGCGGTAGTCCTCGTCGATCGTGACCAAGGTGTTACCGGACCACTCGATGGTGGCGCAGTCGGCCTCCACCGGGCCGTACACCCAGGAGCCGTCCACCAGCCGGTTGTCGCGGACCACCGCCCGGCCGGAGACGTTCTTCACCTGGATCGAGTAGGTGCCGCCCATGACGAGGTTGCGGGTGACGATCACGTCCTCGGCCCCCTCGTCGGTGATGAAGATCGGGGCGGTGATGTCCTTGGCGTAGCGCTGGTCGACGGTGTTGTGGTCGAAGATGAGGCCCTTGCCGGTCTTGTAGGTCTGGATGCCGTCGGAGTGGTCGCCGGGGTTGGAGCAGAGCTTGACGTACGAGTCCCGGATGACGATGTCGTCGCCCGAGGCGTGGAAGCCGTCGCCGTGCCCGCGCACGTGCACCCGCAGGGCGGTGAACCGCGCCTCGCCGATCCCAGGCGCGGTGAGGCAGCCCGTGGCCGGGCCCACCGTGGAGTCGGTGATCGTGAACGAGTAGCGCCGCAGCCGGTACTCGTTCGACACGCCGCCGTCGATCCGGCTGTTGCGGATCACCACGCCGTCGGCCCGGATGAGCAGGTCGCCGGGGATGTGCACGCCGTCGAGCACGGTGCCCGGCTCGGTCACCTCGTACGCCGCCCCGTCGACGTTGAGCGGGAGCGTGGTGAGCCGGGTCCCCGGGGGCACGCCGGTGCAGGCGGGCGTCGGATGGCCAGGGCATTTACGGCGCGACGGGGCCGGCGTCGGCGGTACCGGCTGTTCCGTGGACGTGACGGATGCGGGCGTGGCCGCCGGAGTCTCCGCCGCCTCGGTGGCCGTCTCCTCCCGGCTCGGGACCGGCTCGGCCGGGGTGGGCGACGCGTCGCCCGGCCCGGGCGGCGAGGTGACGGCCGCGTACGGCCCGGCGTCGCGGTGGGCGGCCGGCGACGTGCCGGTGATCAGGAGGGCGGCGAGCACGACGCCCGCCAGGGCCGCCGCCACGAGGCCCACGACGAGCCACGTCCCCGGTTGGCGGCGGTGCCGGGAGCGCCGGACGCCCGCCCATGGTTCTCCGCCGCCGTCGCCGTGCCGGTGTCCTGGCGACATCGTCCGACCTCCGTGATCACGCGTTCGACCGCGCCCCGACCGGCGCGCGCCGCGGATGCGGTATCCCCGTTTCACCCGGGGATGACGCGTCGTTTTCCGGAACCGGCCATTCCCGCGTTTGCCCTGGCCGGACCGGGTGACCGGACCGGCAGAACGATAATTTCGGGTTTCTATGCCCGCATATTCAAATGTCGGTCTTTTTCCTTATCCCTCGCATTCGAGTGGGCCGACGGTCGACGTTATGCGGTATTTGTCGTCGATCGTCACGAGCGTGTTCCCCTCCCAGACCACGTTGGCGCAGTCGGTGTCGACCGGGCCGTACACCCAGGACTTGTCCACCAGGGCGTTGTCCCGCACGATCGCCGTGCCCTTCACGTTGCGCACCTGGATCGAGTAGGTGCCGCCCATGACGAGGTTCCGCGACACGATCACGTCCTCGGCCTGCTCGTCGGTGATGAAGATCGGGGCGGTGATGTCCTTGGCGAAGCGCTGGTCGACGGTGTTGTGGTCGAAGATGAGGCCCTTGCCGGTCTTGTAGGTCTGGATGCCGTCGGAGTGGTCGCCGGGGTTGGAGCAGAGCTTGACGTAGGAGTCCCGGATCACGATGTCGTCACCCGACGCGTTGAACCCGTCCCCGTGCCCGCGCACGTGCACCCGCTCCGCCGTGTACCGTGCCGACCCGATGCCGGGCGCGGTGAGGCAGCCCTTCGGCGGGCCGACGATCGAGTCCCGGATGGTGAACGAGTACGCCCGGCCGTCGTAGTAGCCGAGCACGCCCCCGTCGATGCGGCTGTTCTGGATCACCACGTCGTCGGCGACGATGAGCAGGTCGGTGGTGATGTGCACCCCGTCGAGCACGGTGCCCGGCTTGTCCACCCGGTAGATGCCCTCGTAGTTCGACCGGAGCCGGGTGAGCTTCGTGCCCGGCGGCACCCCGGTGGTCTCCGGCGTCGGGTGCTCGGCCCGCGGCTCCGGCGTGGGGGTGCCGCTCGCGGTCGCGGTCGCCGTGCCGTCCGGCGTGGCGGTGGGACCGGCCTCGCCCGCCCCCGGCTGGCAGGCCGCGACCATGGCCACCGCGAGCAGGAACGCGAGGATCGACGCGCGTCTCGCCATCACCGGCCCCGCTCACCCCGCCGGGTACGGCTCGCCGACGAGCCGTGCCCGCAGCTCCGCCCAGCTCCCCGCGGTGCGGTCCCGCTCGCTCACCACGGTGACCGGGAGCGGCCACGGGATCGCGAGCTCCGGATCGTCGTACCGGACCGTGACGTCCTCGGCGGGGTCGTGCGGCCGGTCGATGCGGTAGCACACGTCCGCCTCCTCGCTGAGCGCCTGAAAACCGTGCAGCATGCCCGGCGGCACATAAAGTGACAGGAATTTCTCGTCATCCAGCACGACCGAAAACCGCTGCCCGAACGTCGGCGAGTCCGGCCGCGCGTCCACCACCACGTCGTACACCGCCCCCCGCGCGCACCGCACCAGCTTCGCCTCGCCCCGGCCGGTCCGCCCGTGCATGCCGCGGATCACCCCCCGGCGCGACCGGGACTGGCTGTCCTGCACGAACGGCTCCAGCCCCAGCTTCTCGGCGAGCGCCGTGTCGAACGTGCGGGTGAACAGCCCACGGTCGTCATGGTGCGGCGTCGGGACGAACAGCAGCACGCCCTCGAGCGGGGTCCGTTCGACTCTCACGATTTCTCCCTAAACCACGAGTCGCACTATTGGAAGTGAATGACGGAATAAATCGGGAAAACTCGGGAAGGTGGCGCGGAAGCCAAACGGTGTACGCAGCGAAACGGTAGTGTGTCCGGTGCCCGGCGGCGAGGACCGCGCCCCGGAGACCCGCGTGTCCGCCCGCGCCGCCGCGCCCGTGTCCCCCGAATCCGCCCGTACGGCCACGCGCGCGCGGTGCCGTACCCGGCCGACCTCTCGCCCCCAGGAGGAGCACCGGTGAGCCAGCCGATCGCCGCCGTCGTCGTGCCCGCGCACAACGAGGAGGCCGTGATCGGCCGCACCCTGCGGCGCCTGCTCGCCGGCACGGCCCCCGGCGAGCTCCACGTCGTGGTGGTGCCCAACGCGTGCACCGACCGCACCGCGGAGGAGGCGCGCAAGGCCGCGGCCCGGTACGCCCCGGCCACCCCGCCGCCCGGCACGGGCGGCGTGCTCGTCGTGGAGACCGACGTCCCGGGCAAGCCGCACGCGCTGCGGCTCGGCGACGAGCACTGCGGCGACGTGTTCCCCCGCGTCTACCTCGACGCCGACGTGGAGCTCACCGCCGACGCGGTGCGCGCCCTCGTGGCGGCCTGCGCGCGGCCCGGCGTGCTCGCCTGCGCCCCGGTCCCCGAGCTCGACCTGACCGGCGTCGGCCCGGTCGCCCGCCGCATGCACCGGGTGCACGACCGGCTCGTCGCGCCGCACCGCGCGCTCGCCGGGGTGGGCGTCTACGTGCTCACCGCCGAGGGCCACGCCCGCGCCTTCCCCATCCCGGACGACGTGATCTCCGACGACGGCTGGGTGCACCGCAGCTTCGCCCCGCACGAGCGGGCCGTGGTGGGTGAGGCCCGCTCGCTGGTCCGCCCCGCCCGCACCGTGCGGGCCCACCTGCGCCGCCGGGTCCGGGTACGGCTCGGCAACCGGCAGCTCGACGCGCTCGGCCTGCCGTTCCGGGAGCCGCGGCTGCGCCTGGCCGACCTGCTCGCCGTGGTACGGCGCCGCGAGGTCGGCGTGCTCGACGCCGCCTGCTACCTCGCGGTGCAGCTGCTCGACCGGGCGCTCACCGCGGTGCGGTCGCGCCGCGGCGCCGCGGTCGCCTGGGGCACGGACGCGAGCACCCGGGTCAGCCACGGGCCCGCCGGCCCCTCCTCGGCGGCTTCGCGTACGCCGCCTCGTACGCCGCCAGCAGGTGGGTGACCGACCGCTCCCAGCTCAGCGGCCCGGTCACCCGGGCGAGCCCGATCTCGCCCATCACCCGGCGCTCCTCCGGGTCGTCGAGCAGCCGGGCGATGAGCTTGGCGAACTCGCCCTCGTCGTTCGCGGGCGCGTACACGGCCGCGTCCCCGGCCGACACCCGCGCCTCCTTCAGGTCGAACGAGACGATCGGCCGGCCCATCGCCATGTACTCCAGCACCTTGTTCATCGTGGACACGTCGTTGAGCGGATTGCTCGGGTCCGGCGAGAGGCACACGTCGGCGGTGGACAGGTAGCGCAGCAGGTCCGCGTCCGGGATGCGCCCGGTGAACTCGACCAGGTCGCCGAGGCCGAGCTCGCGGGCGAGCGCCGTCATCGCGTCGAAGGTGTCCCCGGCCCCGATGAAGACCGCGTGCCAGTCGGTACGGCCCAGCTCGTCCCGCAGCCGGGCGAGCGCCCGCAGCGCGTAGTCCACCCCGTCCTGCGGGCCCATCACGCCGAGGTAGCAGAGCAGGTGCGGCTTGCCCTTCTTCAGCTCCGGCTCGGGCGGCACCTGACGGAACCGCTCGACCGCGGGCGCGCTGCGCACCACGAACACGTCCTCGGGCCGCTTGCCGCCGCGCAGCACCGCGGCCTGGCGGTAGCTCTCGTTGGTGGCGATCACCACGTCGGCGGCCCGGTAGGTGAGCCGCTCCAGCAGGCACACCGCCCGGTAGAGCAGGTCCTGGCCGCGCCCGAACCGGGACAGGTAGAGCTCGGGCACGAGGTCGTGCTGGTCGTACACGAACCGCGCGCCCCGCCGCTGCAGCCGCCGCGCGATCAAGAACAGCAGGTCCGGCGGGTTGCAGGCGTGCACCACGTCGACCGGCCCGACCCGGCGGGCGAGCCGCAGGGTGTGCCACAGCGCCAGGCCGTACTCGCGCACGTAGCCGAGCGGCCCGCCGGTCGCGGGCCGGAGCGGGTACCGGTGGATGTGCACGCCGTCGAGCAGCATGTACGACTCGGTGTCCCGCTTCGTCCCCTTGGGACAGATGACGTGCACCTCCCAGCCGTTGTCCCGCAGCGCCGTGCTCTCCTGCCAGACCCGCCGGTCGAACGGCACCGACAGGTTCTCCACGAGGATCAGCGCCCGCCTGCGCCGCGGCGTGCCGTCGGCGGGCGGTTCGATGCGGTCGGGGGTCGGGTTACCAGCCAATGCCCACGTATCCCGGGTCGGCCCGGCGCGTCTCCGCGTCGGGGAGGCGGACAAGGTCGACGATGATGCGGTCGCCCGCGCGTTCGAGGGCGGCGAGCACGGCGTCGTCCGCGCAGCCGATCACGCACACCTCGGCGTGCTCGAGCACCGCGTCGGCGTCGCTGGTGAGCAGCTCGCCGAGGTGGGGGAGGCGGCTCTCGATGTACTCGCGGTTCGCGCCGATCAGCCGGGACAGCGTCACCCCGGCGTCGTAGATGCGCAGGTCGTACCCCTTGCCGAGGAGGCGCTCGGCGAGCTCGACGAGCGGGCTCTCCCGCAGGTCGTCGGTGCCCGGCTTGAACGACAGGCCGAACAGCCCGATCTTGCGCCGCCCGCTCGCGGTGACCAGGCTGAACGCGCGCCGCAGGTGCTCCTCGTTCGACGGCAGCACGTTCGCGAGCAGCGGCACCGACACGTCCGCCCGCTGCGCCGCGTACACCAGCCCGCGCAGGTCCTTGGGCAGGCAGGAGCCGCCGAACGCGAACCCCGGCCGCAGGTACGCCGGGCTGATGTTGAGCTTGCGGTCGGCGAGGAAGACGTCCATCACCCGGTGCGAGTCGATGTGGAACGCCTGGCTGATCGCGCCGAGCTCGTTGGCGAACGCGATCTTCAACCCGTGGAAGGCGTTGTCGGCGTACTTCGACAGCTCGGCGACCGCGATCGGCACCCGGAACACCTGGCCGGGCAGGCCCGCGTACAGCGCCTCGACCACGTCGCCGCTCGCCGGGTCGTACTCGCCGATCACGGTCTTCGGCGGGTCGAAGAAGTCCCGGACGCTGCTGCCCTCGCGCAGGTACTCGGGGTTCACCGCGACCCCGAAGTCGATCCCGGCGACGAGCCCGGAGGACCGCTCGAGGATCGGCACGAGCAGGCCGGTGCAGGTGCCGGGCAGCATGGTGCTGCGGAACACCACGGTGTGCCGCCGGGGTTTCGTGCCGTCCCGGGCGCGGGCCCGCTCGCCGAGCGCGGTGCCGATCTGTTCGGAGACGCGCTCCAGGTACGTCGTGGACAGGCTGCCGTTCGGCGCCGAGGGGGTGCCGACGCACACCAGGGACACCTCGGTCGCCGTGATCGCCTCGGCCGCGTCCATGGTGGCCCGCAGCGCGCCCTCGGCGACCACCTGGGCGGTGAGCTCGCCGATGCGCTCCTCGACCAGCGGCGCCTGCCCCCGGTTGATCATCTCGACCTTGACCGGGTTGACGTCGACGCCGATCACCTCGTGCCCGCGGGACGCGAGGCAGGCCGCCGAGACGCAGCCGACGTAGCCGAGACCGAACACGCTGATTCTCATGGGATGGGATCGCCTCCGTCGGTCACCGGGTGAGGGCGCGAAGCCGGCGTACGGCACCGCGTAATCGCGGGCCGAAGGCGGACGACTTCGCGGCCGAGATCACTGAGTTGCGGGCCCTGCGCAGCGCCCGCCGGGCCGGGTTCCTCGTGACGAGGCCCTGGCACACCCACGTTTCACCGGTCTTCGCCCGGCGCTTGTACTCGTCCTCGCCCCGGCCGAGGTCGATGCGCTCGATGCCGAGGGCGGGGGCGGCGGCGACGAGCTCGCGCAGCAGGATCCAGCCGGGGGCGAGCGCGCCGAACGCGGGGTCGTAGGCGGGGAACCACCAGTGCAGCACCTTCTCCGCGCGGATGCCGAAGTGCGCGGCGATCAGGTGCGGTCCGGCGTGCAGCGTGGACAGCACCCCGCCGAACGAGCCGTCCCGGGTGTGCAGCAGCCGGGCCAGCAGGGCCACGTGCCGGGGGTCGGCGAAGTGGTCGCGCACCCCGGTCGCCGCGTACTGCCGCCGCTTCAGCTCGATCAGCCGCTCCAGGCACGCCTCGTCGAGCGACGCGGCGACGAACCGCACCGGCCCGTGCAGCCGCTCCGCCTTCGCCGTCCGGCGGCGGGCCTGCGCCATGTTGTCCCGGCCGCTGCGCGAGGCCCGGCCGAGGTAGCCGGTAAGGCCGCCGGACACGTCCAGGTACGGCGAGACACGGCGGGACTCCACGTACGGCTCGAAGCCGGGGTGGCCGTCGAGCAGGTGGTCGAACGCGAAGGCGCGCACCCCGCCGCCGAGCAGCCGCAGCGGCGGGAACTCGGCCCCGGGCGCGACCACCGGCCCCTGGAAGTCGGCGCCGGGCCACCCGGCGGGCCGCAGCAGCGACCGCTCCCGGTGGCACGGCAGCAGCGCGCACACCCGGCCGTCGCGGTCCCGGCCGACCACGACCTGCACCGGGCGGCCGGTCGCGTGCACCGCGGCGGCGAAGCCGGGGTGGAAGTACGGGCTGTCGAGTATCGGGTTCGCCGCCCGCAGCCGGTGCCAGGCGTCGAGCTCCTCGCCGCCGAGCGCGTCGAACGGGACCGTCCGCCAGGTCACCGGGGGACCGGGCAGCCCGGCCTCGGCCGGGCCGTCGCGCCCGTGGCCGGCCGGCGCACCGGCCGCGGCGCGCTCCGGCGGCCCGGCGCCGTCCGCCGCGCCGTACCCGGCGGGCGCGGCGCCGGGCGGGGCGGCCTCCCCGCGCGATGGGCTGGTCATCGTCACCTCCTGGGGATCGCGCGGGTCACCCCGCGAGCGAGCGGACGCGGCGGGACGGCAGGACGAGCGCGGCGAACGACGCCCGGGACGTGCGGCGGCCCGCGAGCGCGCGCAGCGCCTCGCCGAGCGCGACCGCGAGGAAGTAGGCGGCCGAGGCCACCCGCCCGTGCCGCCGCCGGTACAGCCGCACCTTGTTCACCACGAGCAGCGAGGCGAGCCGCGGGTTGACCCCGGAGTCGCCGCCGATGTGCTCCACCACCGCCGCGGGCTCGTACCAGAGCGTCCAGCCGTGGTCCGCGGCCCGCAGCGCGTACTCGGTCTCCTCGCTGTAGAGCAGGAACGACTCGTCCCAGTCGCCGATGTCGCGGATCACCCGGGTGGACACGAGCATCGCCGCGCCGGTCGCCCACACGGCCGGGCCGGGCCGCTCGTACTCCCGCGGGTCGGTGACGAGTTCGCCGAGCCCGGCGATGCGCCCGGCGAGGTTGCCGCCGATCACCGCCTCGGCGAACGCCCGCCCCACCGTGGGCATGCGGCGCAGCGACGGCTGCAGGCTGCCGTCGGGGTTGACCAGCTTCGGTACGGCGATGCCGACCCGGCCGCGCAGCGCCGCGGCGAGCCGGGCGAGGCAGCCCGGCCGCAGCCGGCAGTCCGGGTTGAGCACGAGCACCGCGTCGAGATCGTCGAGGTCGAGCGCGGCGACGCCGGCGTTCACCGCCGCCGCGTACCCGGCGTTGCGGCCGACCTGGACCACGCGCACCGGCAGCGCGCCCGCGGCACCGGCGGCGATCTTCACCGAGTCGTCGGCGGAGGCGTTGTCCGCGACGACCACGGCGGCGAGCCGTACGCCCGCGGCGCCGTCGGGGAGCGACGCGAGGCAGCCGCCGAGCACGTCGGCGCTGTTGTAGGTGACGATCACGACGGCGACGCGGGGCTCGGGACACGGATCGTGCGACATCACGTGACCGTCCGTGGGGGGAATTCGGGCATGCTCCCTCGCTCTCGGCCCGTTCGGGATCGGGGGTCGATTCGGGGCGCGGGGGTCGGGTGGGGGTCGCCGGGCGGCGCCGGGGGAGCGGGCCGCCCGCCGCCGCTCAGCCGCGCAGCCGTTTCACGGTGCGGGCCGCGAACGAGCGCGCGCGGGCGAGCGGTGAGGGGCGCCCGTCGAGCACCCGGCGCGTCCAGGCGGCGTCGAGGTCGTGCCGCAGGCTGGTGCGGGCCTGCAGCCAGGCGTCGGGCCGGGCGCGGCCGCCGTCGCTGGTGTAGGCGCGGGTCACGCCCGCCAGGCGCAGCCGCCGCAGCACGTGCCGGTCGTACGACCCGAACGGGATCGCCACCCGGGTCACCGGCCGGCCGGTCAGCTCGCTCAGCACCCGGTGGGCCTCGCCGAGCTCCTCGCCCGCCTCCCTCGCGTCGAGCCGCCGCCAGTCCCGGTGGGCCCAGCCGTGCGAGCCGACGGTCATGCCCGCCGCGACCAGCTCCCGCACGCCGTCGGCGTCGAGCCGGCCCGGCTCGCCGAGGCGTCCGGCGAGCACGAAGAACTCGGCGACGAGGCCGCGCTCACGCAGCCGGGGCAGCGCGATCTCCACGTCGGAGGCGTTGCCGTCGTCGAAGGTGAGGCGGACGTCCGGGCGGCCGGCCACCGCGTCGAGCACCTGCTCGAACTGCTCGACGGTCACCCACGTGTCCTGCTCGCCGGGCTCGAACGGGCGGGACGGCGGGCCGATGCCGTGCACTGTGAGGTTCACCACCGAACGCATCAACAGCCTTTCCAGGTATCGATCGGGGCATTTCGGGCCCGGCCTCGCACGCGGCCTTGTGGAATGTTCCCATTGTCAGTGATATCTGCTTTCGCGGTGACACGATAGCGGGATTTCGGCATCGTGTCCGCCCCGGAATTCCGTGATTCGTCACCGCGGCGCGGCCGTACGGGATTCCCGGCGTTCGTTAGGGTATTCGGTGCGTGCGCGTCAAGGCCTGGCGGTGGCCGATTCAGGACATCGATTCCGGCGACCGGCCACGGGTGGCGCGATACCTCACATATGGGAAATGCATCACATTTGATGATCGCGTCACATTTCCCGGCAAAGGCTCAGTGGTGCGCGGCGTACCAGGCGACCGTGCGCCGCAGGCCCTCCTCCAGGCCGACCCGGGGCCGCCAGCCGAGCACCTCGGCCGTGGGGCCGATGTCGCTGACCTGCGGCCGGTCGAGCGGGCGGTCGGGCACCGCGCCGAACCGCGGCCGTCCCGGCCCGCCGGCGATCCGGGCGAGCAGCTCCACGGTCTCCCGCACGGTCACCTGGCCGCCCCCGCCGACGTCGAGCACCCGGCCCGCCGCCGCCTCCACCCGGGCGGCACGCAGGAACGCGTCCACCACGTCGTCGACGTACACCCAGTCCACCGGCCGGGTGCCGCTGCCGATCTCCGGGTCCTCGCCGCGCAGCAGCTTCAGCGTCACGTACGGCACGAGCTTGCGGGTGTCCGGCTGCGCCGGGCCGTACACCATCGCCACCCGCAGCACGGTCACCGGCACGCCCCACAGCGCGTGGAACATGCGCGCGTACCCGGTGGCGGCCCACTTCGCCACCGCGTACGGCGACTGGGGCGTGGGATCGCCCTCGCGCGGCTCCTCCACCGAACCGGCGAGCACGAGGCGGCGGAGCGGGACCTCGGTGGCCGCGGCCAGCAGGTTCACCGCGGCGACGAGGTTGCCGTCGAGGGTGGCGCGCACGACGCCCGGATCCCGCGCCCCGGTCACCGCGCTCGCCAGGTGGAACACGTGGTCGGGGCGGACCCGCCGGATCAGGCCGAGCACGGCCTCCGGGTCGGCGAGGTCGGCGACGTGCCACACCTCGCCGTGCTCCGACACCCGCGCGGGGCGGCGGCTCACCGCGTGCACCACCGCGCCGAGCTCGGCGAGGCGCCGCGTCAGATGGGCCCCGATGAATCCGGTCGCCCCGGTCACCAGCGCCCGTGCCCCGTTCCAGAAATCCGCGTCCGCCACGCTGCCGCCCTCCACCTTCACCGGCATGATCGATCACGACTATCGCACAAGCGTGAATCTTCCGGGCCGATCTTGAAATATCCGGACGGTCAAAATCATGTTCCGGACGGGCGGCGGAACGGGAGAAACGGCCGGACCGCCTTTTCGCGATTTTCGGCGGTCACGTAATCGCGTTTGCGGACATCTGGACCGCCGGTGCGGAAATACGGTCGGGAAAGCGAACGGGGCCCGGCGTGCGCCGGGCCCCGCTGCCTGGGTTCGCTCGAAACCGTAGAAAAGGATCAGTTCACCCGCCAGGTGTCCCCGGAGAGCAGCAGCTCGCGCAGGTCGCCCCTGCCCTGCTCGGCGATCGCCCGCTCGATCTGCTCGTTCATCAGGTCCTCGTACGAGGGCCGGTCCACCGAGCGGAAGATGCCGATCGGCACGTGCTGGAAGGCCGGCTCGTCGAGCCGGGACAGCGCGAACGCCACCGACGGGTCGGGGTTGCGCACGTCGTGGACGAGGATCTCCTCCTCGGGCACGGACGCGCGGTCGACCACCTCGAGGCTGCCGTTCGCGGCCCGCCGTACCGCCTTGGTGGCCGAGACGATCGGCTCGCCGTGCTCCAGGCGCAGCGTGATGTCGTCCCGCGTCCCCGGCTCCTTGAGCCGGTCGAACGCGTTGTCGTTGAAGATCGGGCAGTTCTGGTAGATCTCCACCAGCGCGGTGCCGCGGTGCTCCGCCGCCGCGCGCAGCACCGACTGCAGGTGCTTGCGGTCGGAGTCGATGGTGCGGGCGACGAAGGAGGCCTCCGCGCCGATCGCGAGCGAGATCGGGTTGAACGGCCGGTCCACCGAGCCCATCGGCGTCGACTTGGTGATCTTGCCGATCTCGGAGGTGGGCGAGTACTGGCCCTTGGTGAGGCCGTAGATCCGGTTGTTGAACAGCAGGATCTTCAGGTTGATGTTGCGGCGCAGCGCGTGGATCAGGTGGTTGCCGCCGATCGACAGCGCGTCGCCGTCACCGGTGACCACCCACACCGACAGGTCGGGCCGGGAGGCGGCGAGACCGGTCGCGATCGCCGGGGCGCGGCCGTGGATCGAGTGGATCCCGTAGGTGTTCATGTAGTACGGGAACCGCGAGGAGCAGCCGATGCCCGAGACGAACACGATGTTCTCGCGCCTGATGCCGAGCTCGGGCAGGAAGGACTGCACCGCCGCCAGGATCGCGTAGTCACCGCAGCCCGGGCACCACCGGACCTCTTGGTCGGACTTGAAATCCTTCAGGGTCTGCTTGCCGTCGGCCTTCGGAACGAGCCGCAGGCCCTTGCCGTTGAGGGACTCACTCACTGTCGATCACGTCCTGGATCACTCCGGCCAGCTCCTGGGCCTTGAACGGCAGGCCGCGCACCCGGTTGTAGCCGATGACGTCCACGAGGAACCTGGCCCGCAGCACCATCGCGAGCTGCCCGAGGTTGATCTCCGGCAGCAGCACCTTGTCGTAGGAGCGCAGCACGTCGCCGGTGTTCTTCGGCAACGGGTTGAGGTGGCGCAGGTGCGCCTGGGCGACCTTGCCGCCCGCCGCGCGCACCCGCCGTACCGCGGCCGCGATCGGGCCGTAGGTGGAACCCCAGCCGAGCACGAGCACCCGCGCGTCCCCGGTCGGGTCGTCGACCTCGAGGTCCGGCACGTCGATGCCGTCCACCTTCGCCTGGCGCAGCCGCACCATCAGGTCGTGGTTGTCCGGGTCGTACGAGATGTTGCCCGCGCCGTCGGACTTCTCCAGCCCGCCGATGCGGTGCTCCAGCCCGGCCGTGCCCGGGATCGCCCACGGGCGGGCGAGCGTCTCCGGGTCGCGCTTGAACGGCAGGAACGCGCCGTTCTCGCCGTTCGGCTCGGTGGCGAACGGCACCGAGATGTCCGGCAGCTCGGACGGCTCGGGCACCCGCCACGGCTCGGAGCCGTTGGCGAGGTAGCCGTCCGACAGCAGGAACACCGGCGTGCGGTACTTCAGCGCGATCCGCGCCGCCTCGATCGCCGCGTTGAAGCAGTCGGACGGCGTGGCCGGGGCGACCACCGGCACCGGCGACTCGCCGTTGCGGCCGAAGAGTGCGAGCAGCAGGTCGGTCTGCTCGGTCTTGGTCGGCATGCCGGTGGACGGGCCGGCCCGCTGCACGTCCACGATGATGAGCGGCAGCTCGGTGGCGACCGCGAGGCCGATCGTCTCGGACTTCAGCACCACGCCCGGGCCCGAGGTGGTGGTCACGCCCAGCGACCCGCCGAACGACGCGCCGAGCGCGGCGCCGACGCCGGCGATCTCGTCCTCGGCCTGGAACGTGCGCACCCCGAACCGCTTGTGCTTGGACAGCTCGTGCAGGATGTCGGAGGCCGGCGTGATCGGGTAGGAGCCGAGGAACAGCGGCAGCCCGGACTGCACCGAGGCCGCGACGAGACCGAGCGCGAGCGCCTGGTTGCCGGAGATGTTCCGGTACGTGCCGGGGGCGAGCTTGGCCGGCTTCACCTCGTAGGAGACCGAGAACGACTCGGTGGTCTCGCCGTAGTTCCAGCCCGCCTGGAACGCCGCGATGTTCGCCTTGGCGATCTCCGGCTTCTTGGCGAACTTGTTCTCCAGGAACTTGATCGTCGCCTCGGTCGGCCGGTTGTACAGCCAGGACAGCAGGCCGAGGGCGAACATGTTCTTGGCGCGCTCGGCGTCCTTTTTGGAGATGTCGAAGCCCTCGAGCGCCTTGACGGTGAGCGAGGTCAGCGGCACCGCGTGCACCCGCCACTCGTTCAGCGAGCCGTCCTCGAGCGGGTTGCCGTCGTAGCCGACCTTCTGCAGGTTGCGCTTGGTGAACTCGTCGGTGTTGACGATGATGTCCGCGCCGCGCGGCAGGTCGCCGAGGTTCGCCTTGAGGGCGGCCGGGTTCATCGCGACGAGCACGTTCGGGGCGTCGCCCGGGGTGAGGATGTCGTGGTCGGCGAAGTGCAGCTGGAAGCTCGACACCCCCGGCAGGGTCCCCGCCGGCGCGCGGATCTCCGCGGGGAAGTTGGGCAGCGTGGAGATGTCGTTGCCGAACTCGGCGGTCTCCGCGGTGAAGCGGTCGCCGGTGAGCTGCATGCCGTCGCCCGAGTCGCCCGCGAAGCGGATGATCACGCGCTCAAGCTGCCGGACCTGCTTGGTCATCGGGCCTCCCCCTCGGGAGCGGACGTGCGGCCGCCCCGGCTGCTGTCGATCTCGATCTCGCTCACCGGATCTCCTTGGCCGGCCCCACGGCCAGGGTGGTGCTTCCTCTGGTTGCCTCGCTGCGCTCGATCACAGCTCAGTCCTCCCGGTGCGCGTCAGGACGTAATGATCGTGACGCGCTTGTCGCCTACATGCTAAGTCGCGTTCGGAACAAACATCATTCCTGCGCGACCCGGAGAAGTGTGTGTCCTGGGCCGCACATGCGGGGGTCGGTCGCGGGGGCGTGCCCCGCCGTACCCGAGGGGCGTCCCGTCGTCGAGGTGGGGACTTGCGCGGAGGAGACCCGTCGCGGGTCGGGGCCCGGCGGCCGTGGCCGCGTCCTCAGGCCCGGAGGATCAAAGGACGACACAGCGTCGCCGCCAACCGGCCGAAATCGACGTGGCGGCGGGCGAACAGCATGGTCTTCGTCACGATGGCCCACTATACGACGGTGGTGGGCGCGCGCTCCGCGCAGCCCTGCGTGTCTCCGGCAAAGCCCGCGCCGGGGACCGGCGCTTTTTCAGCGTACCGTGAGATTTTCGCGACCGGTCGTGTCGGCCGTGCCGTACCGGCGTGGGTCTTCCGGCTATCCGCCCAGGTCGGCGACGGTGACAAAGATGTATCCCCGGCGTGCGAGGCCGTACAGCACCTTCGGGAGCGCCTCGACCGTGGCGCGGGTCTCGTGCAGGAGCACGATCGTGTTCCGGCGCGCGCCGGTGAGCGCCCGCTCGGCGATCGCGCCGGGGTCGGCGAGGCCGGCGGTGACGTCGGGGCGTACGAGCGTGACGCCGAGTTCGCGGGCGACCGCGGCCGTCCTGGCGTCCGCGCTTCCGTACGGCGGCAGCACGAGGGCGGGCGTGGTGCCGGTCACGGTGCCGATCGCGTGGCGGCCCTGCCGGATCTGGTCGGCGATCTCGCTCGGCGGCAGGGTGGTGAGGTCGCGGTGCGACCAGGTGTGGTTCGCCACGAGGCCGCAGGACGCGTGCACGTGCCGGACCAGGTCGGGGCGGGCCACGGCGTTGCCGCCGAGGACGAAGAACGTGCCGCAGGCCCGGTACCGCCGCATGATCTGGACGATCGACGCGGTGTACGGCCCCGGGCCGTCGTCGAAGGCGAGCGCGACGCACGGCCGTTCCGCGCAGTCCACGGCGGAGCCGCCCCGCGGGGCCGCGGCGGCGGACGGCGCGGGGCGTTGCCCGGCCGGCGGCGTGGTCGCCTCGGGCACGGAGGCGCGGACCGCGGCCTGGGCCCGGCGGCCGAGGTCGGACAGCAGGGCGGCGGCGGAGGCGGCCGGGATCTCGACGGCGATGCGCTCGGTGGCGCCGATCCGCGGGTCGTCGAGCTCGACCACGAGGTCGCCGCGGCGGGTGAAGGTGAGCGAGTCGAACAGCTCCGGGTCGGGCGTGATCAGTGACGGGGCGACGCCGGTCCGCCGGACCGCGACGAGCCGCCGGACGGCGTCGGCGAGCGTGGCGAGGCCGCCCGGGCGGAGCAGGTCCGCCGACGGGTGGAGGGCCGCGCCGGGGCGGTCGTACCAGAAGGTGCTAAAGCCGTTGGTCCAGCCGTCGCCGGTGAGCTCGCCGAGGCGGAGCCGTACCCCGAGCACGTCGCCGGTGGCCGCGACCAGCCGCCAGTCGGCGTTCACCGCCCGCTGCCCGACCTCCTGCTTGCCGGCGCCGCGCGGGGCGGCGGCGACCCGATCGCGGACCGCGCGACGCAGCCAGGCGCGCAGGCCCCGGCCGAGGGCGGGCGCGTCGGCGAGGGTCGGGTAGGTGAGGTGCACCTGCGGGGAGTCCTGCGCGATCGTGCCGACGCCGAGCCTGGGTACCCGGGCCGGGTCGACGAAGTCGATGACCGCGGGTCCGGACGGCACCACGACGCGGTCCGCGGCGCGCGGGGACGGCGTGACGCCGCACGCCGTGGGCAACAGGGCGAGCGACGCGAGGCACGCGACGGACCGGAATCGGGGCACGAAAATCACATTAGGGGTGATTTCTTCCTATTTAGTGGTCTTTTACCTGATCAACGATCAACCTTTGGCTGCGGTGGGTAACCGCCGCACGACCTTGGCGCGGACGGGGCACGCGTCCGGGGACCGGACAATAGGAGGGAGCGCGAGGAGAGGAGGGCGACATGGCGGTGACGGATCTGCCGATGCCGGTGAGGCGCCCGGACGCGGGCTCCCCGGCGCGGGCGGGGGCCGCGCCGCTGCGTCTCACCCTCGACGCCGGCGGCCGCCGCTACGCGCTGTGGGTCTTCGACGTCGGCCTCGCCTGCTGCGCCGTCGAGTTCGCCGCGGCCTCGGCGAGCGGCCTCGGCGAGGCGGCGGCCGACGCTCCGGCGGACGGGGAGACCGCGGCGGCCGACGTGGACGTCATGGTGGTCTCCGGCACGGTCACCGACAAGATCGCCCCGGCGGTGCGGCGGCTCTACGACGAGCTGCCCGACCCCAAGTACGTCATCTCCTTCGGGGCGTGCGCCAACTCCGGCGGGCCGTACTGGGACTCCTACTGCGTGACCAAGGGCGTGGACCAGCTCGTCCCCGTGGACGTGTACGTGCCCGGGTGCCCGCCGCGGCCCGAGGCGCTCCGGTACGGCATCGCCCGGCTCGAGGAGCGGATCGCGGCCGGCGGACCGGACCGGGAGGCCGTGGATGAGCGCTGAGGCGTCCGCCCCGGACCTGCGGGCCGCGCTGCGCGACCGGTACGGCGAGCGCGTGCGGCTGTCGGAGTCCTTCGGCGAGCTCACCGCCGAGGTCGCGCCCGAGCTGTGGCCGGATCTGGCGGCCTTCGCCCGCGACCGGCTCGGCATGACGTTCTTCGACTGGCTCACCGGCGTGGACGAGCCGCCGGACCGCATCGCGGTGGTGGCACACGTCTACGACATCGCCGGCCGGCGGCGCCTGCTGCTGCGCACCGCGGTCGACCGGGGCGCGCCGCGCCTCGCCACCCTCACCGGGGTCTACCGGGGCGCGGACTGGCACGAGCGCGAGACGTACGAGATGTTCGGCGTGGTCTTCGACGGCCATCCGGACCTGCGGCCGCTGCTGCTGCCCGACGGCTTCGAGGGGTACCCGCTGCGCAAGGACTTCGTGCTCGCCGCCCGGGTCGCCAAGCCCTGGCCCGGGGCGAAGGAACCCGGCGAGTCGGGCCGCGCCACGGCGCGCCGCCGCAGGCCGCTGCCGCCCGGCGTCCCGCCCGACTGGGGCACGCCGGAGGGCTGACCGCCGTACGCCGCGATCCGCCCGGCCCGATCGGGGGTCGGCGCGCCGGCGGGCTCGCCGTCCGGACCGGCGATACCGGCATATCCGGATAAGAAAGACCTTCTGGTTATCGCCGTGTTCCGCGCCGATCGAGCAATGCGCGCAACGGTTTCCACCGCGGCGGATGAGCGGTCGTTCAGGGATCATCCGAGCCGCCGTGAGGAGTGATCGGGGGAGGCCCCGGGCCTGCGCCCGGCCCGGGGCGGATGCTCGTGTCCCGGTCGCGGACGCTCCGGTGCGGACCGGGTCAGTCCAGATAGATCGTGTACTCGGCGAGGTCGGAGGTGAGGTGCGGGGGCAGTCCGACCGTCGCGGAGAGTTCCTCGGCGGAGATGAACGCGCCCACCGTGTCGCGGACCTCGACGATCTTCTGGGCGAGCTCGGGGGTGATGCCCGGAATGGTGGCGATCACCTCGGCCGGCGCGTGGTTGACGTCCACCAGGCCGCCGTCGTCGTACTGGCGGGGCAGGTCCGGGCGGCCGATGCGCAGCTCCTTCGCCAGGCCCGGGTCGTTCTTCGCGAGCTCCCGGGCCTCCTGGCGGAGGTTCCTGCGGTGCTGGGCCATGGCGATGGCGCGCTCGTTCGCCGTCTGCGGCGGCTTGCGCAGGCCGAACACCTGGGACCGGATGAGGAACGAGTGGGCGGTGCCGCCCGCCCAGTTGCCGAACAGGCCCAGCGACGCGAGCAGGGCGATGGCGTCGCTCTCGGCGCCCGCGGCGCCCAGCAGGAAGGTGAACAGCCCGAGCCCGTAGATCACGGCGCACAGGGCCAGGGCGGTGCTCTTGGCCCGGTACGCGCCGTACCCCATCGTGAACGGGGTGGCGAAGCCGCAGGTGAACAGCGGTGCCAGCGCCCACACGATGCTGCCGGCCTCGGACTGCTGCGGAACGGGGGGCGGAGGCGGGGGAAAGCCCGGGACGGGCGGAGGGCCGCCCGGGAAGGCGCGGGGATCGTGCGGCCGCGGCGGACGCGGCGCGTGGGGACGCGGCGGGGCGGGCGGCCGCGGTGGGTGGGGTGGTCGACGCGGCCCGGCCGCTCCCGGATTGCGTACCGGGGGCGGGGCGGCCGGTGGCGGGGGCGGGAAGACGTCCGGCGCCGGTCGGGAACGGATGGGCACGGTCGGGCCCGCGGAGGCCGCGGCATCGGGGGGCCTCTCACCCTGGCGCCTCGGATCGGGGGATGCAGAAGGGGAACGTTGCGGATTCCGGAAGGGAGGCTGGGGATGCCCCTGGGACACGTCGCCTGCTTCGTCGTGCGGATCGAATGGATGGGATCCCCGGTCCCCCGGCCCGTTCGTCGACTGCATATCCGAAGAATACGTAGTCGGGCATGCAGGGGCATCGGCCTTTCGGTGGAGTTTGACCGCGTTCACGCTTGTGGATAAACCGCGCGTCCTGTGGACGGTTGTGCGAAATGTGCGGGTGGAACGCGTGGACGGGCCGCCGCCGCGGTGCCGGTAAGGTGCAGGACAGGGGGATGACCCACGTCGGCGGGCGATCGTCTCCCGGCACGCCCGGACGAGCCGCGCGAGCCGCCGGCGGAGCGCACCTGCCGGGACGGAAAGGCTGGCGAAAGGGCTGATCACCGTGCGCGACACGACGCAGAGACCGACGCCGCGGCACTCGGAGACGCGGCCCGGCCTGCCTGCGCGCAGCCGCGGGGTCATCGCGCTGGTCGAGGAAAATTGCACGGCCTGCATGCTGTGCGCCCGCGAATGCCCCGACTGGTGCATCTACATCGACTCGCACAAGGAGACCGTGCCGGCGCCCGAGGGCGGACGGCCGCGCGTGCGCAACGTGCTCGACCGGTTCGCGATCGACTTCTCGTTGTGCATGTACTGCGGCATCTGCGTCGAGGTGTGCCCGTTCGACGCGCTGTTCTGGTCGCCGGAGTTCGAGTACGCCGGGCACGACATCCGCGACCTGCTGCACGAGAAGGACCGGCTCGGCGAGTGGGTGGCCACCGTGCCGAACCTGCCGCCGTCCGTCCGCCGCGAGGCCTCCGCCCCGGCCACGGAGGCCGCCTCCGCCGTACCCGAGGCCACGCCGGAGCAGGCCGAGACACCGGTACGGCCCGCCGCCGCGGCCACGGCGACCGAGCGGCCCACCTCCGGCACTGCCGTACCCGGACCGGGTGGGCGACCGCGCTCCGGGGCCGGGTCCGCGCGCGAGCTGCTGACCAACGTGCGCTCGATCCGCCCGCCGGGCGGACTGCCCGGTGGTGCGTCGGCCGCGCCCGAGCCGGGTGGGTCGCCCACCGAGAAGCCGGGTGGCGCGCGGCGCCCGAGCGCCCGTGACCTGCTCGCCAATGTGCGGTCGATCCGCCCGCCCGGTGCGTTGCCCGGTGGTGCGTCGGCCGGGTCCGAGCCGGGTGGGTCGGCCGCGGGGTCGCCGGCCGAAGCGCCGGGTGGCGCGCGGCGTCCGAGCGCCCGTGACCTGCTCGCCAATGTGCGGTCGATCCGCCCGCCCGGTGCGTTGCCCGGTGGTGCGTCGGCCGGGTCCGAGCCGGGTGGGTCGGCCGCGGGGTCGCCGGCCGAAGCGCCGGGTGGCGCGCGGCGTCCGAGCGCCCGTGACCTGCTCGCCAATGTGCGGTCGATCCGCCCGCCCGGTGCGTTGCCCGGTGGTGCGTCGGCCGGGTCCGAGCCGGGTGGGTCGGCCGCGGGGTCGCCGGCCGAAGCGCCGGGTGGCGCGCGGCGTCCGAGCGCCCGTGAGCTGCTGGCGAACGTGCGGTCGATCCGCCCGCCGGGCGGCCTGCCGAAGGACCGCGACGACGCCTAGGACGGCGATCCGGCCACGCCGACGGCGGGTGGAGCGCATCGCCTGCGCGTGGTGAGGACGAGCCGGCAATGCCGGGTGCCGCGGTGCGGCGCCCGGCGCCGAGGCCACGGGTGATCCATGGCCACCCGCGACCGGCACGGGCTCCCGGGCCGAAAGCCTCGCAGCCCTCTTTTGGCGCGGCCATGCGACCGATTCATGAGCCGTTTAGCTTGTAAGCAGGATCGCCAGAATTCCTCCCAAAAGTCCGCTTTGGACTGATCGTCCGAGGGAACGTTCACCGCTGTCACATGCGTTGATACGGGTGACAGCGGACTAACGCATGCGAGGCAAAGGGGGAGGCGTGCACCACAACGGTCTGCGTACCGCGGTTCTCCTGGGCGCCCTTTCCGCGCTGATCCTGGCGCTGGGGGCGTGGCTGGGAGGCAACGCCGGAGTGCAGATCGCGATCCTCGTCGCCCTGCTGACCAACGGCATCGCCTACTTCTTCTCCGACCGCATCGCGCTGTCCGCCATGCGGGCCCGGCCGGTGAGCGAGGTCGAGCAGCCCACCCTGTACCGCATCGTGCGGGAGCTGTCCACGCAGGCCCGCCAGCCGATGCCTCGCCTGTACCTCTCGCCGACGATGCAGCCCAACGCGTTCGCCACGGGCCGCAACCCGAGGAACGCGGCGGTGTGCGTCACCCACGGCCTGCTCGCCATGCTGAACGAGCGCGAGCTGCGCGGCGTGATCGCCCACGAGCTGTCGCACGTCTACAACCGCGACATCCTGATCTCGTCCGTGGCCGGCGCCCTCGCGACGATCATCACGTACTTCAGCTACATCGCCATGTTCTTCGGCGGCTCGTCCGATGACGACGACGGCCCCGGCCTGCTGGGCGCGCTGCTCATGATGATCCTCGGCCCGGTCGCCGCCACGATGATCCAGCTGGCCATCTCCCGGGCCCGCGAGTACCAGGCGGACGAGTCGGGCGCGCTCCTCACCGGCGACCCGCTGGGCCTCGCCTCCGCGCTCCGCAAGATCGAGATGGGTACCCGGCGCATCCCGCTGCCCGAGGACACCCGCATCGCCTCCGCCTCGCACATGATGATCGCCAACCCGTTCCGCGGGGTGGGCATCGGGCGGCTCTTCTCCACCCACCCGTCGACCTCGGAGCGCGTCGCCCGCCTGGAGCGCATGGCCGGCTACCGCCGCTGAGGCACGACCGACCGGCGGCCGTCACACCTTGGTGGCGGCCGTCTCGATCTCTTCGTCGGTGAGCGCCGGGAGCCCGTCGATGCTCCGCCGGTTGTTCTTCATCCGGTACTCGCGCAGCTGCCCGGCGTCCTTGCGCTCGGCCCACTGGTCGAGCATGTCGCGGTCCTTCTCGAAGTTCAGGTACGGCACGGCGAAGCCGCACGAGTCGGCGATGCGCTCACAGCGCACCACGATGATCGACCGCGCCCCCGGATGCGGCCCGAACCGCGCGAGCAGCCCGTCCCACTCCGCGTCCCCCGGCGTCACCACCCGGCCGGTGCCGTACAGCCGCAGGATCTTCGGCGGCCCGGAGAACGCGCAGAACATGATGGTGATGCGCCCGTTGTCCCGCAGATGGGCGATGGTCTCGCTGCCGCTCCCGGTGAGGTCCAGGTACGCGACGGTGGTGTCGTCCAGGACCGCGAACGTGTCGGCGTACCCCTTCGGCGACACGTTGACGTGACCGCCCTCCCGGGGAGCCGTTGCGACGAAGTACACCGGCTGCTCGGCGATGAACTCCCGCAGCCGTTCCGTCAGCCTGTCGTAGACCTTTCCCACGTCACCTCCCGCGCGACATCCCGACCGTAGCCAAGGTCGGCCCTCGGAGGTGACATTCGCCACATTTCCCGCCTCCGGCCCGGACCACCCGCGCTCCCTACCGCGGTGCGCCCATCGCGCTCCTCAGCCCACTGACCAGCACGATACGGCGGGCCCGAGACCCGGCCGTGCCTGGGTGCCGCCCCATCCGGTACGGCACGGCCACCGCCCTAGCCGTGCACGTTTCATCGCCTCACGCCGGTCGTGCCGAGCCGGTCCGCCGGTCCATCGCGCCCTGACCGTGCGTCGCCGCCGCAGGCGGGGCCTCGCGAGATGCACGACGTGCGGTGGCGTTGTGGAAAACGGCGGGGCGCTCGTCATCCACAGGCGCCGGGTCACGCCGTGGGGTCGTGGTCCGATGCCCGCCGGCCGCCCCGCGCAGCCGTGCGCCCCGCCCGCAAAGGATCTCGCCCGTCTCCGCGTGGCCGGGGCGTCCCCTTTCGCCCGCACCATGACCGTGCATCGCCGTCGGGCTTGTACTTTGCCCGGTGCCCGCTGCCGGTCTTCGCGTTCGGCGGCGCTACGGGCCGCGTAACGGGCCGTTCCGGTAAGCGGGGAGGGGGTTCGCCGCGCCCGTGTCCGCGAACGGCCCAGGGCACACGGGAGGGGCCACGGCCGTGACCGGCGCGTGCTCGTGACCGTATGCCCTGGGATCCCCCGCCTCGTCCGCGCGCCGTACCGCAAGCCGGACGCGGTGCGGCAGGGTGCCGTCGTCGCCTCAGCGGTAGTTCACGAACTGCAGCGCGATGTCGAGGTCCTTGCTCTTCAGCATGGCGATGACCGCCTGCAGGTCGTCCTTCTTCTTCGAGCTGACCCGCAGCTCGTCGCCCATGATCTGCGCCTTCACGCCCTTGGGCCCCTCGTCGCGGATCATCTTGGCGATCTTCTTGGCGTGCTCCTGGTCGATGCCCTCCTTGAGGGACACCGGGAGCCGGTACTCCTTGCCCGACGGCTTGGGCTCGCCGGCGTCGAGGATCTTCAGCGACTGACCGCGCCTGATGATCTTCTCCTTGAAGACATCGAGCACGGCCTTCGCCCGCTCCTCGGTGTTGGCCCTGATCTCGATGTCCTTGCCCGACCAGGCGATGCTGGCCCCGGTCCCCTTGAAGTCGAACCGGTGCCCGATCTCCTTAGCCGTCTGGTTCAGCGCGTTGTCGACCTCCTGCCGGTCGATCTTGCTGACGATGTCGAAACTCGAATCGGCCATCGGTGCTGAGTGTCCTCCCTTTCCTCCCCGACCCTACCGACACCCACCCCCGCGGAGACAGATCACCGCTCCCGCAAACCCGTGTCACGAACACCCCGGAAGTCCGCTATCCTTCTACGTGTCACCGCGACGAGCGGGACTGACCAGGCAGGTTGCCCGAGTGGCCAAAGGGAGCGGTCTGTAAAACCGTCGGCTCAGCCTACCCAGGTTCAAATCCTGGACCTGCCACCAGCAGGAGGCCCCTGACCAGCGGAAATGCAGGTCAGGGGCCTTAATCGTTTTCCACGTGCCTCTCGCCGTCACCGGTAGGAGGTGACCCGCGACCAGACGAGGCCGCCGGCCCGGACGCGGGTCGTACCCCGTGACCGCCCCGTCCACCCCATCCATGGGTGCGACGGCGACCCGGTGCCACCTTCGCGCGTACGCCGAGCGGTCGGTGCCTTCGCTCACCCAATGGGGGACCCCGAGCCAAGAGAACCGGTCCGCCGGGCGTCCAGGGACGTCGGGTGCGCCTCCGCCTCACTCGACCGCCGCAGGCCGGATCAAGGGAGGGAGATCACCCGGAGAGCCCTCAGGCGCCCGCCCGGCGGTGTTTCCGGGCCTGGTGCGGGCGGGACCAGGGTTTACCGGCCGACGACAGGGCTGCGGCGTTCGATGAGGACGACGTCGCGCCAGCGGCCGTGGTGGCGGCCGAGGCGGTGGCGGACGCCGACGACGCGGAAGCCCGCCTTCTCGTGGAGGCGCAGGCTGGCGGTGTTCTCCGGGAAGACGCCCGACTGGATGGTCCAGATGCCGGCGGACTCGGTGGACTCGATCAGGGCGTTCAGCAGCGCCAGGCCGATGCCGCGGCCACCGTGGTCGGGGTGGACGTACACCGAGTTCTCCACCACCCCGGCGTACACGCATCGGCCGGAGACCGGGCTGACCGCGATCCAGCCGACGACCTGGCCGCTGGCGGCGTCGACGGCCACGTACCGGTGGAGCGGCAGCTTGCCGGCGTCGAAGGCATCCCACGCCGGGGCCGTGGTCTCGAAGCTCGCGTTGCCGCCGTCGAGCCCGGCCTGGTAGATGGCGAGGACCTGCTCGGCGTCGGCCGCCCGCATAGGCCGGATGAGGATTCCGGGCGGGGCGTCGGGCCTGTGCGCCTGGGTGATCGCGGCATGGAGGCCGCCGACCACGGCGCGTTGGCGCGTGACCGTGTACGTGCTGAATCCGGCCCGGGCGAGCAGGTCGCGGTAGTCGGCCTCGGTGAGCGTGCCGAGCGCGCAGCCGACGAGCCGCTCGGCCTCGGCGCGCCGGTCCGGGTCGAGTCCGTCCTCGGCGATCACGTCGGCGATCACGAGCCTGCCGCCGGGCCTGAGCACGCGGAACGCCTCGTCGAGTACGCGGGGCTTGTCGGCGGACAGGTTGATCACGTAGTTGGAGACGATGACGTCCACGGCGGCGTCGGGGAGCGGGACGTCCTCGATCGCGGCGTGCAGGAACTCGACGTTGCCCACCCCCGCCTCGGCGGCGTTGGCCTTGGCCAGCTCGAGCATCTCGGCCGAGGCGTCGAGGCCGTACACCTTCCCGGCCGGCCCGACCCGGCGCGCCGCCAGCAGCACGTCGAGCCCGCCGCCGCACCCCAGGTCGAGGACGGTCTCCCCGGGCCGGGGCTCGGCCACGCCGACCGGATCGCCGCACCCCAGGCTCGCCCGGAGGGCCCCGTCGGGCAGCCCGCTGGTGTCCCGGTACCCGGACGTGCCGAAGCCCTCGTCGACGGCCCCGTCCGGCCGGGAGTCGAGGATCCGCCGCCCCTCCTGGGCGACTCTGGCCATCCGGTCGAAGCGGGCGACGATGTCCGCTCTGGTCATTGCCTCGCTCTCGGTCATGTCCTCTCCATTCGGCCGGGGTGGCGCAGGGCCGGGCGGAGACCCACCTTCACAACGGCGGCCGCCAAGGCCATCGCCGACGTCCACACTCTCCTTTTCCCAAGCTTTGCAGCCGTCATCGAGGTACGGCACGGCCGATCCGGATCGCGGTCCCGATGCGGGCGGCGCCGGTGGAATCCGCGACGAGCCCGCGGTATCCGGCGGCGGTGGCCCGGACGGGCGGTCCGACCCCGTTCGTGCGCCACCGGCGGGAAACGGCGCGTGTTCCGATCCGCCGGGACGAGAAAACCGTGCGACGGATATCGCCGCGATCCGATCGCTCCGACCTGATCCGCCATCGAACCGTACGGCGACGTCTTCGCCGGCCGGAGGGCCGATCCAGGAACGTGGCCGGCGAAAAATATCGGGCGATGAACCGGAATCCTCGCTAAGGTGCCGCGGCGGCAACGCGGCACGGTCCGGCCCCGCGCCGGTAGGGCGGGCGTGGTGACCAAGAGCAAGCTCCGTCGGCGCGGACCACGCCGGGCCCGGGCCCGATGCCGCCGGTCGACCTGCCGTCGTTCATCTCTGGAGTACGACCGTGTGGGACGTGGATTTCATCCATGGCCGGATCGCCGAGATCCGGCGGCTGGATCCGGAATTCCGGCTGTTCGGCGCGTGCAAACATCGCCACCGCCTGAAGCCGCCGCTTTCCACGCAGGAGATCCTGGCGTTCGAGAAACGCATGGGTGTCGAACTTCCCGCCGCCTACCGCACGTTTCTCACGACCGTCGGAAACGGCGGTGCCGGGCCGCACTACGGCCTGTTCGACCTCGCCGAGGCGCTCCGCGAGGATGAGAAGTGGCACGAGGGAATGCCGGGCTTTTACGCCACGCCGTTCCCGCACACGACGAACTGGAACCCCCAGTTCGAGGAACAGCCCGAGGACTACGAAGAGGCCCGCTGGATCACCGGCTCGCTGATCCTCGGCCATTTCGGCTGCGGGGCCTACCACCGCCTGGTCGTCACCGGCGAGCTCACCGGCGAGGTCTGGTTCGACGACCGCGGCAGCGACGGTGGCGTCACCCGCGAGGGCGAGTTCGCCGACTGGTACCTGTCCTGGCTCGACCAGACGTATCGGAAGGCCCGCGAGGTCGCCGAGAAGGACGCTCCGGCCCCGTGGTGACCCGCGCGTCCGCCACGCCCACAGCGGGACGCGGATTCCGGCCCCGACGACGAGGGTCTCGGCCGCCGCGGTGCGGCCGGGGCCTTTCGGCATGTCAGGCCGGGAAACACGGTTTTCGGCGCGGCGGCTCGGCCGGGGTGCGCGGATGCGCCACGGGGCGGAATGGCCGCATGCGGCCGCGCCCGCCATAGGCTCGAAGCCTGGGGGCGCTTCTTCCTACACGGGGGCACACGGTGCGACAACGGACGGGCGGGGGTACGGCCGGGCAGACGCAGGCGGGGAAGGCCGCATGGCTGGGGCAGCTCGCCGAGCCGGTGCGGCGGTTCCTGGCGACCGAGGCGGGGAGCGCGGGGCTGCTGCTGGGGGCCACGGTGCTCGCGGTGGTGTGGGCGAACTCGCCGTGGTCCGGGCTGCAGGAGGCGCTGTGGGCGACCGATGCCTCCGTGTCGATCGCGGGCGAGCGGCTCGAGATGGACCTCGAGCACTGGGTGAACGACGGCCTGATGGCGATGTTCTTCTTCGTCGTCGGGCTCGAGGTGCGCCGCGAGTTCTCCGTCGGTGAGCTGCGGGACCCGCGCCGGGCCGTGATCCCGATCGTGGCCGCGCTCGGCGGGATCGTCGTGCCCGCGCTGCTCTACCTGGCGATCGCCCCGGGCGGGGAGGCCGTGCGCGGCTGGGGCGTGGTGATCGGCACGGACACCGCGTTCATGCTCGGCGCGCTCGCGCTGGTCGGCCCGCGGTTCTCCACCCAGCTGCGCAACTTCCTGCTGGTCTTCACCGTGATCGACGACATCGTCGCGGTGAGCGTGATCGGGCTGGTCTACTCCGACGGCATCCGGCCGCTGCCGCTCGCCGCCATGGCCGTGCTGTGCGGGGCGATGGCGCTGCTGAGCCACCTGCGGGTGTGGCGGGCCGCGCCGTACACGGTCCTCGGGATCGCGCTGTGGCTGGCGACGTACGCGGCCGGGCTGCACGGGGCGATCGCGGGCATGCTCGGCGGCCTGCTGATCGAGGCGCGCCAGCCGGAGCGGGAGGCGGTGGAGAACGCGGCGCGGACCTTCCAGGCGTTCCGGCAGTCGCCGCTTCCGCACGTGGGGCGGTCGGCGCGGCTGGAGGTGGACCGCGCGCTCTCGGTGAACGAGCGGCTGCAGGTCATGCTGCACCCGTGGGTGAGCTACCTCGTGGTGCCGCTGTTCGCGCTCGTCAACGCCGGCGTCGACCTGCGCGGCGGGGTGCTGGGCGAGGCGCTCACCTCGCCGGTCACCTGGGGCGTCACCGTCGCCCTCGTGGCCGGCAAGCTCGTCGGGGTGGGCGGCGGCGCGCTGCTCGGCTGCCGGCTCGGGCTCGGCGGCCTGCCCCAGGGGGTCGGCAACGGGCACGTGCTCGGCGGCGCCGCGCTGTCCGGGATCGGCTTCACCGTGGCGCTGCTCATCGCCCACCTCGCCTTCGACGACCACCCGGTCCTGCACGACGAGGTGGTCGTCGGGGTGCTGCTCGCGGCGGTGCTCGCCACGGCGCTGGGGTGGCTGCTGTTCTGGGCGTTCGCCCGGTTCCGCGGGCAGGTGGACGCGGACCTGCCCCGGGTGCTCAACCGGCCGGTCGAGGTGGGCTTCGACCACATCCGCGGGCCGGTCGACGCCAGGTACACGCTGGTGGAGTTCGCCGACTTCGAGTGCCCGTTCTGTGCCCGCACCACCGGCGTCGCCGACGAGCTGCGGGAGCGGTTCGGCGACGACCTGCGGTACGTGTTCCGGCACCTGCCGCTGACCGACGTGCACCCGCACGCCGAGCTCGCCGCCCGGGCGGCGGTCGCCGCCGACCTGCAGGGGCGGTTCTGGGAGATGCACGACCTGCTCTTCCGGAACCAGGACCAGCTCGAGTACGAGGACCTCGCCGGGTACGCGGCGGCGATCGGGCTCGACGTGGAGCGGTTCCTGCGCGACCTCGCCTCCGAGCGGGTGGCCGCGCGGATCCGCGCGGACGTCGCCGACGCCGAGGCGAGCGGCGCCCGCGGCACCCCCACGTTCTTCGTCAACGGCCGCCGCCATATCGGCCCCTACGACGCGGAGAGCCTCACCCGGGCCCTCCTGGCCGACCCCGAGGAGTCACGCCGGGCCTGAGCGGCGACGCGATAACCCACGACCCGGCGGGTACGGCAGGCGGCCGGAGCCCACGCACGGCGCGCACCCGGCGCGCCCTGAGGATAAACTCCATACGCCGTAAGAACATACAGTGTATGGAGTTCCAGTGGATCCAGTGGTCGAGGCCGGGCCGTACACCCCCACCGCGGAGGACGTCGCGAGCGTCGAGGCGTGGTTCCGCGAGTACGACGCCTGCGCGGCGCGCAAGGACATCGAGCGGCTCGCCGACATGGCCGTCTTCCCGCTCAACGTGGTCAGCGACGACGCGGCGGGCAACGCGGCGGCGGCCCAGTGGTCGCGCGAGCGGTACGTCGCGACGATGCGGCACGTCATCGGCGAGGGCGGGGACGTGCGCATCGAGTCCACCCGCACCCCGCACTTCCTCTCCGCCGCCCTCGTCGTCGTGTTCACCGAGGCCGTGGTCACCTGGGAGGGCGGCAGCGCCCGCACCCGCTACGCCGACCTGCTGGTCAGGAACGACGGCCGGTGGCGGTTCCAGACCATGGTGCAGAGCGGCTGGGGCGACGAGCTGCGCTCCTGACCGCCGCCCCGCGGGTACGGCCGGCCGTACCCGCGGGCCCTCAGGTCACTCCGGCTCCCAGTAGGCGACCGAGGCGTCGTCGTGCACCGCATCGCGTGGCCAGCGCTCGCCGGTGGGGTCGGCCTGCTCGGCGGCCCGCACCTGCCGGATCGCCTCCCACGCCCCGTGCCGGCCGAGCAGCGCGAGCAGCTGCCGCCAGGAGGCGAACCCGAACCGGTCGACCAGCCGCGACACCCCGTCCGACAGCAGCGCGACCGCGGTCACCTGCTCGAGCGGCACCGAGCCGGTCACCGCCCGCTCCGCGGCGAGCGGGTCGGTGCACGCCACCCGGCGGTCCCGGCCGACCAGGGTGCGCGTCCCGGCGCCGCCCCGCCCGGCCGCGGCGTGCTCCGCCACGGGCGGGCCGCCCTCCGGCCGGTAGAGGCGGGTCACGCCGTTGCCGTCCGGGCCCGGCCGCCCGTCCCGGATCACCAGCGGCTCCGGCGCGCCCACGTCGACCACGACGACCGCGTCGGCGAGCACGAGGAAGTCCACCGCGTCGCGGGTGCGCCGCATCATCACCACCGACGCGCCGGGGGTGCCGGGCCGGGACAGGTCGCAGGTGAAGTCGTGCAGCGACGTCACGTGCTTGATCGCCCGGGAGAGGATCTGGGGGAGCGGGCAGGACGGCTGCGACAGCTCGCTCAGCAGCACCGAGCCGAGCGAGCGGACGTACCACGGAACGCCGTGTGAGCAGCCGGAGCCCTGGCCCGGAGCCGGCCCGGTGCCGTCGAGCAGGACGATCGCGTCCGCCGTCGCCGCCACGAAGTCCTCGTTGTCCCTCCCCGGTGCCGCACTGGTCGCCAGGCTCACGTGCATAGGTCCTCCCGGTGCAGGCCGCCTCCGTGTGTTCTGTGGGCTTCCCCGTCGGATGCGATAGATGTCCGCGACGTCACGAAATGCACCTGGCATGACCGGGTTTTCCGGCCCTGACCCGCACGGCCGGGGTCCCCCTCGCCGGAGGGCAACGGGTACGGCCCGGCCGTACCCCTCGGCCGGGAGACCGGTGGCCGCTGTGACCGGCGGGACCCGACCGCCCCCTGGGGTTGACGAGGACGAACGCGTAGTCTGTGGCGGTATGGACGTGCGCTGGGTGGGGCCGGACGGGCTCGAGGTGGTGCCGGGCCGGCAGGGCGGGCGGCAGGTGCTGCGGGTGCTGCGGCGCGGCCGCCACGTCGCTGACTGCCACTCGGTGGAGGAGGTCGCCCGGCACGTCGACCTCGCCGACCTGTGCGAGGTCATCACCCTGCGCCCGGACCGCCGCGCGATCCCGGAAGCGGCCGAAACCCGAGGTCTGCAGGGGTGCCGCAGGGCCGATCCGGGGGAGTTGGGCATTTGATTTCGCGTCAGGGCCCAGGTCCGTGTATGGTTACTGGTGTCCGCGGGCGACGAGCCCGAAGGACAGGCCCCTTTAGCTCAGTCGGCAGAGCGTCTCCATGGTAAGGAGAAGGTCTACGGTTCGATTCCGTAAAGGGGCTCCACGTCCGGGGTCTGCTTGAAGCGATTCGAGTGGACCTTTTGGCGTGACCAGGGGGTTCCGGACTGTCGTCCGGATGCGGATCCCGGCCGCCAAAACGGCGGTCCCCGATGCCGTGCCGGAGCATCCCTCAAGGTCGGGTATCCTAACCTGGCCGGTGGGTGCACCGGCCGAGGCGGAGTAGCTCAGTCAGGCAGAGCAAGCGGCTCATAATCGCTGTGTCGCCGGTTCAAGTCCGGCCTCCGCTACTACCCTTCCCGATCTCCCCCGGCAGGGGGCGATCGGGTGTGGGTTGTCCTAAGAGTCCCGAAAGCAGAAAGGCACTCCCCACGTGGCTGCCACCGACGTTAGGCCGAAGATCACGCTGGCCTGCCAGGAGTGCAAGCACCGCAACTACATCACCCGCAAGAACCGGCGTAACGACCCGGACCGGCTGGAGCTGAGGAAGTACTGCCCGAACTGCAAGCGGCACCAGCCCCACCGCGAGACCCGCTGAGCGTTCCGCGGTCCGGCCGGGCCGCCGATCGGCAGGCCCCGCGCCGGGAGCCGGTCGCCGTGTGATGGAGGTTCCGCCCGCCAGATCCTGGCGGGCGCGAGCATGTTCGGGGGAATTCCCAGGTCGGCGGAGGTTCCCGTGAACGGGACGGGCCGGAAGACGCTCTGTTAGGGTGTCGCCTTGGTCGATCGTCGAGTTCACGAGAGGGAACCGGCACGATGGCGTTGAACCGGGACTTCATCGGGCGCAGCTATCCGGCGCCCGAGCCGTACGAGGTCTCCAGGGTGAAGATCAAGGAGTTCGCCCTGGCGATCGGTGACGAGAACCCGATCTACCTGGACCGGGAGGCCGCGCGGGCCGCCGGGCATCCGGACGTCGTCGCCCCGCCGACCTTCCCCATCGTGTTCACCCTCACCGGCGCGAGCGAGGCGCTCGCCGACCCCGAGTTCGGCCTCAACTTCGCCATGGTGGTCCACGGCGAGCAGCGCTTCGAGTACCAGCGCCCGATCTACGCCGGGGACGTGCTCCGCCACACCTCGACGATCATGGACATCCGCAGCGTCGGCCGGAACGAGTTCGTGACCGTGCGCAGCGACGTCACCACCCTCGACGGCGAGCTCGTCTGCACCACGTACAACACCATCGTCGAGCGCGGAGGGGCGGCCTGACATGGCGGCGACGATCAAGTACGACGAGGTCGAGGTCGGCCAGGAGATCCCACCGGTCGACTACCCGGTCCGCCGGGTGAACCTCATCCAGTACGCGGGCGCGTCCGGCGACTTCAACCCGATCCACTGGAACGAGCGGTTCGCCAAGCAGGTCGGCCTGCCCGACGTCATCGCCCACGGCATGTACACCATGGCCCAGGGCGGCCGGTTCATCACCGACTGGGTGGGCGACCCCGGCGCGGTGCTCGACTACGGCGTGCGGTTCTCCTCGATGGTGGTCGTGCCGGACACCGACGAGGGCACGACGATCACCGTGAGCGGCGTCGTGGAGAGCAAGCTCGAGGACAACAAGGTGGTCATCGCGATCACCGCCAGGTCCGGCGGCAACCGCGTGCTGTCCAAGGCCCGCGCCATCGTCCGCCTCGCCTGACCCGCCCGCCGCCGGTACGGCCCGCCGTACCGGCCGGTTCCGGCCGAGCGGGGGCGATTCCCGGGAGCGCTCGCGGGGTAGCGTGCGGGCGTGAGCCGACCCACCGTCGAACCCCCGAGCCACGTACGCGGGCTCGCCGAGAAGCGGGCCGAGGCGCGCGCCCGCCGCGACTACGCCCAGGCCGACGTGCTGCGCGAGCGCATCGAGGAGGAGGGCTGGCTGGTCCGCGACACCCCCGCGGGCTTCGAGCTCGTCCCCAAGCCGGCGTTCCGGGTGTGGCCCACCGTGGCCGCGCTGCCGCAGCACGAACCCTCCGGAACCGCGGGCGGGCACGAGCGGCCCGGCACCGCCGTCGGCACCGAGCAGGCCGTATCCGCCCAGACGCTGTGGGACGGGGGCCTCGCCACCTCCCGGCTCGAGGAGCCCGTCGACGTCGGCGGCACCGCCCACGCCACCGAGTCCTCGCGGCGCGTCACCGTCGCCCTGCTCGTCGACGGCTGGCCGTCCGACCTGCGCCGGTGCGTCGACGCCCTGGTCGCGCACACCGACGCCCGGATCCTCGCCCTCGACCTCGGCGACATCGACGGCGCCGGGACCGTGCTGCACGAGCTCGCCGAACGGCACCCCGGCCGCATCGACGCCTGGCACGTGGCCGAGACCCCGCACTGGCGCGGCGGCTCGGCCGGCTGGGGCGTGGCCCGCACCAAGCTGCTGCGCATGGACGACGCCGACGTGCACGTGGTCATGGAGACCTCCACGATCCTCGACGGCGACGCGCTCACCCCGCTGGTCGAGGCGCTGGCCGGCGACGTCGTGGCCGCGGGCTGGCGCGGCGTCGACCCGGACCCGGACGGCCGCTCCTGGCACGACGCCGGGCCCGGCGAGGTACGGGCGCTGCTCGGCTACCTGTTCGCGGTACGCCGCGACCGCGCCCTGGCCGCGGGCGGCTTCCCCGGCAAGGCCCGCTACTACCGCAACGCCGACCTGGAGTTCTTCCTCACCCTCCCCGGCCGCAAGGTGGTGCCCGCCACCGCGCTGCCGGTGCACGCCGAGCGCCACCGCGGCTATGCGGACGTCGACCCCGCCTACCGCGACCGCGAGTCCCGCCGCACCTACGACCGGGTCCTTCGCCTGCTCCGCACCGCCTGACCCCCTAGAGTTGACCCTCGTGAACGACCGTTTGCAGGGGGTACGGCTCGCGCCGTACACCACGTTGCGGCTGGGCGGCCCGGCCAAGGCGTTCGCCGAGGCGCGCACCGAGGAGGAGATCGTCCGCCTGGTCGCCGAGGCGGACCGGGCCGGCGAGCCGGTGCTCGTGCTCGGCGGCGGCAGCAACGTCGTCATCGCCGACGAGGGCTTCGACGGCCTCGTGGTCCGCGTCGCCACGGCCGGGGTGCGCGTGGCCGCCGACGGCGACCGGGTACACGTCACCGCGGCCGCGGGCGAGGGCTGGGACGCCCTGGTACGGCGCTGCGTCGAGGAGGGCTGGTCCGGCGTCGAGTGCCTCTCCGGCATCCCCGGCCTCGTCGGCGCCACCCCCATCCAGAACGTGGGCGCCTACGGCCAGGACGTCTCCCAGACCATCGAGCGGGTGCGCGCCTACGACCGGCGGCGCGGCGAGGTGGTGGAGCTGCCCGCACAGCGCTGCGGCTTCTCCTACCGCAACAGCGCCTTCAAGCAGGACCTCGGCCGGTACGTGGTGCTCGACGTCACCTACGCGCTCGCCCGCTCCGGCGAGTCCGGCCCGATCGGGTACGCCGAGCTCGCGAACCGGCTCGGGGTCGCGCTCGGCGACCGGGTTCCGCTCGCCGCCGTCCGCGAGGCCGTGCTCGAGCTGCGCCGGGGCAAGGGCATGGTGCTCGACCCGGCCGACCCCGACACCTGCAGCGCGGGCTCGTTCTTCACCAACCCGGTGCTCACCGCCGAGCAGGCCGCCGAGCTGGAGCGCCGCGCCCCCGGCTACCCGCGCTGGGAGGTGGGCGACGGCACGGTCAAGGTGCCCGCGGCCTGGCTGATCGAGCACGCCGGGTTCCCCAAGGGCTACCGGCGCGGCCCGGTGCGCATCTCCACCAAGCACACCCTCGCGCTCACCCACCCGGGCGGGCTCGGCGGGCCGTACGAGCCGGCGACCGCCGCCGACCTGATCGCCCTCGCCGCCGAGGTCCGCGACGGCGTGGAGGCGAAGTTCGGGGTGCGGCTGGTCAACGAGCCGGTGCTCGTCGGCCTGGAGCTGTGACGTTCGCTTTCGGCGCACCGCGGCGGTTGACGCTCCCCCGGGGCCTTTTTTACGACGCGGAGGTGTTAAGGTCGGGTGGAAACCGAAGGGGAGTAGTCCCAATCGCGTGATCGACACGCTGGCCCCGGGGCCGCCAGGCGGCTCGGGTGCCCGGTCACGCGGGCCCGGTCACGGGCGGACGAGACCTTCGGCTCGGCAACGTGCACAAACGCGCTGCCGGGCCGAGGTCGTCGTGCCCGAGGACCGGGACGCCGCCGAGGTCCGGCCGCGTCCGACCTGGAAGGGTGACCTCGGTGGAAGCGTTCTGGATCAGTCTCTGGATGATCTTCGTGGCCGAGCTGGGCGACAAGAGCCAGCTCATGGCGCTGGCCTTCGCCACGCGGTACCGGCCGTGGATCGTGATCACCGGCATCACCGTCGCGACGACCGTGGTGCACCTGGTGAGCGTGGCGATCGGCGGCGTGATCGGTAGCGCGCTGCCGACCACGGCGATCACGATCGCGGCCGCCCTCGCGTTCTTCGGGTTCGCGATCTGGACGCTGCGCGGCGACGAGCTGAGCGAGGAGGAGTCCGCCAAGGCCACCCGCGCCGCGGGGAGCGCCCTGCTCGCGGTCACCACCGCGTTCTTCCTCAGCGAGCTCGGCGACAAGACCATGCTCGCCACGATCACCCTCGCCACCCACAACGGCTGGGTCGGCACCTGGATCGGCTCGACCGTGGGCATGGTCGCCGCCGACGCGCTCGCCATCCTCGTCGGCGCGCTGCTCGGCAAGAGCCTGCCCGAGCGGTTCGTCCGGTACGGCGCGGCCGCCCTGTTCGCCATCTTCGGCGTCCTGCTGCTCGTCGACGCCCTGGCGGCCTGACCGGTCGTCCCCGGCGCGCGCCGGGGACGGCGGCCCAGGCAGCGGCCCGGGTGGCGGTGCGGGGGACCGGCGCCGGCGGGCGGCCCGGGTGACCGAATCAGGCGATCGGCTCAGTTGAACAGGGCCTGGCGGTGCGCGACGGCGGCGGCCTCGCCCCGGGTGGAGACGCCGAGCTTGGCGAGGATGTTCGACACGTGCACGCTGACCGTCTTCACCGAGATGAACAGCTCGTCGGCGATCTCCCGGTTGGACCGGCCCTGCGCCACGAGGCGCAGCACCTCCATCTCGCGCGGGGTGAGCTCGGCCGCGTCCCGCGTGCCGCGGCCCGCGGTCTCCGCACCCGCCGCCGCGGGCGCGCCGGAGGACAGCGCGGCGCCGACCCGGCGGGCGAGCGCCTCGATCTCCTCGGTGAGCGGCCGGGCCCTGAGCTCCACCGCGATGGGCAGCGCCGCGCGCAGCCGGTCGGCGGCGCCGTGCCGGTCCCCGGCGCGGGCGGCGGCGTGCGCGGCGCGGACGAGCGCCTTCGCCCGCAGGTACGGCCGGCCGAGCCGCTGCCAGGCGACGGCCGCCGCGTCGTGCTCCCCCCGGTACATGAGCCGGAACGCGTTGCTCACCGGGCCGTCGGCGCGCAGCTCCTCGGCGACGGCGTCGGCGCGCTTGCGCAGGCTCTCCGCCCCCGTGGGGTCGGCCTCGCCCGCCGCCCAGCACACCTCCTCGATCCCGGTGAGCAGCCGCCAGCCGAGCATCGCCTTGCCGGAGGGCGGCCGCTGGTCGAGGAACACGTGCCCGGCCGCGACGGCGTCGGCGGGGGCGCCGCGCAGCAGGTGCCAGGCGAGGAGCTGCCGGGCGTTCGCCTCCGCCTCCTGGCTGAGCTCCGCCGGGGTCGGGTGCAGCGCCCACCTCCCGCAGCAGGCGCTCGGCGAGGTCCGCCTCGCCGCGGGCGAGCGCGATATCGCAGCGCACCGCGAGCAGGTACCGGCGCCTGTGCACGGTCGGGTCGTTGGCGAGGGCCTGCTCGATCACCGCCTCCGCCTCGTCCCACCGGCCCACCGCCTCCAGAACCTCGGCCCGGTTCACCATCGCGAACACGCCCTGGGTGCGGTAGAGCCCGTACTTGCGGGCGAGCTCCTCGGCCTCGTCGGAGAGCCGCAGCGCCTCCTCGGTGCGGCCGAGGTTGTTGAGCGCGTCCACGGTGTTGCTCATCGCCCGCAGTATCTGCCGTGCGGAGCCGGCCCGCCTGCCGATCTCCAGCGCGCGGCGGTTCGTGGTGAGCGCGTCCTCCAGCTCGCCGGCGATCGACTGCCCGACGCCCAGGGCGAGCAGCAGATCGCCTTCCAGGGCCTCGTCGCCGATGTCGCGGGCGATGCGCAGCGCCTCCTCGATCAGCGCGCTGCCCTCGGTGACGTCGGCGCGGAGTATCAGGTGCAGGCCGAGCCGTTCCAGCGCGCACGCCCGCCCGGGGCCGGGCAGCGGCACCAGCGCGACGGCCCGGCGCAGGTCGTCGAGCACACCCCGCCGCCCCTTCTCCAGCGAGAGCTGGGCGCGGCGGACGAGCAGCGTCGCCACCCGCTCGGCGTGGGCGCGCTCGTCGAGCAGGTCGAGCGCGGCGTTCACGAACCGGGTACCGCGCTCCAGCTCGCCGCAGGCGAGCGCGGCCTCGGAGGCGAGCTCCAGCACGGTGGCCTGGTCGGCGCCGAGCCGTTCCGCGGCATCGGGCACCTTGTGCCACAACGTCAGCACCCGCTCCAGGAGCTGGATGCGCTCGGTGTAGGCGAAGGTCTTCGCGGCCTGGGCGGCGGCCTCCCAGGCGGAGATGAGCGCCCACACGTCGTTGCCGGCCGCGTGCCAGTGGTGGGCGATCTCGAAGGCGGCCCGCCCGGGCGGCACCAGCGTCCGGTCGCGTTCGATCTCCTCGGCGTACCGGGCGTGCAGCCTGCTGTGCTCCCCGGGCAGCAGCTCGTCGTGTACGGCCTGGCGGATCAGCGAGTGCCGGAACGCGTAGGCGCCCCCGTCGGTGATCTGGATGACGTTCGCGGCGACCGCGGGCCGCAGCGCGTCCTCCAGGTCCTCGTCCGACAGGCCGGCGACGGCGGCGAGCAGGGCGTGCCCGACGCGGGTGCCGCCCGCCGCCGCGACGCGCAGCACGCGCTGGGTCGGCTCGGGCAGCCGCTCGAACGAACTAAGGATGAGGCCGTGCAGCGAGGCGGGTACCGACTCGCAGTCGTCGCTCTCGGTCAGCGCCTCGACGAACAGCGGGATGCCCTCGCTGCGGTCGTACACCTCGCCGACGCGGGCGTACGCGGGGGTGGCGCCGAGGATCCCGGCCATCTGGGCGGCGACCTCGTCGCGGGTGAACCGCGGCAGCTCCAGCCGGAGCACGCCGTCGAGCCGGGTGAGCCGGGCGAGCACCGGGCGCAGCGGATGCTGCCGGTGCAGCTCGTCGGAGCGGTAGGTGAGCAGCATGAGCACCTGCGGCGCGAGCAGGTTGCGGCTGAGGAACGCGATCAGGTCGCGGCTGGAACGGTCCGCCCAGTGCACGTCCTCGATGACGAGCAGCACCGGGCGCTGCTCGGCGAGCCGTTCCAGCAGGGTGAGGAACTGCTCGAAGAGCCGGGCCCGGCCGGTGTCGGTCTCCCGGTCGCTCGGCGGCTCGCCGAACTCGGGCAGCAGCCGGGCGAGGTCGCGGGCGGCGCCGTCGGGCAGCAGCGCGGTGATCTCGCCCGCACCAGTCTCCCGGACGAGCTGGCGCAGCACGGCGGTGAACGGGGCGTAGGCGAGGCCCTCGGCGGAGAGCTCGACGCAGCCGCCGACGAGCACCCGGGCCTGCCGCTCGGCGGCGAGCTCGGCGAACCGGGCGACGAGCCGGGTCTTGCCGACCCCGGCCTCGCCGCCGATGAGCACGGCCGCCGCCTGGCCGTGCCGTGCCCGATCGAACGCGTCGAGCAGCGTGGTCAGCTCTTCCTCTCGCCCGACGAAAACGGGGCTCACCGCCCGGCCAAGCATGCCCTCCAGCTTGTCACACATGGCCTGCCTGTTTCGCACCCTTTTTCGGGTACAAACTGTTTCGCCCCTTTTTCGGGCGCAAAATCGCGCCCGCCGTACCGGTCACGGAGGGCGGACGGCCCGGCCGGGAGGGAGACGCCGGCCGGGTGGCGGGAAGGCGCTCACGACCGCTGCCGCTTGCCGAGCGGGCCGCGCAGGCTCCACCGCCCGTTGCTGTGCTCCTTCCTGCGGGTGGCCATCGCCTGCCGGACGGTGCGGCGGTCGGCGGCGTCTTCCCGGAGGTCGGCGAGCCGGTTCTTCGCGATCTGGTAGAGGATCTCAGAGTGCACGGGGACTTCTCCTGGCAGAAGGGGTTTTCGCTGACACTTCAAGGCTCTCGGTAAGGCCCCGTGCGCCACATCGGGTGCATGCCTTATCTATCGGCCCGTCGGCGGGCCGGCTCGCGGCCGGGCATACCTAGGTATGGGGTGATGGGCGGCTAAGGTGCCTTAGACCGGGGCACAAGGCGGCTCGCCGTACCCCGGGTGGACCGGGCAAGGGCGCGGAACGGCGTGCCCGGCTCCGGTCACGACGGCGGTCAAGGCGCCCCTCGGCGAAAGTCGCCGAAAACCCGGGTGCCGCGTGGGCCGGTCTCAGTTTGGAATCACTCGCCGACGTCGGCAATGCTGGTTGAGTGTCAACTGTGACTACTCCCCTCGCGGAGGTCGCCGGCTCCAACGCGACACTGCGGGCCTTCCTCCACGGACTGCCCGGCGTTGACCGAGTCGGCGCGGACCAGCGGGCGGCGATTCTCGGCACCCGATCCATCAAGACCACGGCCAAGGCCCAGGCTCTCGACGCGGCCATCCAGATGGTGGACCTCACCACCCTCGAGGGCGCGGACACGCCCGGCAAGGTGCGGGCGATGTGCGCCAAGGCGGTCCACCCCGACCCGGACGACCCCACGGTGCCGAGCGTGGCAGCCGTCTGCGTCTACCCCGACCTGGTGGCGGACGCCGTCGCGGCGCTGCGCGGCACCGCCGTCAAGGTCGCCGCGGTGGCCACCGCGTTCCCCAGCGGGCGCAGCTCGCTCGAGGTGAAGGTGGCCGACACCACGCTCGCCGTCGCCGCCGGGGCCGACGAGATCGACATGGTGATCGACCGCGGCGCGTTCCTCGCCGGGGACTACCGGAAGGTGTACGAGGAGATCGCCGCGGTGAAGGCGGCCTGCGGCGCCGCCCACCTCAAGGTGATCCTGGAGACCGGCGAGCTCGCCACCTACGACAACGTGCGGCGCGCCTCCTGGCTCGCCATGCTCGCCGGCGCGGACTTCATCAAGACCTCCACCGGCAAGATCAGCCCGGCCGCGACGCCGCCGGTCGTGCTCGTCATGCTCGAGGCGGTGCGCGACTTCTTCGCGCGCACCGGCCGCCGGGTGGGGGTGAAGGCGGCGGGCGGCATCCGCACCGCCAAGGACGCGATCAAGTACCTCGTGCTCGTCAACGAGACCGCGGGTGAGGACTGGCTCACCCCCGAGTACTTCCGGCTGGGCGCCTCCAGCCTGCTCAACGACCTGCTCATGCAGCGCCGCAAGCTCGCCACCGGCCGGTACGGCGGCGCCGACTACTTCACCCTGGACTGAAGGAGGGGCCATGCGACTCGACTACGCACCGGCACCCGAGTCCCGGGATGTCGTTGCCATCCGGCCCTCCTACGGGCTGTTCATCAACGGTGAGTTCACCGAGGGCAAGGGGCAGCCGTTCACCACGGTGAACCCCGCCACCGAGGAGCCGCTCGCCGAGGTGGCCTGCGCGGCGGACGACGACGTGGACCGCGCCGTGCGCGCGGCCCGCGAGGCGTACGAGCGGGTCTGGGGGCGCATGCCCGGCTCCGAGCGGGCCAAGTACCTGTTCCGCATCGCCCGGCTCATCCAGGAGCGCGCGCGGGAGCTCGCCGTACTGGAGACCCTCGACAACGGCAAGCCGATCCGCGAGTCGCGGGACGTCGACCTGCCGCTGGTGGCCGCGCACTTCTTCTACCACGCGGGCTGGGCCGACAAGCTCGCGTACGCGGGCCTCGGCCCGGACCCGCGCCCGCTCGGCGTCGCCGCCCAGGTGATCCCGTGGAACTTCCCGCTGCTCATGCTCGCGTGGAAGGTCGCCCCGGCGCTCGCCTGCGGCAACACCGTGGTGCTCAAGCCCGCGGAGACCACCCCGCTCACCGCGCTGCTGTTCGCGGAGATCTGCCGGCAGGCCGAGCTGCCGCCCGGCGTGGTGAACATCGTCACCGGCGCCGGGGACACCGGGGCCGCGCTCGTCGCCCACCCCGGCGTGGACAAGGTCGCGTTCACCGGCTCGACCGAGGTCGGGCGGCAGATCGCCCGCCAGGTCGCGGGCACCGGCAAGCGGCTCACCCTCGAGCTCGGCGGCAAGGCCGCGAACATCGTGTTCGAGGACGCGCCGATCGACCAGGCGGTCGAGGGCGTGGTGAACGGGATCTTCTTCAACCAGGGCCATGTGTGCTGCGCGGGCTCCCGGCTGCTGGTGCAGGAGTCGATCGAGGAGGAGTTCCTCGAGGCGCTCCGCCGCCGCGTCGGCACGCTCCGGATCGGCGACCCGCTCGACAAGAACACCGACATCGGCGCGATCAACTCGGCCCAGCAGCTCGCCAAGATCACCGAGCTCGCCGCCTCCGGCGAGGCCGAGGGCGCGACCCGCTGGTCGCCGGCCTGCACGCTGCCGGAGAAGGGCTACTGGTTCCCGCCGACGATCTTCACCGGCGTGGCCCAGTCCCACCGCATCGCCCGCGAGGAGATCTTCGGCCCGGTGTTGTCCGTGCTCACCTTCCGCACCCCCGAGGAGGCGGTGGCGAAGGCGAACAACACCCCGTACGGCCTGTCCGCGGGCATCTGGACCGAGAAGGGCTCGCGCATCCTGTGGATGGCCGAACGGCTGCGCGCCGGGGTGGTGTGGGCGAACACCTACAACCGCTTCGACCCCACCGCGCCGTTCGGGGGTTACAAGGAGTCGGGCTACGGGCGCGAGGGCGGCCGCCACGGACTGGAGGCCTACCTTGACGTCACCTGAGTGTTTCCACACCAGAAAACGCCGCTGGGTACGGCGTGCCGCCGTCGGGGCGGGCAACGGCTACTCGCGCGTGCACCGCAGCCGCCGGTTCACGGTACGGCGCGGCTGGTACGCCCACCGCGGCGGCGTGTGCCGCTGCGGCCAGGTGTACAAGCCCGCCCGGCCCTCCGCCGAGTCGCAGCGGATCTGGAGGGGCGATGACTGAGCCCGTCCGGCCGTCCGCCGGGCCGGGCGCGCGGCGGGTGCGCGCCGCGGCCCGCCCGGCCAGGTTCGCCGAGGCACAGGCAGGCAGGCAGAGGTGGAGGGGCGATGAGTGAGGCGAGGCGGCTCGCCGTACGCAAGACCTACAAACTGTTCATCGGGGGAGCCTTCCCTCGATCCGAATCGGGCAGGTCCTATCCGGTGAACGACGCCAAGGGGAACTTCCTCGCCAACGCCGCGAAGGCCTCACGCAAGGACGCCCGGGACGCTGTGGTCGCGGCACGCAAGGCGTTCCCCGGCTGGTCGGGCGCGACCGCGTACAACCGCGGCCAGATCCTCTACCGGATCGCCGAGATGATGGAGGGCCGGCGCGCCCAGTTCATCGACGAGGTGCAGGCCGCCGGGCTGTCCAAGGCCGCGGCGTCCGCGCACGTGGACGCGGCGGTCGACCGCTGGGTCTGGTACGCGGGCTGGTCCGACAAGATCACGGCCGTGTACGGCTCGGCCAACCCGGTCGCCGGGCCGTACTTCAACTTCTCCACGCCCGAGCCCACGGGCGTGGTGGCCGTGATCGCGCCCGCGGCCGACCCGCTGCTCGGCCTCGTCTCGGTGGTCGCCCCGGTGATCGTCACCGGGAACACCTGCGTGGTGGTCGCCGCCGAGCAGGCCCCGCTGCCCGCGATCACGCTCGCCGAGGTGCTCGCCACCTCCGACCTGCCCGGCGGGGTGGTGAACATCCTCACCGGCCGGCAGGCCGAGCTGGCCCCGCCGCTCGCCGCGCACATGGACGTCAACGCCATCGACCTCACCGGCGTCACCGACCCGGACCTGGCGCTGGCGTGCGAGCGCGAGGCGGCGGAGAACCTCAAGCGGGTCGTGCGGCCGTCGACGCCGGACTGGACCGCCGATCCGGGCGTCGAGCGGCTCAAGGCGTTCCTGGAGATCAAGACCATCTGGCATCCGACCGGGGTCTGATCCGCCCGGCCGTTTCGCGTGGCGCCTGGCCGTCCGGCGACGGGCGGCCAGGCCCGCCGCGCCGTGCGATCGGCGCGCCGCCGGGTCACAGGCTGTCTCAGCCGTGCCACGCCCACCAGTCCGAGGTGAACCGGAAGTAGGCGTGGTCCTCGTTGCCGGCCGGCGGTGGCCGGTCACCGGGCAGCCAGGCGAAACCCCGGCCTTCGGACCGCACCAGGCCGAGGTTCACCGGCACGTCGAGGTCGCGGATCCCGACGATGGCCCCGCCCTCGATGGGACGGCCCAGCAGCTGCGGTAGAGGCCGAGCCGGCGGCATCCCTCGCTCTGCGTCCCCGCGGCGACGGTCTGCGCGTGTGCGCGCAGGCTCGACTTTTGAGGGCGAACCGCGCCAGCCGAGGGCCGTCCCACACGACCGCGGTCAGCAGGGCGAGGAACACCAGCGGCGGCACCGCCCACCGGGCCGCGCGCCGCCGTATCGCCGCCGGTCCGGTCAGCTTGAGCGCCGCGATCAGGCGGGCGAGCCAGTAGCCGATCAGCATCCCCCAGATGGGGAGGACGAAGGGGATGAAATCGCCCCACCACAGCGGCGTGCCGGCCGCGTAGAGGCTGATCAGGGCGGCCGCGATGAGCAGCGCGAAGTACCAGCGGGAGAGGGGCCGCCCGGCCCGGTGTGCGGCTTTCACCCCCGAATGATCTCGATCGGGCCCGCCGGGCGGGAACGGTGTGGCCCGCACCGGCCATCGCCGTACCGTGGTCAGCTGCGGGACCGCTGCCGATAGGTGACGAGCCTGTCGCCCGGCCCCGGGTAGGCCATGATCAGCAGGCGCTGCGTGCCGCGCGGGTCGCCTTTCCGGCGCAGCCACGCGTAGTGCACGCGGATGCGGTAGTGCCCCTTGCGCCTGTTGAGCGATATGTCGGGCAGTCTGGTGCCGCTCACCACGTCCGCGAAGGTCATCCGGCCGGTCGGGCTGTGATAGCCGACCTCGACCACCTCGTGCCAGCCCTTGACCGCTACGGGCGGGCGGCGCGCGTACGTCTCCAGCGTGACGCAGACGCGGGCCTCGGGGCTCACGTGCAGGTGCAGGTGGCCGGGCCCTCCGGTGACCAGGCCGTCCTGCTGGTAGCGGTCGTCACCGGCGTTCGCCGGGGCATCCTCGAACAGGTCCAGGCCCGCCTCGAACCACTGCGGCTCGCTGAGCCGGATCGCCCTGACCGGCCTGATGCGGGGGCGGTGGCGTGGCATGGCGGCGCACTTACGCCGCTCCTCCGCCTCGAGCCGCTCGAGCTCACGCTCGTGTGCGGCGCGTTCGGCTCGCACCGTCGCGTCGGCGGCCGGGCAGATCCCGGCGAGCACCCCGCGCAGCTCGCGGACGTCCACCCCGTGCACCGACCGGATGCGGGCCAGCTCGCGCGGGTCGCCGCGGGTGTAGACGTCGCACAGGCGCCGCCCGTAGGCGAGCACCGCCGGGTCCGGCGCGGTGCCGGCCACTCCGAGCAGCCCGTAGGCGCGTACGGTGCAGATGAAGCCGCGGGCGCCGGCCGGCCCGTCGCGGCCCGTCTCGGGGCCCTGACGCTCGGGCGCGCAGTCCTCCACCGTGGTGACGGGCCCGCGCACGTGGTCGGCGGCGGGCAGGAGGCACAGGGCGGTGAGCGCCCCGGCCGCCCCCGCCGGCACGCGGCGCCGCGGGCGGGCGGCGGGCGGCTTGAGGTACAGCAGGTACAGCGCGAAGGCGGATGCGGCTAGCGCGGCGCTGTACCACAGCGGCGAGATCCCGGACTGCGGCTCGCCGTACCGATTCGGGGGGAACAACCCGTGCGGGTAGAGACGCAGCGTCTCGGCGGGCTCGTGGATCGGCTGCCGGCCCAGGTCGGACTCCGTGGTGACCACCGTGACGAACCCGGCCGCGGTGGCGAGGAGCAGGGCCAGGACGGTGCCGCGCAGCAGCCGCTCGGACCTGCGCACCACCGCGGCCAGCACCAGCAGCGCCGGGGCGCCGACGCCGACGAGCAGGTCCACGGCCTGCCACAGCAGGTAGACCGGCGGGCCGACGAAGTCGCGGAAGAAGCCGGTCACCGCGCCGCGCGGGCCGATCCAGGCCGGCATGCCCTGGGTGAGGTTGACGGCCGCGGGGAGCAGCGGCGGCACCACCGCCGGCGCGGCGAGCGGCCAGGGCCGCCGCGCCGCCCGCGCGGGGACGGCCATCGGGTACGGCCGGCCGGGCGGGCCCGCCAGCTCGTGCGCGGAGCGGGCCGCCCACACGAGCCCGAAGACGCTCAGCACGTCAATGATCAACAGCCACAGGGCGATCGGACTGATCTCGCCGCCGGACGAGACCCACGCGACGCCGTACGCGGGCGACAGGAACACCAGCGACGCCGCGACCGCGCCGGCCCGCACGGTGCCCCGGCTCCACCAGGGATCCCTGGCCTGACCGGCGAGCACCGGGACCAGCCAGGCCAGGTGGAGCAGGTTGCCCGGCGGCAGCCGATCGAGGAGGTCTGGCAGCTCGACCGCCCCCAGGACGGAGGCCACCGAGGAGGCCACGTCGAGGGCGGCCTTCGCCGTTCCCGCCGCGAGGGCGAGGATTCGCAGCCACCGGGGGAGGACGCCGGCGAGGACCGCGAAGAACAGCCACACCACGGCGAGCTGGACCAGGTGGCCGGGCAGGGCGAGCCACCACCACTCGTGGGCGATCGGCAGGCGGAAGATCAGGGCGAAGGCGACGCTCAGATACAGGGCGGCCCGCAGCGGTCCGGCCGCCCCGCCGCCGGCGCTCGGCTCCCCGGCCCGCCTGCCGCGCAGCACCTGCCAGTAGGCCCAGCCCTGCAGCGCCCCGCCCGCCACCAGCAGGAACTCCACCCAGGTGGTGGTGGCGGGGACGGCCGGGTCCGCCCAGGGGCCGACGACGAGCCGCCGCAGCAGCGTGGGGTCGCCGGTGACCAGCGCGACGACACCGGCCGCCACGACCACGGCCGCGTATCCGACGGCGAGCGCCGCCGCGATCCGGCCGAAACGGTAGCGTCGCACGGAATCCTCGGAGAACGGCCGATCTCGACGGAACAGCGGCGTTGATCCCACCGGTGGGCGCCGTATGTCCCGGCAGTGATATCCGAAGGAACCTTACTGGGTTCGTGATCTACGAATCGTCGCGTCGAATCACCCTTCGGCAACGAGAACGACGCCTGGCCGCCCGCCACTGAGCGGCCAGGCATGCATCCGTCGGCGTACCGGACTGTGAGTCACCAAGCGATACGGCGACCGGCGAACCGGATCGACAGGTCGCGCCTCCGCGGACGAGACCGCCGAGTCCCAATCCTCGACGGCGACCACGCAAGGGCCTTTCGTGGCCCTGTCACCATCGACCGGTACGGAAAGTGCCGGAACTCCCGGTCACCGGAATTCGGAGAAGGCAACGGCCGGCCGTTGTCACGCGTGCGATGACGTGCGACTTCGCGGCCATGCGAACCGGCGGAGTCCGGGCCCGTCATGGCCACGCGTCCGGCGGCGGTGGCGATCACGCATCCTTGTGCGTCGGATGCCATGTCGCTTGGCACTCACGCACCATCACCGCACGTCGGACCCTGCCTGCTCGAGCAGGCGGAAGAAACCCTCTTCGAGGTCGCCGTCCACGGCGAGGCCGTGCAGCGGGCCCTCGTACGCGGTCCGACCGGCCACCAGCACACCGACCTGATCACAGACCTGCGAGACCTCCGCCAGCTGGTGACTGGAGATCATGACGGTGGTGCCGGTCTCGGCGAGCGAACGTAACGTGGCCCGCATATCCCTGATCCCGACCGGATCGAGCCCGTTCATCGGCTCGTCGAGCACGACCAGCCGGGGTCGGCCGAGCAGCGCGATGGCGATGCCGAGCCGCCACCGCATGCCGAGGGAGTACTTCGCGACCTTGCGGGACCTCACCTCGGTGAGCTTCACCAGCTCCAGCACCTCGTCGATGCGGCGCTGCGGCACCCCGCGCAGCCGGGCATGGATCCGCAGGTGGGCGACCGCGTCGAGATGCGCCCACAGGCCCGGCGACTCGAGCAGCGCTCCGACCTGGGTCAGCAGCCGCCGTTCGAGGGGCCGCCCGAAGAGGTGGATCCGGCCCGAGTTCGGGCGCCGCAGCCCGGCGACCGACTTCATCAGGGTGGTCTTGCCTGCGCCGTTCGGACCGAGCAGGCCGTAGAGGGAACCCTCCGGCACGGTGAGGTTCGCGCCGTCGAGCGCGCGGAAACCGTCGTAGTGCTTGTGCAGATCCCTGATCTCCAGCGCCGCCACTCAGATCTCCTTCCGCGCCATGTACCGGCCACCGATCACCAGCGTCACGACCGTCGCCGCGACGGAGAGCGCGATGGCCACCGGGATCACCGTCATGTCGCGGAGCGGGCTGTTCGGGTCCAGCGGCAGCCCGTTGGGATAGATCTCCGCGAGGGGGAGGATGACGCGCATCGGCCATGCGGGCGGGAGCGCGTACCAGATCGACTTGTCGGCGATGAGCGCGCCGGCCAGCATCCCGGCCACGCCCCAGGCGATGCCGGGGCCGATGCCCCAGGCGGCGCTGAGGAGGACGGCGATCGCGGTCGCCGCCAGCCCCGCCGCCCACGAGAGGTAGGCGGAACCCAGGATCATCGAGGCGGCGTCGGCGAGCTGCCCGGTGAGCAGCGCACCCCCGGCGAGCATCACGACCAGGATGGTCGCCGACACCAACTGGACGATGGCCAGTGCGGCGACCTTCGCGGTGAAGTATCGCCAGCGCGGGATCGCGTACGAGAACAGGAAGCGCCAGGGCTCGGTGTCGGCGCGTATGGCCAGGGCCGCGATCAGACCGGCGGTCATCGGGATCAGCACGCCCCAGAACTCCAGCGTCACGTTGCTGAAGCTGTCCCAGAGCCGGCCGGAGCGACCCTCCGGAGAAAGGAGCGATCCGGCATAGAGCGGAATCGCGATCACGATCGGCGCCAGCACCGTGTACCAGCCGATGAAGCCGGATCGCAGCCTGACCAGCTCCGTGGAGATCAGGGTGGCCATCGACGGGGAATCGACCGGGCCGGTGACGGAATCCGGTGGTCTCGCGAGGTCCGGGCCGCTGCGTGGCAGGTCGGTCGCGTCTTGGTCGTTCATTCACATCACTCCTTCCCGCCGTACGTAGCGGCCGCGAGCCGAGCGGTTCACCCACGCTTGCGGCTCCTCCCTGTGATCGGCACACGTGCCGTCGGGCCTGCGAGCGCCGTACGGCGAGCGCCTCGGCCGGCCGTACCGCGGCCGGCAGCCCGATCCGCCGTCCGGTCGCCGCGACGCCGCCCATGCGTCGTCCGCCCACGAATCCGCGGCCGTCGCCTCGGCCGTCATCGGTCGTGGCGTTACCGTCACGCACCTCTCCATCGCGGCAACGGCACCGCACCTCCGTACATGAACTGCGAGAGGCGTGCCGCAGGCGCACGGCGGCGCGAGGGGGTCGCCGGGGTCCGGCAAGCCGATGAAAATTGCACGTCAGGTCGGCGCCGGTAGCGAAGTGACAGCGGAGTCCGCAGACCAACCGGGATATGCTCGCCGCTCGGCATCCGGGCGAGGGTGATAGCCGCGTCCGGAATAGCGACTCCCTGATCTCAGCTGCTTTTTCCTGCGTTCCCGTATCGGTTCGTCTTCCGGCCTGCACACGAGGCGACGCCGGGCTACCTCATGGTCAGCGGCGGCGGAACGTACCTTTCCGCGGGGCCCGAGCCCCTGGGTGTATGGCGACCACCCGTGTTCGGCCGATGCCGGCGGTTATTTGCTCGATGGACGGCACTGGTGAGACCGAGGCGATTTTCGGCCGTCGAAGTCATCGGGTTTTCAGGTTCCGGACGGGCGATTATCCATGCGGCTCGGCGCGGCAACTCATTGCGTCGTGTATTGGCCACCGCTAGCGTCGACGGTGATGCGATCGTTTGGCCGGGACGACGTCGGAGCACGCAGGTGTCGCTACGCGGCAGATTCTCCCCCACCGAAACGGCAGGCGACGTCGTATACGAGCGTGCTCAGCGCTCACCCGCGCCAAAAATTTCCGCTGAGGCGTATTCGGACGCCGTACTCATGCGCCGCGTGGCGGCCGGTGAGGAGTGCGCGTTTCGTGTGCTCTACGAGCGCCATGCCGCCGGGATGCTGCGACTGATCCGGCGGCTCACCGCGCGCCTCGAGGTGGCGGAGGAGATCCTCCAGGAGTCCTGGCTGGCGGTGTGGCGCTCGGCGGGCGGTTACCGAGGCGAGGCTTCGGTGCGGGCCTACCTGCTCGGGGTGGCCCGGCGGCAGGCGCACAACCGCCTGCGGCAAACCGAGCCGGTCCTCGTGGAGCTGGAGGACGCCGTGGATCTGCCCGCCGCGGAGCCCGCGGTCGAGGACCAGGTGCTGGCCCGGGCCGGCCGCCGGGAGCTCGTGGCCGCCGTGCTCGAACTGCCCGAGCACCTGCGTGAGGTGCTCGGGCTCGTGCTCGCGGAGGACCTGCCGTATCCCGAGGTGGCTGCGATACTCGGTGTCCCGCCCGGCACGGTCAAAAGCCGCATGTGGACGGCCCGTCGGCTTCTGGCGGCGACCCTGACAAAGGTGACAAAACGGGAAGGGGGGCGGAGTGGTGAACGATGAGGCGCAGGACGCCCTGACGGCCGGGGTCCGGGAGGCCGACGAGCGACTGCTCGGGCCGGTCGTGGTGCCGTCCTACGACGAGCTGCTGAGCGGGCTGCCGGAGATCGCCGCAGGCCGCGCGCGATCCGTGCCCCGTCCTTCGTTCCGGGCGTCCTGGCGGCCGGCGGCCGGGTGGTGGCGCAGGCGCGGCTCATGCCCTGGTCCATCGGCCCGCTGACCGCGGCGGGCCTCGCCGTGGCGGTGCTGCTCGCCCGCGTCGCGCCGACCGTGGGGGCGGTCGTGCAGCTGTTCAGTGCGGTGGTGCCGGTCGTGCTGCTGCTCGGCGCGGTGGCGGCGTGCTCGCACCGGTCCGATCCGCGCCTGGAGCCGCTGTCGGCGATGCCGGTCTCGCCCGCCATGGCGTTCGCCACCGGGCTCGCGCGCGTGCTCGGGATCGACCTCGTGCTCGCGCTGGTGGCCTCGGGCGTCCTCGTGGCGGTGGGCGCGGCGACCGGGCTGGCCGCGGTCGTCGCCGGCCGGCTCGGACGCGCCCTGCCGGCGACGAGCGCGGGCGTGGTCGTCGCGATCTGGCGGTCGCCCGCCTTCAGCACGACGGCGGGAGCGGCAGGTCTGGCTGTTCGGCCGGCTGCCCGGCCCGCGGTGCCGTACCGGCCGGTACCAGCCTGTGGATGCCCGGGTGCGCGCGTCGCTGCTCGCCCTGGCGGTCTGGCTGGCCCGCCGGCCGCGGCTGTCCGGCGTGGGCGCCTGACCCGCGCGAGCGGCCTCCGGGGTGAAGCGACCGGTGGGGGCGGACCGGAGTCTGTGTCGCCGAGCGCGGTACGGCCGGGCCCGACACGAGTTCCGCCACGGCGCCCGCGTCATCACCGGTGGCGAAGTCCCGTACCGCAGGCTCGAGCCACGGCACCGCCTGCGGCGTGAACCCCCGCGCCACCACCCGCCGCGGCACCTGATGCTCCGGCGGGTCGAGTAAGAGCAGTGACCGCACCGGTTACCCGTCCGCTCTCCTGCCGGCGCCCCGTCCCGGGGCCGGCCGGGCGGCCGAGGAGAACGAGGGGAACACGGCCGGCGGCCGGAGGGCGGCAAGCACGTCCGCATGCCGGGCAACTCTTCGTAGCGGCCGAGCTCCAGAACGTGGTGGCACGGATCCGGGTTCCGGTTGGGAGGCGAGGGGAGGAGGAGGGGTTCGGAGCCGAATCGCCGACCAGTCAATTGCCGATGGGGAGACCGGTGGAGGGTGGCATCTGAGGTGGCGGTGTGACCTGTACAGCACGGAATACGGTCGGCGTCACGGTCGCCAGGGGCGCAGGCGCGGCCACCATCCCGGTACGGCCGCGCGGTAGGTCTCGTACTCCTGCCCGAACTGCCTGCGCAGCTGCGGCTCCTCGTAGCCGCGGACGAAGGTGTACATGCAGGCGAACGCGATGGCGGCGTACACCAGCAGCTCCCACCGGCCGAGTAGCAGGGCCTCGCCGATGATCACGGCCAGCACGCCCACGTACATGGGATTCCGCACGTGCCGGTAGAGGCCGGTCACCACCAGGTGCTCGGGTGGCGCGACGGGCGCGGGCGTGCCCAGGCCGTTCACCACGAACCGCACGAACGCGTTGATCACCACGGCGGAGCCCGCCAGGATGAGCGCGATTCCGGCGGCCCGGAGCACGGGCGTCGCCCAGGAGAGCGTTTCGGGCAGCAGGTCGCGGCTCTCCCAGTCAGTGATCAGCCATGGGATCAGGACGGTCACCGTGCCGGGGGCGGCGATGAAGAAGGCGGCGCTTCCGATGGCCGCACGTGTCTTTTTCATGATTCCCCCACTTTGGGGCATACCGGAATCCGCTGTAATTCAACTTACGGTGAAGAGGTTCGGCTCCGGGACCGTCGCGGCAATTCGTGTTCTGCGGTGTCGAACCTTTGAGCTTGTACGGCCACCGCATCGCGGCTGCTGCGCCGTTCCTTCCTGAGCCGGGCGGAGCCGGGCCGGGGTCCCGGACGGCGGTTCGGCTCGGCGCCGCACCATCGGGTCGACGGCGAGGCGGCCGACCGGCGCCGACGCCGGCTGTATCGTGCGACGGCGAATTAGGGATCGCCGTGATCCACGTAATTGGTCACGGCTTTTCCCGCAATGGCTACGCAGCGTGTTATTTCAAGGGCCATAAGTCTCTATTCACGGCGGGCGGGATCGGTACACAAATGAAGGCGCGTGTACCTATCCGGAGGAGCCATGGCCGTCGCCATCAGCGAAGAACACCGCGAACTGGCCTCGATGATCCGTTCGTTTCTGCGCGCGAGGCAGGCGCGCGCCGCGTCACGCGCCCTCCTGGAGGCCGCCGAGGAACGGCCGCCGGAGTTCTGGGCCGAGTTCGCCGACCTCGGCCTGATCGGCCTGCACCTGCCGGAGGAGTACGGCGGGGGCGGTCACGGCCTCCCCGAGCTCGTCGTGGTCGCCGAGGAGCTCGGCAGGGCGGTGGCGCCCGGCCCGTTCCTGCCCACGATGATCGCATCGGCGGTGATCGCCGACTGCGGCACCGCGGCCCAGCGGGCCGCGCACCTGCCCGGCCTGGCCGCCGGAGAGACCCCTGCGGCGCTCGGCCTGTCCGGCTCGCTCACCCTCGCCGCGGAGCCGGACGCCGGGCACGGCGTGGTCACCGGCGACGTCGGCGTGGTCCTGGGCGCCGGACCGGCCCGGCTGCTCGTCCTCGCCGTCGGCGACGACCTGGTGATCCTCGACCGGGGCCGCCCCGGCGTGACCGTGGAGACCCCGCCGAACCTCGACCCCGCCCGCCGTTCCGCCCGGGTCCGCCTGCACGCCGTACCCGTCACCGAGGACGACCTGATCCGCGGCGGCCGCCCCCGCGCCGAGGCGATCGCCCGCACCCTGGTCGCGGCCGAGGCCGTGGGCGGCGCCGCCGAGTGCACCGACATGGCCGTCGGGTACGCCAAGACCCGCACCCAGTTCGCCCGGGCCATCGGGTCCTTCCAGGCGGTCAAGCACCACTGCGCCGACATGCACGTGGCCGCCGAGTCGGCCGCCGCCGCGGTGTGGGACGCGGCCCGCGCCGCCGCCGGCCCGCAGGACCGGTTCGAGCTCGCCGCCGCCGTGGCCCTCGCGCTCGCCGTACCCGCCTTCGCCCGCAACGCCCAGCTCAACATCCAGGTCCACGGGGCGATCGGCCTCACCTGGGAGCACGACGCCCACCTGCTGCTGCGCCGGGCCGCCACCCTCGCGGCCGTCTTCCCCGCGCACGCCGCCGCCGAGGACGTGGTACGGCTCGGCGCCAAGGGCGTGTGCCGCGAAGCCGCACCCGACATCCCGCCCGAGGCCGAGGCGGCCCGCGCCGAGATACGGGCCACCGCCCGCGAGATCGCCGCCCTGCCCGCCGCCGAGCGGCGCCGCAGGCTCGCCGAGACCGGGTACCTGCAGCCGCAGTGGCCCCGGCCGTACGGCCTGGCGGCGAGCGCCGGCCTGCAGCGGGTCATCGACGAGGAGCTCGCCGCCGCTGGCGTGACCCGGCCGCGGCTCGGCCTCACCGGCTGGATCATGCAGGCGCTGATCCGGCACGGCACCCGGGACCAGCTCGACCGCTACCTGCGGCCCGCCCTGCTCGGCGAGGAGACCTGGTGCCAGATGTTCAGCGAGCCCGAGGCCGGTTCCGACGCGGCCGGTGTCCGCACCCGGGCCGTGCGCACCGCGGGCGGCTGGCTGGTCAACGGCCAGAAGGTGTGGACGAGCGGTGCCCACCGCAGCCGCCGCGCCCTCGCCACCGTCCGCACCCACCCGGACGCGCCGAAACACGACGGCATCACCCTGATGATCATCGACCTGGCGGCCCCCGGCGTCGAGGTGCGCCCGATCCGCCGGATCACCGGCGACGCCGAGTTCAACGAGGTCTTCCTCACCGACGTGTTCGTCCCCGACGCCGACGTCGTCGGCGAGCCCGGCCGCGGCTGGCCCATCGCCCGCGAGACCCTCGCCGACGAACGCGTCGCCGTCGGCGCGGGCGACCCCTTCGAGATCACCGACGCCTACACCCGCGACCGGCTCCTCAGCTACGGCGAGCGCATCCCCGGCGGGGCGGCCCGCATCGGCCGCCACCTGGCCGAACGCCACGCCCTGTCCCTCCTCAACCTGCGCCGCGCCATCACCGCCGCACCGCCGGGCCCCCAGGGCAGCGTCACCAAGCTCATCCTCGCCGAACACAACCACGAGACCGCCGCCCTCCTCGCCGACCTCGCCGGTGCCGAGGCCGCCTTCACCGACGGCCCCGGCGCCGCCGCGGCCCTGCAGACCCTCCGCAGCCGCATCATGTCCGTCGCCTGGGGCACCTCCGAGATCCAGCGCAACCTGATCGCCGAACGCATCCTCGGCCTCCCCCGCGACCCGCTCGTCTGACCGCCCCCGGCCGCGGGCTCGTACGGCCCGGCCTAGGCGAGCCAGTGACGCGTGGCGTGTCGCGGCTACGGCCATACGAGCCCGAGCCGAGGGCGCGGGGCGGCGGGTGCTGTTCGACGCCCGCTGGTGTGTGCGCGAAACGTGATGGGCAGGCGGCCGGAGGACGGCCTGTTGACACGTTCAGGCAGCTGCCCCGCACGTAGCGGTGCGGGGCCTTATGAGCAGAGGGCGACGCTCATCACACGGATCATGGCCGTTCTCGGGAGAGCGGAGAGGGTTCCGAGGGTGGAACACGGACGGCAAAGGATCTCGTCTGACGTCAGTGGTTCTCGCGAAGTAATAGGGAGAAGAAGCCGCCGATCGTCGTAATGGTTCCTATGGTGAGGATTGCCTGGTCCAGCCATGTCTCATCGAATAGTATTTCGACCAAGAGGACGAGCGCGGCTACCAGTCCGGTGATGAGCAGTAGTGTTTTTAAGGTGAGGGATCGGGCCAGCATTCGCTTTTGCGCATTCGCGATGTGGCGGCTCTGGCTGAGCGTCCGGTAGGCGAAAACGCTCGGCTTGAGGTTATGGATTAGATCCCGCTCGTCATGCGTAGGCGCTTTGATGAGGTCGAAACTATGAACGCGAGTGCATCCTCGGGAGAGGAGGATCGCCACCACCTCGACGAGTAGGTGCTTTTTAAGTGTGGTGACATCGAAAAAAGCGACCCCTTTGCAACGATCTCTCTTAGCCTGTCGTCGAGGTCCGGCCATTGATCACATCGTTTCGGGTACCGATCGAGTCCAGTTTATTCAACGTTGCGGTATATCGAGCGGACCAGTAGGGGTTCTCTTGGGCGCATCGACGGGAGAGATCCTCAAGTCGATCATGGATTCGCGATGTGATCGATCCTAATCGCCCTTCAAGCTGCTCGCCTGCATACTCATGCTCCTTGATCGCAACAAGGTGCACCGCGGATATGTGGCTGTCGGGTAAGAGAAGGGCGAGAACATTGACATAAGGATCCGGACGCTCCGAGGTGACGAATATGTACAGCTCGTCAGGGTGCTGCTTTACTGCGTTGAACATCTCACAACGGTTGAACGATCTTGTCTTTGCCGAGTAACTTCGCGCGGCGAAGGTTGTGCATGGCCTCCTTCGGTGACCGGCCCAATCCGACGCTCATGGTGTTGCCGGTCATCTCAAGAAATACTCGTTTCACGTTTTCGATATCTGATAGCGCGACTTTGTCGTCCGGCCAGGAAACGAATAGATCATCCCCGCCGAAAATAATGACTTCTACCGGGTGGATGTCCTCTAGTAATGTGCGGGCCTGGGTCAGGGCTTGATTGATTGACAAGCTGTATTGGCGGGCCTCCTCTATCTTGTTGTCCAGTAGCAGTAGCTCCAACCTCGGCCCGATGTCATCACCGTCAAAGTACGCAAAGGTGTCGTGGCCAGACGGTTCGTTGTCGGGTTCATCGTTCATCTGCGTCACGCTCGCTTCTGTCTCGATGAAAGGTGGAAGAGTCTCGGGTGGATCGGGTTTCGGCTCGTGAGGTGGCAGTAGTCGACGAGCGGAGGCGGCGAGGGTGGTCGAACGGATTTTAACGAGTAAGTCTGTGGGCCGACAGGGCCGGCGAGTTTGTTCATCATTGTGATGAACGAAAAGCCTGGCCGTGTACTGGAAGGGTCAGAGAATGAGGGCGCGGACCGCGCCGAGGGCGGCGGCGGCGCCGATGAGCCAGGCGGTGTTGAGGCGGGTGCGCCATTGAAGGAGGAGGGCGAGGACAGCGAGCGCGACGGTGAGGGGGTCGACCAAGGCGTCGCGGGCCAGGTGGAGGGTGACGCCGGTCATGAGGGCGAGGGCGGTGGCGTTGACGCCGTCGAGGAAGGCGGCGGACCAGGTGCGGTTGCGGATGACGTCGATGATGCGGGTGAGGAGGCCGACGAAGACGAAGGACGGCAGGAAGATGGCGATGGTGGCGAGGACGGCGCCGGGGAGGCCCATGACCAGGTAGCCGATGAAGGTGGCGGTGGTGAAGACGGGGCCCGGGGTGACCTGGCCGATGGAGACGGCGTCGAGGAGCTGGGTGTTGGTGATCCACCCGAGGCGCTCGACGAGGTCGCCTTCGAGGAAGGCGAGAAGGACGTAGCCGCTGCCGTACAGGACGGCGCCGATCTTCAAGAAGGTCAGGAAGAGCTGGGCGAGCTGGCCGCCGGTGGGGTCGGGGAAGTACGGGGCGGCGAGCGGGGCCAGGAGCGCGGGGAGGCCGCCGGTGGCGCCCGGTGGGCTCCCGTCCGGATCGTGGTCGTTCGCGTCGGTGCCGCCGCCGTTTCCGTTCGTACGGCGGCCGTTCCCGTCGGGGCCGTCTTCGCCGGTCGCGTTCGTGTCGTGATGGCTCGGGCGGGCCTCCCGGCCCTCGCCGGTGTCCCGATCACTCCCGCTCGGGTCACGGTCGTTCGCGGTGGCACTGCCGCCGTGGCCGTCCGTATGGCGGCTGTTCTCGTCGGTGCCGGAGTCTTTTTGGCCGGAGTCTCGGGTGGTCTCGTCCGTGTGACGGTGGCTTGTGCCTGCCTCGCGCCTGTCGCCGCCGGTGGTCCGGGCGCTCGCGCCGCGTGTGCGGTCACCCGAGGGTGCGTCCTGGTCGCCGTCATCCTCGCCGGGGCCGGCATCGGCCGACCGGCTCGACCGGCCACGCCCGCTTCCGAGGCCGGTGCCGGAACCGCGGCCGAGCCGGCCGGGGAGCCAGGAGGCGCGGGTGCGGACGGCGGTGACGAGGAGGCCGCCGGCGGCGAGTACGGCCAGCTCGTTCACGCCGAGCAGGTAGGCGGCGAGGCCCGCCGCGGCGGCCACGCCGGTCATGCGGTCTTTCACAGCGGTCCGCAGGAGGCCGGCGATCGCCCAGACGACGATGGCCACGACCACGGGCTTGACGGCGTAGAGCAGGCCGGCCACGGCTGGGGTGGTGCCGTAGCGGACGTACGCCCAGGCGAGGGCGGTGACGATCGCGAAGGCCGGGAGGATGAAGCAGACCCCGGCCACGATGAGGCCGCGCGAGCGGGCGCGGTCGTGGCCGAGATGGATGGCGAGCTCGGTCGAGTTCGGGCCGGGGATGAAGTTGACCGCGCCCATCAGGTCGAGGAAGCGCTGGTCGCTCACCCAGCCGCGGCGCCGTACCAGCTCGTCGCGCATGAGCGCCATGTGGGCGGCCGGACCGCCGAAGCCGATCAGGCCCAGCTTGAGGAAGACGGCCGCCACCTCGGCGAGCACCCGCCACCGCGGCCCGGCCGCCGTGCCGCCGTCCGGCGCATCGGTCATCGTGTCCTCCCGCCTGGCACACGCCACCCGTCCCGCAGGACACCTTCCCCTGCGATCAACGCATCGTCGCGCGGAAAGGGGCCCGCAGGCGGCGCCGCCGCAGAACACGGCTTCCGGGGAAGCCGATCCGGCTGAGCTTGGGGAAGGCGGCCGTCACGTCGGCGAGCGCCCGTCAGCGTGGTCCGGCCGCCGTGCCGCCGTCCGGCGCATCGGTCATCGTGTCCTCCCGCCTGGCACACGCCACCCGTCACCGCAGGACACCTTCCCAGCGATCACCGCGCCGTCGCACACGACAGGGCCCGAAGGCCGCGCCGCCGGAGAAACACGGCCTCCGGGCCCGTACGGCGAGGCGCGCGCTCAGCCCCAGGCGCGCTCGGCCGTGGAGACCACGAGCTCGAGCTTGCGGCGCTGGTCGTCGACGGTGAGCAGGTTGCCGAGCGCGGTGGACGCGAAGCCGCACTGCGGGCTGATCGCCAGGTACTCGGGGTCGACGTACCGCGACGCCTCCTCGATCCGGCGCAGCAGGTCGTCCTGGGACTCGAGCACGGGGGTCTTGGACGAGACGAGGCCGAGCACGACCGTGGTGCCCTTCGGCACGAAGCGGAGCGGCTCGAAGCCACCGGCGCGCTCGGAGTCGTACTCGAGCAGGAACCGGTCGACCCCGACCTGGGTGAACAGCTTCTCGGCGATCGGGTCGTAGCCGCCCTCGGACATCCAGGCGCTGCGGTTGTTGCCCCGGCAGATGTGCATGCCGACCGTCACGTCGGGGTTCTTGCGCTTGGCGGCGCGGACCAGCTCGGCGTCGACGGCGACCGTGCGCTCGAGGTGGGTCTGGCGCGCCTTCTCGCTGTCCGTGCCGCCGATCGCCGCCTCGAACCGGCGGTCGATGACCCGGTTGTAGCCGAGCGAGTCGAGCTGGATCCAGGTGACGCCGAGCTCGATGAGCTCCTCGATCTCCTTGATCTGCAGCGGCACCAGGTCCCGCATCATGTCGGCCGGCGTCGGGTAGGTGGGCGGGCTCACGTCCTTGTGCCAGAGCATCGGGCCCATCGACGCGCTCATCATCGTGATCTTGAACTGGCCGGGGGAGTGGCGCAGCAGGAACTCGGCCTCGGCGAGGGTGAGCGTCTTCTTCCGGTAGAGCTTGTCGCGGGCGGCCACCATCTCGAAGTCGGTCTCGTCCTCCGGTGGCTCGCCGTCGTCCCGGTGCCAGATGTGCTTGGGCGCCTCGACCGGCACCACGCCGCCGAGCTGCTCGAGCAGGCCGGCCATCCAGGTGGCGCGCCGTACCTCGCCGTCGGTGAAGATCTGCAGGCCGACCGAGCGCTGCAGCTCGAGCGCGGCGAGCGCGGCCTCGTCCTCCCGGGCCCGCAGCTCCTCGTCGGAGATCTCGCCCCGCTTGTGCGCGGCGCGGGCCTCCAGCAGCGCGGGCGGACGCAGCAGGCTGCCGACGTGCTCAGCGCGACACTTCACCGCCATACCGTCTCCCTCGGTGAACGCCTGACGTGTGCCCGAACCGCACTGGTTCGGGATGTTCGGGGTGGGTTCGGCGACACGCTACAGCGCCGTCCCGAGGGTTGGGAGGTGGGCTTTTGTCCGCATCCGGCCGGTACGGCCGCCCGCCCGGTACGGCCGGGCCGGGCGGTGCGGCTACTCGCGGACGCCCGCCCGGTACACCTCCTTGGTCAGCGCGGTGATCCGGGCCACCGAGCTCTGCCAGGTGGCGCCCCTGGGCTGGGAGGTGAGCACGGCCATGATGAAACGTTCATTTCGCCCGACGAGGCCGGTGGTGTGCAGCACGGGCCGGGTGAAGTCGACCCCGGGCGCCCCCGCGGCCGCCCGCCGCGCGGCGGCCGTCGTGGCCGCGGCGGGGGTGGCCGTCAGCGACGAGGCCCGCGTCCGGGCGCAGGGGACCGGCGGCGTCATGCCGTACCCGGACCAGCCCTGCTTCACCGCCCACGGCCGCGGCGCCGCGTCCGGGATGCCGAAGTACTGGTAGAACCCGTCGGCCCCGCACTTGGTGGCCTTGCGCAGGTTGCCGAGGATGAACGCGCGGTGCGCGGGGTCGGCGCGTTCCAGCAGGTAGCGGTAGATCTTCACCACGTCGGCCGCGCTGATCGCGGTGTAGCCCCAGTACCCGGGCTTGTCGGCGGGCGGCGGCCCGCTGTCGGTGAGCCGCAGCCGCCGCGCCATGCGCTGGATGATCGCCCGCTGGCCGCCCCGCCGCCACAGCGCCGAGGCCGCGTCGTCGTGGCTCGACCGCAGCATCGGCTGCAGCAGCGCCAGATCGCGCTTGGGGATCGCCGACCCGCGCGGCCGGGACTCCAGGTAGTCGAGCGCGATGAGGACCTTCACCACGGAGGCCGACCGGTACCGGGCGTGGGCCCGGTACTGCGCGGTGACCTTGCCGGTCTTGGTGTCGAACACCATGTAGCCGGGGGTGACGCCCTTGGGGATCCGTGGCCGCCGGGTCACCGCCTCGGCCGCGGCCCGCGCGCCCCCGGCCGGCGCGGCGGCGCCCTGCGGCGCACCGCCGCCCGCCGTACCCGGACCGGCCTGCCGTGTCTCCTGCGGCGCGGCGCCGCCCGCGCATCCGGCGGCGGCGAGCATGGCCACGGCGAGCAGGGCGGACGCGACCGGACGGCGCACGCCCCGGGCGGCCCGCCCCATCGCGGGGCCGCCGCGTGATCGCAACGGAGTCAACGGCATCACCCGGACATCCCTAGCACACCTTCGCCCCCTGCCGAGGGCGTACCGGACACGGGCGACGGTGACCGGCGGATCCCCCGGATCCGGGCCGGGCCGTCGCTCGGGCATTCTCCCCCGCCTGACCGGACGTCATACTCGGATGGCCGTTACGCGTGTTATCTAGCGTTATGACGCGTTATGTCACGACGCCACGGAGGCGAGCCGCGACCTAAGGAGTGGAGATGCGTGTCGTGCGATTTATCAGCCCGGCGACCGGCCGCAGCGCGCTCGGCGTCGACGACGGGGAAGTGATCACCGAGCTGTCCGGCCTCACGGGGGTGGCCGACCTGCTGCGGCTCCCGCTCGCCGAGGTGCGCGAGCGGTGCGCCGCCGCCGACGGGCCCCGCCACGAGACCGCGAAGGCGCGGCTGCTGCCCCCGGTCGACGGCCGCATGGAGGTGTGGGCCGCCGGGGTCACCTACGAGCGGTCCCGGGACGCCCGGAAGGTGGAGAGCGAGAAGGCGGCCGACGTCTACGAGCTCGTCTACGACGCCGAGCGGCCCGAGCTGTTCTTCAAGTCCGCGGCCTGGCGGGTGACCGGCGACGGCGAGTCCGTGGCGATCCGTGCCGACTCCGCGGTCGACGTGCCCGAACCCGAGCTCGGCCTCGTGCTCAACCGGCACGCCGAGATCGCCGGCTACACGGTGGTGAACGACATGAGCTCGCGCACCATCGAGGGCGAGAACCCGCTCTATCTGCCGCAGGCCAAGGTGTACCTGGGCGGCTGCGGCGTCGGCCCGGCGATCCGCCCGGCCTGGGAGGTGGCCGACCCGTACGCGCTCGCCATCGAGCTCGTCATCCGCCGCGACGGCGAGGTCGCCTGGTCCGGTACGGCGAGCACGGCCCAGCTCCACCGCAGGCTCGACGACCTCGTGGCGTACCTGTTCCGCGCCGACGTGTTCCCCGACGGTGTGGTGCTCGCCACCGGCACCTGCCTCGTGCCGGACCTGCCGTTCACGCTGCGCCCCGGCGACGAGATCGCGATCACCATCGCCGAGGTGGGCACGCTCACCTCCTCCGTGGTCGAGGGCAAGGAGAACCTCGCCTGGCTCGCCGCGGCCGCCGACGACCCGGCGCGCCGGGCGCCCGGCCTGCCGTGACCGGCGGTCAGTCCTCGAAGTCGGCGAACTCGATGACGAGCTCGCCCTCGGCGACGTCCACGTTGATCACCGAGCCGTCCTGAACCTCACCGGTGAGCAGGGCGCGGCCGACCCGGGTCTCCAGCTCGCGCGCGATGTACCGGCGCAGCGGCCGCGCCCCGTACACCGGGTCGAACCCCTGCCGGGCGATGTAGGCGCGCGCCGCCTGGGTCATCCGCAGCGCGATCCGCCGGTCGGCGAGCCGGCGACGCAGGTCGGCGACCATGAGCTCGACGATCCGCTCGATCTCCGGCTCGGTGAGCGGCTTGAACAGCACGATCTCGTCGACCCGGTTGAGGAACTCCGGCCGGAAGTGCCGCCGCAGCGCGGCCATCACCAGCTCCCGGCCCTCCGGCTTGATCTCGCCGCCCGGCGTGACCCCCTCGAGCAGGTACTCCGACCCGATGTTCGAGGTCATGATGATCACGGTGTTGCGGAAGTCCACGGTACGGCCCTGCGCGTCGGTGAGCCGCCCGTCGTCGAGCACCTGCAGCAGCGCGTTGAACACGTCCGGGTGCGCCTTCTCGATCTCGTCGAACAGCACCACCGAGTACGGCTTGCGCCGCACCGCCTCGGTGAGCTGGCCGCCCTCCTCGTAACCCACGTAGCCGGGCGGCGCGCCGACGAGCCGGCTCACCGTGTGCCGCTCCTGGTACTCGCTCATGTCGAGCCGCACCATGTTGTCCTCGGTGTCGAACAGCGCCGCGGCGAGCGACTTGGCGAGCTCGGTCTTGCCGACCCCGGTGGGCCCGAGGAAGATGAACGACCCGATCGGCCGCCGCGGGTCCTGAACCCCGGCCCGCGCCCGGATGATCGCGTCCGAGACGAGCCGGACCGCCTCGTCCTGGCCGACCACCCGCTGGTGCAGCACCTCGTCGAGCCGCAGCACCTTCTCCCGCTCGCTCTCCTGCAGCCTGCTCACCGGGATGCCGGTCCACCGGGACACGATCTGGGCGATCTCCTCCTCGGTGACCACCTCGCGCAGCAGCCGCCGCCGGCCGAGCCGCGACTCCAGCCGCTCCTCCTCGGCCTCCAGCCGCCGCCGCAGCTCGGGCAACCTGCCGTGGCGCAGCTCGGCGGCGAGGTTGAGGTCGTACTCCCGCTCGGCCACCTCGGCCTGGTGCCGTACCGACTCGATCTCCTGGCGCAGCGCCTGCACCTTGCGCAGCGCGTTCCGCTCGGCCTCCCACTGGGCCCGCATCGAGTTCGCCTCGGCGCGCGCGTCGGCGAGCTCCTTGCGCAGCTCCTCCAGCCGTTCCCGGCTCGCCGGGTCGTCCTCCTTGGCGAGCGCGGCCTCCTCGATCTCCAGCCGGGTGACCCGCCGGGTGAGTTCGTCGAGCTCGGCGGGCATCGAGTCGATCTCGGTGCGCAGCATCGCGCACGCCTCGTCCACCAGGTCGATCGCCTTGTCCGGCAGGTAGCGGTCGGAGATGTACCGGTGGCTGAGCACGACCGCGGCGACGAGCGCGTTGTCCTGGATGCGCACCCCGTGGAACACCTCGAGGCGTTCCCGCAGGCCGCGCAGGATCGAGATGGCGTCCTCCACCGACGGCTCGTCCACCAGCACCGGCTGGAACCGCCGCTCCAGCGCCGCGTCCTTCTCGATGCGCTGCCGGTACTCCTGCACCGTGGTCGCGCCGATCATGTGCAGCTCGCCGCGGGCGAGCATCGGCTTGAGCATGTTGCCCGCGTCCACCGCGCCCTCGGCCGCGCCTGCGCCGACCACGGTGTGCAGCTCGTCGACGAACAGCAGGATTTGCCCGGCGGCGGCCTTCACCTCGTTGAGCACCGCCTTGAGCCGTTCCTCGAACTCGCCTCGGTACTTCGCCCCGGCGACGAGCGCGCCCATGTCGAGGCTGAAGATCGTCTTGTCGCGCAGGCCCTCGGGCACGTCCCCGGCGGCGATGCGCTGGGCGAGGCCCTCGACGATCGCGGTCTTGCCGACGCCGGGGTCGCCGATGAGCACCGGGTTGTTCTTGGTCTTGCGGGACAGGATCTGCACCACGCGGCGGATCTCGGTGTCCCGGCCGATCACCGGGTCGAGCCGCCCCGCGCGGGCGTCCGCCACCAGGTCGCGGCCGTACTTCTCCAGCGCCTCGTACGCCACCTCGGGCATGGCCGAGGTGACCCGCTGGGCGCCGCGGATGCCGGTGAGCGCCTGCAGGAACCGGTCGCGGGTGAGCCCTTCCTCGCGCAGGATGCGCCCGGCCGCGGTCTCCGGCCCCTCCTCGAGCAGCGCCATGAGCAGGTGCTCGACCGACACGTACTCGTCGCGCAGCCGCCGCGCCTCACGGTCGGCCGCATCCAGCAGCCGGGCCACCCGCTGGGTCAGGTAGACCTGGCCGGGCGCCGCGCCCGGCCCGCTCACCCGGGGACGGCGGGACAGCTCGGCCTCCAGCTCGGCCCGCAGCCGCTCCAGGTCGCCGCCCGCCCGTTCGACGACCCGGGGCGCGAGCCCGTCGGCCTGGTCGAGCAGCGCGGCGAGCAGGTGCTCCCCGTCGACCTCGGTGTGCCCGAAGTGCAGCGCCTTCGACTGCGCGTCGTGCAGCGCCTCCTGCGACTTCTGCGTCAGACGGTTCGGATCCACGGTCACCCCCAGGTGCGGTAGGTGTCATCCGGCCTGCGCGCCAGGGGCTGGGGCCGGGTACGGCCGGCCGCGGCGCCCGGCGGCCCGGCGGCGGGGCGGCGGCGCAGCGCGGCCTCGAGTTCGGCGATGCGGTCGAGCAGGTCGATGACGAGCCCGAGCGCGGCGTAGTTGACCGGGAGCGCGGCGCGCAGCCGCTGGATGCGGGCGGCGACCGCGAGCTGGGACCGCGGCAGCCACATCCGCCCGGACCGGTCGGTGAACGCCTCGAGCAGGCCGAGCACCACCAGGCGGCGTACCAGCTCGGGGTGGAGCCCGCAGGCCCGCGCGAACGCGTCCGGGTCCATCAGGTCGGTCCGGGTGATCCGGACCATGCCGAAGCTCATCGCGGCCTCCTCGGGTCGAAGCAGGACACGGACGCGAGCTGCTCGAACAGGCGGCGCTCGGCCTCGGTGGGCTCGGCGGGGACCATGATCCGCACCTCGGCGTAGAGGTCGCCGGGCTCGCCGCGCGGGTTGGGCAGGCCGCGGCCGCGCAGCCGGAGCCGCCGTCCGCTGGAGGTGCCGGGCGGCACCTTCACGCTCGCCGGGCCGGCGGGGGTGTCGAGCGTGACGGTCGCGCCGAGCGCGGCCTCCCACGGCGCCACCGGCAGCCGCACGTGGATGTCGCGCCCGTCCACGCGGTAGCGGGGGTGCTCGGCGAGCCGGACGATCAGGTAGAGGTCGCCGGGCGGGCCGCCGTCGATCCCGGCACCGCCCTGCCCGGAGAGGCGGATGCGCTGGCCGTTCGTCACCCCGGCCGGGATCGTCACGGTGAGCGTGCGCGGGCCGGCCGGGCCACTGACGGTGATCGTGCGCCGCCCGCCCCGGTACGCCTCCTCGACGGTGAGCACGAGCTCGGCCTCCTGGTCGGGGCCGGGGATCGGGCCGTGCGCACGCCCGCCGAAGATGTCGCCGAACAGGTCCTCCAGGTCGATGTCGACCCCGAACCCGCCGAACCCGAACGGGCCGCGGCCGCCCGCCCGGTGCCACCCGGGCCCGCCGCCGTGCCCGGCCCCGGCACCCGCCCGGGCGTACATCTCCGGGTCGATGTCCTCCGGCACCTGCCGGAAGTTCGGCCCGAACGCGTCGTACCGCTTGCGCGTCTTGGGGTCGGACAGCACGTGGTACGCCTCGGAGATCTCCTTGAACCGGTCGGCCGCGCCGGGGTCCTTGTTGACGTCCGGGTGGTACTTGCGGGCGAGCTTGCGGTAGGCGCGCTGGATCTCCTCCTGGGTCGCGGTCCGCGGCACCCCGAGGATCTCGTAGAAGTCACGCTCGGCCATCGGCCCGCCCCGCCGTCACGTCCCGTCCTGCCCGGGATCGGTGGCCACGACCACCATCGCCGGGCGCAGGAAGCGGCCGTCCTCGCCGTAGCCGGGGCGGAGCACCTTGGCGACCGTGCCGGGCTTGGCCGCGGGGTCGGCGACCGTGCCCACGGCCTCGTGGCGGGTGGGGTCGAACGGCGCGCCCTCGTCGTCCTGCCGCGGGAAGCCGAGCCGGGCCATGACGTCGATCGCCTGGGCGCGGATCGCCCGCACGCCCTCGGCCACGGCCGCGGGCTCGGCGTCGGCGTGCTCCAGCGCCCGGTCCAGGTTGTCGATCACCGGCAGGAACTCGGCGGCGACCCGGGCGCGCTCCTCGGCGCGCACCCGCTCCATGTCCCGGAGCATGCGTTTGCGCAGGTTGTCGAGGTCGGCTACGGCCCGCAGCCAGCGGTCCTCGAGCGCGGCGACCTTGGCGTCGAGCTCCGCGACGAGCGGGGACTCCTCGGCCGGTTCCGGCCGGGCGAGCGGCGCGTCGGCCTCCTCGGGCTCGGCCTCAAGGATTTCCGCCTCCGTGACCTCGGGCTCCGGTGGGGAGGGCGGAGCCGGGCGGTCGCGCTCTTCGGGCGCGGCGTGCGGTGCGGCGCCCGGCTCCGGCCCGGCCTGTGGCGGCGCGCCCTCGGGCGGTCCCGTGCCGGGCGGCGGTGCGCCCTGCGCCCGGGCACGCGGGTCGGCGTCGCGGTCCGGTCCGTGGTGTCCAGCCATGATCCGTCCAAAGCTGTGGGGCGGCGCCGGTACGGCACCGCCGTACCTGCGGCTACTCGTCCGAGCTGGTGAACTCGGCGTCGATCACGTCGTCGTCCCCCGGCCGCGGCCCGCCGTTCCCCGTGGCCGGGCCGCCGGGCGGCGGCCCGCCCGCGGCGGGCGAGATCCCGGCGAGGCCGTGGTAGAGCTGCTGCAGCTCGCCGGCGAGGGAACGCAGCCGGTCGAGCGGCGCCTCCTCCTTGATCGCCTGCCGGGCGTCGGCGACGAGCGTGTCCGCGCGGGCCCGCTCGTGTACCGGCACCGCGTCGCCGAGCTCGCGCAGCCGCCGTTCCACCTGGTAGGCGGCGCTGTCGAGGACGTTGCGCGCCTCGATCAGCTCGCGCAGCCGGGCGTCCTCGGCCTGGTGGCGTTCGGCGTCGGCGATCATCCGCTCGATCTCGGCGCGGTCGAGGTTCGAGCTGCCGCTGATGGTGATCCGCTGCTCGGCCCCGGTGTCCTTGTCCTTCGCCGAGACGTCGAGGATGCCGTTGGCGTCGATGTCGAAGGTGACCTCGATCTGCGGCACCCCGCGCGGCGCGGGCCGGATGTTCTCCAGCCGGAACCGGCCGAGCACCCGGTTGTCCGCGGCCCGCTCCCGCTCGCCCTGCAGCACGACCACGTCCACCGCCTGCTGGTTGTCCTCGGCGGTGCTGAAGATCTCGGTACGGCGGGCCGGGATCGTGGTGTTCCGCTCGATGATCTTGGTCATCACCCCGCCCATGGTCTCCACGCCGAGCGAGAGCGGGGTGACGTCGAGCAGCACGACGTCCTTGAGCTCGCCGCGGATCACCGCGGCCTGGATCGCCGCCCCGATCGCCACGACCTCGTCGGGGTTGACCGTCATGTTCGGGTCCTTGCCGCCGGTGAGCCGCCGTACCAGGTTCTGCACGGCGGGCATGCGGGTGGCCCCGCCGACGAGGATCACCTCGTCGATGTCGCTGGCGGTGGTGCGGGCGTCCCGCAGCGCCTGCTCGACCGGGCCGCGGCAGCGTTCCACCAGGTCGGCGGTGATCTGCTCGAACGTGGAGCGCATGAGCGTGGTGTTGAGGTGCTTGGGCCCGGTGGCGTCGGCGGTGATGAACGGCAGGCTCACCTGGGTCTGCGCCACCGACGACAGCTCGACCTTCGCCTTCTCGGCCGCCTCGAACAGCCGCTGCAGCGCCTGCGGGTCCTGCCGCAGGTCGATGCCGTGCTCGCGCTGGAACTCGTCGGCGAGGTAGTCGACGATGCGCCGGTCGAAGTCGTCGCCGCCGAGGTGGGTGTCGCCGCTGGTGGCGCGCACCTCGACCACGCCGTCGCCGATGTCGAGGATGCTCACGTCGAAGGTGCCGCCGCCGAGGTCGAAGACGAGGACGGTCTCGTTCGCCTTCTTGTCGAGCCCGTAGGCGAGCGCGGCCGCGGTCGGCTCGTTGATGATCCGCAGCACCTCCAGGCCGGCGATGCGCCCGGCGTCCTTGGTGGCCTGCCGCTGGGCGTCGTTGAAGTACGCCGGGACGGTGATCACCGCCTCGGTGACCTTCTCGCCGAGGAACCGGGAGGCGTCGGCCACGAGCTTGCGCAGCACGAGCGCGGAGATCTCCTCCGGTGCGTACTTCCGCCCGCGGATGTCGAACCGTACCGACCCGTCGGGCCCCTCGACCACGTCGAACGACACCGCGTTGCGCTCGCTGGCGATCTCGTCGAAGCGCCGCCCGATGAACCGCTTGGCCGAGTAGACGGTGCCCTTCGGGTTGAGGATCGCCTGCCGCCGGGCGAGCTGCCCGACCAGCCGTTCCCCCTGCTCGGTGAACGCGACCACCGACGGGGTGGTGCGCGCCCCCTCCGCGTTCGGCACCACGGTCGCGTGGCCGTCCTCGGTCGCGGCGATCACGGAGTTCGTCGTACCGAGATCGATGCCGACTGCTCTGGCCATCGTCCTCCCCCTCGTTGCCTCGCGGTGCGGCCGCCCCTTCGCCGGTGTCCTGGTGTCCGTCCGGTACGGCCCGGCCGCCCGCACCGGCCCCGGTGCCGGAGACGGGGCGGCGGGCGACCGGGGTCTGCGTGATCACGGCACGCGCGGGCCGTGATCCGGACTGGTCAGCCGCCGCGCAGCCCGGTCAGCAGCTCGTGGGCCCTCGCCACCTGGTCGTTCTGCACGAGCACCTCGTACCGCTCGGCGGCGAGCGAGCTGGTGGACACGAAGTCGCGCTCGCCGCCGGTCATCGCGTGCGAGATCAGGCCGAAGATCGCCCCGGCGATCGCACCCCAGACCAGGCCCCACAGCACGAGGGCGACCAGCGGGAGGGGCCCCCGGGTGAAGAGCCCGAGGAACAGGCCGAGCAGCAGGCCGAACCAGGCCCCGCCGACCGCGCCCCGCGCCGCCGCCCGCAGGTAGGTGAGGCGTCCCAGGACGCGTTCGACGGTGCGCAGGTCGACCCCCATGATCAGGGTCCCGGCGACGGGGAACCCGTGGTCGGACAGGTAGTCCACCGCCCGCTGCGCCTGCGCGTAGCTGCGGTAGGTCTCGACGGGCTGGTAGTTCTGCAGGATGGCGTCGATCGACGGCGCGGGCATGGCTTCTCCTCTGTCGGCGCCGGCCCCGGCGCGGAGCCGGCGCAACCGCTGGTGACGGCCCGCTGACCGGGCCGGACGGCCTCAGGTGGACACCTGGATGTGACGTGGCTTGGCGGCCTGGGCCTTGGGGATCGTGACCGTGAGCACGCCGTCGCGCAGCTTCGCGTCCACCTGGTCGGCGTTGATCTCGCCGGGCAGCATCGTGCGGAACTCGAACTCCCCGGTGCGGCGGGTACGGCGGTGCATCCGGGCGTCCCGCTCCTCCTCCTTGACCTCGCCCGTGATGATCAACTCCCGGTCGGTGAGCTGCACGTCGATCTGGTCCCTGGTCACGCCGGGGAGATCGGCCTCGACGACGAAGCTGTCCTCGGTCTCGCACACGTCGGCGAACGGCACCCACGGGGTCGTCGTCTCCCGCGGGAACACCATCTCGCCCATGGTCGCGCTGATCAGCCGGTCGAGCCGGTCGTACAGGTCCTGGAACTCGCGGAACGGCGAGAGCGGTGTGATGTCCGCGCGGCCATGGCGGCGGGTCAGCATGGTCATCCTGTGTCCCCCCAAAGACGTGTCCGGGCGGTCGGCCGGCCTCGCGGGCCGGTCGTCCCGCCGGGGCGTGCACCCGTAACGACGCCCCTTACGACCTTCGCCCGCCCCGCCGCGGGCCACATCCTCAACTCGGGTGGTTCTTGGCGCCCCGCGCCGCCACGCCCGAGGGGTACGGCGGGCCGGTTTTACCGGGGTCCGACCGCGGGTTGGCGGAGATCGAACCGACCTGACGGTGCGCGGACGGTAGGGGTGGGCGGCCCTGGGCAGGGTGGGGAGGAACCGGGGCCGCCGTTGACCCGGCGGGTCCCCGCACCACCTGTCGTCCAGGGGGAGGGCCGGTGCGCGGACGCGACCGTGAATGGCGTGCCGTCCTCGACCTGCTGCGCCGGGTCGAGGACGGCCGGGCCGGGGCACTGCTCGTGGACGGCGAGCCCGGCGTGGGCAAGAGCCGCCTGCTCGCCGAGGCCGCCGGGCACGCCCGCGCCCGCGGCTTCACGGTCACTTGCGCGGCGGCCGAGGAACTCGGCGAGCTCGTGCCGCTCGCCCCGCTCGTCGCCGCCCTCGGCGTACCCGTGGCCGGGGACGAGCCGGAGGCGGGGCTGGCCGACCGGCTGCGCGCCGTACTGGAGGAGCGCGCCGCCGCCCGCCCGGTGCTCGTCGCCCTCGACGACCTGCACTTCGCCGACCCCGGGACGCTCATGGCGATCCGCACCCTGCACGGCCGCCTCGCGCACCGCCGCGTCGCCTGGCTGCTCGCCCGCTCGCCGCAGGACGACCGCGGGGCCGGCCGCCTGTTCGCCGCGCTGGAACGGGCCGGCGCCCGCCGCCTGGAGCTCGCCCCGCTGCCGCCCGACGCGATCGCCCAGGTGGCCGCGGACGCCGCCGGTGCGCCACCCGGCCCGGCCCTGCTCGACCTGGTCGCGGGCGCGGGCGGCAACCCGCGCCTCGTCGTCGACCTGCTCGCCGGGCTGCGCGACGACAACGCCCTCGACCTCACCGGCGGCGACGCCCGCCCCCGCTCGGCCCGCCCGCCCGAACGGCTCGGCCGCTTCGCGCGGGAACGCCTCGCCCGGCTCGGCCGCGACGCCCGCCACCTGGTCGAGCTGGCCGCCGTGCTCGGCCGCCCCTTCACCCCCGAGGACGTGGGCGGTCTGCTCGGCACGACCCCCGCCGCGCTGCTGCCCGCCCTGGAGGAGGCGCTCGGTGCCGGGCTGCTCGCGCCGTACGGCGACGCCATCGGCTTCCGCCACGAGCTGGTACGGCGGGCCATCCTCGCCGCCCTGCCCGGCCCGGTCCGCCACGCCCTCCACCGCCAGGTCGGCGAACACCTCATCGCCGGCGGCGGCCCACCCGCCGAGGCCGCCCGCCACCTCGCCCTCGGCGTACGGCACGGCGACCACCACGCCCTCGCCTGCCTCGACGCGGCCGTGGCCCGCATCCTGCCCGCCTCCCCGGCCGCCGCGGCCGGGCTCGCCGTACGGGCCTTCGAACTGACGGCCCACGCCGACCCGCGCCGCCCCGACCGCGCCCTCGCCGCCGTCGAGGCCGCCACCGCCGCCGGACGGCTCGCCGAGGCCGCCCACCTCGCCGAGACCGCCCTCGCCGAGCCGCTGCCCCCCGCCGCCCGGGCCGGGCTCGCCGCGGCGTACTCGCACGTTGTCTATCTGCGCGGCCAGGCGGAGGCGGCCCTCCACCACGCCGAGGCCGCGCTCCGCGACGCCGACGCCGCCGGCCTCACCGGCGACGTGCGCGACCGCGCGCTGCGCGCCCTGCTCGACGCGACCGTCGCCCGGGGCGGCGACCGGGCGGCACGCCACCACGCCGAGGCCGTGCTCGCCGACGAGGACCGGCACGACCACACCGTCCTGGTGACCGCCCTCACCACCCTCGCCATCACCGAATGGAACCGCGGCCGCCTCGCCGACGCCCTCGCCCACGCCCGGGCCGCGGTCCGCCGCGCGAGCGCCGCCCCCACCCGCGGCCTCCACCCCGGCCTCGTCCTCGCCGAGATGCTCACCGACCTCGGCCACCACGACGAGGCGAGGGCCGTCCTCCGCGAGACCGCCCACGCGATCGACACCCTCGCCGACGCGCCGTGGCGGCCCGCCGTCGCCGCCCTGCACGCCCGCCTCGCCCTCGCCACGGGCCACCTCGATAAGGCCATGGCCGCCGCCGACGCCGTACTCGGCCGCACCCGCCGATCCCCGGCGAGCACCGTGCCTCGCGACGCCGTGTCGAGCCGCGTCACAGGACACGATGGCATGCCCACTGCGAACGGCCACTCCCAGCTCTCTTCACTGCCGCCCGAGACCGCGCCGGCCGTACCGGACGGACCCGAGCGGTCCGGCGGTGATGGCAACGGCACCGACGAGCTTGCCCCGGCTCCGGAACCTCACCCTGCCTCGGAAGCCCCGCTTCCGTCCGACGGCCTCCCACCACCCCCGCACCTCTTCGCCCCGGCCGCCCTCGCCGTACGGTGCGCCGCGGAGCTGCGCAAAGGCGACCTGCGGGCCGCTGCCGCCTGCCTCCCCGCGTCCGGCGACGTACCGCACCCGGCCACGCACGCCACCCTCCGGCTCCGGCTGCTCGCCGCCCGCCTCACCGAGGCCCGGGAAGGCCCGGAGCGCGCGTTCACCCTCGTCACGGACCTCATCGCGAGCCTGGACGAGAACCGCTGGCCGCTGTTCGGCGAGCCCGGCGCCGCTGCCTGGCTGGTACGGCTCGCGCTCGCCGCGGGCGACCGCGCCCGTGCCGCCCACGTGGCCGCCGCGGCCGACCGCCTCGCCCGCGACAACCCGGACTTCCCCTGCGCCCGGTCCGCCGCCGCCCACACCCGCGGCCTCCTCGCGTCAGACCTGGCCGCCCTCGCCTGCGCCGAGGACGAGGCCCCCGACCGCTGGGCCCGCGCCTCGGCGGCCGAAGACCTCGGCGCCGCCCTCGCCGCCTCCGGCGACCGCAACGGCGGCATCACCGCCCTGCTCCGCGCCCTCGCCGCCTACCAGGAGGCCGGAGCCACCCGCGACACCGCCCGGGTCCGCCGCAGGCTGCGCCGCCTCGGCGTCCGCCGCCGCCACTGGTCCCAGGCCGACCGCCCCGTGTCCGGCTGGGACAGCCTCACCGACACCGAACGCGCCATCGCCCGGCTCGTCGCCGAAGGCCACACCAACCGCCAGATCGCCGACCGCCTCTTCATCAGCGCCCACACGGTCGCCTTCCACCTACGCCAGGTCTTCCGCAAACTCGGCCTCCACTCCCGCGTCCAGCTCGCCCGCCTCGTCCTCGACCGCGAGCACGACCGCCGGGCTTAGCACAAGCAGGCAGCCGGGCTGGCTGGTGATGTACCGGCCGTGGGCGCGAATTTTCGGTAGGGTCCGGTGGCCGCGCGGTCTTGCCACCCGTCTATCCGCTTCGCGGTGCTGGACCACGCGAAGGTGTCCAGATGGTTGGGCTGGCCTCGGCCTCCGGCATGACCCTGGCCACTACGATGGTGAGTCGCCCAACCCATCCGGGCAGCATCCTCTAGCCACCCATGATTCTGACTGACCGTAACTTGCAGCGAACCTCCCGGGGCTGCTGCACTACCGGAGGTTCACTGCAAAACGGCCCTTCTCGGCCTTGATCAACAGACCCTCCACCTGCGACTTTACCGTCGGGTCCTCATCGCCCCTGAGAGGGGTCGCAACGCGGCGGTCTCCTTGTCCAGGCACCAGGTGTCCTCGCGTCCTCATCGCCCCTGAGAGGGGGCGCAACAGTTGTGGGTGGTCGTGAATGGGTCAGAGGGCGAAAACGGTCCTCATCACCCCTGAGAGGGGTCGCAACATGTCCGGCACCCCGACCCCGGCCTTGCAGGCCCCGAGTCCTCATTGCCCCTGAGAGGGGGGCGCAACACGGCGAGATCATCGACCCGGGCAGGCTGCGCCACGTCCTCATCGCCCTTGAGAGGGGCTCGACCAGCAACAAAGACGATGCTGAGAACCGTCAGTCTCCTGCAAGGTGCCGTGGTTTGAGTACGGCAGCAGACCCCGCCTAGCCCATGTGCGGTTCTCGTCATCCTTGAGACAGCCCGCTCATGGTGATGAGCGGCCGGTGGCTCCTCAGGTCTTTCTGTTAGGACTACGTGGGGGCTGGTAATGAAGAAGCTCGCGGAGTTCGGCGACGGCCGGGTGGTCGTGGTGCGTCAGCGGTACGGCGTTCAAAACCATTTGGCCGGTGTGGCGAATGTGTTGTGTGCGGTAAGCGGGTTTGACGGCATCGATGATTTCGGCCGCGCGGCGCACTCCTTCGACTGTCCCACCGTTTACGACCGTTGAGAGAGCCTCGTGGAGTTGGACGTTTGTGCGGTATTGGTAGCCGCGGGCGTGGGTGCGCACGTGATCGCGAGCCTCATCCGCTTTCGCTTCTTCGCCCATCAGCGCGTAGACCCAGCTGTGGGCGAAGTAGAGCTTGGCCTCTGACCAGAAGCCGAGAGGGTCTGGTGTGACGCCCTTGTCCGCGACGTCGAGAACGGTGTTCAAAGTCTTCTGGGCCTCGTCGTGCCTGCCCAACACCGCCAACGCCTTGGCCTTTGTGGTCAGCAGATCGACGGAGGGCCGCGAAGGACCTAGGAGCCGTTGGGCGTCCTCGATGATGTTGAGCACGGTTTGCGGGTCGCGCTGGCCGTACACGCCGTGGCGGGCTTGCTCGGCGCGGACCAGGACGCGGATCTCGAGGTTGCCGGACGCGTCGGCGGCCTGGCGGGCCGTGTGCCACCAGCGCAGTGCCGCGCCGTGGTCGCCCAGGCGGGTGAGGAGGTTGGCCTGCATGCCGGCGAGCGCGGCGGTCACCGCGTCCAGTTCGACCGTCTCGGCCGGTGAGGATGCCTCCTTCTGCCGCTTGACGGTGAACAGATCGATAAGAAGGTTGGCGGCGACCTGTGCGGGTGGATGGTTGTGCAACGCGTACAAATGATCAGTACAGGCGTTCGTCCACTCGGCGATGGTGCGAAAATCATTCGCGTAGGAGATGGCGATGCCCTGGCGGAGGGTTTCGCCAGGGATGCCGAGTGCGCCGATTCCGGCGCCTACCGCGGCGAGCCGTAATACCTGGCGGCGTTCCGTGGCGGCCTCCTTTCCGGCCGTGCCTTCTTTGACCAGGGTACGCAGGCGTTCCAGCTCTACGGCAAGTGCGTGCAGGGCCATAATTCGGCCTCCGGCGCCGTAGAAATCGTCGAGTCGCCGGATGTTGTCGGGGTGGGGGCGGGTGATGGCGCGTTCCCATTTGGACAGGTCGCCGTCGTCGCAGTAGACCTGGCGGGCGACCTCGCGCAGGCTGAGGCGGTGGACCTGCTCGCGCTGGTGGCGGAGTTCGGCGCCGAGCAGGTGCCAGGGGGATCGTGCCGGGTCGACGTGCTCGGAGATGAAGCGCACCGGTGCCTCCCGTTCGCTGCCGTGACGCAGCCCAACCGGATGGTAACGCTGAGTAAAGGCGTGTTCACGATACTCACTCGACCGGGTGTTCCGCTCGCGAATCGCTAAGACCGTTCTTCGCTCTCGGCGAGCAAAGACGATGCTGAGAACCGTCGGTCTCCTGCAAGGTGCCGTGATTTGAGTACGGCAGCATGCCCCCGCCTAGCCCATGCGGTTCTCCCTTGAGAAAGCCCTTTCATGGTGATGAGCGGCCGGTGGCTCCTCAGGTCTTTCTGCTAGGACTACGTGGCGGGCTGGTAGTGAAGGAGCTCGCGGAGTTCGGCGACGCCCGGGCGGTCCTGGTGCTCCAGGGGGACGGCGTCCAGGACCATTTGGGCAGTGTGGCGAATGTGTTGGGTGCGGTAGGCGGGTTTGATCGAGTCGATGACTTCGGCTGCGCGGCGTACTCCTTCGGTTGTTCCGCCGTTCACCACCATGGACAGAGCCTCGTGGAGGTGAACGTTGGCGCGATATTGATAGCCGCGGGTATGGGATAGTACCTGATCGCGGATCTTGGCCGCTTTTGCTTCGTCTCCCATGGCCGAATAGACCCAGCTTTGGGCGAAATAGATCTTGCTGGGTGACCAGAAACCGAGCGGGTCGGGAGTTACGCCTTTGTCGGCGGCGTCGAGAAGGGACTCGAGGGTTTTCTGGGCCTGGTCGTGCTTTCCGAGCGCCGACAGCGCTTTGGCCTGGGTGGACAGCAGGGCGACGGAAGGTTTGGCGGGGCCGTGTAGCCGTTGGGCCTCGTCGATGATGTCGAGCACGGATTGCGGGTCGCGTTGGCCGTACACGCCGTGGACAGCTTCCTCGGCGCGGACAAGAACCTGCAGGTCGCGGTCACCGGAGGCGTCGGCGGCCTGGCGTGCGGTGTGCCACCAGCGCAGGGCGGCGCCGTGGTCGCCCAGACGGGACAGCACGTTCGCCTGCAGGCCGGCGAGGGTAGCACTCACTCCCTCCAGCTCGACCGTCTCGGCCGGTGACGAGACCTCTCTTTGCCGCTTCACGATGAAAAGGTCGATAAGGAGATCGGCGGCGACCTGTGCGGGTGGGCGGGTGTGCAGCGCGTACAGGTGATCGGCGCAGGCTCTATGCCAGGCGGCGATGGTGCGGAAATCTCCCGCGTAGGAGGCGGCGATCGCCTGGCGGAGGGTTTCGCCAGGGATGCCGAGCGCGCCGATTCCGGCGCCTACCGCGGCGAGCCGTAATACCTGGCGGCGTTCCGTGGCGGCCTCCTTTCCGGCCGTGCCTTCTTTGACCAGGGTACGCAGGCGTTCCAGCTCTACGGCAAGTGCGTGCAGGGCCATAATTCGGCCTCCGGCGCCGTAGAAATCGTCGAGTCGCCGGATGTTGTCGGGGTGGGGGCGGGTGATGGCGCGTTCCCATTTGGACAGGTCGCCGTCGTCGCAGTAGACCTGGCGGGCGACCTCGCGCAGGCTGAGGCGGTGGACCTGCTCGCGCTGGTGGCGGAGTTCGGCGCCGAGCAGGTGCCAGGGGGATCGTGCCGGGTCGACGTGCTCGGAGATGAAGCGCACCGGTGCCTCCCGTTCGCTGCCGTGACGCAGCCCAACCGGATGGTAACGCTGGGTAAAGGCATGTTCACGATACTCACTCGACCGGGTGTTCCGCTCGCGAATCGCGAAGACCGTTCTTCGCTCACGGCGAGCGGGCCGTACCGGGAAAACAGGCCGGTCAGGCGAGTGGGAGGCCAGGGACAGTGCTTGAGGTACGGCGGGCGGCTGCGCGACCCGCTGGTCAGGTCGCCCAGCCGCCTGGGGTCAGTCGCAGCCTTCGAACTGGGGGACGCTGGTGGCGTCCTGCAGGTTGAGGCCGGTGCCGCCGAACCACTTGTTCAGGAGCTTGGGGATGGTGCCGTTCTGGTAGAGCGTGGTGATCGCCTTGTTGATGGCCTCGCAGCCCTCGATGTCGGTCTTGTGGATGCCGACGCCGTACCGCTCGTCGGTGAAGCGGGCGTTGACCACCCGCAGGTTCCGGTTGTCCGGTTGGGCGGCGAAGCCGGCGAGGATGAGGTCGTCGGTGGAGACCGCGTCGACCTCGTTGTTCTTCAGCTTCTCGATGCACTCGCTGTAGGAGGCCGACTGCACGGGTGTGATCGGGATTCCCCGTTCCTTCTGCACCCGGTCGTCGGAGTTCGAGCCGTCCACCGCGCACAGCCGCCGGCCGGCCAGGTCGCGGACGTTCCGGATCCCGGTCTGGTTCTGCCGCACCAGGATGTCCTGGTGGGCGACGTAGTACGGCCCGGCGAAGGCGACCTTGGTCTTGCGCTCCGGCGTGATCGAGTAGGAGGCGACGATGAAGTCCACCTTGCGGGACTGGAGCAGCTTCTCCCGATCCGACGACGGGGCGTCCATGAACCGCACGGTGACGTCCTCCGGGAGAAGGCCGGCGCCCTTCAGGTGGCCGACGATCGCCTTGGCCACGTCCACGTCGAAGCCCTCGTAGACGCCGTCGCGCTTCTTCAGCCCGAGGCCGGGCTGGTCGGGCTTGACCCCGATCACCAGGGACTCCTTGCCGACGATCGAGGACTCGTCGCCGCCCGCACCGCACCCCGCCGCCGTCAGGGCCAGTACGGCCAGCCCGGCGAGGGCGATCCTTGCTCGCATCGCAATCTCCCGTTCGTCGTCAGCGGTATTCCACGAGGCGGGGCCGTACCCCGACGAAGATCAGCGCCACGACGGCGGCGATCGTGCCGGGGAGCGCGTAGTTCCAGCCGTTGACGGCGGCGTAGCCGTCCGCGATCGCCGCGTCGAAGGTGCGGCGGTGGATCCTGGTGAGTTGGACCAGCGCGTCGTCGTACTCCCGGAAGCGCTCGGCCACGTCGTTCATCAGGTGCTCGACCCGGCCGGACGCGCGGAGCTGGCGGTCCTGCTGCTGGAAGCCGTCGTACCGCTTGATCGTCTCGGCGAGGGCGTCGCGTACGTCCTTGTCGTCGGCGATCTTCGCCTCGGCGCCGAAGAAGCCGAGGAAGTCCGCCTTGCCCGGGTACTCGCGGGCCGCCTTGCTCAGCCCCTGGTAGTAGGTGTTGAGGTTGCCCGCGGGGGTGTACAGCACCGACTGCGCCTTGTCGAGGTACACCTGCGCGTAGGTGTCCGCCTCCTGGCGGTCGAGCAGGTAGCGGCTCTGGTCGCCGTGCATGCTGTTGCTGATCGCCCGCGCCCGCGACAGCGCGAGCATCGAGTTGAATCCCTTCTCCTTGGCGACGCGCATGTCCTCGGCCGCCCGTTCCAGCAGGCCCATGGCGAGGCCGACGAGCACGGTGAGCGCCACGGTGGCGGCGAGCAGCGCCGGGTTGAGGATGCGCCGGAACCGGTGGGCGAGGTAGACCTGCAGGCCGACGAGGAGACCGAGGGTCACCACCCCGAGGACGACCACGGCGAGGCGGCCGTTGCGCACCGCCGAGTGCTGCTCCTCGTACGTGCGGCGCACGTTCGACCCGCTCTCCAGCGTGAGGTTGTACGCCTTGGGCAGCAGGCTGAGCCGCATGAGCTTGGTGGCCGCGCGGTAGCGGACGACCGCCGAGTCCGGCGCGTCCCCGAGGACGTACTCCCGGTTGCTGAGCAGCATCGCCTCGGCGGCGAGCCGCTCGTACTCGCTCAGCCCGTTGAGCAGCTCCCGCACGGTGCGCCGCTCGGCGGCGTCGTCGGCGAGGTCGGCGGCCTGGAGCAGGGCCCGCCCGGCCTCGTTGCGGCTCTCCTCGTAGCGCCGGAGCGCCTCCTCCCGGCCGCCGCCGATCTGGTTCCTGCCGAGGAGCAGGATGTTGGCGACCTGGGTGTCCATGTTGCTGAGCGCGTAGTACAGGTCGCCGGTCGCCACCACCTGCGGCCCGTCGGTCCGCCCGATCACGCGCAGGCCCTCGGTGGCGTCGTCGATCGCCGTCCAGGTGACGCCGAACAGTGCCAGCACGGCGACGACCGTCAGCGCCGTCCACGCGCGGATGCGGGCGGGCACGGTGCGCAGCCGCAGCCGGCGCGGCAGCCGGGGCAGCCGCGGCAGGAGGCCGCGGGCGGGCGGCGTGGCCGAGGTGGCGGGCGCGGGCGGGGCCGCGGGCGGCGCGGGCGCGGCGGGCGCGTTCGGCTGCGCCGTCTGCGCCGGGCTCGGAAGCGGCATCGTCATGGCGACTCCTCCACCGTCGGCACGCTCCGCTCACCCCTTGCGCAGCACGATGACGGTCCAGGCGCCCACGTAGATGCGGTCGCCGTCGGATAGCGGAACCGGGACGTTCGTGGCGATGGGGTCGGGTGCATCGTTGATCTTTGTTCCGTTCGCCGAGCCGGGGTCGACCAGCGCCCAGGAGCCGTCGGGCTGCGCCACGAGGATCGCGTGCAGGTGGGACACGCCGGGGTCCTCCGGCGGCCCGCTCAGGTCGATCTCGGGGTGGAGCCCGCGGGACCGGCTGCGCCGCCCGATCCGCACCTGGCCGCCGACGAGCGGGATGACCCGTTCGGGGCAGTACGGCGGGAAGACGATCTTCGCCGCGTCCGGGCCGCCCTGGGCGATGACCGAGTCGAAGTACTGCCGGTCGGCCGCGACCACGACGTGCCAGCCGGTGTACGGCGCGCCCGGAGGTGCGCCCGGCGGCATGCCGGTGGCCGGGCCGGGGCCGGGGGGCGGGGCGCCGTGGGGGCCGATCGGCTGCCCGCTCGGATGGCCGTAGCCGGGGTGGGCGGCCGTGCCGTACCCGTGGGGGGCTGGGGCGGCCGTGCCGGGTCCCGGAGGGGTGGGGGCGCCGGGGTAGGGGGCGTGGCCCGGGGGCGGGCCGTATCCGGACGGCGGGTACGGCGCGCCCGGGGGCGGGCCGTAGCCGGGGGGTGGGTAGCCGCCGGTGTGCGGGCCGTACCCGCCGGGCGGGGAGCTCGTCGGGGGCGGCCCGAAGTCGGTGTTGACCGGGCCGAAGCCCGGCGTGCCGGTGGCGAAGTCGTAGCCGCACACCTCGCAGAACCGGCCGGCGCGCGGCGTGCCGCAGCCGGGCTCGGGGCACACCTCCTGGCCGCTCGCGCCCTGCGGTACGGCGGGCCCCGACGCGGGCGAGGGCGCGGCGGCGGCCGGGGGCGCCCCGGCGACGGCCGCCGAGTGCGCCGGGCCCGCCACGGTGGCGGGCGCCTGGCCGCCGGTGATCGCGAGGCCGCACACGTCGCAGTAGTCGGCCGAGCCCGAGTCGTGGCCCGAGGGGCAGATGGGCATGCGAACTCCTTACTCAACCCTGGTCGGGGTCTCTGCGGGTGCGGACGGTGCGGACCGACCCGACGTCGAGCGCGATCTCCGACGCCCGGTCGATGTGCGGCTTGAGCCGTACGGTGCCGGTGGCCCGGTCGTAGTCGAGCACCCGGTCGAGCAGCTTCGCCGTGGCCTCGTTGCCGGACTCCTCGGCGAGCCGCCGGGCCCGGCCGAGCCGCGCGGTGGCGGTGGCGAAGTCGTGCTCCCGGTGCGCCTGCAGGCCCTCCTGGATGAGGCTCGCCAGCTCGGCCTGGCCGGTGTAGTGGGCGACCCGGGGGTTGATCCGGGTGGACTGCGCCGGGTCGTCGGTCCACGTGGCGAGGATGTTGCCCGCGGCGAGCTGCATGCCGGTGTCGGGCTGCACCAGCTTCACCCAGCCGGCCCGCATCTCCTGGCCGATGCCGCCCGGGGTGACCTCGATGCACACGTGGTACTCGCGCACCTCGCGGCCCCACGCGCCGGTGGGGTAGTCGCCGGACTGCGGGCCGGAGTCGACGCGGCGGCCGGTGAGGTCCTCGAGCGTCGGCGAGACCTGCTTCACGAACCTGATCTTGGCGGTCTGCGGGGTCCAGATGCGCAGCGCCACGTCGGCGACGGCCTTGCCCATCGCCTGCTGCGCCATCGCCCGGAAGTCCGCCTCCAGGTCCTTGGCGTCCGGGATGTCCTGCACCGTGCCGAGCAGCGTGGAGGCGATCTTGCGCAGCTCGGCGACCTCCCACCCGGTGCCGACCCCGCGGCAGTCGCAGACGAACTTGCCCTGGCAGTAGGCGAGCGCGGCGTCGAGCTGGGCGGCGCTCTCGTGCTGGTTGTGCCCGTCGGTGAGCAGGATGGCGTGCCGGACCGCGCCCTGGTACGGGTCGAACAGGTCGGCGGCGAGGCGGAGCCAGGTACCGATCGCGGTGCCGCCGTCCGCGATGAGCCCGCTCACCGCGTTCTTGGCGGCCTGCCGCGTCTCGGCGTTCATCGTCGCCATCTCCTTGCGGCTCGGGTAGACCATCGTGGCCTTGGTCGTGCCCGCGATGATCGCGAAGTGCACGCCGTCGCGGAGCGTGTCGATCGCGGCCATCGCGGCCTTGCGGGCCTCGCCGATCCGCTCGGTCGCCATCGAGGTCGAGGTGTCGATGATGATCACCTCGGCGGCCTGGGCGTGCTGCGCGACCGTTTCCAGCGGGCCGGTCGCCTCCACGGTCACGATCGCGTGCACCTCCGAGCCGCCCACCGGGAGGTACTTGTTCTGGTCGACGCGGATCGTGAACTGGGCCTGCTCGGTCATGCCGCCTCCTTCTCGGTCGCCACGAGCGGGCGGCCGGGCCGTACCGGGCCGGGCCGGCCGAGACGCCGCGGGTGGGGTCGCCCGCTCATGTCACCGCCTTCCTGTGAACGGGATCACCAGCACCGTGATGTTGTCGCGCCCGCCCGCCTGGAGCGCCAGCTCGACCAGGGTCCGGGCCGCGGCCAGGGGGTCGGCGGCGGCGTCGGGCACGGCCTGGGCGAGCGCCAGGGGGTCGGGGTAGTAGTTCCACAGGCCGTCCGAGCAGACCAGCACCACCCCGGGACCCTCGGGGGCGAAGCTGCGCACGTGCGGGACGACCTCGCCGGCGTCCGCGCCGAGCCACGCGGTGAGCACGTGGCCCGGCCCGGCGTCGTCCTGGGTGAGCAGCGCGCTGCCCGGCCCGGACAGCCAGTAGGCCCGGCTGTCGCCCACCCAGCCGACCGTCACGTGCCGGGGGTCCACCACCGCCGACACCAGGGTGCAGGCCGGGGCGTCGAACAGCGAGTCCGCGAGCCCGGCCACCGCCCCGGCCGCCGCCGCCACGGCCTGGTAGGTCGCCGCCACCGCGTCGGCCCCGGCCGCCAGCCGCTCGGCGAGCACCGCCGCGGCGGTGTCGGCCGCGGTCTGCGACGCCTCCTCCGGCCGCGGCGAGGTCGACACCCCGTCGCACACCACCCCGACGACCGCGTGCCCGGCCCCGCCCGGCGTACCGCCCGCCGCGGGGGGAGGGAACGCGTCCCGGCCGCCCTGCCACCCGGCCGGGCCCGCCACCGGATCGCCCGTACCGGCCGGGACCGCCGCGTACGGCCCGGCGGGCACGGCGGTGACGGTGAGGGCCATCGCGTCCTCGTTGTGGCTGTGCCGCAGGCCGCGGTCGCTCACCCCGGCCACCCGGACCGCCCCGGCGGTCAGCTCGATCTCGGCGTGGTCCCGCCCGGTGGGCTGCCGCACGCCGCACCGCCCGCAGTACCCGTCGGCGTCGACCGCGCCCGCGCCGCAGGAGGCGCACAGCGTCGCGCCGAGGGGCGTGCCGCACTCCTCGCAGAACCTCTCGCCGGGCAGCCCTTCCAGCGAGCACACCGGACAGATCGCCGCCATCAGATCCACGTCCTCGGCCGTACCGCGTTCGCCCGGTCGATCAGCTCGTGCCGCTCGTCCGGGTCGTGTGACGCCCGGGCCAGCGCCCGGTAGGTCTGTTCCAGCCTGCGCCGGATGCCGACCTCGGTGAACGGCGCGCCGAGCAGCGTGGCGCCGTTCACCGACGTGGCCGCGCCCTTGCCGAGCCAGGCGAGCGCGGCCCGCAGCACCTCGGCCGCCATCCGGTTGAACCGGATCGCATCGAGCCCGATCTGCTCCAGCCGGTGCCCGGCGAGCAGCAGCGCGTCCGCGGAGAGCCGGGCCGGGTCCTGGCCGCGCACCGCGATCGCCACCGTGGCGAGCTGCGCCGCGACCCGGTGCGTGGAGGCGACCGGCACCTGGTCGAGGACACCGGTGGCCCCGGCCGGGTCGCCGCCCGCCAGCCGGGTGCGGGCGAGCCCGAACGCCGCGCTCACGTACGAGGTGTCGGTACGCCACACCGTCCCGTACAGCCGCGCCGCCCCGGCGAAGTCCCCGGCCCGCTCGCGGGCGAACGCCAGCGCGAGCTTGGTCGCCTCCTCGCCGGGCATGCGGCCGTACAGCTCGTCGAAGATCCGCACCGCCTCCGCGGGGTCGCCGGAGGCGAGCGCGAGCACCCCGCGGTACCAGTGGGGCCGCCAGTCCCAGGGCCGCTCCTGCGCCACCCGGGTGAGCGGCGCGTCCGCCTCCGCGCCGTTGCCCTGCTCGATCAGCACCCGGGCGAGCGCGAGGTCGGTCTCCGGCGACACCACCGGCGCCTGCCGCAGCACGTCGGCCAGCTCGCCGGGGTTGCGCGCGGTGAGCCCGGCGAGGAACGAGGCCGCCGGGTCGCCCGGGTCGACGAGCGGCACCGGCAGCGCGGACACGAACTCGCCCGGGGCGGGCGTGGCGAACACGCTGCCGGAGTCCTCCGGGGCGAGCGCGGTCCCGGCCGCGGTGCGCTCCGGGCCGAACAGCCCGGACAGCGCCGGGTACGGCCGGCCGTCCTCGTCGGCCTTCACCTCGCGCAGCACGCCGCGCAGCTGGTCGGCCATCTCGGCGGCGTCCTGGAACCGCAGCTCCGGCCGCGGGTGGGTGGCGCGCAGCAGGAACCGGTGGAACGAGTCGTACCGCTGCAGCACCGGCACCTGCTCCGGCGGGGGCAGCGGCGTGGCCTGGTCCCGGGTCGCCGGGCTGAACGGGAAGCTCAGCACGGCGAGCGTGCGCCCGACCGTGTACAGGTCGGAGCTGATCGACGGCCCGTCCGTGGCGATCTCCGGCGCCTGGTAGCCGATCGTGCCGTAGATCGCGCTGTCCATGTCGTCGATGCGCCGGACCGCGCCGAGGTCGATCAGCTTGAGCTGCTCCTCGACCTGGATGACGTTCGCGGGCTTGAGGTCGCAGTAGAGCAGGCCGCGGTCGTGCAGGTAGGCGAACGCCCGCAGGATCTCCAGCGCGTACGCGATGGCGTGGGTGAGCGGCAGCGCCTCGGTGTTGCCGGACTCGCGCAGCCGCCGCCGCAGCATGTCCTGCAGCGACTCGCCGCCGACGTACTCCATGACGATGTAGCCGACCATCGACCGCGTCACGGGGTCGGGGTGCTGCACGAAGTTGATGATCTTGACGATGTTCGGGTGGTCGACGCCGATGAGGAACCGGCGCTCGGCCTCGGCCGCGGCGAGCGCCTCGGCGTCCATCGTGTCGAGCAGGCCCTTGAGCACCACCCAGCGGCCGTCGAGGTTGCGGTCGGCGGCGAGGTAGATCCAGCCGAGGCCGCCGTGCGCCAGGCAGCCCTTCACCTCGTACTGCCCGGCGACCAGCTCGCCCTCGCGCAGCTTGGGGGTGAACGAGAACCGGGTGCCGCAGTGCGGGCAGAACCCCTCGGTACGGCCCGGCCGGTCGCCCCGGGTGCGGCCGACCGGCTTGCCGCACTGCGGGTTGTTGCAGAACCGCTTCTCCTCCGGCACCTGCGGGTTCCGCATCACCACCTGCGAGGGGTCCCGGTACGGCACCGGCGGCACCTCGACCAGGCCCGCGCCGAGCATGCCGCGCCGCGACCGGGTGCTCGAGCTGCCGCGCCCCCGGCCGCTGGGGTGGCTGCCGGGCGCGGTGAACGGCGCGGAGGGGAACGGGGCCGACCCGACCGGCGTGGACGGGGCGGACGGGAACATCGCGGCCCCCGCCGGGGTGGACGGCACCGAGGGGAACGGCGCGGGTCCGGTGGGCGGTGACGGCGGCGGAGGCGGGAAGGGCGCGGCCGGAGCCGCCGGGGCGGATTGAGCGGCCGGGGCCGCCGGGGCGGACTGAACGGCCGGGGCGGGGGCGCCGCCGAGGGAGCCGCCCGCGGACGGCTGGGACGCCTGGCTCGGCCGGGGCGGCGCCATGCCGCAGGTGTCGCAGTAGCCGTCCACCACGGTGCCGGTGCAGCCGGGGTAGGAGCACTGGTCCATCAGTCCGCTCCGATCTCTCGTAGTGCCCGCTGGTAGCCCGAGACCGCGCGGGTCGCCTGGCGAAGGTCGCAGGGGGCCGTCCACAGCAGGTCGTGGGCCTGCCGGAAGAGCCGGAGCAGCTCGGGGTGCTCGGCGAGGCCCTGGCGCAGCGCCTTCGCCCGGAACGCCTCCAGCCGGCCGCGCAGCTCGTCGCGCCGTTCCAGCAGCTCGTTGATGGCCTTGGTCGCCTCCCGGGCCTGCCGCAGCGCGTCGCCCGCGGCGCGCTCCAGCTCGTCGGCGGCGCGGGCCAGCGCGATCCAGTCGCCGCCGTCGCGCAGCGCGGCGAGGCCGGCGAGCCGGCCGGCGAGCGCGGGGGCCTGGTCGGGCAGGTGCGGCAGCACCGGATCGGTGATCCTGACGAGGACGCGGTCGCGGGCCGCGCGGGCCTCCTGCTCCGCGGCGCGCACCGCGGCGACGCGGTCCGCCAGCTCGCCGGCCCGTGCCGCGAAGCCGTCCCGGACGCGCAGGGCCTTCTCCAGGTGGTCCCGGCGGGCGGCGAGCGCGGCGGCGAGGCGCTCCAGCGGGCCGGTGTCGATCCGGCCGCCTGCGGCGAAGGACAGCGGGTCGCCGCGTACCCGGCCGCGCAGCGCGGCGAGCTCGCGGCCGAGCCGTTCCAGCTCGCCGTCGGCGCCGCCGAGCTCGGCGAGCAGCCGCTCGGCCGCGTTCCGGGCCGCCTCGGCCTCGTCGAGCCGCGGCAGCAGCGCGGTCCACGCCTCGTCGGCCGCGGCCACGGTCCGGGCGACCTCCCGGTAGGCCGCGTCCATGCGGGCGACGGCCTCGTCGAGGGTGATGCGCTCGGCGGTGATCCGCACCAGCGAGCGCCGCTCCACCGGCACGTCCTCGGGCTTGAGCACCACCGAGGGCCCGGTGAGCAGCGCGGTCAGCTCGGCGAGCGTCTCCGGCCCGGGCCGCGGCGACGCGGCGCGCAGCCGTTCCGCCTCGTCGACGACGCGCCGGTAGGCGTCGAACACCACCCACAGCGCGGCGAGGCGTTCCCGGGCCTCGGCCCACCGGCGGTGCGTCTCCCCGTCGAGCTCGGCGCCCCTGAGCAGCCGGTGGCCGTGGTGTGCCTCCAGGTCGAGCAGATCACCCGCGATCCGGTCACGCTCGTCCCGCCGCCGCCTGAGCGCATGCTCGACCCCCTCCAGGCTCATCGGCGGCCCGGTGTGACCAGAAGTGCCGGTCAACGCCTTCCGTGCCTCCCCCGTTTGCGCAGGCGAAAGCCAGCCCCCCACCCGCAGAAGAAGTGTCCTTGTTTTCCCATTCTTTGCAAAGGGCATAACGACGCGAGCGGCACGCCGCATCGTGTCCAAAAGGTGATCCCACGCGACGGAAACCTGATGATCATCATCCGGGCGAACCCGGGCGATCGACCGCGGCCACCTCGGATTTCGTGCCCTGCGGGGCGGCCTGCGGCGGCCCCCGGCGCCACGGTTTTCGTGACGCATGCGGGCATTCAGTGGTGTTCCGAGACGTTCGCGTGATTCGCGTCTTACATCCCTCCGGGATCCGCGTTTACCGCAACGGATTCGCGATTACCGGACGGTACGGCGTGCCGTCGCCGCCGCCGCGGTGCCGTACCGAAGGCGCCGCCCGGCTGCCGCATAGATCCCGCCAGCCCGGGCAGGCGGGCTCTCGGGCCGCTCGTGGTCCCGCGACACGCACCAAGCACGGCGGCAACCGCACACCGAGCCACATCGAGCACGGACGACCGGCACGCCGGGTCCGGGCCGCGGCGGCGGGCACCCCGAGGCTCCCCGAGGGCTCGCGGGCCGGGACCCGCGACCGCGTGCGGGCGTCCGGCGAAAGGGGAGACATGAGCCTCAACGGCAAGACGATCGCGTTCCTGGCCGCGCCCGAGGGCACCGAGCAGGTCGAGCTCACCGAGCCGTGGCGGGCGGTGCGGGACGCCGGTGGCACGCCCAGGCTGATCTCCACCGAGCCCGGGCAGATCACCGCGTTCCGGCACCTGGACAAGGGGGACACCTTCCCGGTCGACGGCGTCGTCGGCGAGGTGTCCGTGCAGGACTTCGACGGCCTGGTCCTGCCGGGCGGCGTCGCCAACCCCGACCACCTGCGCACCCGGCCGGAGGCCGTACGGTTCGTGCGCGAGTTCGTCGAGTCCGGCAAGCCGGTCGCGTCGATCTGCCACGCCGCGTGGACGCTCATCGAGGCCGACGTGGTGCGCGGCCGTACCGTCACGTCCTGGCCGAGCGTGCAGACCGACCTGCGCAACGCGGGCGCGACCTGGGTGGACGAGGAGGTCGTGGTCGACGAGAACGGCCCCGGCAAGCTCATCACCAGCCGCGGACCGGACGACCTGAAGGCGTTCTGCGAGGCCACGCTCGACGCCCTCGCCGCCTGAGCGCGCCGGCACGGCCCGGGCCACCCGTAGTCGGGACCGGCCCGGGCTATCGCGTGCGCGGGGCCGCCCGCCGCACGCTCACACCCCCGCCGGGAGGGGTGTGACCTGTGGACACCTTGCGTGACGACCGTGTTTGTGACCAGCGGTCACTTTCTGTCATGCTTTCGGCGCGGAGGCGGCAGAGCCTCCGGCGGAGGCTGAAAGAACGTCATGACAGAGGTCGTCACGCTCGGCGAGGCGCTCGGCGTCGTCTCCGCCGATCGGTTACGCCACGACTTGACCGCCCGGCTTGACGTCGCCGGGCCGGAACTCACCACAGCGATCGGCATGGCGCGGCTCGGACACAGCGCGACCTGGGTGGGACGGGTCGGCGACGACGAGATCGGCGCACGGGTGCTCGCCGTACTGCGGGGCGAGGGTGTGGACGTCTCCCACGCGCGGGTGGACACGTCCGCCGGGACCGGGCTCATCCTGCGGCAGCGGCGGGTGGGCCGGGTACGGCGCACCGTGCACTACCGCGCCCGGTCGGCCGGGTCGCGGCTGTCACCCGCGGACGTGCCCGTGGACGTGGTGCGGTCCGCGCGGGTCCTGCACGTCACCGGCATCACCGCGGCGGTGAGCGGCACCGCGTGGAGCGCCGTGCACCACGCGATCAAGCTCGCCGCCGACGCCGGGGTGACGGTATCGGTCGACGTCGCCCACCGGCCGGACCTGTGGCCGGACCACCGGGAGGCGAAGGAGACCCTCACCGAGCTGGCCAAGTCGGCCGACGTGCTGTTCGTGAACGCCGACGAGCTCGAGCTGATCGACACGGCGCTGAGCACCGTGCCCGAGATCGTGGTCACCCGGGGCGGCAAGGGGGCGAGCGCGACCGTCGGCGGCATCCGGTACGACGCCCCGGCGGCGCCGGTCACCGTGGTGGACCCGGGTGGCGCGGGCGCCTCGTTCGTCGCCGGATACCTCAGCGCCCTGCTGGAGGAGCTGCACCCGGCCGCCCGGCTGCGCCGCGGCGTCGCCCTCGCCGCGTACACGGTCGCCAGCCCGAGCCACTGGCAGGGGCTGCCCACCCGCGACGAACTCCCGCCCGCCACGGTCGCCGGGTAACCTTCCGCGCACCCGCGCGGCGCGAACCGCGTCCCTCCGGGCCTCCGGCCGCGTATACATCCGCGAAGTGGCCGGATGCGGCCACGCCGACCCCTAACATCACACCATTCGGATGAGATCACTCCCAATGGCGGCGTGGAGGTTTCCCGTGGAGGACAGGCTGATGTTCCGTGCCTTCCAGGAGTTCGATCTCCCCTTCCTCGACCGTCTGTCCACGGATCCGGAGGCGCTGGGACCGTTCGAGTGGCCGGGCTTCATGGACGCCCGTGCCCGGCGGAAACGGTGGGAGCGTGACGGCTACATCAGCCCGGAGTCGACCGCGCTCGCCGTGGTGCTCTCCGACGGCACGGTGGCCGGCGTGGCGAGCTGGCGGGAGCAGCACCGGGGCGGCCCACGGGGCGTGTGCTACCAGGTCGGCCTGGCGCTGCTGCCGGAGTACCGCGGCAAGGGCCTCGGTACGGCGGCGCACCGCTGGCTCGTCGACCACCTGTTCCGGTTCACCACCGCGCACCGCCTGGAGGCGCTGTCCGACGTGGCGAACATCGCCGAGCAGAAGGTGCTGGAGCGCGTCGGGTTCAAGCGCGAGGGGGTGCTGCGCGGGGCGGTCTTCCTCAACGGCACCTGGCGCGACAAGGTGATGTACGGACTGCTGCGGGAGGAGGCCGCGGACCACCTCGCCTGACCCCACGCCGCGAGCACGCTCGACGGGCCGATCGCCGGCGCCCCGCCTCCGGGGCCGCGATCGGCCCGTTCACCGTGCGGCTCACTGTGCGGCGGGCGGGCCGTACGGCCCGCGGCGCCGCCGCCTTCCGCCCGGGTGGGTCAGGCCGTGGCCTCGAACGCGTCGGCGACCGCCTCGCGCACCGCGGCCATGTCCGGGGCCGCGTCGCCCATCTCGTTGGCGATCGAGGTCATCTGCACGTCCGGCATGCCGCACGGCACGGCGTACGTCCACGGCGACAGGTCGCCGTCCACGTTCAGCGCGAAGCCGTGGCTGGTGACGCCCTTGCTCGCGCGCATCCCGATCGACACGATCTTGCGGCCGGTCTCCTTGGTCCACACGCCGGTGAGCAGCTCCGACCCCTCCGGGGTGTCCCGGCGCTCGGCGGGCAGGCCCAGCTTCTCCAGCGCGGCGACGAGGCGCAGCTCGACCTCGCGGATGTAGTCGACCACGCCCTCGCCCTGGCGGAGCTTCACGATGAGATAGCCGACGAGCTGGCCCGGCCCGTGGTAGGTGAGCTGGCCGCCCCGCCCGGTCGGCACCACCGGGATGCCGTGCGAGGGGTCGGGCAGGTGCTCGGGCCTGGTGCGCTTGCCGACGGTGTACACCGGCGGATGGCTGAGCAGCCAGATCGTGTCCGGGCGCTCGTCCCGCTGGCGGGCCTCGACCAGGCTCGACATGCGCTCCATGGCCTGCTCGTACTCCACCAGATCGTCCTGGATCAGGGTGAGAGGGCGTGCGCGCATGGTTCTGCTCCTTCCGGACGCCGGCCTTCTGGGCCGACTCCCGTCAGGAAAGCCTAAACGAGGTCACGCACCACGGGACCGGGCGGGCGGTACGGCACGGCACCCGTGTCCACCGGCCACGACATGTGCCCGGCGGGCCGCCGGCGGCGGGCCGTACGCGGTGCATCGGCCGATACGCACCCACGGCCGCCCGGTGCGTTCCTATCGGGGGTATCCGCCGTGCGCCGGCGCCTCGGCGTACCATTCCGCGGGGCGCTTGGGGAGGATGATCCACAGGATCGGATAAACGATCAGCTGCGATCCGGGGATCAGGATCATCGAGATCACGAACAGAATCCGGACCACGGTCGGGGACCAGCCGAGACTCTCGGCGATGCCCCCGCATACGCCGCCAAGGATCCTGTGCTTGCGCGACCGATACATGCTTCCCGCTCTCCGTAGGCTCGGCGGTCACTTTCGCCGACCCCACTGCCCCCGTTATTGCCCGGGAATCGCGTCGTCTTTTTCCGGGCCGAAGCGGGACAGCCAGTCGCGGGCGCGGTCGAGGTGTTCGTCGGTGAGCCCGTGCCGGTGGTCGACCTGAATCAGCAGGAACTCACCGACGTCCGGGTGGTTCTCCAGATATCGCTCGTCCTCCGGCCCCAATGCGTCGTCGAACCACACGAACGGCCGGCCTTTGACGAAACCGGCCACGTGCGGGGTCTTCGCGGACATGCCGTCGGCCACGGGCTCCGCCCCGGCGAGCTCCACCACCGGGAGGGAGGGCAGGCCGATGCGCGGGGCGATCCACTCGTTCGCCAGGTGCTCCCACGTGGTCGCCCAGGTCAGCGCGGCCCCCGTCTCCTCCGCCAGCCGGAGCAGCTTCGCGCCGTGATCCCGGTGGAGAAAAACGGTGTAGACCGTCCCGCCGACGGTCACCTCGTAACGCCGGAAGCCGCGGACCTGTCTGCCGAGCGGGTTGAGCACGCCGTCCACGTCGAGCAGCAGCAGGGGCCGTTCTTCCATGTGAAATATGCTCACTCACGGTCGGGTCCCGCGTCCCGGGATTCAGCGGGTTCTCAGGGACGTCATTGATCGGGGCGTGTGACGTTCCTGGGACACGATACGACACACGTTACGACCTGCGGGTACCCGCCCTCCGCACGACGCCCTCGACCCCGTATAACGATCTTCATGGATCGGCGTATTGGGCCCCCTGCGCCGCCGCGCCTCCCCCGCCGTGGCGGGCGAACCGGATTGTTGATCTTCGCCATGGACGACCACGTGGCATTTTCGCCATATTCGGGCAGTCATTAGCTATAACCCCCCGCTCGATGGAGAGATTGATGGAATTGGTCGTCCTTCAGAGCCAGCGGCGGCTGCTCGTTCGCCAGAAGCTCACCCTGCCGGTGAACCGGTACGAGGTGCACGTCGAGGAGCACGACGGCTCCGAAGGAGAGGTCGTCGCCTTCGCCGAGGAGAAGCCGTTGACGTTCCGGGAACAGGTCACGCTCTACACCGACGCGTCACGCGACCGGGTGCTCGCCGCCTTCAGGGCCCGGAAGGCGAACGAGCCCGGGATCGGCTACGACGTGGTGGACGAGAACGACCGGCCGATCGGCTACTTCCGCAAGGGCGCCGGTCCCGCGCTGCGCGCCACCTGGCACTTCCAGCAGCCCGGCCTGCCCACCTTCACCGGCCGGGAACGCAACGTGGCCGTCTCCCTGCTGCGCCGGTCCGGGGTCCTCTCCGGCCGGCTGCCGTACCACTTCGACTTCTCGGTGGGCGCGCACATCGGCTTCAGCGTGGAACGCCGCCGGGGCCTGCACGGCCGCTACCGGGTGCGCATCGACGACCACCGCCTCGACCGCCGGCTCGTCATCGCCGTGGCCGTAGCCCTCGACGCCCTCCAGTGACCGCGGTGAACGCGTGCGCCGAGGGCGTGGCGCGGGCCGCGCGGCCCGGCGTCGGACCGCCGCCCGGCGGGGGAGCCGGGCCGGAGCGCCGCTGCCGTTGACGAGGGACGGCAGGGGTACGGCCGCCGGGCCGTGCCGTACCGGGCCCCGGGGCCGCTGATCCGGTACGGCACGGCGCCGCCGCGGCGGCGTGGCACGGCCGCGCCGCGGTCTCGCGGGTCCCGGCGGGCGGCCCGTCCGGCTCCCCGCCCGCCGGGACCGCCCGGCCGCGGTTTCGGTTCGCGGCCCATGACCTGGTATTGATCGTTCTGGCCTCCCGCGGGGGAGCGCGAGCGCGCGACGGACGGTCGAAAACTCCGCTAACCTCGCCTGAGCGGGAGAGCCGAAACCGGCCCCCTGCGGGGGCGGGCGCGCGGCGCGATCGCCGCGTGCCGTACTCCACCCGTGTCCAGGTCAAGGCCGCAAGCCGTTCACGTCTTCCCCGACGGGCCTTGCGGTCCTGCGTTCCGGAAGGTGTCGAGGCGTGATCGGCTGGTTCGAGGGTTTGCTGCTGGGGCTGGTGCAGGGGCTCACGGAGTTCCTGCCGATCTCGTCCAGCGCGCACATCCGCGTGGTGTCGGCGTTCGCCGGCTGGGAGGACCCGGGCGCGGCCTTCACCGCGGTGACCCAGCTCGGCACCGAGTCGGCCGTGCTCGTCTACTTCCGCAAGGACATCTGGAACATCATCTCGACCTGGACCCGGTCGCTGTGGACGCCGAAGCTGCGCTCCGAGCCCGCGGCCCGCATGGGCTGGTACGTGATCGCGGGCAGCATCCCGATCGGCGTGCTCGGCCTCACCTTCAAGGAGACGATCGAGACCGCGCTGCGCGACCTGCGCCTCGTCGGCACCAGCCTGATCGTGTTCGGCCTGCTGCTCGCGGTCGCCGACCGGATCGCGCGCAACCAGCGCACCCTCAACGCCGACCTCAACCTCCCGCACGCGCTCGGGTACGGCTTCGCCCAGTCGCTCGCCCTCATCCCCGGCGTGTCCCGCTCCGGCGGCACGATCAGCGCCGGCCTGCTGCTCGGCTACCGGCGTGAGGAGGCGGCCCGGTACTCGTTCCTGCTCGCCATCCCGGCCGTGCTCATGTCCGGCTTCTTCGAGCTGGCGGAGATCGGCGGCGACCAGACCCCGGCGTGGGGCCCGACCATCCTCGCCACGATCGTCTCCTTCGTCGTCGGCTACGCGGTGATCGCCTGGTTCCTGAAGTTCATCAGCACCAACCGGTTCACCCCGTTCGTGGTCTACCGCGTCATCCTCGGCCTGGTGATCATCGGCCTCGTCTCCTTCGACGTCATCCCCGCCATCTGACCGGCGCCATCGGCACACCGAGCCGGCTCTCGTCCGCGAGGGCCGGCTCGCCGCGTTGTCTCCCTGGTCGTCCCCCTGCTCGCCGGCCTGCGGTGCACCGAACGCCTCGCGTTACCGGGCATGCCACCGGGTAGTGACACCGAACACACTTCGGGTAACGGGAGGTCGGGATGACCGCTCAGCTGCCGAGCTGGCGCAAGCTCGCCGCCGCGGCGTGGTCCGCGCCGAGCGACCCGCAGTTCTACGGCGACATGGACGTCGACGCGGCCGCACTGCTCGCCTACATCGAGCGTGTCCGGGAGGCGACCGGGGTGCGGCTGACCATGACCCACCTGGTCGGGCGGGCGGTCGCGCGCGCGCTCACGGTCGTGCCCGAGCTGCGGGTACGGCCGGCGCCCGGCGGCCGGGTGCGCGAGCGGGAGAGCGTCGACGTGTTCTTCATCATCAACGTGAAGGACGGCAAGGAGCTGTCCGGCGTGAAGGTGTGCGACGCCGACCGCAAGACCGCGCTCGAGATCGCCGAGGAGGTGCGGACGCGGCGGGAGGCGATCCACAACGGCGACGGCGCCGAGCTCGACCGGGGCAAGTCGCTGGTGACCCGGCTGCCGCTGCTGCCGCTGCGCATGGTGCTGCGGCTCGGCGCCTGGCTCACCTCGGACCTCAACCTCGACCTCTCCTGGCTCGGCATGCCCCGCCAGGCGTTCGGCGGCGCGATGGTCACCTCGGTGGGCATGTGGGGCGTGCGCCGCGCGTTCTCCCCGCTCGCCGCCTACTACAAGGTGCCGGTGCTCGTGCTGATCGGCGCGGTGGAGCAGCGGCCGGTGGTGGTCGCCGGCGAGGTGATCGCCCGCCCGATGATGACCCTCACCGCCACCTTCGACCACCGCTACACCGACGGCTACCACGCGGCGCGGTTCGCCGAGGCGGTCCGCGAGTACTGCGCCGACCCGACCCGGTTCGAGCCGGTGCCGCTCGAGCCCGGCCGCGAGGGCCGCGGCCGCCGCGTGCCCGGGCGGCAGGTCGGCGTCCCGGCCGGCCCGCGGGTCCCGGCCCGGGGTCCGGAGCGCGGGTTGTCCGACGGCTGACCGCCGCGGCGCCGCCGTACCGCCGACTCCGGCGCGCGGGCGGCGGTACGGCACGCCGTCGCGTCGCCGGCCGGGCCCGCCCGTTCCTTCGCGATGCCCCGCGATCCCGGTCAGGTCGCCGCGGGTGTGGGTAGACGGACGACGCCACCGCGCCTATGCGCACGGCGCGCGGGCACAGGTAAGGCGATGCGGCAGTGGCAGGGGAGCGGTGATCGGTGACGCGCGCGAATCACCCCCGGCTCGCCGAGGTGCTGGAGGCGCTCGCCCGGCGGGAGGCGGCGCTCGAGAGCGATCGCCGGACGATCGCCACGCTCCAGGCCGAGCTGGAGGAGACCGACCGGGGCCTTTCCGCCCTCTACGCCGAACTGGAGCAGGCCCGGCGGTCCGAGGCCCGGCTTGCCGCGATCGTGCAGTCCTCCGACGACGCGATGTTCGCGATCACCCCGGAGGGCCTGGTGCAGACCTGGAACCCGGGGGCGGAGCGGCTGTTCGGCCACGCCGCGGCGGAGATCGTGAACCGGCCGGTGGACGTGCTCGTGCCCGCGGAGGCGCGCGGCCGCTTCGGCGCGGTGCTGGAACGGCTGCGCCGCGGCGGCCGGGCGGGCCACTTCGACGGGCGGCTGCGCCGCCGGGACGGCTCGCCGGTGGACGTGGCCGTCACCGTGTCGGCGATGCGCGGCCCGGGCGGCGCGCTCACCGGGTTCTCCGCGGTGGCCCGGGACCTGTCCGAGCGGCTGCGCATGGAGGCCGAGCTCGCCGCGGCCCGGGCCGAGCGCGAGGTGCTGGCCGACCGTGAGCGCATCGCCCGCGACCTGCACGACATGGTGGTGCAGCGGGTGTTCGCCGCGGGCCTCGCGCTGCAGGCGACCGCGGGCATGGTGCGGGATCCGCGGGTGGTGGCCCGGCTGCAGGACGTGGTCGCCGAGCTCGACGCCACGATCCGCGAGCTGCGCATCGCGATCTTCGACCTGCACACCGCGCCCCGCGAGGCGGCCAGCCTGCGCGCGCGGATCCTCCGGCTCACCGCGGACGCGGCCGGCCACCTCGGCTACGCGCCGGCCGTGACCTTCGACGGGCCGATCGACAGCACGGTGCCGGAGCGGGTCGCGGCGCACCTGCTCGCGGTGCTCCGCGAGGCGCTGTCCAACGTCGCCCGGCACGCCGACGCCACGGCCGTGTCGGTGACGCTCACCACCGGCGACGCGCTCGTGCTCGAGGTGGCCGACAACGGCCGCGGCCTGGGCCGCCCGGCGCGCAGCAGCGGCCTGACGAACATGCGCGAGCGCGCCGAATTCCTCGGCGGCTCCTTCACCATCGCCGATCGCCCGGGCGGCGGCACCCGGCTGGAGTGGCGGGTCCCGCTCCGCTGACCGCGCGATCCCACACACCTTCCGGTACGGCCCGCCGTGGCGACCGCGGCGGGCCGCCGTGCGACCGGCCTCGCCGGGCCGAAGCCCCGCCCGGGCCGTCTCGGCCGCCGCCGGCCGAATGGCCGTGACGATGCGGCGTGGCCGCCCGATGCCGGCCGTACGAGCTGGGCGGACGCAGGGACGGAGCCCGGGATTTTCTCCCGCGGCAGACACTTGCATGCATATGGACATAGAGCTAACATGCAAGTGAAGTTAGAGGTTTCCTCAAAGTGGAACGTAGGAAAAGCTCCAAAGGGGGTTGAGGAAGATGCTGCTGACGACCATCGACCCGTTCGTGCAGGAGTTCGAGCGCCAGTTCGACCGGCTGACCCGGCAGGCGTTCGGCTGGATCCAGGACGAGGCCAGGATCATGCCGATGGACGGCGTCCGGCGCGACGACGACGTCCTGCTCCGCTTCGACCTGCCCGGCATCGACCCCGACTCGATCGAGGTCACCGTCGACCGCGGGGTGCTCAGCGTCACCGCCCGCCGCGACGAGGAGTTCACCGACGACGCGCGTCCGTTCGTCCGCGAGCGCGTGATGGGCGAGTTCACCCGCCGCGTCTACCTGCCCGAGCACCTCGACGCCGAGCACATCGAGGCCGCGTACGCCAACGGCGTGCTGACCGTGCGGATCCCCGTGGTGGAGAAGGCGCGGCCGCGGAAGATCGAGATCCGGAAGGGCGACGCCAAGGCGATCGGCGCGTGACGCAGGACGGAAGGCAGGGGCGGGGCCGGTGTGCGCACCGGCCCTTCCTGCGTTCGGGCACATCGCGTTCGGCACATTCCGGCGCCGTTCCCGGGCACGGAACCGGCGGGCCGCCCGGCGGCGAGCCGGGTCACCGGGGCGTGCCGGCGTACGGCCGGGGGACATCCGCGCCCGGGGGAGCGCCACCGCACAATGGATTCCCGTCGGGGAGGAGAGGGGAGGACCGATGACCCGGCTGCCGATCGACGACGAACACGCCCCGCTGTATTCCCTGGGCCAGGTCGCCTCCATGCTCAACGTCCAGCAGGCGTTCCTGCGCCGGCTCGACGAGCACCGCGTCGTCTGCCCGCAGCGGTCGGCGGGAGGGCAGCGCCGCTACTCCCGCCGTGACATCACCCTGGTCCAGTACGTCACCGAACTCGCCTCCGAGGGCATGACCCTCGTCGCCATCCGGCGCATCCTCGAGCTGGAGGAGGAGCTGCGCACGCTGCGCGCCGAGCTGGAGGAGGCGCGCAGCCGCCTCGCGACCCTGGAAGGCCGCGGCGAAGGGGCCGCCAAGGCGCGGTAGCCGTACCCCCGCCGAGGACGCGCCGGCCCGGCGGGGCGGAAACGCCGTTTCCGCTCTTCCGAAAGGGTCTTTCGTTTGTCCGAAATGGGTGGGATGGTCAGTGCATCGTCGCGGCTGACCCGATCCGCGGGACTCGCCGCAGGCACGATGCGGAGGATCGAAGTGGCCTACCAGATGACCGTTCTCTACAACCACCCGGAGGACCCGGCGGCGTTCGACGCCCACTACGACAACGTGCACGCCCCGCTCGCGGCCAAGCTCCCCGGCCTGCGCGGGTACACCGTCATCCGCCCGGTCGCCCGCGGCGACGAGAAGCCGCCGTACCACCTGATCGCCACCCTCACCTTCGACGACGAGGCCGCCGCCCAGGCCGCGCTGGCGAGCGAGGAGGGCCAGAAGGCCGTCGCCGACCTCGCCAACTTCGCCCAGGCGGGGGCGACCACCCTGGTCGGCACGGTGACCACCGTCGTCTGAGCCCCGCGCGCCGGTCCCGGGCACGGCGCGGCGGCCCGGCGGGCGCACCCGGCCACCGGCCCGTGCGCCCGCCGCGGGTGTCCCGTACCGGACAGGCCGAGTTCTCCGCGGACGGCACACGCCTGTGCGAGGATCGGAGACCGGGCCCGCGGTCCTGGGGGGAAGGGACAGGAGGGTGACGGCCGGAGCGGTGCACGGGGCCGGGCACGGCGTGGACCTGCTGCCCGTGGTGGCACGGGTGGCGGCGTTCCCCCGGCTGCGCTACATGGGCTCCAAGCACCGGCTCGCGCCCCACCTCGCCGCGGTGTTCGCCGAGATCGGCGGCCGGACCGCGCTCGACGCCTTCTCCGGCAGCGGCGTGGTCGCCTACACGCTCAAGGCGCTCGGCTACCAGGTCACCGCCAACGACTTCCTCTGCTTCCCCGGCGTGATCGCCCGGGCGACCGTGGCGAACCAGTCGGAGACCCTCACCCCGGAGGAGATCGACCGGATCTGCGGGCCGCCCGCGGACGACCGCGACTTCATCCGGCGCACCTTCGACGGGCTCTACTTCACCGACCACGACCGGGAGTTCCTCGACTCGGCGTGGTCCCACATCGACCGGCTGCACGGCGCCAAGCGCGCGCTCGCCATCTCCGCCCTCGTGCTCGCCGCGGCCCGCAAGCAGCCGCGCGGGGTGTTCACCGTCACCGGCGCCCGGTACGACGACGGGCGGCGCGACCTGCGGCTGTCGCTGCGCGACCACTTCCGGGAACGGGCCGCCGAGTACAACGCCGCCGTGTTCGACAGCGGCCGCCGGTGCCGGTCGCTCACCGGCGACGTCTTCGACCTCGCCGCCGAGCCGTACGACCTGGTCTACCTCGACCCGCCGTACGCGCCGCCGCGCGACGACAACTGCTACATCAAGCGCTACCACTTCCTGGAAGGGCTCGCCACGTACTGGCGCGGCCAGAAGATCATGGAGGGCACGCGGACGAAGAAGCTGGAGAAGCGGTACACGCCGTTCTCCTATCCGCGCACCGCCGCCGACGCGCTGCGCCGTACCTTCGAGAAGTTCCGCGACTCGACGATCGTGCTGTCCTACTCGTCGAACGCGGTGCCCGACGCGGAGACGATCGCGGCCCTGCTCCGCCAGGTGAAGTCCGACGTCGAGGTGCGGACGATCGACCACCGCTACTCGTTCGGCACGCACGCCAACGCGGCGCGGCGCAAGGTCTGCGAGTACCTGTTCATCGCGCGCTGACGCACGGCCGGCTCGCCCGTGCTCTCATGGAAGGCGAGGCGGAGCGACCGGGAGGGGCCATGCGCGGGTACCGAGCCGACCAGGCGGTGTGCGTGCGGCCGCCGGGCGCGCTCGCCGACCGGCTCGGCCGCTGCGTGGGCTACCAGGACCGGATCGGCTTCACGGTACGGCGGCGCGAGATCCCCTGCAGCCGGGTGACGGTGATCGTGGCGCTGGGCGATCCGGTCGAGGTGGTGCACGCCCCGGACGGGGCCGCGGGCCGGTCGCTGACCTGCTTCGTCGCCGGGGTGCGCGACCGCATGGCGGTGACCGGGGTGCGCGGGATTCAGCGGGGCGTGCAGCTGTCGCTCAGCCCGGCGCGGGCCCACGCGATCCTCGGGCTGCCCATGCACGAGCTCGGCAACACGATCGTGGACCTGGCGGCGGTGCTCGGCCGGGACGGCGCGCTGCTGCCGGAACGGCTCGCCGAGGCGCCGACCTGGCGGGCGCGCTTCGAGATCCTCGCCGCGTTCCTCGAACGGCGGCTCGCCGTCGGGCCCGCGCCCGACCCCGGGGTGGAGCGGGCGCTGCGGTGGCTCGCCGCCTCCGGCGGGGACGTCCGGATCGGGGAGCTCGCCGACCGGCTCGGCTGGACCAGGCGGCACCTGGCCCGGCGGTTCCGCGAGCAGGTGGGGCTGAGCCCGAAGACGGTCGCGCGCGTGCTGCGGTTCGAGCGGGTGACCGACCTTCTCGCCGACGGCGCGCCGCCCACCGCCGGCCTCGCCGCCGCCGCGGGGTACGCGGACCAGGCCCACATGTGCCGGGAGATCCGGGCGTTCGCGCGGTGCACCCCGGGCGAGTACGCCGCCTCGCTCCGGCGCACCGCCCCCGACCTGCCGGTGATGTCCCATTTGTTCAATAGCGCGGAGGGCGGGTCCGGATAGCGTCCCCCGCAGGCGAATTGGGGGAAACGGAGGCGAGAGATGGCGTTGTCGCCCGCGTCCGTCAAGCGGTGGATGTACCGGAACAACCGGCCGAACCGGCTCGCGCGGTTCCTCAACCGGCTCACCGCCGTGTACTTCGGCGGCGGGGTGCTGTCGTCGCCGCGCTGGACGATCCTGGAGGTGCGCGGCCGCCGTACCGGCCGCGTCATCGAGGCGCCCGTGGTGCTCGCCGACCACGAGGGCGGCCACTACCTGGTGTCGATGCTCGGCGAGGACGTGAACTGGGTGCGGAACGTGCGGGCCGCCGGGGGACGCGCGGCGCTGCGCCGCCGGGGACGCCGTGCCGTACGGCTGGTGGAGGTCCCGGTCGGGGAGCGCGCCCCCATCCTGCGGCGGTACCTCGAGCTCGCGCCCGGGGCCCGCCCGCACTTCCCGGTGACGCGGCGGGCCCCGCTGAGCGAGTTCGCGCGCATCGCCGGGCGCTACCCGGTGTTCCGGGTGCTGCCCGGCGACGGCGACGGATGACGGCTAGCTCAGCTTCTTGGCGTTCTCGATCGCCTCGGCGAGGGCCTCGAGCAGCGGGGCCACGCCCGCGTACGAGTGCCGCGGCACGGCGTCCCACGGGATGACCTGACCGGCCTGCACCGCGGGCAGCTTCGTCCAGGCGGGCTTGTCCTTGAGGTCGTCGGGCTGGAGCGCCATCGTGCGGCTGTCCAGCATGATCACGTCGGCCGCGTACTTGTCGGAGTTCTCCCAGCTGAGGCTCTCGAAGTAGCCGCCGTCGTCGACCTTCTCCGGCTCGACGATGTTCACCCCGAGCTCGGCGAAGTAGATCAGGTCGCTCGTGGTCTTGGGGGAGGAGACGTAGAACAGGTCCGCGCTCGCCGACGCGGCGAGGACCCGGATGTCGGGGTGCTCGGCCGCCGCCTTGCGCAGCCGCTCCACCGCGGCGTCGAACCGGGCCTTGGCCTCGGTGACCTTCGGGGAGTTCATGTCCGCGCCGAGGGCCTTGGCGAGCTCGGCGTACCGCTCGATCGGCTTGACCAGGGAGATCTTGCCGGTCTTGATCGCCACGCTCTGGGCCAGGGCGGTGATCTTGTCCTTGCTCTCGTCCGGGACGTACCACAGCGAGCCGGGCTCGAACTCGTGGGTGATGAGCAGGTCCGGCCGGAGGCTCGCGTACTTCTCGATGTCGAACTCGCCCCAGACGTTGCCGAGGATCGTCACCTTGTTCACGTCGAGCTCGCCGGCCTGCGGCTCCGGCGAGCCGTCCTTGCGCTTGGTCTCGCCGAACACGCCGACGATCTTGTCGCCGAGGCCGTAGTCGGCGAGCGCGCCCGCGGCGCCGGTGAAGGCGACCAGCCGCGTGGGGGCGGCGTCGAGCTTGACCGTCACGTTGCGGTCGTCGGTGAACGACCACGGCCCGGACGAGGCGCTCCCCGTGTTCGACGCGGTCGTCGACCCGCTCGTCGTCGAGTCGCCCGCGCCACAGGCCGCCAGAACCAGGCCGAGGGCGGCCACACCGCCCGCGGCCAGCACGCTACGCCGGGACAGTCGTCGGGCAAGCGCCATGGGAGTGACCCTCTCTGGTAAGGCATACCTAATCAAACGGCGGCCTTTAGGCTAGCCTAACCTTATTGAGGATCACCATTGGGGGGTTCCTGTCCCAACAACCCCGTTAGCACCTGCGGAGGCCCACGTGTCCACCTTCATGCCGGCCGCGGCGGCGACCGCGCGGACCGAGCGGCGGCCGGCGCGGGCGAGGAAGGCCGCGCTGCACGCGGCCGGGCTGCTCGGCGCGGCGGCCGTGCTCGTCGTCGTGCTGGCGCTGAGCATCGGGGTCGGGGCAAGGCCGCTCTCGCTCGCCGAGGTCTGGGCGGGGCTCGTCGACGAGGGCGCCGAGACGTACACGATCGTCCACGAGATGCGGCTGCCGCGCACCCTGCTCGGGCTGCTCGCCGGCGTCGCGCTGGGGCTCGCGGGCGCGGTGATGCAGGCGCTCACCCGCAACCCGCTCGCCGACCCCGGGCTGCTCGGCATCAACGCGGGCGCGTCGGCCGCGGTGGCGACCGGCACCCTGCTGTTCGGCGTGACGGCCTTCTCCGGGTACGTGTGGTTCGCCCTCGCCGGCGCGGCGGTGGTCTCCGCCCTCGTGTACGCCGTCGGCGGCGGGCGGTCGGCCACCCCGGCCCGGCTCGCGCTCGCCGGGGCCGCGCTCAACGCCACCCTCTACTCGTACGTGAGCGCGGCGATGCTGCTCGACAGCGGCTCGCTGGAGAAGATGCGGTTCTGGACGGTCGGGTCGCTCGCCGACGCCCACCACACCACGGTGCTGCGGGTGCTGCCGTTCATCGCCGCGGGCGTGGTCGTCGCGCTGCTGCTCGCGGCGCCGCTCAACGCCCTCGCGCTCGGCGAGGACTCCGCCCGGGCGCTCGGCGCCCGGCCCGCGCGCATCCGGGTCGCCGCGATCCTCGCGGTGACCCTGCTGTGCGGCGCGGCCACCGCGGCCTGCGGGCCGATCGTGTTCGTGGGGCTGATGATGCCGCACCTGGTCCGGCCGTTCACCGGGCCGGACATGCGCTGGCTGCTGCCGTACTGCGCGCTGCTCGCGCCGGTGCTGCTGCTCGTGGCGGACGTGCTCGGCCGCGTGCTCGCCCGGCCGGGCGAGCTCCAGGTGGGGATCGTGACCGCGGTGCTGGGCGGGCCGTTCTTCCTCTATCTGGTACGGCGGGCCAGGATGGCCCGGGTGTGACGCCCCGGTACGCCGAGTTCGAGGACAGCCGATGGGAAAGGCGGGTGGCGCGATGAGCGTCGTATGGTTGGGAGCCCGCGCCGTGGTCTTCCGGCCGCGTGCGCTCGTCGTCGGGCTCGGCAGCGCCCTGGTCGCGCTCGCGCTCACCGTCGTGGCGATCGGCGGGGGCGAGTTCCCGATGACCCCGTCGCAGGTCGTGACGGCCCTGCTGGGCGGAGGCACGCCGGCCGAGCGGTTCATCGTGGTCGAGCTGCGGCTGCCGCGGGCGATCTGCGCCCTGGTCGTCGGCGCGGCCCTGGCGCTCGCCGGGGCGCTGTTCCAGACGCTGGTGCGCAACCCGCTCGGCAGCCCCGACCTGCTCGGCATCACCCAGGGGGCGACGGTCGGGGCGCTCGCGGTCGTGGTCGCGGGCGGCGGCACGGCGGCGCTGTCGGCCGGGGCGCTCGCCGGGGGCCTGCTCACCGGGGCCGCGATCTACCTGCTCGCCTGGAAGCGGGGCGTGCACGGGTTCCGGCTCATCCTCATCGGCATCGGGGCCACCGCGATCCTCACCGGGGTGAACGGCTACCTGTTCACCCGGGCCGAGCTGATGGAGGCGGCCCGCGCGCTGCTGTGGATCACCGGCAGCCTCGACGGGCGCGGCTGGGAGCACGTGCTGCCGCTGCTCGCCGGGGTGGGCGTGCTCGTCGCGCTCGTGCTGCCCGGCTCGGGTCGGGCGCTGCGGGTGACCGAGATGGGCGACGACCTCGCCAGCGGGCTCGGGGTGCGCGTGGAGCGGCTGCGCATGCTGCTGCTCGGCGCGGCCGTGCTGCTCACCTCGTTCGCCGCGGCCGCGGCGGGCCCGGTCAACTTCGTCGCGCTCACCGCGCCCCAGCTCGCCAGGCGGCTCACCCGGTCGCCGGGGCCGAACCTGCTCGCCTCGATGTGCGTGGGCGCCGCGATGCTCGTCGCCGCCGACCTGGTGGCGCAGCGGGCGTTCGGCGAACGCCAGCTCCCGGTCGGCGTGATCACCGGCGTGATCGGCGGCGGCTACCTGGTGTGGCTGCTGATCACCGAGCGCCGCGCCGGTCGGCTCTGAGCCGCGTAGGGCCCACGCGTTCTTTGGCCTTCCGGCACCGATCCGTGGTTGCGCGTTCCCGCAGGTGGGCGTAACGTACAACCAAATGGTTGTACGTGAGCTGAGCGATGCGGACGCCGACCGCATCTTCCACGCCCTCGCCGACGCCACCCGCCGCGACATCTTCGCCCGGGTGGCCCGGGAAGGGCTCTCGGTGTCGGCGCTCGCGCAGCACTACCCCATGAGCTTCGCCGCGGTGCAGAAGCACGTCGCGGTGCTGCACCGGGCGGGGCTCGTACACAAGGAGCGGCGTGGACGGGAGCAGGTCGTGCACGCCGAACCGGCCACCCTGCGGCGGGCGATCGACCTGCTCGAGGCGTACGAGCGCATCTGGCGGCAGCGCGTCGAGGGCATCGATCGGCTGCTCGACGAGGACTGAGGAGGTACCCATCATGCCCGTGGTCAAGTCGTACCGGGACGTCGAAGCGCTGCGCCTCACCGTCGTCGCCGAGTTCTCCGCCCCGGTCGAGCGGGTCTGGCGGGTGTGGGAGGACCCGCGCCTGCTCGAACGATGGTGGGGCCCGCCGGGATGGCCGGCCACGTTCGAACGGCACGAGTTCGTCGTCGGCGGCCGCAGCGCCTACTACATGACCGGCCCTGACGGGCAGCGGTCGCACGGCTGGTGGCGGATCACCGCGATCGAGCCGCCGCACCGGCTGGAGTTCGACGACGGGTTCGCCGACGAGGAGGGCAGGCCGCTGTTCTCCGGCAGGGCGATCCACGGCGTCGTCACGCTCGAGCCGCACGAGGGCGGCACCCGCATGACCATGGTCTCCACGTTCGGGGACGCCGAGTTCATGGAGCGGGTCATCGCCATGGGCATGGAGGACGGCCTCACCCTGGCGATGGGCCAGATCGACGACCTGCTCGCCTGAGCACCGGGGCTTCGGGCAGGGCAAGGCCCGGATCGGCGGGGAGCCGCCACCGATCCGGGCCTTGGTCTCACCGGGATCGCGAAGGGATCAGCCGTCGTCGTCCGAGACCCTGGTCGAGCCGCACTTGAGCTTGGCGCCGGGGGACATCAGGTTGGTCCCGCACAGGCTGATCGGGACGGACACGGGCTCGATGATCTCGTCGTTGAAGATCACGATCTGACCGATCAGAGAGCCGGAGGGCGGAGCCGGTTCGGCCGGCTCGGGCGGCTCCGGCGGCTCGGCCGGTTCGGCCGGCTCCGGGGGCTCCGCGGGCTGGGAGGTGGTGGGCTGGGAGGTGGCGGGCTGCGTCGGGGGAACGTTGGCCAGCGCCGCCGAGGGCTGGGCGACGAGGAGCAGGGCTCCCGCCGTCACGGCGAGCAGGGTGCCGAACGCGTGCCTTCTCCGTACTAGGCCGCCACCCGCTCCTTCGGCTGCAGTACGGCCGCGCCCTCGCCACCGCCCACCAGGGAGTGCCGTGCCGCCTGCGCCGGCTTCTGCGGCCGCTCCCCGTGGGACATGATGCGGTCGATTATCGCGAGCGCCATCGCCGAGACGATGAACGTGAGGTGGATAAGCGTCTTCCACAGAAGCTCCCTATCTGTTACGTCGGGCTTCGCCGCGTTGATGAAGATCTGCAGGAGGTGAACCGAGGAGATCCCGATGATCGCCATCGCGAGCTTGACCTTGAGCACGTTCGCGTTGACGTGGGACAGCCACTGCGGTTGGTCGGGATGCCCCTCGATGCGGAGCCGCGAGACGAAGGTCTCGTAGCCGCCGACGATGACCATGATCAGCAGGTTGGAGATCATCACGACGTCGACGAGGCCGAGCACCACGAGCATGATCGTGGTCTCCGGGATGCCCTCGCTGAACGCCAGATGGATCAGATGGGCCAGCTCACCCATGAAGCGCCACACATAGACCATCTGGGCCACGATCAGCCCGAGGTAGAGCGGCATCTGGATCCAGCGGCTCAGGAACATGAAGTACCCGAGCCGGGTGAGCGGGCCGTTGTGGTGGGGCCAGGACGTCCTGTGCGTCGCCGTGTGCAGCATCGCCGTCACGAGGTGAGGATGTTCACGACGAGGCTATGGATCACGAGCCCGAGCGGGTCGTTGGCGCCGAGGGCCGAGTGCCGGACCGCGGAGGCCTCCGGCGTGACGGCGGTGACGAGTGCGGCGATCGCCAGGGCGCAGGCCGCGGCGACGACCGCGCCGATGATCAGCGATTTGAGACGGGGGGACATGGCTCTCCGATCGTTCGAGTAGCGCCTCCTTACTTTGTGTGGTTAGTCAACCACATAGCGCAGTCATCCGTCACTCCCCCAATAAGTGATATTCACTTGGGATCTGACTCTCGGCGGAAGGGTTAGGGCCGAGGCGCGGCGGCACGGGTATTCCGTGGCGCCGCGCCGGTTTCATTGCGATGTGTGCTTTTTTCAGGGGGCGAGACAGGCCTGTGGGGCGATCTCCGGCGGAATGGTGAGGCTCGCCGGATCGAGAAGCGTGGCGAGGTCGATGCTTTCGGTCAGGCAGGTGATCGTGGCCACCGGGTCGATCTGGGCCGACGCGGGCGGGGCGAATGCGAGAAGAGAGCCCGCAAATGCCGCGATTGCGAGCAGGAACTTGCTCGTGCGCATGAGGGAAACCTCCGTTTTGGGGGAATCATCTACGAGTGAACATTACCCATCGTACATGATCGGTGACAGAAGGGTTTGCTAATTCTAGCCCTTTCGTAAGCGCCTTCCCGGGATGGCCAAGGAATTGAAATAGGGCTATTAACCCGATTCGCACCTTTATGGCGATGATGGGTATCTGATGAAGTGATGTCCGACCGGTCCCGATGGCGTTGCCGGGGAAATCAGGAGAACCCCGAAAAACAGGGCGATGTTCCTCGCGGAATGGTGAACGCGTTCATCATACGTTCACTTTTCCGGATGCCAAACAAATGAGTTGTAACCGCTTCCGGTAATCGCGCTGTGCCGCCACGTGAAAACCCTCCCGCGGGCCGCGACGACCGGAGACGGTGCCGGCCGCCCGGCTCGCGCCGAGCATGCGATTCCGCCCTGCCCGCCGTCGGCGTCGGCGGGGATTGCCGCGCCTCGGCGGCATGGGGTCGCGCGGCGACGGCACGGCGATTCCGCCGCGTCGTGCGGCGTGCCCGGGTACGGCGCGGCCCGGGTGCCGCTCACCCGGCGGCGACCACGGTGTTCTGGCCCGCGACCAGCAGCCATCTGCCGGCCTCGTCCTTGCTCAGCACGTACAGCGGCGCGCCCTCCCGGTCGTGGTCCGGCGCCCGGTAGCGCTGCCGTACCTTCACCACCGCGACGTCCGGCCGGACGAACCGGACGTGCGTCACCTCGTAGGAGACCGTGCCCTCCCGCTCGGCCGAGGCGAGCAGCTTGCGGGTGAACTCCTCGATCTCGGCGAAACCGACGAGCACCCTGCCCCGGATCGTCGTCCAGACCGCGTCGGGATGGATGAGCGCGAGGAACTCGTCGGGATCCCGCCGCCGCTGCGAGCGCTCGACGGCGGCGACCACCCGCTTGATCGCCTCGATGTCCGCCGCGTGCGCCGGCGATTCCGCCTCCATGGCCGACCATCCTGCGACCTGAAGTTTGGTTGAGGTCAAGCGGGCGTTCCCGCCGGTGCCGCACCCTTCGCCCGGCCGCCCGCCCGCGGCCCGCCTGCCCGCCACGCCGCCCGCCCGGCCGGTCGCGTCGCGCGCCGTGCCGTACCGCGGAACGCCCGCCGCGGCCGGTGAAACCGCGGTGAGGTGGATGAAACCGGCGTGAAGCGGCCGTGAAGCCGAGGATGGCGAACCTCTTCCCCGACCGCCGGGAGGCGCCCGGCGGGGAGAGAGGAGACGCCTCATGACGGAGCTGAGTGCCGTCCGGGCGGAGGGCCTGGTCAAGGACTTCGGGGAGTTCCGCGCCGTCGACGGCATCGACCTCGACGTACGGCAGGGCGAGATCTTCGGCGTGCTCGGGCCGAACGGGGCGGGCAAGACCACCACGTTGCGCATGCTCGCCACCCTGCTGCCGATCGACGCCGGCCGCGCGGAGGTCTTCGGGGTCGACGTGCGGCGGGAACCCCACCGCGTCCGGCAGCTGCTCGGCGTCACCGGCCAGTACGCGTCGGTGGACGAGGACCTGACCGCCCGGGAGAACCTCTGGCTGTTCGCCCGGATCCAGGGCCTGTCCCACGCCCGGGCCAAGGCGATCGCCCGCGACCTGCTCGACCGCTTCGGCCTGCAGGAGGCGGCCGACCGGCCGATCGCCCAGTTCAGCGGCGGCATGCGCCGCCGCCTCGACCTCGCGTCCAGCCTGATCACCCGCCCGCCGCTGATCTTCCTCGACGAGCCGACCACCGGCCTCGACCCGCGGACCCGCGGCCAGATGTGGGACGTCATCCGCGAGCTCGTCGCCGACGGCTCGACGATCCTGCTCACCACCCAGTACCTGGATGAGGCCGACCAGCTCGCCGACCGCGTGGCGGTGATCGACCACGGCCGGAAGGTCGCCGAGGACACCCCGGACGCGCTGAAGACCCAGGTCGGCGAGTCGACCCTGCAGCTCGTCCTGGAGAGCGAGGCCGACGTCCCCGCGGCCGTGGGCGTCGTCCGCCGGCTGCTCGGCGAGGAGCCGGTGCTCAGCCCGGAGGCCGGGCGCATGAACGTCCCGCTGCCCGACCCCAACCGGGCCGCCGACGTCCTGATCGGCCTGCGCGAGGCGGGCGTCGGCATCTCCTCGATGAGCGTCGCCAAGCCGACGCTCGACGAGGTGTTCCTGGCACTGACCGGTCACGGCACGGACGACCGGTCCCGGACGGAGGCAGCCTGATGACCACCACGAGCATCACCGTCACCCGCGACACCCGGACCCTCGACACCGCCGCCGTGGCCGCCCGCACCGCGTCCCACCCCACGGTGCGGGAGACCCTGGTGCAGACCCTGGTGATGGCATGGCGGGCGCTGAAGAAGATGCGGCGAAAGCCGGAGCAGTTCTTCGACGTGATCATCCAGCCCCTGCTGTTCACCGCGCTGTTCGCGTTCATCTTCGGCGGCGCGATCTCCGGCAGCGTGGAGAACTACCTCCCGGTGCTGATCCCCGGCATCCTCGCGCAGACCGCCCTGACCGTCTGCATGTCGACGGGAGTGCAACTTCGCGAGGACATGGACAAGGGGGTCTTCGACCGGTTCAAGGTCCTGCCGATGGCACGGTTCGCCCCGCTCGCCGGCCCCATGGTCGCCGACCTGCTCCGGTACGGCATCGCGTCGGTGCTGACCCTGCTCTCCGGCCTCGCCATCGGCTACCGCCCCGGCGGCGGCGTGCTCGGCTGCCTGGGCGGCATCGCCCTCACCGTGGCCGCGGGCTGGTCGCTGGCCTGGATCTTCACCTGGCTCGGCACGCTGGCCCGGTCGGCGCAGGCCGTGCAGGGCTTCTCCATGGCGATCATGTTCCCGCTCACCTTCCTGTCGAACGCCTTCGTCCCGGCCGAGACGCTGCCCGGCTGGCTGCAGACGTTCGTGGCGGTCAACCCGGTGTCGCACGTGGTCTCCGCGGTGCGGGCCCTGTTCAACACCGGGACCGTGACGGCCGACGTCGGCTGGGCGCTGGCGGGGTGCGCGGTCGTCATCGCGATCTTCGCCCCGATCGCGGTCCGCTCCTACTCCCGGAAGCTGTAGGCGGGCGGTGCGCCGGCCACCCGCTTCAGCACGGCGCGCGCCTCGGCGAACAGGTCGGGGCCGCGCCGCTCGCCGTACTCGGCCGCGATCCGGGACAGCATGCCGGGGGCGACGCGCTCGGCGTGCGCGGCGAGCACCGGCCAGCGCATCGTCAGCGTGTACTGGTTGTACGCGAACCGCTCGGCGAGTACCAGCAGCCGGACCGCGTCCTCGACCGGCAGCGCGCCCTTGAGCAGGCCCCACAGGCCCAGCCCGGCGAGCACCATGCCCGCCGCCGGGAAGTCGAGGAACCTGCGGTCCACGTCGAACACGTCCATGACCTTGCCGCGCAGCAGCTCGAACAGGTCCGCGCCGTCGTCGCCCTCGCCGTACTGCGCGTAGGCCGCGAGCGCGAGCACGTCCGCCAGGATGGACCACGGCGTGACGCCGTCGGGCGCGCCCGGGACGCTGCGCCTCCGCAGCACCTCGGCGACCTCCCGGTGCATGCGGAGGCCCTTCGCGACCTCGCCGTCGACCAGGGCGAGCTGCGCCCGGCACAGGTCGGCGGACAGGGCCTCGCCGTACATGCCCAGCGGGGCGAGCCGCTCCAGCTCGGCGATCATCCGTTCGGCCTCGTCGCGGCGCCCCTCGGCGAGCGCGCTCATCGCGAGGGTGGAGCGGATCTGGATGACCTCGTCCACGGACCCGAGCCGTTCCAGCACGGGCAGCGCCTCGGCGGCGTGCCGTACGGCCGCGGCGTGGTCGCCGATCTGCGCGAGCAGGGACGCGAGCTGGATGTGCAGCACCGCCCGCTGCCAGGGGCCGTCGTCCTCGTCGACGAGCCGGAGCGCGGCCTTGGCCGCCTCGATCGCACCGGCCCGGTCCCCGACGTTCTCCCGGCCGTGGCTCAGCAGGTGCAGCGCGACCTTGCGGATCACCGGGTCGGGGTCGGCGACCAGTTCGTCGAAACCGTGGTCGGGATCCCTGACCAGGGTGAGCAGCACGGTCACCAGGGCCCGGACCCTCGGGTCCGCGGAGTCGGCGCCCAGGCCGGACAGCCTCGCCAGCAGGTCCCGGAACTCGTCGGAGTTGAACAGGAAGAGGATGTTGAACAGGGCCACCACGAGGGCCACCCGCGTCCGGTCGAGGAGCCGGGGTGGCGGCGTCCACCCGGCGAGGGCGGAGGCGACCGGCGGGGTGAAGGTGAGGCAGCGCGGGAAGTCGCCGCGGATCGACCAGTAACCGCTCAGCGAGGAGAACAGCACCACGACCGCCTCGGGGTCGGGGTCGGCGACCGCGTCGCGCAGGATGTCGGTGAGGTTCGTCTCCTCCGCCCGCAGCCGGTCCATCGCCTCGACCTGCTCCGGCGAGAACAGCCGGGCGCCGTGCCGTTCGGCGTAGCCGACCGCCCAGGCGCGCACCGCGGCCCGGGCCTCGGCGGTCTCCCCGGCCGCCTCCAGGCGCATGCGGCCGAACTCCCGCACCGTCTCCAGCATCCGGTAGCGGACGCCGCGGCCGGTGTCCACGACGGTGAGCAGGGACTGCGCCACGAGCTCCTCGATGGCCTCAAGGGCGTCGCCGCCGAGCACCTCCTCGGCCGCCTCGAGGGTGAAGCCGTCCGGGAACGCCGACAGGCGGCGCAGCGCGCGGCGCTCCCGCTCGCCGAGCAGGTTCCACGACCAGTCGATCACCGCGAGCAGCGTCTGGTGCCGCGAGTGCGCGGTCCGGTCACCGCCGCGCAGCAGCGCGAACCGGTCCTCCAGCCGGCGGGCGATCTCCGCCGGCGACATCACCCGCACCTTCGCGGCGGCGAGCTCGATCGCGAGCGGCAGGCCGTCCAGGCGGCTCACCACGGCGCGCACGTCCTCCTCGGCGAGCCGTACCCCCGGCCGGGCCGCGGTCGCCCGGTCGCGGAACAGCTCGACGGCGTCCGCGAGGCCGAGCTGGGGCAGCGGGTAGACGCGTTCCGCGGCGATCGCCAGCGGCGCCCTCGTCGTGGTGAGCACCCGCAGGTCCCGCGTTGTCGCGGTCAGGTACGCGACCAGGTCAGCGACGGCCTCGACCAGGTGCTCGCAGTTGTCGAGCACGAGCAGCGTCGGCGCCATGTCGAGCTGCCGCGCGATGCGTGCGCGCACGTCGGCACGCTGCTGCGGGGTGAGGGTACGGCGCCCGGTCACCGAGTCGCGCACGCCGAGCGCCGACCCGATCTCGCCGATCAAATTCTCCGGCGAGGTCACGCCGACCAGCTCGACGAAGTGCACAACCGGCTGCGGGGCCTCGCGGGCGACGGCGTGGGCGAGCCGGGTCTTGCCGAGCCCGCCCGGGCCGAGGATCGAGACCACCCGCGAGGTGGCGAGCAGCGCCCGCACCTTGCGCAGGTCCTCGTCCCGGCCGAGCAGCGAGGTCGTGTCGAACCGCACCCCGGAGCGCACCGGACGGTCGAGCGCCAGCAGCTCGTGGTGGACCCGCCGCAGCTCCGGGCCCACGTCGGCGCCGACCCGGTCGCGCAGCTCCGACCGGTAGCGCTCGAAGCGGTCGAGCGCGGCCCCCACACCGCGCACCGCCGCCTCGCTGCGCAGCAGGTCGGCGAGGAGCCCCTCGTCCTCCGGATGGGCGCGCGCCGCCTCCTCCAGCTCGGCGAGCGCCGCGGCGTGGTCCCCGCCCCGGCTCCACGCCCGCGCGAGCACGACGCGCGCGTCCGCCAGGTCCCGTGCGGCCCGCCGCCGCAGTTCGGCGAGCGGCCCGTCACCCTCGCCGGGCAGCGCCCCGGCACCCAGCGCGACGGCCTCCCGCGCCGCCTCGGCCGCCGCCGCGGGATCCGCGTCGAGCAGCGCCCGAGCCCGCTGCGCGAGCGCGTGCAGGCGCTCCGCGTCGATCCGGTCGGGCGGCACCTCGAGCCGGTACCCGCCGCCCTCCGTGATCAGCACCCGCGGCCCGACGACCGACCGGGTCCGGGACACCAGGACCTGCAGCGCCTTCACCGGGTTCGCCGGCTCGTCGTCCCCCCACACCTCGGCGACCAGCCGTTCCGCGCTCACGGTACGGCGGGCGAGCACGAGGGCGCCGAGCAGCGCCTGAACTCGCTCACCGACCAGGGGCCGGCCCTGCCATTGCACGTCGGCGAGCAGGCGCAGGTCGATCGGCATGCCACAAGTCTAGGTTTCGCCGGGATTCCCGCTTCTGGCCGCAAAAGAGACACTCCGCCGAACCCGAACCCGGACCCGGTGCCCGCACCGCTCGCCGGGCCGTACCTGGCCGGGCGGCGGCGTGTGGCCTCGGAGGCGAGGGTTGACCGATCGCGTTTCGGCGTTATCATCACGGAATCGTGATTGATTCTGAATCCGGAATGAGTCCGCGCGACGGGTTGGCCCCCGCGGCGGCGCTGTTCCGCTCGCTCGCCGATCCGGTACGGCTCGCCATCGTGCGGCGGCTGGCGCAGGGCGAGACCCGGGTGGTGGACCTGACGCGGGAGCTCGGCATGGCGCAGTCCACGGTGTCCAAGCACCTGGCCTGCCTGCGCGACTGCCGGTTGGTCGACTACCGGGCGGAAGGGCGCCAGTCCTTCTACTTCATCGCCGCGCCGGAGCTGCTCGACCTGCTGCGCTCGGCCGAGGCCCTGCTCGCGGCCACCGACCGGGCCGTGGCGCTGTGCCCGAACTACGGCACCTGCCCCGGCGATGCCGTACCGCCCGCCGAGTCCGCGGCGTCTGGGAGAGAGGACGGGACGTGACCACGCTGATCGTGGGCCCTCTCGCCCCAGCATCGGTCGGTGCCGACCCGTCGGGCGCGCCCGCCGCCGGTGACCGCACACCGACCGTGCCGCACCGTTCGTGAGGAGACCTCATGGCGCTGACCGCGCTCTTGATCTATCTGGCCTGGCTGGCCCTGGCGTTCGGCGTGCGCACCTGGGTGCAGTGGCGCCGCACCGGCGACACCGGATTCCGCGGGGCGAACCTGCCGCGGGGAAGCGTGCAGTGGTGGGCCCGCCTGATGTTCACCGCCGCCCTGCTCGCCGGGGTGGCGGGCCCGGCCGCCGAGATGGCCGGCCTCGCGGCCGTGGGCGCCCTCGACACGCCGGCCGTACGCGGCACCGGCCTGGTCCTCGCCCTGCTCGGCGCGCTCGCCACGCTCGCCGCCCAGCGGTCCATGGGCGCCTCCTGGCGCGTGGGCGTGGACGAGTCCGAGCACACCACCCTGGTCACCACGGGAGCCTTCGCGCTGGTGCGCAACCCCGTGTTCACCGCGATGATGATCACCGCCGTCGGCCTGGCGGCGATGGTGCCGAACGTCGTCTCGCTCGCCGCCCTGCTGCTCACCTTCGGCGCGATCGAGCTGCAGGTCCGCGTGGTCGAGGAGCCCTACCTGCTGCGCACCCACGGCGAGGCGTACGGGCGCTACGCGGCCACCGTGGGCCGGTTCCTCCCCGGCCTGGGACGTCTCGGCCAGGCCCGCCGCTGAGCGGCGCCTCGCCGCAGGGACCTCCGACGGGACCGATCGCACCGTGCGGTCGCACGGAAGAGCGTCAGGTGCCGGGCACAAGCAAGGCCCAGGTGGGAGATCACTCCCGGCCCTGGGCCTTCGCGCTTGGAGCGGGTGACGGGAATCGAACCCGCGCTATCAGCTTGGGAAGCTGATGTTCTGCCATTGAACTACACCCGCATCGCCGATCTGGGGTACCGACCGGCGTACACCACTTTAGCGGAAAGTTCGGCATGGTGTTGGGAGCCCCGGGGCGGTTGTTGCGGGCGGATCCGGCCGCAGGATCGTCCCCGGTCGCCTGCCTTGGACCGCGCCACCGGCGTCCGTGCTCCGGCCGGGATCCGGCGAGCGCGCCCGGCGGTGCCGTACCGCCCGCGGGTGGGCCCGTCGGCGCAGGTCGCACCGGGGTGAACGGGTGTGGGGGCGCGAGGGGTGGGGGAGGTTAACTGTCTGTTGACGGGCGGTTGATAGGTTGCGGGCGTGTTGCTTTCCGATCGGGATATTCGGGCTGAGATCGCGTCGGGGCGAGTGAAGCTCGACCCGTACGACGAGGAGATGGTGCAGCCGTCGAGCATCGACGTGCGGCTGGACCGCTACTTCCGCGTGTTCGAGAACCATCGGTACCCGCATATCGATCCGGCGGTGGAGCAGCCTGATCTCACACGGCTCGTGGAGCCGGACGGGGATGAACCTTTCATCCTGCACCCGGGGGAGTTCGTGCTCGCCTCGACGTACGAGGTGATCAGCCTGCCGGACGACATCGCCGCCCGGCTGGAGGGGAAGTCGAGCCTGGGCCGGCTGGGGCTGCTCACGCACTCCACGGCCGGGTTCATCGATCCGGGATTCGAGGGGCACGTGACGCTGGAGCTGTCCAACGTCGCGACCCTGCCGATCAAGCTGTGGCCGGGCATGAAGATCGGGCAGCTGTGCCTGTTCCGGCTCAGTTCTCCTGCGGAGTTCCCGTACGGCTCGAGCCGGGTCGGGTCCCGCTACCAGGGGCAGCGCGGGCCCACCCCGAGCCGCTCCTACCTCAACTTCCACCGCACCCGGATCTAGCCGAGATCGGGAAGTCTCCTCGTCCGTCCCCACAAGCGATCCCGGCCCCCGCGTGCCGGTCGGGGAGCGGTGTTAACGCACACTGGTCGGGCAACGTCAGGGAGAAGGGAAGGTTACGAGCAGGAGAGCAGACGGTGAAGTGTGCATCTCCGCTGGTAGCCCGTACTCTTCTTGGCGGACCGTCCCCGCACTTCTGGAGATTGACGTGCGCCTCCGTCTCACACCCCGTGAGGACAGCTACTACGACTTGTTCGCGGCCTCCGCGAACAACCTGGTCACGGCATCCCGGTTACTGGTCGAGATCATCAGCGTCGACTCGGATCGGTCTGCCCTGATCGAGAAGATGGCCGCGTGCGAGCACGCGGGTGACGAGCACACTCACGCGATCATGAGGCGGCTCAACGAGAGCTTCATCACGCCCTTCGACCGCGAGGACATCTACCGCCTCGCCTCCAGCCTCGACGACATCATGGACTACATGGAGGCCGCCGCCGATCTCATCGGCCTCTACCAGATCGAGCACCTCCCCAAGGAGGTCGTGCGGCAGGTCGAGGTGCTGGAGCGTGCCTCGGAGCTCACCGCCGAGGCGATGCCCCGGCTGCGCTCGATGAAGAACCTCAACGAGTACTGGATCGAGATCAACCGCCTGGAGAACCAGGCGGACCAGATCTACCGGCGCCTGCTCGCCAAGCTGTTCGGCGGCGAGTACGACGCGCTCACCGTGCTCAAGATGAAGGAGGTCATCGACCAGCTGGAGGGGGCCGCCGACGCCTTCGAGCACGTGGCGAACACGATCGAGTCGATCGCGCTCAAGGACGGTTAAGTGGAGCTCGCACTCGTCATCGGCGTCATCGTCGTAGCGCTGGTGTTCGACTACACCAACGGCTTCCACGACGCCGCCAACGCGATCGCGACCTCGGTCTCCACTCGAGCCCTCACCCCCCGCGCCGCCCTCCTCATGGCGGCGGCGATGAACTTCCTCGGCGCCCACCTCGGCACGAAGGTGGCGCAGACCGTGGGGAGCGGCATCATCGACGCACCCGACGGCACCCACGGCCTGGTGATCGTGGGCGCAGGACTGGTCGGTGCGATCACCTGGAACATGATCACCTGGTACTTCGGCCTGCCCTCGTCGAGCAGCCACGCCCTGATCGGCGGCCTGGTCGGCGCGGCGCTGGCCTCGGCGTCGGTCGTGCACTGGGACGGCGTGGTGGAGAAGGTCGTGATCCCCATGATCGTCTCGCCGCTCATGGGGTTCGTGCTCGCCGGGGCCGTGATGATCGCGATCCTGTGGATCTTCCGGCGTGCCAACCCCGGCCGGGCCGCCCGCGGGTTCCGGTACGCCCAGACCTTCTCGGCCGCGGCGATGGCGCTCGGCCACGGCCTGCAGGACGCCCAGAAGACGATGGGCGTGATCTTCCTCGCGCTCGTCGTCGGCGGGTACGCCTCCCCGGGCGACCCGATCCCCCAGTGGGTGATCCTCGCGGCGGCGGCCGCGATCTCACTCGGCACCTACGCGGGCGGGTGGCGCATCATGCGCACGCTCGGCCGCCGCATCATCGCCCTCACCCCGCCCCAGGGCTTCGCGGCCGAGACCGCGGCCTCGGCCATCCTCTACATCGCGGCGATGGGCTTCGGCGCGCCGATCTCGACCACGCACACGATCACCAGCGCGATCATGGGCGTGGGGGCCACGAAGCGCCTGTCCGCGGTGCGGTGGGGCGTGGCCGGCAACATCGTGACCGCGTGGGTGCTCACCATCCCCGCGGCCGCCGCGGTGGCGGCGGTGACCTACCTCATCCTCCACGGCATCCTGGAGTGACGACCCGGCCGGTGGTCGGAAGGGGGGGTCACCGCCGGTACATCACGTCCGTGTCCCAGTGGGTGAAGCCGAGCGATTCGTACAGCCGGATCGCCGGGGTGTTGGCCTCGTCCACGTACAGCATCACCTGGGCGAGGCCACGGGCCCGCAGGTGACGCAACCCGGTGAGGACGAGCGCCCGGCCCAGGCCGGTGCCCTGCTCGGACGGGTCGACCCCGACCACGTACACCTCGCCGATCGGCTCGTGAGCGTGCTCGCCGTCTCCGTGGACCTTGGTCCAGTGGAAGCCGGCGAGCCGCTCCCCGCGCCAGGCGAGGAAGAACCCCTCCGGATCGAACCAGGACTCCTGCTCGCGCCGCTTGACGTCCTCCAGCGTCCAGGCGCCCTGCTCGGGGTGGTCGGCGAACGCGCGGCGGTTCACCGCGAGCCACGCCTCCTCGTCGACGCCCGGCCGGAAGGCGGCGATCCGGATGCCCTCGGGGAGCACCGGGTCGGGGAGCGCGGCGTACAGGCTGCGGCGCATCTGCCACAGCGAGCGCACCCGCGAAAAGCCCGCGGAGGCGGCGAGCCGTTCCGCCCCGGGGTGGCCGCCGTGCGCCCACAGCCGCAGCCGTCCCCCGGTCTCGTTGAGCACCGCGTCCAGCAGCCGCCGGCCGAGGCCGCGCCGCCGGAACTCCGGATGGATCACCAGCTCCCCGCTGGGCCCCTCCACCACGTCCGTGGGGTCCACGTGCGCGTACCCGGCGAGCCGGTCCCCGACGTACAGCAGGGCGTTTCTGGCCTGCTCCTCCCCGCCGTACCTGAGGTGCAGCATCACGTGCTCGTTGAGCGGGCGCACCCCGTCCGCCTCGGTCGCCGCATCGACCACCGCCAGGACGGCGGCGACCTCGTCCGCGCCGAGCCGTCCCCGAATTTCCACGCGCGAGTTCATAAGCGCACCATATGCGCCCGGTGTCCGGTCCGGGCGGTCGGACCCCGTGCCGCGCTCAAGGCCCCGGGGGGTACGGCACGGCCGCGGCGGACACGCGACCGCCCCGCCGGGGGTGCGGCCACGCCCCCGGCCCGCCGTACGCTCCGGTGCCGCTACTGGCGCACCGGGGTGGGCCCGGTGTTCTCGCTCTGCTGCTGCTCGCCGCGGTCCGGCACGAAGCGGTAGCCGACGTTGCGCACCGTGCCGATGAGCGACTCGTGCTCGGCGCCGAGCTTGGCCCGGAGCCGCCGCACGTGCACGTCGACGGTGCGGGTGCCGCCGAAGTAGTCGTAGCCCCAGACCTCCTGCAGGAGCTGGGCCCGGGTGAACACCCTGCCGGGGTGCTGCGCCAGGTACTTGAGCAGCTCGAACTCCTTGAACGTGAGGTCGAGCACCCGCCCGCGGAGCCGCGCGGTGTAGGTGGCCTCGTCGATGGTGAGGTCCCCGCTGCGGATCTCGTCGGGCGTGTCCTGGCTGGCGGCCAGCGACAGCTTCCCGATCGCCAGGCGCAGCCGGGCCTCGACCTCGGCCGGTCCGGCGGTGTCGAGGATCACGTCGTCGACACCCCACTCGGCGGTGACCGCGGCGAGGCCGCCCTCGGTCACGATGGCGATGAGCGGGCAGTCGATGCCGGTGGTGCGCAGCAGCCGGCACAGGCCCTTCGCCTGCACGAGCTCACGCCGCGCGTCGACGAGGACGGCGTCGGCGGGCGGCGCGTCGATGAGGGCCGACCCCTCCGCAGGGGCGACGCGGACCGAGTGGAGCAGCAGCCCCAGTGCCGGCAGCACCTCCGAGGACGGTTCGAGTGCGTTGGTGAGCAGGAGCAGGTTGCTCACGGAACCTCCTTCGTCGTCGGCTCGTCCGGTGGACGACCCGCCTTGCCGTGCACGCGGCGTTCGGCCGAAAAACACAGAAGGACCCGGGGGCCACGTCGCCCAGGTCCGTCAGTACGTGAGAATAACCGACGACAGCGCGCGGCCATAGCGCGTGCCACGCTGTGAGCGGTGAGGTACGCGGAAAACCCACGTATCCATCCGTGCACCGAGTGTATATGGTGAATATGGCCGGAATTGTTTCGGTACGGCTCAAAAGTTGGACGGTGTAGGCAAAATGGCGGTTGGGACGGTCCGCTACTGGGCCGCGGCGCGTGCGGCCGCGGGGGTCGCGGAGGAGCCCTTCGAGGCCGCGACGCTGGGCGAGCTCGTGAAGAAAATCACACGTAACGACGAGCTCGAGCGGGTGCTGCGCCGCTCGTCCTTCCTCATCGACGGCAACCCGGCGGGCACACGCGACCCGGACACGATCGTGCTGCCGGACGGCGCGACCGTCGAGGTCCTGCCGCCGTTCGCCGGCGGATAGCGCCCCGCGCCGAACGCGTCGGCGGCGCGGACCGGGACACCCCGCGGGTGACCCCCGAGGCCACCGGGCCGGAGGAGGCGGTGACCGGCCGGGGACCGGAACGGACCGGAATTTGATCGGTTTCGGTCGTGTACGGCGGGGCGGTCGACGCCGGCCCGGATACCCTTGGCCGTGGTGGATCTCCTCGGCGTGCCCTGAAGGAGACGGGATGCGCAAGCTGGTGGTGTTCCTGATCCTGCTCGCCGTCGTGCTCGGGGTCCTCGACCGGGTGGCGGTGTCCGGCGTGGAACGGGAGATCGCCCGCCAGGTGGAGGCCCGCTACGACCTCGACGAGACGCCGAAGGTCGAGGTGCACGGCATCCCGTTCCTCACCCAGGCGATCTCGGGCCGCTACGAGGAGATCTCGATCTCGATCGGATCGTTCCGCCGGGACAGCGTGCGGGTCGCCCGCATCGACGGCCGCCTGCTCGGCCTCAACGCCGAGCTCAACGACCTGCTGGCGAGCGACGCCGAGATCACCGTGGACGAGGTGGTCGCCACCGTCGTGGTGTCGAGGCAGACCATTGACGACCGCGCCCCCGAGGGGTTGAAGGTCGAGGCCGCCGAGGACGGCACGCTGCGGGTCACCGGCGAGCTGCCGGTGCGCAACGTCCCGGTCGAGGTGTCCGCCACGCTGCGGTTCGAGGTGGTCTCCGGCGGCATCCGGATCCGGCCCGACGACGTGAAGGTGGGCGGCAACCTCGCGGTGCCGAACGCCGAGCGCATGCTGTCCTGGACCGTGCCGGTACGGCGGCTCCCGCTCGGCCTGAAGATCACCAAGGTGACGCCCACGGCCGAGGGTCTCGCCATCGAGGCGCGGGCCAAGGACGTCGTGCTCAAGGGCTGAGCCGGTTGAACCCGCCCGGCACGCCGTACGTCATTTGAGTGTGAGTCACGCCGGAACCGCCGACGAGCGACTCCTCAGGAGCCTCTTCGACGATCACGCGGGGCCGTTGTACGGCTACGCACTGCGACTGACCGGCGACCCAGGCAGGGCGGAGGACGTTGTGCAGGAGACGCTGTTGCGCGCCTGGCGCAACCCGGACGTGCTGGCCGACCGGCCGGTACGGGCCTGGTTGTTCACGGTCGCGCGCAACCTCGTCGTCGACCAGCACCGCGCCCGCAAGTCACGGCCGCAGGAGACGGGCGACGAGGCGCTGGCCGTACTGCCCGGAGACGACGAGGTGGAACGCGCCGTCGAGAAGTGGGCCATCGCCGAGGCGATCGCGTCCCTGCGCCCGGAGCACCGTGAGGTGCTGCTGGAGACCTACTACCGCGGACGTTCGGTGAAGGAGGCGTCGCAGATCCTCGGGATTCCCCCGGGGACGGTGAAGTCACGGACGTACTACGCGCTTCGCGCGCTCAAGCTCGCGCTTGAGGAACGGGGGCTGGCGCCATGAGCGTGGACTGCGACGAGGTGCGCATGGCGCTGGGGGCCTACGCCCTGGGGGCGCTCGACTCGCGCGAGGCCGCCGAGGTCTACGAGCACCTCGGCTGGTGCCCGTTCTGCCGGGTGGAGGCCGACGAGTTCCTCGGGCTGCCCCAGCTGCTCGGCCGGGTCACCGAGGCCGACATCGAGCAGGCCTCCCGCCCGCCGCGGGCGGTGCTCGACCGCATGCTGAAGGTGCGGGCCCGGCGGCGCCGGATCACCCAGGCGGTGCTCGCGGTGGCCGCGTCGCTGGTCATCTGCGCGGTGGGCGGCTCGATCTGGCTGTACGCGGCGCAGCCGGGCGGCGGCGACGAGACCGCGACCGTCGCGATCGCGCCCGAGTCGGCGCAGGCGGACTCCCCGGCGGCCGACGCGCAGGCGGCCGAGCCCACGCGGACCGTCACGGTCGCGCCGAGCACGCGCACGACGCGCGAGCTCACCGCGAGCCGGGGCGAGGTGCACGCGGTGCTGCGGCTGCGCTCGGGGGAGGGCGGCACCCAGGTCGGGGTGTCGCTGGGCGGCGTGCCGCGCGGCACCAAGTGCAACGTGATCGTGGTGGCCAAGGACGGCACCCGCGAGCAGGCGGCGAGCTGGACGATCCGCGCGGCCAACGGCGAGGTGGCGAGCTTCTCCGGCTCCACGGCGATCCCGATGGAGCAGATCAGCCGGATCGACCTGGAGACGCCCGACGGCGACCTGCTGCTGCGCGTGCCCGCCACGGCCTGACCGGGCCGGTACGGCACGGCCGCCGCGGCCCGGCGCGTGTCCGCATTCGGACACCCGTCTCGCGATGTGGACACCCGTCTCCGGGGTCGCGCCCGCGCGACCATTGTGCGGAACGTCACCGCAGGGGTGGTGCGCGCCCGGAGTCATCGCCGGTGACCTGCGTAAACGGGTGATGTGACGGTGCTTGGGCACAGAAATGCGATCTTGTGACATTTGACCTTTTTGACCCCTCTGTCTCATCAGGCGGACAGGGATGTGACAGATGGCGGAACGGCGGGGTACTGTCATGGGCGTGACTCCGAGGACAGAGCTGCTCACCAAGCGACGCGCCGTCGACTTCTGCCGCGTCGCCACCGCGCTCTGTCGCGCTGCCTGAGGGCGATCGAAGCGGGCGCCGACCCCCGACCGATCACGGCCGTCCCCGGCAGGGCACACGATGCGGAGTCTCCACGATGTCTCCTCAACGCCAGGTCGATCCTCTTGGCACGCGCTTCGCGGCAGGACTCACCACAGCGGCCCTCGTGATCGCTGAGCCGACCGGTGCGCTGTGGCCGCTCGCGGTGCCGGCCCTGGCCTTCGCGCTCGGTGCCACCGGACGCCCGCCGTACGGCCTGCCGCCCGGCCCTGCCGTACGGCCGACCGGCCCGGCCCGTGCCCTGCACCGACTGGCCCGCACGGGCGTGGGTAGGGGTCGAAAGGCCTGGGGGACCGGTGCGCCCGCCCCTGTCGCCGCCTTCCTCACCGCGGCCCTCGGCGTTCGCCCGGGCTGCGAGAAGCACCAGATCATTCGCCGTCTACTGCCCGCCGCAACCCGATAGGGGAGGATCACATGAGCCGCTCCGCCGCACTGGTGGATGCCGACTGGGTCGAGGCGAACCTCGACACTCCCGGTGTGGTCATCGTCGAGGTCGACGAGGACACCAGCGCCTACGACAAGGGCCACATCCGTAACGCCATCAAGATCGACTGGAAGAAGGAGCTGCAGGACCCGGTCCGCCGCGACTTCGTCGACAAGGCCGGCTTCGAGGCCCTGCTGTCCGAGAAGGGCATCTCGAACGACGACACGGTCATCCTCTACGGGGGCAACAACAACTGGTTCGCCGCCTACGCGTACTGGTACTTCAAGCTGTACGGGCACGAGAAGGTGAAGCTGCTCGACGGCGGCCGCAAGAAGTGGGAGCTCGACTCCCGCGAGCTGGTCACCGAGGTGCCGAACCGGCCGCGGACCAACTACGTCGCCAAGGAGCAGGACCTGTCGATCCGCGCGTTCCGCGACGAGGTCGTGAACGCGATCGGCAAGCTCAACATCGTCGACGTGCGCTCGCCCGACGAGTTCACCGGCAAGCTGCTCGCGCCCGCCCACCTGCCGCAGGAGCAGGCGCAGCGTCCGGGCCACGTGCCGACCGCGCGCAACATCCCGTGGTCGAAGGCCGCGAACGACGACGGCACCTTCAAGTCCGACGAGGAGCTGCGCAAGCTCTACTCCGAGGCGGGCGTCGACTTCAGCAAGGACACCATCGCCTACTGCCGGATCGGCGAGCGCTCCGCGCACACCTGGTTCGTGCTGCACGAGCTGCTCGACCAGCCGAACGTGAAGAACTACGACGGTTCGTGGACCGAGTACGGCTCGCTGGTGGGCGTGCCGATCGAGTTGGGGGAGGCCCGATGACGCAGGCTCAGGGGTGCGGGGCACCCGCGCAGACGATCACCCTTCCGGCGGGCGTCGACCTGTCGACCCAGGCCGTCATCCAGGGCGTGGTGACCGGGGGCGGCCCGGCCTACGCGCGGCTGCTCGACGAGTCCGGTGAGTTCACCGGCGAGGTCGTCGTCTCCGACGAGGGCATCTTCCGGTTCTTCGCCGCTCCGGGCTCGTGGACGGTCCGGATCATCGCGGGCGGCGGTGTGACCAAGGACTTCAAGGTCGAGGCGAAGCGCGGCGAGGTCGCCCAGCTCGAGGTCGCGGTCTGAGCCGAGCCGCCTGAGGCCGAACTCCGAAACCGGCATCCCCGAACGGGGTGCCGGTTTTCGGCTTTCTGGGGTGGTTTGCGTATCCGGGGGTGTGGCTCGGTCCGCTCGCCGCGCGGTCCGTCGGCATGTCGCGGGCCGATGTCCGCGATCGGCCGTGTCACTGTCGTCACAATATCGTTACCTTTGGTAGCGAAGATCACCTGACTCGCGGTTGGAGGGGGCCGTCATGGAAGGGCAAGGGGGCGCGTGGCAGGTACCCGGCTACACCCGGATCCGGGAGGTGAGCGGCGACGGGCGCGTGGTGCTCGCCCGCCACGACGACGACGGCACCGAGGTGGTGATCGGCTACCTGGACTCGCCGCCCGGCGACGAGGAGGCGGTCGCGCGGTTCCGTGCGGACGCCCGGCTGCTCGCCTCGGTCGACGAGCCGCGCGTGGTCCGGCCCCGCGAGTACGTCGAGGGCGAGGAGGGCGCGGCGATCATCCGGGAGGCGGCCGAGGGGGAGCCGCTGCGCCGGATCCTCGACCGCGCCGGTCCGCTGCCGCCGGAGGCCGCGCTCGCGCTGCTCAAGGACACCCTGCTCGGGCTGGCCGCCGCGCACCGGGCCGGCGTGGCACACGGCGACGTCCGGCCGGATCACGTCCTCGTCACCGCGGACGGCACCGGCAGGCTGGCCGGGTTCGGCGTCGCCCACCTCGTCCGCTCGTCCGCGGACGACGCCGGGCCGTACCTGCCGCCCGGCGAGGAGCGGGCGGACGGGCCCGCGGCGGACCTGTACGCGGCGGCGGTGACGTTCGCCGAGGCCCTCACCGGGGAACGGCCCGGGGAGGCCGACCGGGACCGGCATCCGCCACCGGTCGAGCACGTCCCCGAACCGTTGCGCGAGCTCGCCGGGTACGGCACGGCGGCGCGGGCCGAGGACCGCCCCGAGTCCGCGGAACGGTTCCTGGAGCGGCTGGCGGAGGCGGCCGCGGCCGGGTACGGCGCGGACTGGGAGGAGCGCGGGCGCGTCGCGCTGCGGGAGTCGTCGGCGTCGCCCGACCGCGCGGCGGCCGCGCCGGGGCGGACCCTCGGCACGCCGGGCGGCGCCTTCGCCCTGAACCGGCTCGACCCCACGGCGAAGCTCGCCGTCGTGGGCGCGCTCACCGTGGTCACCGTGGCCGCGATCGTCGCCGTGTTCGCGATCCTCGGCGAACCGGCGTCGACCACCTCCCAGGCCGGGCCCGAGGTTCCGGTCGCCGTGACGACGACGCTCACCCCCGCTCCCGCGACGCCCACCTCCGCGCCCGCGACCGACCGGGCCACCCCCGCGCCGTCCCGCCCCGGCACGCCGCAGCCGACGCGGGCGCCCGAGCCCGCGCCGTCGCGAACCTCCGCCGCCGACCCGGCGGAGTCCCGTCCGCGGACCGAGCGGCCCCGGACGCGGCGCCCGACCGCAAGCCGGTCGGGGCGATCGAGCTCGAGCCCGACCACCCGGCGGCCGTCCCGGACGCCCACGCGTTCGGCCACCCGGTCGGCCACCCCGCGCACGAGCCCGCCCGCGACGAACTCCACGCCACCGGGCGAGCCGCCCACCGAGGATCCGGACGACGACGACCTGCCCACGGACTCGCCGGAGGAGCCGGAGCCCGATCCGGACGAGCCGGGCATCGAACCGCCGACGTCATAGCCGGTCGTCGTGGCCGCGCGTCCGCTCGGCGAAGGGGCGGCGACCCGTCCACGCCCACGGCGGGCCGCCGCCTCCGGGTACCGCGGCACGGCCGCCTTCGCCCGGCCGCCCGGCGTCGACGGCGTGTCCGCGCCGGCCTCGGCGATGGCCTACGTCATCGGGAGGAGCCCAGGTCGGGGACGCGCCAGACCCGCCCGCCGTACTCGACGGTGAGGCCGTCCTCGCCGCTGTAGGGGAGCAGGCCGGGGACGATCGCGGTGCGCATGTGGGCGAAGCGGGAGTCCCCGGCCCAGTAGACGTAGCCGCGCCGTACCTCGCCGGGGTGCAGGTCGATGTCCTCCCAGCGGCCGCAGCGCGGGCAGTCCCAGCGCACGCTGCGCGCGTCCCGCCAGTAGAAGCGGCACCGGTCGAGGAAGTCGGCGACGCCGAACTCGGCGTCGCACCACGAGCAGGGCAGGCGCACCGGCGGCAGGATGCGGGCCCTCGGCCGCGCCGCGGCGGCGGGCCGGGCGGCCTGCGCGCTCGCGTTCGCGCGGTCGGGCGACCCCATGGTCGTCGAGGGTAGTGGCGGGCGGCCGCGCAGGTGGGCGGAACGTGAACGTTTCATCGGGTTTGCGTGACCGCCTGCGCGCAGTAAGGCACCCCCGTTACGATGCCCTGGATGTCGGGTTTGGAGCGGACCCCGTCGGTCTGGTCTCTGCCCTGGCGGACGGTGCGTCTCGCCGGGCGGTGCATACTGCCGCTCCTCATCTGGTACGCGCTCGGCCGGCTCGTGCGGTTCGGGCTCCTCGTCGGCGGCACCGAGATGTCGCACGGCGACTGGGAGCAGGTCCGGTACGCGCTGACGATGCTGGTGTTCATCGTCATGGTGATGGTGAACCTCATCGTCACCATCGGCATGTTCCACGCGCTCCGTGGCGAGCTGACCGAGATGCGGCTGCGGCGGGCCGAGGGCGAGCGCGACGAATCCTTCCTCAACGGCCTCGGCCGGGCCCTCTTCCCGTACGTCGCGCTCTATCTCGCCTGGGGCTGGCACGAGGACGACGTGCGCTCCTTCGTGCTCACCGACATCGAGCGGCAGCGGGCGGAGAAGGGCCTGCTCGGCGCGTGGGCCGACTTCTTCACCGGGGAGTCCCAGGGCACCGCGCAGGGGCTCATCGGGCTCAGCCTCGGCACCGCGGCGATCATCATGGGCGTGGCGTTCGTGCTGCGGTTCTTCCTGGTGATGTGGCACGAGCGGCGGGGGAACCGGGGCGCGGCGATCGGCGCGGCGTTCTGCGAGCTGACCTTCTTCTACTACGGCGCCGGGGTGCTGCTCGCCCAGCGGGAGTGGGTCGGCGAGCGTCAGATCGCCAAGTGGTGGAACGACGCCTGGGACTCGCTCGAGGTCAACCTTCCCGGGTGGAAGGTGACGATGGAGTTCCTCGGCGAGCTCCGGCCGTACGCGTGGGACGCGCTCGTCCTCCCCGCGGCCTGGCTCACGGTCGCGATCGTCGTGTACGGCGCGTACGCCGAGGACGTCCGGACGGTCATCCGGGGCACCCGCCTGGAGACCGGGGCGGACCGGGCCGAGCGGGCGCTCCAGCGGCGTACCCACGCGCTCACCCGGGAGGGCCTGAGCCGGTTCTTCGGCCGGTGGGCGCACTGGGTGGCGCTCGCGAACACGGTACGGCTCACCGTGCGCGGCGGCGCACCCCTGTTCGGCATGTTCGCGGTGTGCTTCGTCGCCATCCGGGTCGCCGAGGGGTACCTGTGGCGGGGCCTGCACTACCTGCTCGACGGCCCG